>CBDBLS010000083.1:0-138303 GCA_965207105.1 Roseovarius sp. | reverse complement strand
GGCCAGCAACATCACCCACAGGTCAATGGGGCGTCCGTTGATAACATAGACTCCAACGCACATGAGGATGAGAATTGACGGAACCAGCAGCACCCCAGGCAGTCGCTGGAATTGCGCGAACACTCGGGTTGCCACGGCCCCGCCGAGCAGGAAGATCAACAGCGATGTGATCAGCATTTCCATCATGAACCCACCTACAAGGATCGGGTTCTGGTGAAACAGCTGCGGGCCGGGCTGTAGCCCGTGGATTGTCAATGCGCTGAGAACCAATGCGGCAACCACGTTGCCCGGGATGCCCAAGGCGAGCGCAGGGATCATCGAAGCGGCGTTATCCGCATTGTTCCCGCTCTCAGCGGCAGCCACACCTTGCGGATTGCCTTTGCCGAATCTATCGGGGTCTTTGGAGGCGTTCTTGGCCGCGTTGTAGCTGAGGAATGCTGCGATGTTGCCACCGGCCCCGGGCAGAATACCGACGCCAATGCCGATGCCGGAGGACCTTATCCAAGTCGGGACCAACGAGCGGATTTCACCAGGCTTGAACGGTACATTGGTCAGTTTGAGCTGTGCTGCTGACAAACCTTTAAGGTCGCATTTCTCGGCCAGTTGCAGAACTGGCGGCAAAGCATAGAGCCCGACCAGCACCACAATGAGATCAAGTCCGCCCAGCAGCCATGTTTGCCCAAATGTATAACGGGCTTGGCCGGACAGGCTATCAATACCGATAGTGCCGATGAGCAACCCCAGAACCGCAGCCATGATACCTTTGATCGGGTCTGATCCAACCATTACACCCACCGAAGCCATCCCAAAAATAGCGATCCAGAAATACTCGGCGGGACCAAAAAAGAGCGTTACCCGGGCGAGAAGTGGGCCAACAGTCATCAACGCAATAGCACTGGCAATGCCGCCGACCGCCGACCGCCGAGGACCAGCAGGCAATTTTCAATGCCTTCGCGGCCTCGCCCTTATCGGCCATCGGGAAGCCGTCAAATGTCGTTGCAATAGAAGCAGGTGTGCCGGGAATACGCAGCAGAATCGCGGGAATTGCGCCGCCATACATTGAGCCATTGTAAATGCCCGCTACCATCGCGAGCGCCACAAGCGGGTCCATCGAATAGGTCAAAGGGAGTAGCAAGGCGATCGCCATGACCGGGTTCAAACCGGGCAGCGCGCCGATGAATACACCAAGCAGCGTGGCCCCGATCATCGCCGTCAGCGGCCAGAAGGTCAGAACATTGCTGAGGGCTTGGGTATAGAATTCCATGTCTTAGAGTCTGACTCAAAAGTTTATGTTTGAACAGAATGCCTTGCTATCCGCCTTGTCAAGAGGCGAATACCGGCAACCAAAACCCATGCTACGGAACTTTCAACGGTTGCCTCCCGATCTTTTGCCAAACGACGGCAACGTCCCGGCCACGCGAATGTTCGCTCGACACCCCGTCTTCGTGGTGGAAGAACGAACCCCTCGGCTTTGTCAGGGCGCTTGACAATCTCCAATGTCCATTTTCCCTGCAGGGCCAAAGCATCCCGAAGCTTTGGCCCTGCATATCCTGCGTCCGCAAAGATGTGCCCCAGCCGCAGGAAGCGGATGCGCAGTGCTTTGAGACCATCCACAGCACCATCCCGATCCTGTATATCGGCGGCGTGAACAAGGATCGGCAACAGGAAACCTTGCGTGTCTGTCACGATGTGACGCTTGCGCCCTTTGATCTTTTTGCCCGCATCAAAGCCTGAAATGCCGCCGCTTTCCGTTGTTTTTACGCTCTGGCTGTCAATAACGCCCGCAGTGGGGCTCGCCTCACGGCCCGACAATTCGCGCGCCGCCATCATTGACAGATGGTTGATCCGGTGTAACAGACCGTTGTCGCGCCAGTCGTAAAAACAGTTCTGCACAGTCGAGATCGCCGGGAAATCCCGCGGGATCATGCGCCACTGACATCCCGTGGTCGCCATATACATAATCGCGTTCACAACACGGCGCGGATTCGTCTTGCGAGGGCGACCACCTCGCTTCGCGGCAGGTAACAGGGGCCGAACAAGCGCCCATTCCTCCATAGTTAAATCGCTTGGATAAAAGCCCGTTTTACGCCTGTGCTCCGCGCGGGTGATGTCTGTCCACGTCATGGGACCCTCCAGGTTCTTTCAAAACCAATGAATCATAAACACATGATATCACTCAACTACTTTTGGAACAGCCTCTTAGCCTCCAAACCCAAACAATGGTAACAAGGCTTCTCTGGGCAACGGTTTTTCCAGAAGGACCGAGAAGACGAGGGAGACGATAACCATGAACACAAGGGCCACGATCAGCGCGTAAATCCCTTGCCGAAACCCCAGCGCGATCGGCAAGGCCAGCATCAACAAAAAAGAGGATGTGTAAAAGCCGAGCGGCACGATCAACGCCACGTAGATCACAGCGATAATAACCGCTGTGATCATCTTTGAGGGCGCTTCAATCAGTGTCCGTTCCGCCCTCGACAGGGACCGCGACGCCTTCAACGCAACGGCCCCACCAAACAGTGTCAGGATAATGCCAAGCACCATGGGATAGGTCCCGCCCGCGCCGCTATAGGATGTCGCCATCCACGCCGCCGCAAGTCCCAACCCCACAAAGACGAGGCCCAGCACGATATCCTGACGCTTTTCCATCGGTTACAGCCCGAGGCCTTTGGAAACCTCGGCCAACGCGTCAAACTCAGCCTGCAAACGAACGCCCAGGTCGCCCCCTTTGACGACGTTGGGTACTTCGCCTTTGGTGGCAAGAAACTCGACATAGCCGGGATCATTGACCGAGGCCTCAATAATAGACTCGATTCGCAATAAGGGCGGTTGTTTTTGAACTGAGGTATCCCTGCCCATTTGGTCAGGCTGTTTTCAAATTCAGGTTTGCCAAGGCCGCTACATTCCTTGCGATCATATTCGCCTGGCCATTATTGCGATGGGTATCGGCAAAAATCCCGAACTTTTTCATGCGGCAAATTCCATGCTCTACGCCGATGCGCAGCTTTGCGTGCCATGTGTTGCAGCTTTTCCGCTCTTTGGCAAGGGGATGGTTCCTTGAGGCCAGGGCAATCGCGCTTCAAAAGCCTTTGATTAGTGTTCGCAGGACCTCATTGCTCCAGCCCGCTTTTTTGAATTTGCCGCGATTTGATCCTTTTGCAGGATTGGCCTTGATGATGCTCAAGGCAATCCGCCTCAAAGCGGCAAAGCTGGCTGGCGCGTGATCTTTTCGCGCGCGGTGTCGGTCGTCGTTCATCACCACGTCGAGAGACCAATGCAAGCTGTTCCCAATTTGCCACTGGCCGCGGATCAGTGTGGCGGCCCCCTGAGCCGCGGGACATTTGGAGAGCGGATAAAGCCGTTCGGCGTGACTGGTCTTGTCGCCAACCGCGCGCCTGGAGGCGACATGGACGAAAGCCTGAAGATGCGGCCACTTATGGGTATTGATCAGATATTCCGGCACATCGTGGACGCGGTATGACCGCTCTTCCACACGACCATGATCAGCATCAATTGTGTTATATTCATCAATGTAATCTGTGTCTTCGTCTTCCGCGAAAGCCCGGACATCGGCCAACATGTCGCCCTGATTGCCTTTGAGTTGAAGGCAGTGGTTACCGCTTTCTTTTACGATCAATTCACAGGTCTCTCGCTGGCAATGTAACGCATCAGCGGTGATGGTGATGCCATGAATGTCAAGCATCTCGATCAACTCGCGCAGGGCCAGGATCTCGCCGCCGCCCCTGGCGCTTTGCTTGATGCCAAGGGTCAGCCGCGCCCCATGTGCAAAGGCCGTGACAATGTTCATATTCGATTGCCCGGCGGCCTTGTCAAAGCCGCGTCGCATCTCTTTGCCATCAATAGCGATGGCTGGTTCCTCTCCACATCCAGCCGTAAAATCGGCACGAAACTTGTCATAAAACGCTTGAAAACCGGTCGGCTTCATCATCCGGAACAGACGGGAACAAGCGTCATGACAGGGTACGCCATGAGGCAATTCGAGAAAATCGCGCAGAAAATCCTCCTTCATATGACCGAAAAGCTCCATGTCGACCGCTGTATCGCCGCCGCAAAGCGCGCATAAAAGGCTGATCGTCATAAGATCACAGAACCTGTGACGTGGCGCATTGCCGCCGCGTGGGTCATCCATCTCATTGAAACAGCTGTCCAGGTTGGGCATCGCGAAGCTCCATCAAGTGATGAAACCTCCAGAATCCAATTCGCAACCGCTGTCAAACTTTAAGCGCGATTCCCCTGTCCCTGAGGCTTTGAGCGGGACTTCCAGCGACGTTCCCGGATAACCGGGATCGCCCGGGACAGGCACACCGGGGGGCTTGTCCACGCGCGCTTCATCATATATCCGCCTGTCGTGCTTTCGCCCGGGCTGTGCAGGACCAACGGCCAGGATCCTTTTCCTGTCGTCGGTAATGATCCGGTGCGACGCTGTATGGCGTTTCTTCTTTCCTGAATAACTGGCTTTGCGCCTTGACGGCGTCCCGGGGCGCTGAACAGGGCGCCCGGTACCATCGATCACAGGATAGAGAAGATCGTTTCTTTCCTGTGTCGATAATTTGATCCTGCGCTCCGGCATGGCGAAATGGCCAGCCATCACCGTCGTCATGGCGCGAACGCGGCGGCAAACTGTGGGGCTGGAAATGTCGAAAAGCAGGCCAACAAAGGCCTGGCCGGCGTATGTGCGGTAATGGATCAGGCACAAAAGCATTTGTTCCGCCAGTTGCAGCCGATACTTCCTGCCGCCCCCGATGGCCCGTTGTCTGTTCTTTCGGGACAAACACGCGGCTTCACCGGCAAGCCAAATCGGGTGAAGCTGACAAACCGGAGCATCAAAATCCGCCGGACGTATTCCGGAAAGGCGGAAAAACAACTCTGGACGTGCTCGTAAAACTTTCAGTACGGCCATTCCGGCAAACTCCACTGCTTCGGTGAAGCTGGAATGGCAGAAATCTATACACAGAGTCCTCGAGCACCCGACTTTTGACGGGTTGACGTCTGACCGTAGAACGATTCAGCTAGCCGCATGATCCGTCCCAACTTTCTTTCTCCCACGGAGCGCCTTGAGCTTGAGTCCTGTGTGCGCAGTCAACGCGAAGATCATGGGATTGCACGGCGTGCAAATGCGCTCCTTTTGCTGGATGACGGGAAGTCCTGTCAAGTAATCGCGGAATTTCTATATTTGGACGACGACACCATTCGTGGCTGGCACAAAACCTACCGTGAAAGCGGCTGGGACGCGCTTGCCGCCGATGGCTGGAAAGGGGGTCAATCTCGTATGGCCCCAGATCAAGAGGCTGCATTATGCGATTGGCTGAACGGTCGCTTCTGCCGTTCGACAGTTGAGATAAGAGCCCATATTTCAACAGAATTTGGCCTGCGCTACTCGCATTCTGGCTGCATCAAGCTTCTTGCCCGGCTCGGGTTTGAGTATCGCAAACCCAAGGCCCTGCCACGGGGTGTATCTGTCGAGAAACAGGCCAGCTTCATTACGATGTACGAGCGGTTGATGACCGAGCTTGGCGCTGATGAAGCCGTTTATTTCGCTGATGCCGTCCACCCAGAATATCAGACAAAGCCTGCATATGGCTGGGTGAAGGCAGGCTCAAACCCCGCAGTCCCGACCACTGCTGGGCGAGGCCGTGTGAATATCCATGGCGGGCTCAACCTTGAAACCTTCGACGCGCCCTTTGTCGAGCCAACCACCGTCGACGGTGTCAGTGCCACGCAGCTTCTAGCCAAGATTGAAACGCGCAACCCCGACAAGCGATTAATCCACGTCATCTGGGACAACGCGCCCTATCACAAAGGGCCGGATGTCAGGGCGTTTCTCGCAAGGCCAGATTGCCGCATCCACCTTATCCAGTTGCCGCCATACTGCCCGCACCTGAACCCCATTGAACGATTATGGGCTGTCATGCACCAGTTCGTGACGCACAATCATCATTACCCAACCCAAAAACAGTTTGCGAATGCAATCCTGAAGTTCTTCCGCGTAACCATACCAAACGAGTGGAAAACATTCCGAAGCCAAGTCTCAGACAATTTTCGCGTCATAACTCATGAGAAGTTTCGGGTTTTGGCGTAGCTCCGGTATACCTATTGCGAAACAGGTCTAATGTCTGCCAATTTTGTGACGATGGCTGGGTCCAGATCTTTTGGCCCAAGGATCGCACGCCATAGTAGCGTTTCCTCGTCTCCCATTCCCAATGCTTCCAAACCAGACGCCTGCGGCAAGGCGGGGACATCGTTCGCCGAGGTTACCAGCAAGCATTTTGCCTCACCTGTTTCGACGTAAGGCAGGACCGTAGAGATAGAGCCGCCGTAGATATCAACATGTCCGCCCAGGAAGTTCTGAAGCGTCTCACCGGCTCCTCCGAAGGGAATAGCGATGGCCTCGATCTCTTTGGCTTGGAAAATGCGCTCGGCAGCAAGCTGCATGGTCCCGCCGATGCCGTCATTCCCGTAGGTGTATTTGGCTGGGTTTGCGGCTAGCTCTGCCAGGAACTCTTCACCGGTTGCGGCGGGAAAGTCTGCGTTGACGCAAAGCGTATAGGCCGTTTCAGAGGTGGACGCGATGGGCGTGAAGCTGTCGAGCGAGTAAGCCACGTTCTGCACCTGTGGTACGGTGGTCAACGGGCTGTTCCATGTGGCAAAGAGGGAATATCCGTCCGCCTTGGCCTGCATGAACTGTGATGCGCCAACGGAGCCGCCTCCGCCGCCGCCGTTCAGAACGGCAATGGACGTGCCAAGCGCCTCTTCCAGCAGATCGCCAGTTTGCGCGCACTGGTATCAGTGCCGCCGCCTGCGCCCGCGGGAATGGTTAGTTCGATGGCCCGCTCCGGGTATTCGGCCAAGACTGGCGTTGCCAAGACCGCAAGCGCGCTCAGGCCGGCAAGTGTTGTTTTGATATTCACTATGACTCTCCCTTGGTGTCGTTAAATAATTTCGCTGCGGTAGCGGAATTGCGCAGCGCTGCCGCGTGCTATCCGCCATTCAACGGGCTTGCCTTCGATGTCGAAGGCAGTTCTGCGGATCACAGCGAGCGGATCACCCGGCTGCAATCGCAATTGCTGTGCCACTGCATCAGATGCCTTTCCGAACGACAGATCATCTGTGGCCCTTTTCACGAGCACGCCGAAATGTTCGAAATAGAGTGGATAGAGCAACGGACCGAATGCGTCTTCAGGTAGCTCTTCAAAGCCCGCAAACTGCGCAGCTGGAATGTAAATTTCTTCGAACAAGACCGGAAAATCAGACAGGCTCCGCAAGCGCACGATCTTGATGACGTCAGATGTGCCAAGCGCCTCAGCGGCCTCGGTCGGAGCGGTGCTGGCGCTGCGCAGGATCAAATGACTGGATGGAATCAGAGACTTGGCCACCGTCAACTTCACGCCACTGAAAGAAACGAAACAAAGTCGCATCAAACGCGGGTGCTTTGACATAGGTGCCCGAGCCCTGGCGGCGCTCCAGCAGACCTTCGCCGACGAGGCCGTCAACACCCTTGCGCACGGTACCGACGGACAGTCCATATTCCTTTGCCAAACGCGCTTCGGATGGAATGGGCTGATCCGCCGTCCATTCGCCATTCGCAATACGAGAGGCAAGAGTATCGCGCAGCCGGGCATATGCCGGAAGCCGGTTATCAGTGGCATTCAGACCAATAGACATAGAATCCTCCCAACTTAGTC
The DNA here is from genome assembly GCA_965207105.1 of Roseovarius sp. Classification (GTDB taxonomy): domain Bacteria; phylum Pseudomonadota; class Alphaproteobacteria; order Rhodobacterales; family Rhodobacteraceae; genus Roseovarius. The sequence continues at coordinate 130,600 of CBDBLS010000083.1, read as the reverse complement.
CCTAGAGCATGTTGACCCATATAGTCAACTAGTCATATATGAATTAAGAGGAGCCAACATTGATAGACTTTGATTGTCACGCGCATATCTACGAAAAAATCGCTTCCATTCCTGATGCGCGATACATGCCGTCCGCGCCCGCCCCACTGTCCAAATGGCTTGAGCACCAGCAGCGCTACGGCATAAGAGGCGGTGTCATTGTTCAGGTGAGTTTCCTTGGGACTGATAATTCAGAGCTTTGTGCGGCCCTTGCCAAATTGGACCGCAAGCGTTTTGCGGGCGTGGCTGTTGTGGCCCTGGATGTCAGCGACGACGCGCTTGCTGAATTGGTATTGGCAGGAGTGCGGGGTGTCCGATGGAACCTTGTACGCGGCAAGGACCTGCCGGATCTGGCATCGAAAGCAGTTCAGGCATTCTTTCACAAATTACGCCAACACAGCCTGCATCTTGAAATCCACCTTGAGGGTCCACGTCTTGCCCCTATCCTTGCCCCACTGACGGATCAAGGTGTGCGGATCGTTGTCGATCACTTTGGGTTGCCATCCGATCTAAACCCCAATCGCGACCCAATGATCCTGGCGACGAAGACACTGACAGACGTCTCTTCGCTCTATTTCAAGTTTTCCGCCCATTACCGCTCGCCATTTGACGTGACCGATCACGCTAGTGCGCTTTTGTCCAAACTGGGAGAAGAGCATTTTGTCTGGGGCAGCGACTGGCCCCATACGCAGCACGAAGATGAGATGGATTTTGCGTCTGCCCGATCCATTTTTGACGATTGGGGGCTTAAGTCGGATATTGCTGCGGCACACGACCTCTATGGGATAGGCCTTGAACGCTAGGCTTCCCGATATGGACGATGTCGTTCATGATTTCCCTTCAGTCCAACTAAAGCGGGCATTGGCGCAAGCGCAGCGAAAGCCAACTTTGTCTAAGGTTTGTGGCTGTTGTCATCGTGAGATGCAGCGGCGACAAATCTGACAAGGAGGAAAGCGTGGGCGGATTTCGGTGCTATGGGGATTGTGTACTATGGCTGCGGTGATTGATGTGCAGAACTATCGGCTGCGTGATGACAAGCAGCGCTGATAAGTCGATTTTCCCAGCCCGATTTGGCTGATTGATATCCCGTTTTGCCGCCATTGGCCTGTTGTAGCGCAGGTTTTGGCGGGATGGTCGCACCGATGGGTCCGGCGTCCGCGTAATGAAGGACCCGATTTGATAGTCGTATCATGCGGCGTCCTCCCATGGCGGTGCGCGGGACTTGGGTGTTTGGCCCCGCATGAAGGTCTCGATGATGATCATTGCGCCACCGCATTTGGGGCACGGCTGGGACTGGTCTCGTTCGTCGGTATCGACACCTTGATCCTCATGGGCTTTCGGAATGGCGTCTGCTTCAACCTCCAATAAAGACCTGATCTTTGCGATCCTGTCGCGACGGATGCCGTTCGCGAGGAAGCCTGTGTGGCGGATGCGGTGGAAGCCGGAGGGCAGGACATGGATCAGGAAGCGACGGATGAACTCGGACGTCGGCAGACGCATGACCTTCATCCTGTCCCCACGTTTGATGCGATAATCTTTCCACCGGAAGGCCACAGTGTTGGCATCAGCGCTGATCAGGCGGTGGTTTGAGATCGCCACGCGGTGCGTGTAACGGCTCAAGTACGCCAGCACGGCCTCAGGCCCGCCGAAGGGTGGTTTGGCATAAACCACCCAGTTGGTTTTGCGCAGCGGCGCGAGATGGGCGGCGAAGGTATCGGGGTCGGCCAGCTTTGCCAGTTTGCCGAAGAAGCGCAGCTTGCCTGCTTTGTGCAATCCGCTCAGCCCTTCGAGGAACAGGCGGCGGAACAAACGCGCGAGCACCTTTACCGGCAGGAAGAAGCCTGAGCGGCAGTTCTTCCAGCGCTTGCCATCGGACGACAATCCACCGCCCGGCACGATGATATGCACATGCGGGTGGTGCGTCATCGCGGATCCCCATGTATGCAGCACGCTCGTCATGCCAATCTTTGCACCAAGATGTTTTGGATCGGCTGCGATTGTCAGCAGAGTTTGCGCCGCCGCCTTGAACAGGAGGCCGTAGACCACCGCTTTGTTCTGGAAGGCAATGTCGGCGATTTGCGATGGCAGCGTGAAGACCACGTGGAAATACTCAATGGGCAACAAGTCTTCCATGCGCGCCTGCATCCAGTCCTGCGCCGCTGCACCTTGGCACTTCGGGCAATGCCGATTGCGGCACGAGTTGTAGGCGATGTGCTGGTGACTGCATTTGGTGCAAGCGGCAACATGCCCGCCAAGCACAGCGGTCCGGCAGCTCTCTATCGCCGACATCACTTTTAACTGCTGTAGGTTCAAGTGTCCGGCGTGGGCCAGGCGATAGGTAGCACCATGGGCGCGGAAGATGTCTGCGACCTCCAGCTTGAGGCGAGACATGGAAGCCTAGTTTAACCGGGTCCGGCCTCCCGCCGCACCAGCAGATCAAACGGGCTGGTGACACTCTGGATCGTCTTGGTTGCCACCTTGGTATAGATCGTCGTCGTTTCCAGCTTGGCATGGCCCAGAAGCACTTGGATCACCCGGATGTCGGTCCCACCCTCCAGCAGATGCGTGGCAAAGCTGTGCCGCAGAGTGTGGGGCGACACCTGCTTCTTGATCTCTGCAAAATCGCATGCGACCCCAAAGGCCCGATTGAACTGCCGCGTCGAGATTGGATCGATCCGGTTACGACCCGGGAACATCCAACCTCTCGTTGTCTAAGGTTTGTGGCTGTTGTCATCGTGAGATGCAGCGGCGACAAATCTGACAAGGAGGAAAGCGTGGGCGGATTTCGGTGCTATGGGGATTGTGTACTATGGCTGCGGTGATTGATGTGCAGAACTATCGGCTGCGTGATGACAAGCAGCGCTGATAAGTCGATTTTCCCAGCCCGATTTGGCTGATTGATATCCCGTTTTGCCGCCATTGGCCTGTTGTAGCGCAGGTTTTGGCGGGATGGTCGCACCGATGGGTCCGGCGTCCGCGTAATGAAGGACCCGATTTGATAGTCGTATCATGCGGCGTCCTCCCATGGCGGTGCGCGGGACTTGGGTGTTTGGCCCCGCATGAAGGTCTCGATGATGATCATTGCGCCACCGCATTTGGGGCACGGCTGGGACTGGTCTCGTTCGTCGGTATCGACACCTTGATCCTCATGGGCTTTCGGAATGGCGTCTGCTTCAACCTCCAATAAAGACCTGATCTTTGCGATCCTGTCGCGACGGATGCCGTTCGCGAGGAAGCCTGTGTGGCGGATGCGGTGGAAGCCGGAGGGCAGGACATGGATCAGGAAGCGACGGATGAACTCGGACGTCGGCAGACGCATGACCTTCATCCTGTCCCCACGTTTGATGCGATAATCTTTCCACCGGAAGGCCACAGTGTTGGCATCAGCGCTGATCAGGCGGTGGTTTGAGATCGCCACGCGGTGCGTGTAACGGCTCAAGTACGCCAGCACGGCCTCAGGCCCGCCGAAGGGTGGTTTGGCATAAACCACCCAGTTGGTTTTGCGCAGCGGCGCGAGATGGGCGGCGAAGGTATCGGGGTCGGCCAGCTTTGCCAGTTTGCCGAAGAAGCGCAGCTTGCCTGCTTTGTGCAATCCGCTCAGCCCTTCGAGGAACAGGCGGCGGAACAAACGCGCGAGCACCTTTACCGGCAGGAAGAAGCCTGAGCGGCAGTTCTTCCAGCGCTTGCCATCGGACGACAATCCACCGCCCGGCACGATGATATGCACATGCGGGTGGTGCGTCATCGCGGATCCCCATGTATGCAGCACGCTCGTCATGCCAATCTTTGCACCAAGATGTTTTGGATCGGCTGCGATTGTCAGCAGAGTTTGCGCCGCCGCCTTGAACAGGAGGCCGTAGACCACCGCTTTGTTCTGGAAGGCAATGTCGGCGATTTGCGATGGCAGCGTGAAGACCACGTGGAAATACTCAATGGGCAACAAGTCTTCCATGCGCGCCTGCATCCAGTCCTGCGCCGCTGCACCTTGGCACTTCGGGCAATGCCGATTGCGGCACGAGTTGTAGGCGATGTGCTGGTGACTGCATTTGGTGCAAGCGGCAACATGCCCGCCAAGCACAGCGGTCCGGCAGCTCTCTATCGCCGACATCACTTTTAACTGCTGTAGGTTCAAGTGTCCGGCGTGGGCCAGGCGATAGGTAGCACCATGGGCGCGGAAGATGTCTGCGACCTCCAGCTTGAGGCGAGACATGGAAGCCTAGTTTAACCGGGTCCGGCCTCCCGCCGCACCAGCAGATCAAACGGGCTGGTGACACTCTGGATCGTCTTGGTTGCCACCTTGGTATAGATCGTCGTCGTTTCCAGCTTGGCATGGCCCAGAAGCACTTGGATCACCCGGATGTCGGTCCCACCCTCCAGCAGATGCGTGGCAAAGCTGTGCCGCAGAGTGTGGGGCGACACCTGCTTCTTGATCTCTGCAAAATCGCATGCGACCCCAAAGGCCCGATTGAACTGCCGCGTCGAGATTGGATCGATCCGGTTACGACCCGGGAACATCCAACCTCTCGGCCGCACTTCTCGGTAATAGTCGCGCAACAGGCTCAGAAGGTTCGGCGACAACATGACCTGCCGGTCCTTACGACCCTTACCTTGCTCAATCCGGATCAGCATCCGGTCGCTATCTATGTCGCCAACTTTGAGATGGGTGACCTCGCTGGCGCGCAGCCCGCCACCATAGGCCACGCTGAAGGCCGCGCGGTATCGTAACCCAGGCCCAGGTGCCGCTTCGATAATACGCGCGACTTCCTCGGCGCTGAGCACAACGGGGATCTTCTTAGCCGCCCGTTGATAGCGCATATGCCGCTTCATCTCGGGACGCGGGCACGTCGTCGCAAAGAAGAAACTCAACACTGTCAGCCGGTTGTTGAAGGTCGGTGCGCCAATGCCGCGCTCCTTCATATCGAGCTGGAACGCCCGCAGCTCTTCCGGTGTCGCGCTATCCGGCGCGTGACCCAGAAACCGCGTAAAATCCCGCATCCCTCGCAAATACATTGTCTGCGTTTTCGACTGCAGCCCTTTGATCCGCATATCTTCGAGAAATCGCTGGCGCAGTGCAGGTACATATTGGTCTGACATTGAAACCTCCTATCGTCAGATTGAGAAGGTCCCAATCGTCCAACAGAATCGTCAGTTCACAAAATCACGGCGCTTCGATCAGCGCGAAACCCTCGACACAAGCGCCAATACCGCGAGAGCGGTTTCGTCCTTGTCCCGCATAGCCGACCGACATGTTTGCTGGAACGCTCAGAAGCCCTCAAATCCGTCATCTCGGGTTCGGTTCCCGCGCGCTGCTTGTCAGCACCCACATCGGCGGCATAACGTGGCGCGAAACGGAAAGTGAGGCGACCCCATGCATATCCTTGTCCTGCAACATGAACGTGTCGAACATCCCGGTGTCTTTCGCGATTTCCTGCGCGAAGACGGCCATACCTGGGAGCCGATTGAACTGGACGAGGGCGAGGCGCTACCCGACAGCATGGAGGGCTATGACGCCTTGTGGGTCATGGGTGGCCCGATGGATACTTGGCAGGAAGAGGCCTATCCTTGGCTTGTGGCCGAAAAGGTCTTCATCAAAGAAGCGGTCGAAGTGCAGGGCGTGCCCTATCTGGGCCTGTGTCTGGGCCATCAATTGCTGGCCGAGGCGCTGGGCGGCAAGGTTGGCCCCTCCAAAACCCCTGAGATCGGCGTGTTGGATGTCTACCTGACCGAAGCCGGAGCCTCGGGCGTGTTCTTTGACGGGCTGCCAGAGAAATTCGACTGCCTGCAATGGCACTCTGCCGAAGTGACCGAACTGCCTGTGGGGGCACAGGTGCTGGCCACCTCGCCCGATTGTGCCGTGCAGGCGATCAAATGGGGCACGCGGGCGTTTTCCACCCAGTTCCATGTCGAGATTGAGGCCGACACCGTGCAAACCTGGAACAACATCCCCGAATATGCTGGCGCGCTGGACAAGGCGATTGGCAAGGAAAACGTCGATCAGCTTGAGGCCGCCTGTGCCCAGCGGATGGAGACGTTTAATGCCATGGCTGAACGGCTCTACATCAACTGGCTGCAGGCAACGGCAAAGACGTAGAGGATATCTGAAGGCGCAATGATCGCCGTGCGGGCAAAGCGACCGTTAGAACGAGGCTCCCCGCGCGGAATCAAGGCCGCAGGCCGCCGCGTGATCGTCTATTGACCGAAAGTCGACTGCCCGGCAATCGACGCAGGGGGGGGCGCCCGCAAGGGCTGGCGATTCGGCTGCTGTCTGAGCGAAGCAGTGGGGTCTTTCGGACTTGTCTGAGTTAAAGTGAACCACACAAGAGTTGGCGCGCCATCCCGCAGTCTGGCAATCGCGCGGCCCGTGGTTGATGCTGGGTTTGGGGTTAGATGTCAATCGCAGAGTAAAATGGGTCCATGTCGCGGCGTAAAAATGGGCCACTTCGGTTGATGTTTTGTGGCGCTTTTGCACGCGTGCTCGTCACAAAGCTGAAGCGTGCCAAAGCGCATGCTGGCCATAAGGCCAGCATTATTCTGACTGTGATTGCGGGCTGGTTATTTTCGGTTGTTGCGACTGTGTTTGAGCCGATAGCTTTCGCCATTCATCTCGAGGATGTGGACGTGATGGGTTAAACGATCGAGTAGCGCACCGGTCAGCCGCTCAGAGCCAAAGACTTCAGTCCATTCATCGAAGGGCAGGTTCGAGGTTATGATGATGGAGCCGCGTTCATAGCATTGGGATATGACCTCGAAGAGCAGCTCTGCGCCAGATTTGCTGAGCGGTACGAAGCCCAGTTCATCAATGATCAACAGGTTCTGGCTGGTCAGTTGCTTTTGAAGGCGCTGCAATCTCCGCTCATCTTGAGCCTCGATCAGATCATGGACTAATGCCGCAGCCGTTGTGAAGCGCACCTTCAGTCCTCTTTGACATGCAGCCAGCCCAAGTCCCAGGGCGATGTGTGTCTTGCCCGTGCCTGACGGGCCGAGCGCGATGATGTTCTCCCTGCGATTAACGTAATCGCATCGTGCCAGATCCATCGTCAGGGGCTTGTTCAAGCTTGGCATGATCTTGAAGTCAAAGCTATCCAAGCTCTTGGTGCTGGGGAACTTCGCCGCTTTGATGCGCCGTTCAATCATCCGGCGTTCGCGGTCGATCAATTCCATCTCACACAGCCGCGCCAGATAGTGGATGTGATCTTTGTTCTCTGCAGCACAGAGCTGCGCCTGTTTGGCATACTCGCCTTGGAACGTTGGCAGTCGCAGTTGTTTAAGATGATGCCGTAGAAGAATCCGAGGGGCTTCGGTCATGCCGCGGTCCTTCCCATCAAGCTCATGTAACTGGATGGGCGTGTTGTGCCGACATTGGCCTTGGGCAAGTATGGATAGAAGTCCAAATCCAATCGTGGTGGCCGCTTCTCAACCCGACACAGTACAAGGTGTTTTACGGCGTCATAGCCAATTGCACCCATATCTATTGCCTGCTGGATTGCGCCTTGCACAACATCCATTTCGAAGGTCTCCAAAAGGCGCAAGACTTGAACGTATTCTCGCTTGCCCGGCTTACCCATTCTGGCTTCAAGCAGTCGGTGCAGCGTGGCAAATACATCTGGCAAATGCCAACCCTGCAAAGGCGCGGCCTGATCCAGGGCACCCACCTTTTGTTCAAGCAGGGGCAAAAAGTGCAATGGGTCAAAGACCATATCCGCTGATGTGTAGGATCGTTTGTGCCGCGCAATAATCTCATTGCCGCAGCCGATGATAACCTCATGCACAAACCCACGCACATGAACATCGTGGTGCGCATAGGCTACTGGCACCGAGTAATCATTGCTGCGATAGCGCACCATTGAGATCGACGTTGCACGCGTGCTGACGTGATCGCAGGCTTCATATTCTGCGACGGGCAATCCCATCAGAGCATCCAAATCCGACATCAGGCGTGCGCCTATGGTTTGGGTGTGACCCCGCAACGTATCGGCCTGACGTGCTAAACACTTCTCTTCCAAATGTGCGTTCAGATCATCAAAGCTGTCATAGCGAGGTGCGGGAACCATGAAGTTGCGGCGGGTGTATCCAACCATGCCCTCAACGTTGCCTTTATCGTTCCCTCGCGCGGGTCTGCCAAACTTGTCATCAAACAAGTAATGCGACTGCAGTTCCGTAAACCGACGTGTGCGGATGCGCGTCTTATCCCCGAGTATCCGAGCCACGGCGATCTTGGTATTGTCGTAGAGAATGGATTGCGGAATGCCGCCAAAGAATGCAAAGGCGGACACATGGCCATCGCAAAACGCCTCGGTTGTCTCAGCTGGATATCCCTTCACAAACACCGCATCAGAATGTGGCAAGCTCATCACGAAGAAGTGGATCTTGCATTCCACGCCACCGATCACGCCCAGCGTCTCACCAAAATCAACCTGCGCATGGCCCGGCCGATGCGACAACGGCACAAACACCTCTTTGGTGCGCCGTTTTTGCTCGCGCACGTAATAGGTCACCGTGGTCAGGCTGCCGGCATATCCATGCTCATCGCGCAGCCGTTCAAAGATGCGCTTGGCCGTGTGTCGCTGCTTTTTGATCAGGGCTTTGTCTGTGCGCAGTATCTCATCGACCACACCAACATAACCATCAAGCGTTGGCCGCCGAGGCGCTTCCGACCGACGATACCCAGGCGGAAGTTCATGGCGCAGCATCTTCGCGATCGTCTTACGATCTTTGTTCTCTAATCTGTCAATGCGTGTTTCCTGAGTTTCCTGCTTTTGATGTCAGAGGTTGCCTTTGTTCTCTTCGAACTCTGAGGTTCATGATGGGGTTGGCTGGGTGTGGGTCGGCAATGTTGAAACCGCAATCATACCGTTGGTCTTGGCTGTTCTCTAATCTGTCAATGCGTGTTTCCTGAGTTTCCTGCTTTTGATGTCAGAGGTTGCCTTTGTTCTCTTCGAACTCTGAGGTTCATGATGGGGTTGGCTGGGTGTGGGTCGGCAATGTTGAAACCGCAATCATACCGTTGGTCTTGGCTGTTGCTACAGAATCGGCGCCGTGTCTCACGCCCTCCCTCGGGCATCGTCCCAGATGGGAACTTTGATTTAGGAATCCTCGTTGTCGCCTCGTAAGCCTTACGCGGACTGGAAGTCAGTTTTGTCTAAGGTTTGTGGCTGTTGTCATCGTGAGATGCAGCGGCGACAAATCTGACAAGGAGGAAAGCGTGGGCGGATTTCGGTGCTATGGGGATTGTGTACTATGGCTGCGGTGATTGATGTGCAGAACTATCGGCTGCGTGATGACAAGCAGCGCTGATAAGTCGATTTTCCCAGCCCGATTTGGCTGATTGATATCCCGTTTTGCCGCCATTGGCCTGTTGTAGCGCAGGTTTTGGCGGGATGGTCGCACCGATGGGTCCGGCGTCCGCGTAATGAAGGACCCGATTTGATAGTCGTATCATGCGGCGTCCTCCCATGGCGGTGCGCGGGACTTGGGTGTTTGGCCCCGCATGAAGGTCTCGATGATGATCATTGCGCCACCGCATTTGGGGCACGGCTGGGACTGGTCTCGTTCGTCGGTATCGACACCTTGATCCTCATGGGCTTTCGGAATGGCGTCTGCTTCAACCTCCAATAAAGACCTGATCTTTGCGATCCTGTCGCGACGGATGCCATTCGCGAGGAAGCCTGTGTGGCGGATGCGGTGGAAGCCGGAGGGCAGGACATGGATCAGGAAGCGACGGATGAACTCGGACGTCGGCAGACGCATGACCTTCATCCTGTCCCCACGTTTGATGCGATAATCTTTCCACCGGAAGGCCACAGTGTTGGCATCAGCGCTGATCAGGCGGTGGTTTGAGATCGCCACGCGGTGCGTGTAACGGCTCAAGTACGCCAGCACGGCCTCAGGCCCGCCGAAGGGTGGTTTGGCATAAACCACCCAGTTGGTTTTGCGCAGCGGCGCGAGATGGGCGGCGAAGGTATCGGGGTCGGCCAGCTTTGCCAGTTTGCCGAAGAAGCGCAGCTTGCCTGCTTTGTGCAATCCGCTCAGCCCTTCGAGGAACAGGCGGCGGAACAAACGCGCGAGCACCTTTACCGGCAGGAAGAAGCCTGAGCGGCAGTTCTTCCAGCGCTTGCCATCGGACGACAATCCACCGCCCGGCACGATGATATGCACATGCGGGTGGTGCGTCATCGCGGATCCCCATGTATGCAGCACGCTCGTCATGCCAATCTTTGCACCAAGATGTTTTGGATCGGCTGCGATTGTCAGCAGAGTTTGCGCCGCCGCCTTGAACAGGAGGCCGTAGACCACCGCTTTGTTCTGGAAGGCAATGTCGGCGATTTGCGATGGCAGCGTGAAGACCACGTGGAAATACTCAATGGGCAACAAGTCTTCCATGCGCGCCTGCATCCAGTCCTGCGCCGCTGCACCTTGGCACTTCGGGCAATGCCGATTGCGGCACGAGTTGTAGGCGATGTGCTGGTGACTGCATTTGGTGCAAGCGGCAACATGCCCGCCAAGCACAGCGGTCCGGCAGCTCTCTATCGCCGACATCACTTTTAACTGCTGTAGGTTCAAGTGTCCGGCGTGGGCCAGGCGATAGGTAGCACCATGGGCGCGGAAGATGTCTGCGACCTCCAGCTTGAGGCGAGACATGGAAGCCTAGTTTAACCGGGTCCGGCCTCCCGCCGCACCAGCAGATCAAACGGGCTGGTGACACTCTGGATCGTCTTGGTTGCCACCTTGGTATAGATCGTCGTCGTTTCCAGCTTGGCATGGCCCAGAAGCACTTGGATCACCCGGATGTCGGTCCCACCCTCCAGCAGATGCGTGGCAAAGCTGTGCCGCAGAGTGTGGGGCGACACCTGCTTCTTGATCTCTGCAAAATCGCATGCGACCCCAAAGGCCCGATTGAACTGCCGCGTCGAGATTGGATCGATCCGGTTACGACCCGGGAACATCCAACCTCTCGGCCGCACTTCTCGGTAATAGTCGCGCAACAGGCTCAGAAGGTTCGGCGACAACATGACCTGCCGGTCCTTACGACCCTTACCTTGCTCAATCCGGATCAGCATCCGGTCGCTATCTATGTCGCCAACTTTGAGATGGGTGACCTCGCTGGCGCGCAGCCCGCCACCATAGGCCACGCTGAAGGCCGCGCGGTATCGTAACCCAGGCCCAGGTGCCGCTTCGATAATACGCGCGACTTCCTCGGCGCTGAGCACAACGGGGATCTTCTTAGCCGCCCGTTGATAGCGCATATGCCGCTTCATCTCGGGACGCGGGCACGTCGTCGCAAAGAAGAAACTCAACACTGTCAGCCGGTTGTTGAAGGTCGGTGCGCCAATGCCGCGCTCCTTCATATCGAGCTGGAACGCCCGCAGCTCTTCCGGTGTCGCGCTATCCGGCGCGTGACCCAGAAACCGCGTAAAATCCCGCATCCCTCGCAAATACATTGTCTGCGTTTTCGACTGCAGCCCTTTGATCCGCATATCTTCGAGAAATCGCTGGCGCAGTGCAGGTACATATTGGTCTGACATTGAAACCTCCTATCGTCAGATTGAGAAGGTCCCAATCGTCCAACAGAATCGTCAGTTCACAAAATCACGGCGCTTCGATCAGCGCGAAACCCTCGACACAAGCGCCAATACCGCGAGAGCGGTTTCGTCCTTGTCTCGCATAATGGCATGAAGTATGATTGCCAGACGACGCGCCAGAGCCACTCGGGCCTTTCTCATCGTTGAGCGCGCACCGATTGCGAGGGCCCATGTCTTCAATTTGAGCGGAGCGGCATACCGCGTCAGCATCACATTGGCGGCCTCATAGAGAAGCGTTCTGACGCGCACGTCGCCCCGCTTTGAGATGCTGCCCGTGTAGTCGATTTCACCAGATTGATGCCGTCGCGGCACCAGTCCAAGATACGCCCCCACATCACGCGATTTCCTGAAACGCGACGGATCATCAATTGCTGCGGCAAAGGCCAATGCTGTGATCGGACCGACCCCTGGTACCGTCATAAGGCGCTGGCAGACTTCGGATTTGCGGGTCATCTTTTTGATGTCGCCATCAATGGCTGCAACCGCCGCGAGGATTGCTTCGCGTGCTGCGAACAGTCCGCAAATTGCGGCATGGAGGCCAGGCACTCCATCGCTAACTTTTAGCGCCGCGTTTTTGAATGCCGGAGACAAAGCTCGTGGCAGCCGCACGCCGAAGACGACGACCAGACCGCGGATCTGATTGTCGAGCGTCACACGCTGTCCGACCAGCTTCTTGCGGGCTGCGATCAGCGACCGGATTGCGTGCGCTGACAGTGATTTGACATGGGTCGGCTTGTAGAATCCCGTCCGCGCCAGGTGTGCCAAACCGCGGGCATCATTGCGGTCCGTCTTGTGGCCGGCCAGAGATTTAAGGGCCTGATATGCTTGCCTGCTCTCGATGCAAACAACCGGGACACCAAGCTCCGTCAGCCCATGGTAAAGCATTGGTGCCATCCGTCCCGTTTCAAATACAACTTTGGCACATGGTGGTCCAGAAGCGAGGAAGTCAGCGATCGCTTTTGGTGTTGAGCTCGCTTTTCCTTCACGAATAAGGGCCCCTTCACGATCCAGAATGCAGATATGCGTCTCTTCCATGGACACATCCAAACCAGCAAAATATTCCATTGGTCAGTCTCCTTTTCAATTGCATGTGCATCCAGAATAACAGGGGTAACTGAGTGCTGATCCTGATTACGCCATGTTGAAAAACCGCGCCGCTTCTCGGCCAGACATACCGTCCTTCAAACAAGCACGGCGCACACGACTATAAATATCCACAGAATACATCTCCCGCCCTCCGAATAAACGAAGGGCACAAACTGGCGGACTTTTACTCCGCTACAACTGCGATATGCAGCCGCTTCTGTGGCCCAATATTGCTCCGCGTTTTACACCCAGATGCAGCAAATCACAGCGCAGCACGTCTTCGGGCGTTTTGAATCCCCCCATGCGGTTCAACAGTGCGGGGCTGGCCAATGGCGTGAACACCACTTCACGCAATATCTCAACATCGCTGGGGCATTTTGCCGGATCACCAAACCCTACAAACACATCAACCTCAGGATTGCTGATGTCATCAAGGGCGGGCGGCACGACAACCGAAAGGGACAAATCAGGACACATGGCCCGAAACCGCGAAATCTTGGTATTCAGCCAATTGGCTCCAAATCCCGGTGTGCAACTGATAGTCAACTGTCCGGACAGCCCGCCACCGGAATGACGCGCCGCCGAGCGGCTGATTGTTGACAGCGCGTCGCGCACGTCATTGGCATAGGCCTTGCCGCGGCTGGTCAGCTCGATCCCGGTTCCGACCCGGTTAAACAGCACGAAGTCCAATTCGCGCTCCAACAGGCGCAGTTGGTGGCTGACCGCACTGCGTGTCAGGTTCAACTCTTCCGCCGCCTTCCAGACCACACCGTGGCGTGAAAAGCTTTCCAGCGCGCGCAACGCCTGAGTTGTCGGAAGACGCGCCATCGCAAATCCCTTTCCTGACCTCACCTGCCTCCAGTCTTTCGCAGAACGCGGGAAAGGTGAAGGAAATTTCCCAAGCGCAGGAAAATGTTTCACTTACCGATCATGCCGCGCAATGTCTTAATACCGGGCAGGGAGGAGCCCATGCCGCTGTCGAATGCCCAATCTGATGCGCTTGCGCTGGTCGATGCCAGACTGCCGGAGTTGTCCGAGTGGTGTGCGACGATCTTTGACTTCGGCGAAACCGCCTGGCGCGAATACCGCTCGGTCGAGTGGTACGTGGCCCGCCTGCGCGCCGAAGGCTTCACGGTTGAAGAGGGCTCAGGCGGGATGCCCACGGCCTTTTGTGCGCAGTGGTCAAACGGCGATGGCCCGGTGATTGGCATGTACGCTGAATACGATGCGGTGCCGGGCAACTGTCAGGCCGCAAGCACCCGGCGCGAACCGCGTGCCGGTCTGGGATATCAGGCGGGCGGCCATACCGATCCGCATTCAGGCCTCGGCATCAGCACCCTTGGCGGTCTTCTTGCCACCAAGGCCGCGATGGAAAAGCACGGGCTGAAAGGCGGGCTGCGTTACACCGGTGAGCCAGCGGAAAAGGTGCGCGGCTCCAAGCCCATTCACGCCGCCAAAGGTTATTACGACGGTCTGGCGGCGATGCTGTCCTTCCATCCGTTCTACATGCTACCGATGTGCAATACCGTGCGCTGGGACACGCATTGTGGTGCGGCCTACTCGATGATCTATCGCTTCATTTGTGACGCACCAGAACTCTGGGGCGCGACCGATGGGGCCCCCATCCCGCAAAGCCATTCCGACGTGCGCGCACCCGGAGCCAATGATGCGCTGATGACGATGTATCAATCGAGCAAAGCCCTGCGCGAGTCGATGCTGCCGCATCAGGGCGGCTGGTCCGTATCCGAGGCGATCCTGACCGCAGGACAGGCCACCGCCGATAACCTGCCTGCCGGGTTGGCCGAAATCCAATACATGATGCGCGTGCCCACGCTTGAGATGGCCGAGCGTGTCACCACCGCACTGGACCGCAATGCCGAGGCGGCGGCGGCCATGACTGGTTGCCGGGTCGAACGCCACTGGGTTTGCAAATCGCGTCCCGGTCTTGCCAATCACGCCATGGCCGATGTGGTCTGGGAGGCGCTGCAACAGGTCGGTGCGCCGGTCTGGGATAAGGCCGCCATGGATGTCGCGCGTGAAATTCAGAGCAATCTTGGCATGGAGCCGATGGAGGCACCCTTCATCGACGAACTCTCACAGCTCGTGCCGCCGCAAGAGGCCGAAGCGATCCTGCGTCGCGATCTCCCGCCCAGTCAGCTCAATTCCACCTCGGATGATTACACCGATATGTGCTGGCACGCCCCGACCGCGCGGTTCTATATCGCCCGCCCGGCCTTGCGTGGTGGGCCTTATCCAGCATGGGTGATGAACGCGCTGGGCGGAATCCCGGCCACGATTGATCCGATGATCCGCACCGCGGCCAAGGCTCTGGCCGCCTCGGCCCTGCGCCTGCTGGAAGACCCTGCCGCACGGTTTACCGCGATGGATGAATTCAAACGCAGAACCTCGGGCGATCAGATGATCGCGCCGCTCTGCGACTATGACCCGCCGCTTCACTTCAGATGGCCTGAATACATCACAACCCCCCGGGGTCGCGACTGGTGGATCCCATCCGCCGCGCCCGGCGCGTAACACGAACAGAAAAGGACAGCCCAATGGCGCTTGATAAATCAACCGACGCTTTCACCCTGCAACGCCGCAACCCCGCAGGCGGCACCGCCCCCCTGACCCACTGGGGGTTCCAAAACGAGACCGACCCGTTGACCGACGTGCTGCTCGGCTCGCCCGCGCATCTGTTTCACCGCGCCACCTCCAGCCTGTCACGCAAGCATCTGCGCGAAGCGCCCTGTAACATTCAGACCGCACAAGCCCAGCATGCCGAACTGGTCGATGCCTATCGCCATTTCAACGTCAACATCCATATGCTTGAGGCCGAGCCGGAACTGACCATGCAGGTCTATTCCCGCGACAGTTCCTGCATGACACCTTATGGCGCCTTCATCACCGCCATGTCGCAATGGCGCCGCCGGGGTGAGAATTACGCCGCCATCCGCGCCTATAAGAAACTGGGCATCCCGATCTATGACATGGTCACCGCCGGCACGTTTGAGGGCGGCGATTTCAACGTGATCGAAGAGGGCTGTGTCCTGATCGGCTGTGGTGAGGCCCGCACGAACGAGGCCGGTGCCAAACAGGTGGCCGGTTGGTTCGAGGCTGAGGGCTGGGAAGTCCGGCTTGCCTATATCGACGAATACTACGTGCATATCGACCTGATGGTCGTACCCGTCGCGGACAAGCTGACCGCCGTCTGTCTGGCCTGCACCGAACCCGCGATTGTCGACTGGCTGCGCGCCAAGGGGCACGAGATCATTGATGTACCCTTCCCGGACACGATGGCGCTTGGCTGCAACATGATGTCGCTGGGCAATGACAAGGTGATCGCCCCCAACTCGTCAACGGTGCTGATCGAACAGCTTCGCGCACGCGGCTTTGAAGTGGCCGCCGTGGACACGGCTGAGATTTCCAAGACCGGCGGTGGCATCCACTGCATGGCGCAGGCGCTGCGGCGTCAGGCTTAAAGGGAGTGACAGACCGATCACCATAACGGACCAGATCACGACCGCAAAATCACATTGAGTCACTCACGCCATGCCGAAACCATTCTGGCGACCAAACGTCTGGAGGCCTGGGGATGCTTTGAAGGCTACTGCGCCCTTCACACGGCAACGGGCGAAGAGGCGGGGGCGATCTGGTTCACCGATCTGGTGGTGATGGCAAGCGGATTTTCCAGGGCGCGCGCTCGTCTGATCGAGGCCCGGTATCAGGTCCGCGAGGCTGGAAATTCAGTAGCCGCCAAGCTGGACGGTGGCATGTCCTGCCTGCCGCCGCGCTTTTAGCCACAGCCCTGAACGCGCGGCTAATCTTCAAACGCGAAGGGCACCACCTCGGGGGTTTTCTGATCGCGCCCGGCAATGAAATCCGCGGCGCGCGCGGCCATCATCTGGGTCGGGGCATTCAGATTGGCTGAGGTGATCCTGGGCATCACGCTGGCATCCACCACCCATAACCCGTCTACGCCATGCACGCGGAACTGAGGGTCGACCACACAATCCTCCCCTTCGCCCATCCGGCAGGTGCCGCAGGGATGGAATTCGGTGGTGACCGCGGTTTTGATCCAATCGGCGATCTCAGCATCGCTGCGCACGTCCGGGCCGGGGATCATCTCGGCCCCGCGTAATTCGTCAAACGTGGCCTGGCTGACCAGATCGCGCGCCTTATGCACGCCCTCGATCAATTCGCGCAGGTCATGCGGATCGCTGAGATACTCAAACGCCATCTTCGGCTTGTCCTGCGGATCCGCTGAGGCCAGCGTGATCCGTCCCCGGCTGCGCGGGCGTTGCTGGTCCACATGCATCGCAAAGCCCTGCATCAGCGAGATATCGTTGCCGTTGTATTCAAACGCCACCGGCCCGAAATGATATTGCAGGTTGGGGTAGAGCACATCCGCATTGCCCCGGATCAGCCCGCCAGCCTCCCAGATGTTAGAGGCCGCGATGCCACCCCGTGTGAACACCCATTGTACGCCCGCCGCCAGCTTGTTCAGGGGGCGGTCGACGCGGTGAATGGGGAACTGTTTTTTGCATTCATACTGCAGGATGACACTGGTGTGGTCCATCAGGTTGCGCCCCACACCCTCCAGATCGGCCTCAACCTTGATCCCATGTTGGTTCAGATGATCCGCAGGCCCGATCCCCGACAACATCAGTGTCTGTGGTGAATTGATCGCCCCGCCCGACAGCAAGACCTCGCCCGCGTCGGCCCTGTGGCTTTCATTGTTCTTGGCTCAATTAGCATTGATTATGCGTGCCAACCTGTAATAGAACACACCATGAACAAAATTATGGGGTGCGGCACATGGATCATCAAGCTTTTTTGGTGTGGCTCAACGAGACCGACGACCTTTCATCGAAACAACGGGCTGAAACCGGACGGCTCGTTGCCGGGGTTTCGTCGCTGGAAAGCGTGATCGATCTCCCTGAGGCGAATGTTCGCGAGGGGCGTATCTGTCCGCACTGTGCTTCGGGCGGTGCGATCATCAGGGGCCATGCAAGTGGCCTGACGAGGTTCTTTTGCAAAGGCTGTCGCAAAACCTTCAGCGCGCTGACCGGGACGCCGCCTGCCCGCTTGCGCCACAGGGACAGATGGGCAGGGTTCGCAGCTTCCCTGCGCGACGGCGAAACGGTAAAGGCGTCCGACGGGCGTTGTATGGTGGCCGACACCACAGCTTTTCGTTGGCGTCATCGCTTTCCCGAGGCCGTAACGGTCGCTGCGGTCAGGCTGTGCGGAATCGTCGAAGCCGACGGGACGTTCTTTCCGCGCAGCCGGAAAGGGGACCGTAATCTCTCTCGAAAAGCCCGCAAACGCGGGGGAAAGGCCTCAAAACGCGGATTGTCGAAGGAGCAGGTTCCGGTCCCCGTTGCGGTCGACCGATCAGGCACCGCCATCAGTGCTGTCTTGCCTGCGGTGACAGCCGAACATCTCAAAACGGTTCTGCAGCCGCGTCCTGATGCGGACGCTCTCCCGGTGACCGATGGCGGCACCGGTTACCCGCCCTGCGCCGCAGAAACGGGCGTCAGCCATGAAAGTCTCGACCGGACCGCCGGAGAACGTGTCCGTGGTGAATTGCACATTCAAACCGTGAACAGTCGGCATGAGCGGTTAAAGACCTTTCCGCGCCGCCATCGGGGCATCGCGACCAGATACCTGGACAGCTGCCTTCGGTGGTTCCACCTTGCCGTCCTTCCGAGCCACCAAACGCCGCGCGCGATACTTGCCGCCGCCGCAGGCATCCTGCCTGTAACACGCCACGCATAATCAATGCTAATTGAGCCTAACCTAAAGACAATTGGGGAGAGACCCCCTGTACACGACTCATGCGATTTTCTGCCTGATTTTGGGCCAGTGTCGGAAGGCTTGTTCCGGCTGTGTTCGCAGGAGCCTTCCGATTTCGTCGTGACCAATGCGGAAGATGGATTTGGCGTATCGCCCATGAGACTTTCGAGGCCGTTTCCGTGTTCCGGGCCTGGTGGATGCCACCTTTGCAGCCCATGCCATGGCCAGGGCAAGGAGACCGACCAACAAGCTCGACTTTTCGGCGATCGGGAGACGGGTGTCTTCCAGGTTGAAGCCCCTGGTCTTCGCTTCGGCGAACAGGCATTCGATGGCCCGGCGTTTGCGATAGACGGTCAGGGCGTGATGGGCGGGTTGGTTGCCGACAACGACAGGCAATTCCTTACCTTTGATGCGCCTGGCTGCGAAGTTCAGCCAAAACGGTGCAGTGCCCCCGGCAGCCCTGAAGTGGGCCGTGAATGTGCGCGGGCCACGGCAGGTGCGCGGCAAGGTTCGCAGGCTTTGCCGGACGCCATCCCCGCCTGTCACGTACCGGTTCGACTTCACGCGGATGATGAAAGGAACGTCCTGTTCATGCAGGAAAGTCAACCAATCAAGGCCGATAAACCCACGATCCGCCGGAAGGCACCTGATGCTTCCGGACCCGAACAGATCCAGACAGCGCTTCATCAAGGCAATGCGCTCGCAGGTGTTGCTGTTGCCCGCCTTGCCCGACACGGTCCAGATCAGGGGCACGCGATAGCGGCGCGTGGCGACGGCAGGAACCAGCAGGTTGATCTCTTTGCGCCCGATCTTCCGGTTCGTGCGGTCAAGGCACGGATGCCGGCTCCCGGAGAGCCCGGGTATGCGAACAACAGGAGGGGCAGACCAGTCTTGCCCGGGGTTGACACGCTGAAAAAAGCGCTGCAATCGACGGCAGGTGCTTTCAACCTTGGCCTGCGTCGGCATCTCACCGCGAATGTGGCTCAAATTGACGGTTCGAACGCTGGCAATGCCAATCACCGGAAGGCAGAGTGTTTCGAGGCGACTATTGCTCAGCGACAAGCCGTCGGATAGTTTCGCCGAGAGGGTGTCGATTGCTTTTCGGATCATGGGAGGCTCCATCGTAATTTGAAGAATCCCAATGAAAATCACAGATCTGCGCCCTCAACCACCTCTACTGTCGTGTACAGGGCTCCAACTGTTACGAGTTAAAGAAAGTTATTGAGATAAGGTAGGACAAAACGGTGTCACTTCTTTTCCGCCACGATAGTTTCACGCCGAGTACTTTAACATGATATCTTCCAACACTCTTTGGGTGTTAGCCATCCGGGCACCAATCGGAAACACACATTCAAAAGTCGCTTTATAGGAATGCAATTCCGTGGATAGCGGTTTCAGTTTCCCCTGATCTACCCAGGTCTGGGCGCATTGATCAGGCAAATGGCCAAGGAAACGACCTGATAATACTGCGGCCGCGATCCCGTCCATGCTACCAGCATAGATATGGTTGTTCTTGGGTTTCAAACTACCGGGCCTAAGGGCACCGCCATAGTAGGACCGTGCAGCGTATTCATATGCCTCAAGTTCGCTGGCTTCATACGTAGCATCGCTGTCGAAAAGCGGATGCCCCTGCCCACAATACAAAGTCTGCGCTTCGTCGAACATCTTGATATAGCGAAGTCCGGGCGCGTGATTGGGAAAGGTGTGAAGCCCCATTTGCAGCTTTTGCTCAAGTATAAGCCTTTCGATTTCCAATGGGTCCATGACGCTCAGCTGCAACACGACCGCAGGCATGGCATCTCGGAGTTCTGCCAAAACAGCCTCAAATGGGAAGGCTTTGTTTCCCAACAAGGAATCTGCGGTCGCAATTCGAAGTTCCCCACTCAGATCACCACGAATTCCATTCGCCTTGCTGACGAATTCGTCACAGCTCTGGATAAGTTCCTTTGCGTATTTAAAGACCTCGCGCCCCTCTTCGGTCAATGCAAAGCCCGCCCGCCCACGGCGACACAATCGCATGCCCAAACGTGTCTCAAGATCAATCATCTGAGTGCTGATCGTGGACTGGCTGACATTTTGGGCAATCTGCGCCTGAGAGAACCCACCGGATTCCGCAACGGCCATAAAGACGCGCAGCAAATGCAGATCAGGATTGGAAACAGAAGTAAGTATTTTGTGTTCCTACGATATATGTCGATGTTTCCATGGTTTATCATGGATTGTATCGCAGTAAACAAGAGGTGAGTTTGGGGTACTTTTGCACAGCAAGGCTTCAACTCGTGTCAGATTATACATCCTCCTGCACCCCCGACATGTCCGCTCCAAGGTATTCGGGATTGGCAACTTTCATGCGCGCACCGATAGCGCAAACTCTTGAAAATATTGACATTGGGATGGTTGGAATACCATACGACGGGGCCCTGACAAATCGCCCCGGAGCGCGGCACGGTCCACGCGAAGTCAGGAATCAATCCAGCTTAATGCGCGCAATCAACCATGCAACCCGCGTCAATCCCTATGATTTGTGCCGGATTGCGGATGTCGGCGATGTCCCGTTCCACTCAACGTTTGACATTGAAAAAACGCACAAGGAAATCAGCGACTTTTTCGCAACCATGGTCGCGGCAGGCGTCATGCCTTTGTCTTGCGGTGGTGATCACTCGGTCAGCTTGCCCATTATGCGCGCCGTTGCAAAGCAACCCATGGCGTTCATTCACATCGACGCCCATACTGATACATGGGACAGTTTTCAGGGATCGAAATTCAACCACGGCGCGCCTTTCCGCCGCGCCCACGAGGAGGGATTGATCGACGCCACAAAAACCGTGCAGATTGGCATTCGCGGAGCGCAGAATGTCTCGGAGGGCTGGGACTATTCCGAAGCAGCCGGCATGCGGGTGATGTTCGTCGAAGAGGTTCAGAAACGTGGCGTGGATGCGATTATCGAAGAAACACGCAAGATTGTCGGCGATACACCTGTATATCTGAGCTTTGACATTGACAGTATTGATCCGGCCTTTGCCCCCGGCACCGGCACACCCGAGATCGCAGGGCTAACAACCCCCCGAGGCGATGGCGTTGATCCGAGGGTTTCGCAACCTGAACTATGTGGGTGCGGACATGGTCGAAGTCTCGCCGCCCTTTGACGTGGGCGGGTTGACATCCCTGACAGGGGCCACCGTTATGTACGAATTGCTCTGCGTTTTGGCCGAAGCCGTCAGTGCGCGATAAGGCCCGATCAGGACGACAGGTATGACAGATCAACCCAATCCGGCAACTGAACCAGGTGGGCTGGCAGGTGCCTATGTTCCGATGACACAAGATCGCGCCCAGCGGCTGCTGGAAGATCACTACGGAATGTCCGGCGCGCTGAAGCGTTTTGACACCGAAAAGGATGACACCTTTCGCGTCTCAACCGGGACTGGGCAAAAGTTCGTACTAAAAGTCGCCAACCCGGACGAACCCTTCGGGGAAATCGACTTTCAGAACAGTATCCTGCGATATGTTGAAGCCCGCGATCCGACCGTTCCTGTCCCGCGTATTGTCACCTCTGCTGCCGGGCCTAAAATTTTCCAGATCACAGATGTGGATGGGTCACGCCGTTATGTGCGGTTGCTGACCTTTCTTGAGGGTACACCGCTGGACGAAACCCAGTCAGATGCCAGTGAGCGCATCCAGATTGGTAAGATGCTGGCGCGGTTGCGATACGCCACCGAAGGATTTTCGCATGAGGTCGAGGATCGGTATTACGCCTGGGATGTTCAGCATCTTTTGACATTGGAACATCTGCTGGATGAGGTGATGTCAACGGCGGAGTAAAATCCGGCCACTGGGGCGGAGCAAAAGTCGGCCAGTTTGTGGAGTGCGCCTTGGGGCGTGTGGCCACCAATCAGCAAGCACGTTCCAAGGCGCATTGGCCGTCAGGCCGATTGTTCAGTTGTCAGGTTGAAGGGTTGGCAATACGTGCGCGGCTCTGATTGAGGCGGTAGCTTTCGCCGTTCATCTCGAGGATGTTGACGTGATGTGTCAGCCGGTCCGGGAGCGCGCCGGTCAAGCGTTCGGTGCCGAATGTCTCGGTCCATTCCTCGAAGGGCAGGTTCGATGTGATCAGGGTTGAGCCACGCTCGCAGCGCTGAGAGATCAGCTCGAACAGAAGCTCGGCGCCGGTTTTGCTCAAGGGGACGAAGCCCGGCTCGTCGATGATCAGCAGTTTGACCTTGGCCAGTTTGCGCTGAAGCTGCAGGAGGCGTTTCTCGTCGCGGGCCTCCATCATCCCGTGCACGAGAGCTGCGGCGGTTACGAAGGCGACAGGCAACCCTTTCTGGCAGGCGGTCAGCCCCAACCCGAGAGCGACATGGGTTTTGCCGGTTCCCGACGGGCCGAGCGCGATGACGTTCTCCCTGCGCTCGATCCATTCACAGCGCGCCAGTTCCAGCACCATCATCTTGTTCAGACCGGGGATGGCCGTAAAGTCGAAGCTGTCGAGGCTTTTGACGGTTGGAAACTTTGCCGACTTGATCCGGCGTCCGACCATGCGCCTCTCCCGATCGATTGGTTCCAGCTCGGTCAGCCGGGCTGGATAGCGCACATGATCCAGGCCTTCCGCCGCACAAATGCGCGCTTGCTTGTCATGCTCGCGCAGGAAGGTGGGCAGGCGCAGAGTCTTGAGGTGGTGTGTCAGCGGCAGTTCGGGTGCATCCGTCATGCGTCACCTCCTGACAGAAGGCTCATACAGGAAGAAGCCGAGGTGGTGGCGATGTTGGTTCCGGGCAGGAACGGATAGACATCCAAATCCAACCTCGGGGGCCTTCGCTCGACGCGGCACAGGACGAGGTGCTTGATCGCATCGAAGCTGACCGCCCCCATTCGCAGGGCGTCTTTGACGGCAAGATGCAGCACCTCCAGCTCGAACCGTTCCGACAGGCGCAGGACCTGGACATACTCCCTTTTGCCCGCCTTGCCCTGCCGGGCTTCCAGCAAGCGCCGGAGCGTGGCGAAGGCGTCAGGCAGTTCCCAACCCTGCAAGGGCGCAGCCTGATCGAAGGACATGATCCTGCGCTCGATCAGCGGCAGGTAATGCAGCGGGTCGAACACCATGTCACCGCTGTCATAAGAGCGGGGATGATCGGCGATCACCTCAGTGGCGCAACCGATAACGACGCGGATCACGAAGCCCTTGATCCAGACCGCGCGGTGGCCATATGCGACCGGTACCGAGTAGTCGTTACCGCGATACCGCAGCACCGATGTCGATGTGACCTGGCCACTTTGCAACTCACAGGCCTCGAAGGGTGCGCCGGGCAAATCCTGCATTGCCGCCGGATCGGCTTGCAGCCGTTCGCCGATGCTGGCCTTGTGTCCGCGCAGGACATCGTCCTGCCGTTTGCGGCATTGCTCTTCCAGGTGAGCGTTGAACGCATCCCGGTCCGGAAAGGACGGGATCGGCACCATGAAGTCGCGCCGCCCGTAGCCGACCAACCCCTCGACCGCTCCCTTGTCGTTCCCCTTGCCGGGACGGCCGTAGCGATCCCGGACCACATAATGCGACAGCATTGCGCTGAACCGTTGGGTTCTTTGCCGGGTGCCGTCCGGCAGGATCCGCGCCACCAGGCAGCGGTCATTGTCATAGAGGATCGACAGGGGAACCGCCCCAAAGAAAGCAAAGGCATGCACATGCCCATCCAGCCAGGCCTCGGTGGTTGCCGCAGGATAGGCCCGGATAAAACACGCATCGCTCTGCGGCAGATCAAAGGCGAAGAAGTGCGCCTTCCGCTCAACGCCGCCAATCACGACAGGCGCTTCACCAAAATCCGCCTGCGCATGCCCGGGCGGATGGCTGAGCGGCACGAACATCTCTTTGCCAGAGCGCTTCCTGGCCCGGACGCAGTCTTTGACGATGGCTCAATTAGCATTGATTATGCGTGGCGTATTACAGGCAGGATGCCTGCTGCTGCGGCAAGTATCGCGCGCGGCGTTTGGTGGCTCGGAAGGACGGCAAGGTGGAACCACCGAAGGTAGCTGTCCAGGTATTTGGTTGCGATACCCCGATGGCGGCGCAGAAAGGTCTTTAACCGCTCATGCCGACTGTTCACGGTTTGAATGTGCAATTCACCACGGACACGTTCTCCGGCGGTCCGGTTGAGACTTTCATGGCTGACGCCCATTTCTGCGGCGCAGGGCGGGTACCCGGTGCAGCCATCGGTCACCAGGAGAGCGTCCCCATCAAGACGTGGCTGCAGAACCGTTTTGAGATGTTCGGCTGTCACCGCAGGCAAGACAGCACTGATGGTGGTGCCTGATCGGTCGACTGCAACGAGGACCGGAACCTGCTCCTTCGACAATCCGCGTTTTGAGGCCTTTCCCCCGCGTTTGCGGGCTTTTCGAGAGAGATTACGCTCCCCTTTCCGGCTGCGCGGAAAGAACGTCTCGTCGGCTTCGACGATCCCGCACAGCTTGACCGCACCGACCGTTACAGCCTGAAGAAAGCGATGACGCCAACGAAAAGCTGTGGTGTCGGCCACCATACAACGCTCAGCGGACGCCTTTACCGTTTCGCCGTCGCGCAGGGAAGCTGCAAACTCTGCCCACCTGTCCTTGTGGCGCAAGCGGGCAAGCGGCGTCCCGGTCAGCGCGTTGAAGGTTTTGCGACAGCTTTTGCAAAAGAACCTCGTCAGGCCACTTGCATGGCCTCTGATGATCGCACCGCCCGAAGCGCAGTGCGGACAGATACGCCCCTCGCGAACAGTCGCCTCAAGGAGATCGATCACGCTTTCCAGCGACGAAACCCCGGCAACGAGCCGTCCGGTTTCAGCCCGTTGTTTCGATGAAAGGTTGTCGATCTCGTTAAGCCACACCAAAAAAGCCTGATGATCCATGTGCCGCACCCATAATTTTGTTCATGGTGTGTTCTATCACAGGTCGCCACGCATAATAAATGCTAATTGAGCCTTGACGATTGTGTATCCGCCATCAAAGCCGCACTCGTCGCGCAGCCTCTCAAAGATACGCTTTGCGGTGTGGCGCTGCTTGCGCGGACGCGCTTTGTCCTCAGTAAGCCATTGGTCGATCTGGCAGGTGAACGCATCCAGCTTCGGGCGCCTAATCGGCGCTGTCCGCCGATACCCCGGTGGCTCCGAATAGGCCAACATCTTCGCACACTGTCTCGGCCAATCCCAAAATCCCGGGCAATCCGACGCCCGCTCAACCCATCCTGAAAATGAGCCTGACGCACCTTCAAATACAATTCCACGGTGAAAATCCCCCGGCCCTCCCATCAAACGAAAGGGCAAAAGTGGACGACTTTTACGCCGCCCGCGACAACACAACGACGCCGCTACCCTGGCCGAGTATTGCTCCGCCGATTACAGCGGCGCGCGATGTCGGCAAAGGTGACCGGCATAAAGTCCCAGACATCGACACCGACATTCACAGAATTGCGCGACCCGCGCCAATTATCGTGAACGTGGCCGAAGAACTGTAGTGCGCCTTTGCGGGCGTGATTCCATGTTATCATTGGGTAGTGGCACAACGTATTGAGCTGGTTCTGAGGCCCGTCTCGTAGTTCAGCGAAGTGGGAGATTGAATCCCAGGGTAGTTCCAGTGTCGGTTCGTGATCGTGGTTGCCAATGATCAGGTGGCGTTCTGCGCCGGGCAACTGATTGAAGACTTGCTCCACATATGCGCTGTCTTTCGCCTTGGCGCCAAAAGCAAAGTCTCCCAGAATCCAAAGTTGGTCTTCCGGGCCAACCACCTTCCACATATTTTCCAGCATCGCTGCATCCATCTGAGATGCCGACACGAAGGGGTGATTGCAAAATCGCATGATGTTTTCATGGCCGAAATGCGTATCAGCCGTATACCAGATTGTCATTGAGTGTTCTCTTGGTTTGGTCAACCCTCCAGAATCCGAAATTCCTCGGGTGTGTAGTCAAGCGCCAGTAATTTCAGAAAAAGCAGATCCAGTGGCAATTGCGTCTCCATCCACTGCACTTTTTCAGCGTAGATGCTTAGATTGAAGCCGCCAAATTTGTTCAGGGAAATGCAGATTTCACGTCCGTTTAGAAAATCCCAAAGCAACTCGGAAAACGGAGTTTTTCCATTGTCGGGATGCGTTGAAATGCCAGAACATTGAGCAAGGATTGTAGGTAATACGTCCGTAAGGACAGCCCATGCCTGCTGTTGCTCCTGTATTTTCAATGTTCGAAAATTAGAAGTGGGCTGCGGCGCTGCCGACTTTAGCGCCAGAACCTGGTGCAAACTTCGACAGGATAGCTTCCTTGGTATTTGAGACATCGCCCGCTTTCACGCCTGTCATTTCAACACCCCACCAGCGAGCCGTCGATGGCGGTTGAACTTAGAAAACTTTGCAAAACACCCAAAGCACAAAACGAGTCTGCACGGGTTGTATGTATACTTGGCATCGCTACCCACCTTATATGTACAATCTGATTTTTAGATAATCTGAAAATGAGATTACTGGAAGTGTCCGAGGCATCTTACGGACACTCAATTGACCAAAACACTTCGCACCGACGGACATTTGGCGCTCATTGAAGCGCTAATTTCAGCCCGTAAGTCACAAAAGCTCTCTCAGGCAGCCTTGGCTGACCGGTTGAGGTGTCACCAATCGTTCGTCGCGCGGATCGAGTCAGGTCAGCGGCGTATTGATGTGCCCGAATTGGTGATCATAGCGCGGGCGCTCGATGTTCCTGCGGAACACTTCTTCGAAGCTGTCATCAGGGCTGTTCCGCTTGGGGAGAGACTTTAAATAACTGATTTTATTTTCCACAATCTGGTCTAAAACCTCCGACTTTAGTCGGAAAAACATTCAAACGTGCGCCGAAGGCGCTCATGAACCACTGAACCCTCTGACTTTAGTCGGAGGAGGTTCAGTAATTATACTACTGCGCCTGAATTGACCTGAAGAATTTGTAGAGAGGTTGATTCAATTTGCCGCATGGTCATACGTATCACAGCATGCACTTTGAGAGCATGAACAAGCCCCACAAAACGGTTTCGCTATCTGCCGATCAGCGCCTGGCCCTTGAGGCCATTTGCCGCCGCCGCAAGGTTGAAGCGCTTGTCTGGAGGCGGGCCCGTGCGTTTCCGCTGTTGGATGCAGAAGAAGAAGACGCCGGAACGGTTTGCCGGATTCTGGATATCGGACCGACGGTTTTGACGGAGTGGCAGTTTGCCTTTTCCGGTGCGGGGCTGTCGTTTTTCGGCCTGAAAGATTACAGCCAGCGACAAGGGCATTTGTCGGGGGAGCGCGAACGGGCTTTGAAAGCCCGTTTTGCCGAAAACCCGGCACGGAACGTAGACGAGGTCTGTGCGTATGTTCCGGCGGAATACGGGCGGAGCTACAGTCCCTCGGGGGCCGCCAGGCTGATGCGCCGTCCGGGGTTTGAGTATAAAAAGCCACGATTGCCGCCTGCATAGGCCGATGAAGTCAAACAGGCGGCGTTTATCGCCATGTATGAGGCCCTGATGACCGAACTTGCAGCCGATGGGATGGTGGTCTTCTCCGATGCTGTGCATCCCGAGCATCGGAGCCGTCCCGCCCATGGCCGGTTCCCGAAGGGGCAAAAGACGGCCCTGAAGGCAACATCGGGGCGCAGGCACCTCAATATTCAGGGTGCGCTCGATCTTGAAACGTTCCGGTTCACCTTTGTGGAAGGCGGGAAGATCAATGCCCAAACGACACTCTCATGCTGGAAAAGCCGGAGCGCAACACCCCAACCAAAACGACCATCCATGTTTTTGTCGACAATGCGCGTTATCACCATGCCAGGATACTCCAGCCATGGCTGCACAGCCCCGAACGTCGGGTGAAGTTGAAGTTCCTGCCGGCATACGCCCCGCATCTCAACCCGATTGAGCGCCTTTGGGGTGTCATGCACGAATGCATCACCCATAATCGCCATTACGCCACGTTCAACCAGTTCACCGAGGCCATTCTCAACTTCTTCCGCCAAACCCTACCCGACAAACGGCGCGATTTTCGCGACACTGTTACCGACAATTTCATACCGACAATTTCAGGATCCTTTCTCTCAAGGAATACAAGCTGATCTGACCTCAAATCTTCTGGTCAATTCGGTCGCGGGAGTATGCGGGAGTATAATGCCATTGTTTTTCGTCAGGGCCTTCTTTAATCCTGTCACCAACCGCAGATCATGGGGGCGGATATGGCCGATCAAGACAATCAGACCGACCCCGAGCGTGACGAAAACCCCTATGAGTTGGAGCGTCAGGCCGTGGGCCGCATCATCTATGCGGTCGATGTGGGCGATCGCGACCTGCTGCTGGCCGAGATGGAGCCACTGCACCCGGCTGACATCGCCGACCTTCTGGAACAGGTCAACGCCTTTGATCGTCGCCGACTGCTAGAGCTTTACGGCCCGGAATTTGACGGCGATCTGCTATCCGAACTCGACGAATCGATCCGTGAGGAGGTGATCAACCTCCTGCACCCCGAGGTTCTGGCCGAGGCGGTGCGCGATCTCGATAGCGACGATGTGGTCGATCTGGTCGAGGATCTGGAAGACCACCAGCAAGAAGCCATCCTTGAGGTGCTGGAAGACAGCGACCGGGTGGCGGTGCAGCAATCGCTGACCTACCCGGAAACCTCTGCGGGCCGTCTGATGCAGCGCGAGGTGGTGATGGCGCCCGAGCATTGGAATGTCGGCGAGGCGATTGATTATCTGCGCGATCAGGACGATCTGCCGGAACAATTCTATCACATCACGCTGGTCGATCCGCGCCTCAAACCCGTGGGTAATGTCAGCCTTGGGATGCTGATGGGCTCGCGCCGCGAAATCCTGCTGACCTCGATTGTCGAAGACACCTTTCATATCATTCCTGTCAATCAGGATGAAGGCGATGTGGCCTATGCGTTCAACCAGTATCACCTGATTTCTGCCCCCGTTGTGGACGAAGATGGTCGGCTGGTGGGCATGATCACCATCGACGACGCGATGGTCGTGCTGGACGAAGAACATGAAGAAGACATCCTGCGCCTGGCCGGTGTGGGCGAGGAAAGCAGCCTGTCTGACAAGGTGATCGACACCACCAAGCGCCGCTTCCCGTGGCTGGCGGTGAACCTTGTCACCGCGATCCTGGCTTCGCTGGTGATTGCCCAGTTTGATAAAATCATCGCGCAATTCGTCGCCCTTGCCGTGCTGATGCCGATTGTCGCCTCGATGGGCGGCAATGCGGGCACCCAAAGCCTGACCGTGGCGGTGCGCGCCATTGCCACCAAGGACCTCACCGGCTCGAACGTGTGGCGGGTGATCCGGCGCGAGGTGCTGGTGGGGCTGATCAACGGCATCATCTTTGCCGTGGTGATGGGCATCGTTGGCGTGCTGTGGTTTGGTGGGCCGGAGCTCGGCTTTATCATCGCCGCGGCGATGGTGATCAACCTTGTGGTGGCCGGTTTGGCGGGCACGGTGATCCCCGTTGTGCTGGATCGCATGGGGATTGACCCGGCGCTGGCCTCGGGGGCGTTTGTGACCACGGTCACGGATGTGGTGGGCTTCTTTGCCTTTCTGGGCCTTGCCGCCGTGGTGCTGTTGTGACTCTGCCCGAGATCAAAGCAGAGGCGCGCAAGGCCGCCTTCGTGCGGCGCAAGGCTGCTCATGGGCTGGATAATGGGGCCAGGGCGGGCCTGCTCTCCGGGGTGTTGGCTGGGCATCGCGGCGTGCCGCTGGCAGGCTACATGCCGATCCGCACCGAGATAAATCCGATCCCTGCGATGGACGAGGCCGCCGCCCATGGCCTCGTTGGCGTGCCGGTGATCATCGGCGAAGGTCAGCCCTTGCGCTTTTCCCGATGGGAGCCGGGCTGTGCAATGAAAGACGGGCCATTTGGCGCGCGGGTCCCCGAGGTGGATGATTTCTTTGAGCCTGAAATCCTGATCGTGCCGATGGTGGCGTTTGATCGCTCGGGTGGGCGGCTGGGTTATGGCGGCGGGTTTTATGATCGCACGCTGGAACTGCTGCGCGCCAAACGCCCAACGCTGGCCATCGGGTTTGCCTATGGCGCACAAGAGGCCGAGGCCTTGCCGCTGGAGCCGACCGATCAGGCGCTTGATCTATTGGTGACCGAGACCGAGGTGATCGAATTTGGCTGAACATGATTATACCGCCCGCGTGGTCTGGACCGGCAATCGCGGGCAGGGCAATGCGACCTATAAAGGTTACGCGCGCACCTGGGAGGTGCAGACGCCGGGCAAACCGGTGATCCAATGCTCGAACGAGCCGCTATTGGGCGGCGATCCGACGCTGCACAACCCCGAGGATATGCTGATCGCCGCGCTCAGTGCCTGTCATATGCTGTGGTATCTGCATCTGGCCTTTGATGCGGGCATCTTGGTGCAGGTCTATGCGGATGATCCGCTGGCCGTGGGCGAAACCGATGCCAGCGGGGCCAGCCGGTTTCTGCACTGTACCCTGCGCCCCCGCATCACCGTGGCAGCGGGCACCGATCTGGCGCGGGCCGATGCGGTGCATCATGAGATTCACAAGACCTGCTTCATTGCGCGTTCGGTGAATTTCCCTGTCGATTACAAGGCGCGGTATCGGGTAGAGGCGTAGGCGACGACGGCGATGCGGCAATCCCAGCCCGGAATCAAGGCGCAGCCGCCGGGCCAGCGCCGGACCGTCCCGTCGCACCACAGGTGCGCCAACGATCGTCGGCACGCCTCTGGCGTAACGGGTTGGCGCTTTGGTGACTGGATGCGGACCCAGATGGGCAATAAGGATTTTGTGGCCATAAAGTGCACGACAGTCCCGTTGCTGCGCCATCCCGCGGTCCGGCGTTGGCCCGGCTTGCGTGTGCGGGGGGTGACGAAGGCCCGTCTCCCACAAAAAAACGCCCCGCCGATCTCTCAGCGGGGCGCTTTGTCAGCATATCACATGCATTATTTATGCGGCTTGTACTTGCCGTGCTCTTTCACATTGTCCAGCACCAGCGCGCCGATGCAGATCGCGACCGCGATCAATGTGTAGAGCCCGGGGGCAGAACCGCCCAAGCCCATAAAGATCGCGCCACCGACGCCATCCCATGTGGGTGTATCAAAGGGAAACCCCATATTGTCTTCTCCTTACTTCTGTGAGGCTGGCGCGGACGCCGTGATGCCTTCGGGATAGGCCTGTGCGGGCACTTTGACCGTGTCCAGACCCAACTCTTCCGCCGCTGCCGGGACACGCAACATGCCCAGCATCTTCAGGATCAGCGAGGTGACATAGCCGGTGCTCAGGCCAATGGAGATAAACACCACGGCCCCCACAAGCTGGCCGACAAAGCTGACCGTCGGCGCTCCTTCACCCAGCAACGCCGGATAGCCGCTGCCAAAGATACCCAGCAGCACAACGCCGTAGATGCCCATCGTGCCATGCACCGTGACGGCACCCACCGCGTCGTCGATCCCCATATTCTCAAGGATCGTGGCGGCAGTGACCTGCCCCCAATCTGAGGGCCACTCATAAGAAGACACTGTTCCTCTTTTGTTTGCCATTATTCGGCGGCGTGAGCAATGGGTGGTGGCGCGGAGCCTTCAGATAGCTCAAGCGGCGCTGCCCATTGCAGTTTGTGGAAGGGCCTGTTTTCAGCAAATTCTTCCGGGGTCTGATATTTCAGCGAACTGTGGGGCCGGTTTTCGTTGTAATCGACCCGCCAGTTTTCGATGATCCGTTCGGCTTCAGCCAGTGTCGTGAACCAGTTCAGATTCAGACATTCCTCGCGGAAACGCCCGTTGAAGCTTTCGATGTAGGCGTTCTGGGTCGGCTTGCCCGGATCGATGAAGTAGAGCTGCACGCCATGATCATCGGCCCATCCATCAAGGGCGCGGCCTCGTAGTTCAGGCCCATTGTCAACGGTCAGAACATCTGGATACCCGCGCTCACGGGCAACGCGTTCCAGCATCTCCACGACGCGGGTGCCGGGGATCGACAGGGCTACATCAATAGCCGGGCATTCCCGCGTGCAATCGTCTTTCAGATTGGCAGTGCGGAACTTTCGTCCGTTGGCAAGCGCATCCATGGTGAAGTCCAGCGACCAGCGCTGGTTGGCGGCAATCGGGCACCAGGCACCCTCACGCACGCCTTTGGGGATTTTCTTGCGGTTGCGGCGACGCAGAGCCAGCCGTTCCTCCCTGTAGAGCCGTTCAACCACTTTTACGTTCACCCCAAATCCCTCCCGGACCAGCTTGGCATGCAACATGCGGTAGCCATAGCCCCGGTGTTTGCCGGACAGCGTGATCAGCCGCTCACGCAGGCGCGCATGCTGATCCGGCCTTCGTCTGTAGCCATTGCTTGATCTTGAAATCCTGACCAGCCCACAGGCACGCCGCTTTGAAAACTGAAAGTCACGGCAAAGCACCCAGACAGCTTCCCGGCGGCTTGCGGGCGTCAGAAGTTTTTTGCCAGCAGCCCCTTCAGTCCGGCATTATCCAGCATCTGCTCGGCCAACAACTTCTTCAGCTTGCTGTTCTCGTCCTCAAGGTCTTTCAGACGTCGGACATCCGAAATCTGCAGACCGCCATACCTGGCTTTCCATTTATAAAATGTGGCGTCCGACATGCCGTGCTTGCGGCACAGCTCGGACACTTTCGCACCCGCCGCGTACTCCTGAATGATCTGGACTATCTGCTCTTCGGTAAACCGTGACTTGCGCATTCTCTGTTCTCCTCGTTCTTGTGAACATTAAGCGAACTGAGTCTCCTTTCAAATGGTCCGGTTCTTGGGGGGCAGGTCAGCAGGTTTGAGCAGGAACCCAGCACTAAAGGCGATAATCAGCGTGAGCGACGGGAAGTAGATATCAAGGCCAGAGGCCACCGAGATCAGGCCCGCCAAAGCGCCAGACATCATCCAGAACGGGTCTTTCGTGGCCAGCCACGCCCCGATGATCCCGCCCGCGACACCCATCAGGATGTTAAAGCTGAGCGCGCCAAGGTTGGTGGGTGTGCCATAGATGGTCGAGTAATTTGCACCCCAGGACCACGCCTCGCCACCGACAACCAGACAGGCCATCAGGAAGCCCCAGAAGCCGACAACAATCAGCATCAGGCCGGTGGCCGTGAAGGGCATGTTGTGACCCGCAAGGTGATTGGCCGTGCCATCGGCGTTGAACTTGCCGATCCGCGGACCAAGATTGATCAGAACACCAAGGGCAAAGAACGCCGCCACCGCGTGCACAAGGCCCGCCGCGCCAAAGTCATGAACGCCCCAGTTCTGCACCAGCCAGCCATCTGCATGCCAGCCCCAGGCCGCAGCCAGCGTCCAGCTGAATCCGCCCAGCACGATGGCCAGAATGACAAAGCCAACGGTCTGAATGCGCTCAATCACAGCGCCCGACATGATCGAGGCGGTTGTCGCAGCAAACAGCGTGAAGGCACCTGTCAATCGCAGAGTAAAATGGGTCCATGTCGCGGCGTAAAAATGGGCCACTTCGGTTGATGTTTTGTGGCGCTTTTGCACGCGTGCTCGTCACAAAGCTGAAGCGTGCCAAAGCGCATGCTGGCCATAAGGCCAGCATTATTCTGACTGTGATTGCGGGCTGGTTATTTTCGGTTGTTGCGACTGTGTTTGAGCCGATAGCTTTCGCCATTCATCTCGAGGATGTGGACGTGATGGGTTAAACGATCGAGTAGCGCACCGGTCAGCCGCTCAGAGCCAAAGACTTCAGTCCATTCATCGAAGGGCAGGTTCGAGGTTATGATGATGGAGCCGCGTTCATAGCATTGGGATATGACCTCGAAGAGCAGCTCTGCGCCAGATTTGCTGAGCGGTACGAAGCCCAGTTCATCAATGATCAACAGGTTCTGGCTGGTCAGTTGCTTTTGAAGGCGCTGCAATCTCCGCTCATCTTGAGCCTCGATCAGATCATGGACTAATGCCGCAGCCGTTGTGAAGCGCACCTTCAGTCCTCTTTGACATGCAGCCAGCCCAAGTCCCAGGGCGATGTGTGTCTTGCCCGTGCCTGACGGGCCGAGCGCGATGATGTTCTCCCTGCGATTAACGTAATCGCATCGTGCCAGATCCATCGTCAGGGGCTTGTTCAAGCTTGGCATGATCTTGAAGTCAAAGCTATCCAAGCTCTTGGTGCTGGGGAACTTCGCCGCTTTGATGCGCCGTTCAATCATCCGGCGTTCGCGGTCGATCAATTCCATCTCACACAGCCGCGCCAGATAGTGGATGTGATCTTTGTTCTCTGCAGCACAGAGCTGCGCCTGTTTGGCATACTCGCCTTGGAACGTTGGCAGTCGCAGTTGTTTAAGATGATGCCGTAGAAGAATCCGAGGGGCTTCGGTCATGCCGCGGTCCTTCCCATCAAGCTCATGTAACTGGATGGGCGTGTTGTGCCGACATTGGCCTTGGGCAAGTATGGATAGAAGTCCAAATCCAATCGTGGTGGCCGCTTCTCAACCCGACACAGTACAAGGTGTTTTACGGCGTCATAGCCAATTGCACCCATATCTATTGCCTGCTGGATTGCGCCTTGCACAACATCCATTTCGAAGGTCTCCAAAAGGCGCAAGACTTGAACGTATTCTCGCTTGCCCGGCTTACCCATTC
Source organism: Roseovarius sp. (assembly GCA_965207105.1). Lineage (GTDB taxonomy): Bacteria > Pseudomonadota > Alphaproteobacteria > Rhodobacterales > Rhodobacteraceae > Roseovarius. The sequence continues at coordinate 95,529 of CBDBLS010000083.1, read as the reverse complement.
TGGCTTCAAGCAGTCGGTGCAGCGTGGCAAATACATCTGGCAAATGCCAACCCTGCAAAGGCGCGGCCTGATCCAGGGCACCCACCTTTTGTTCAAGCAGGGGCAAAAAGTGCAATGGGTCAAAGACCATATCCGCTGATGTGTAGGATCGTTTGTGCCGCGCAATAATCTCATTGCCGCAGCCGATGATAACCTCATGCACAAACCCACGCACATGAACATCGTGGTGCGCATAGGCTACTGGCACCGAGTAATCATTGCTGCGATAGCGCACCATTGAGATCGACGTTGCACGCGTGCTGACGTGATCGCAGGCTTCATATTCTGCGACGGGCAATCCCATCAGAGCATCCAAATCCGACATCAGGCGTGCGCCTATGGTTTGGGTGTGACCCCGCAACGTATCGTCCTGACGTGCTAAACACTTCTCTTCCAAATGTGCGTTCAGATCATCAAAGCTGTCATAGCGAGGTGCGGGAACCATGAAGTTGCGGCGGGTGTATCCAACCATGCCCTCAACGTTGCCTTTATCGTTCCCTCGCGCGGGTCTGCCAAACTTGTCATCAAACAAGTAATGCGACTGCAGTTCCGTAAACCGACGTGTGCGGATGCGCGTCTTATCCCCGAGTATCCGAGCCACGGCGATCTTGGTATTGTCGTAGAGAATGGATTGCGGAATGCCGCCAAAGAATGCAAAGGCGGACACATGGCCATCGCAAAACGCCTCGGTTGTCTCAGCTGGATATCCCTTCACAAACACCGCATCAGAATGTGGCAAGCTCATCACGAAGAAGTGGATCTTGCATTCCACGCCACCGATCACGCCCAGCGTCTCACCAAAATCAACCTGCGCATGGCCCGGCCGATGCGACAACGGCACAAACACCTCTTTGGTGCGCCGTTTTTGCTCGCGCACGTAATAGGTCACCGTGGTCAGGCTGCCGGCATATCCATGCTCATCGCGCAGCCGTTCAAAGATGCGCTTGGCCGTGTGTCGCTGCTTTTTGATCAGGGCTTTGTCTGTGCGCAGTATCTCATCGACCACACCAACATAACCATCAAGCGTTGGCCGCCGAGGCGCTTCCGACCGACGATACCCAGGCGGAAGTTCATGGCGCAGCATCTTCGCGATCGTCTTACGATCTTTGTTCTCTAATCTGTCAATGCGTGTTTCCTGAGTTTCCTGCTTTTGATGTCAGAGGTTGCCTTTGTTCTCTTCGAACTCTGAGGTTCATGATGGGGTTGGCTGGGTGTGGGTCGGCAATGTTGAAACCGCAATCATACCGTTGGTCTTGGCTGTTGCTACAGAATCGGCGCCGTGTCTCACGCCCTCCCTCGGGCATCGTCCCAGATGGGAACTTTGATTTAGGAATCCTCGTTGTCGCCTCGTAAGCCTTACGCGGACTGGAAGTCAGTTTTGTCTCGCATAATGGCATGAAGTATGATTGCCAGACGACGCGCCAGAGCCACTCGGGCCTTTCTCATCGTTGAGCGCGCACCGATTGCGAGGGCCCATGTCTTCAATTTGAGCGGAGCGGCATACCGCGTCAGCATCACATTGGCGGCCTCATAGAGAAGCGTTCTGACGCGCACGTCGCCCCGCTTTGAGATGCTGCCCGTGTAGTCGATTTCACCAGATTGATGCCGTCGCGGCACCAGTCCAAGATACGCCCCCACATCACGCGATTTCCTGAAACGCGACGGATCATCAATTGCTGCGGCAAAGGCCAATGCTGTGATCGGACCGACCCCTGGTACCGTCATAAGGCGCTGGCAGACTTCGGATTTGCGGGTCATCTTTTTGATGTCGCCATCAATGGCTGCAACCGCCGCGAGGATTGCTTCGCGTGCTGCGAACAGTCCGCAAATTGCGGCATGGAGGCCAGGCACTCCATCGCTAACTTTTAGCGCCGCGTTTTTGAATGCCGGAGACAAAGCTCGTGGCAGCCGCACGCCGAAGACGACGACCAGACCGCGGATCTGATTGTCGAGCGTCACACGCTGTCCGACCAGCTTCTTGCGGGCTGCGATCAGCGACCGGATTGCGTGCGCTGACAGTGATTTGACATGGGTCGGCTTGTAGAATCCCGTCCGCGCCAGGTGTGCCAAACCGCGGGCATCATTGCGGTCCGTCTTGTGGCCGGCCAGAGATTTAAGGGCCTGATATGCTTGCCTGCTCTCGATGCAAACAACCGGGACACCAAGCTCCGTCAGCCCATGGTAAAGCATTGGTGCCATCCGTCCCGTTTCAAATACAACTTTGGCACATGGTGGTCCAGAAGCGAGGAAGTCAGCGATCGCTTTTGGTGTTGAGCTCGCTTTTCCTTCACGAATAAGGGCCCCTTCACGATCCAGAATGCAGATATGCGTCTCTTCCATGGACACATCCAAACCAGCAAAATATTCCATTGGTCAGTCTCCTTTTCAATTGCATGTGCATCCAGAATAACAGGGGTAACTGAGTGCTGATCCTGATTACGCCATGTTGAAAAACCGCGCCGCTTCTCGGCCAGACATACCGTCCTTCAAACAAGCACGGCGCACACGACTATAAATATCCACAGAATACATCTCCCGCCCTCCGAATAAACGAAGGGCACAAACTGGCGGACTTTTACTCCGCTACAACTGCGATATGCAGCCGCTTCTGTGGCCCAATATTGCTCCGCGTTTTACAGTCACCCCAGAACACGCCGCTGATCTGGTCATCCAGGTTCGGACCCATATACTGGGCACTTACTGGGCACTTTCGCCCCAGGCCCAGGCGATGGAGTTGGCATATTCCGCACCCGAAATCCCGTTCGGCCCCGCCGACAGCGAGAACCCGGTGGGAAAGCCCCAATAGACCCACCAGCCAAAGAAGTAGAAAGCGGGAATGACAAAGGCGAAGGCCAGGATGTTTTTCACACCCGAGGACAGCGCGTTTTTGCCACGCGAGGCGCCCATTTCATAAGCCAGGAATCCCGCGTGAATGATGATCATCAGCGGGATGGTGATGTAGTAATACATCTCTGCGAACTTGGTGTTCGTCATGTTCGCCTTGGCTTCCAATGCTGCGACCTGCGCAACAAGTTCAGCGAGTTGTTCTTCCATCGTGGGTCCGTCCTCCGTGTCGGTCGTTTCTTAGTTGTTTTTGGTATTGGTTTATTTTTGGTACGCCAATGGAACCGATGTTACATCAATCTTATGTGTTTGCGAGGTTTATCCACCTCTGGCGACCAACGCGGAGAGTGTCCGTTTTCTGAGCGATTAACGAATGTGCAGGGTGATTAATCTGTAGTCTTATCGGCTAAAATTGCGGCAAGTATTGCCTAAAATAAAAGCGCCGCCCAGTTGGACGGCGCTTTCGGTTTTGTTCGAGAGATTCGCTTACTCTTTTGCTTCTTCCTCAAACACCCGTTGCAATCGCTCGGGGCTTCGGGCGGCGGCCTCATCGGCTTCCATCTCTTTCTTCTCGATCCTGCCCTGCATGATGTGGAACAGAAGCCAGAAGGCAAGTCCTGCAATGAAGAGCAACATCTCGGTGCCCACCATCGGGTAGATCGGGCCGATTTGCGACAGGTCAGCACCTGCCCATGTTTCTACAGCTGTTGTTGACATGACATGCTCTCCTTAGCTCAGCAACCCGAGGCGCTTGGCCTCGGCAATGTCCGCTTCCGAGATGGCAATCGCGTCCATCTCTTCGGCGATCTCTTCGCTCATATCCAGACCCACCAGTTCAACGGCAGCCGGCACACGCAGCATCCCCATCGACTGCAGAATCTTGGAGACGATGAAGGCCGGAAGGAAGCCGAGCAGACCGAACATGATGCAGGCCCCGATGAACTGACCCCAGGGGGTGATCAAGGCGGGTGGATCATGATAGGCGGCTGTCGCCGGATGACCCCAGAGCATAAAGCCACAGATCACAAGGCCGATGAAGCCGGCATAGCCATGCACGGCAATCGCGCCGACCGGATCGTCGATCTTGAACTTGCGCTCGACCCAGAAGTGCAGCTTGTAGGCACAATAGGCCCCGATCGCGCCGATGAACATCGCCTGGATCGGATGGTAGAGGTCGTTGCCCGCCGAGGCGGTGATGATCCCCGCCAGACCGGCTGAATAGGTCCAGAAGGCCTCGCCCTTGGACACCACATACCCGGCTAACATCCCGCCTGATAAGGACATCAGGAAGTTGAACACGATGGCCGACAGGGTGGTTGGCGTCAGGTAGATCGTCGTGGCGGTAAAGTTCACCACACCTTCTGCGCCGTCCAGCGACTGGTGGTCGATGATCGGCACGTTACAGGCCACATAAAAGCCCCAAAACCCGGCATAGATCAGGAACAGGCCGATTGTGACCAGCCATTTGTTATGTGGATTGATGTTGCGTGGGGTGCCGTCGGGGGCAAACTTACCGATCCGTGGCCCAAGCACACAGACCACGCCAAGCGCAAAGCCACCGGCAATCGCGTGGATCACACCCGATGCATAGGCATCGTGGTAGCCAAGTTGCGTGACCATCCAACCATTGGGATGCCAGCCCCAGGCCGCATCGATGATCCAGGAGAACGAGCCGATAACCACGGCCAGAACCCAGAAGGCCGAGGGGCGGATGCGTTCAATCGTGGCGCCTGAAACAATCGAGGCCGCTGTCCAGCTGAACAGCAGGAACGCAGCCCAGAAGACGCCGTTCAGGCGGCTCCAGAACCCGTTGCCCAGATCCATACCATAGCCTTGCGCCGATTGAAGTGTCTCGGTCGAGCCGCCCAAGTGGGTGCCCATCAGCTGGCCCCACGGCACAGCGTTATCCGATTGGGTCAGGCCACCGGTGATGCCGGGGCCATTTGGGAAGGCAAAGTAAATCCACCATCCGAAGAAGAAGAATGTGAGGGTCACCAGCGGGATCAGCATGGTGTTTTTCATCAGTGTGTGTACGTGGTTCTTGTGGCGTGTCACGCCGACCTCGTACATGCAGAACCCGACATGGATCAGGAACATAAGTGGCACAGTGGCCCAGTAATAGAATTCGGTGAAAATCACCGTCAACGCACCGATATCGGTATCCATTCATTGTCCTCCCGTTGAGACGTTTTTCCGTGTCTTCGGGGCTCTTATTGGCGTGTCACGGCCCCTTAAAGCGGACCAGAATTGGTCCGTTGATGCACCCACGCTAGGCTGAGCTGTTCAAAAAAGCGACGGTTTTTGCGTCAAAACACCGCCGATAACAGTCAGATTGGCGTAAAATGTTTCTTGAGTGTAATAAATTTTTCCCAACAGTGCAATTTTGAATCCAATTGTGACTATTGTGAGTAATATTACGACGTTACGCCAAAAATTACGGCAAACGGGCCGGGCGCGGCTGCCCAAATCTTGGACGTCTCAGGAAAGGGATTCGGCCGCTGCCACATAAGCGGCCCGGGTTTGATCCAGATCGGCCTCGCTCAGGGCCAGACAGGGGTAGGTTTTGCCGGGCGCTTTGAACACTCCATGGGTACGCAAAGTTGCGTTAAACGTGGCCCCACGCGTGGTGTCGGACTGTATCACATCGCGGTAATCACGGACCTCGCGGTCGGTGAACACAACCTCAAACAAAGTGCGATCCCCGACGATCTGATGCGGGATATCCCGGGCGATCAGCGCCTCGGACGCCATGCCCCTCAATTGCTGCCCCAGACCACGCAGCCGGTCATACTGCCCCTCGCGACTCAGGATTTCCATGGTTTTCATCCCCGCCACGGCGGCCACCGGATTGCCTGACAGGGTGCCGAGTTGCATCAGGAACCCCTCGGCCCCCACCTTGGCCTTGTCGAAATGCGCCATGATATCGGCGCGCCCGGTCAGCGCCGCCAGCGGGAAGCCCCCGCCGATGATCTTGCCCAGCGTGCAAATATCGGGCGTCACCCCGTACAGCTCCTGCGCCCCGCCATAGGCAAAGCGAAAGCCCGTGACCACCTCGTCAAAGATCAGGACGATGCCGTATTTGTCGGCCTCATCGCGTAGCAGTTGCAGGAAACCGGGCAGGGGTGGGATGATCCGCTGCAGCGGCTCGACAATGATGGCGGCAACGCGGTCGCCATACTCGGCCAGAAGCGAGCGGATATAATCAAAGTCATTGAACGGCGCGATCAGCATTTCAGCGGCCACACTGTCGGGAATGCCGGGGCTGTCGGGCACGGCTTGGGGGAAATTTACCATCCGGATCGGTGCCAGGCTCATCTGCGCCTCGGCGCTCATGCCATGATATCCGCCTTCAAACTTCACGATCTTGTCGCGCCCGGTAAAGGCGCGGGCCACACGCATGGCATACATATCCGCCTCGCCGCCCGAGGTGACATAGCGCAGCATCTCACCGCAGGGCACGGCGTCCACAATCTGCTCGGCCAGCTCGATCCCGGCGGCATTGTTGGCAAAAAACGTCATACCTTTGGGGATTTGCTGGAAAACCGCCTCCTGCACTTCCTCATTGCCATGGCCCAGCAGCATCGGCCCCGAGCCGATCAGATAGTCGATGTATTCATCGCCATCTTCATCCCAGACGCGGCTGCCCTTGCCCTCGCGGATCACAATGCCGGGATCGAAATTGCCAAACCCACCGCCGGGCCGAAAGGTGTTCGCGCGGGTGATCCAGTCGGATTGGGTGCCGATTTTCAACATGGTCTCTCTCCTAGTCAAGGATGATCATGGGGGTGCCAAGGGCGGCCTCATCCACGGTGATGCCAAGGCCCACGCCTTCGGGCGGCGCAATGCGGCCCTTGCTGCGGGTGGGGGCGTCGGGGGCCAGCCGTGGCCCGACATAATGGCTGAGATCGCAGGTGTTCATCACCCCGCGTTTGGGCGTGCTGGCCGCCAGATGCAGACCGGCGGCCATTGTGATGTCCGATCCCCAGGTGTCTTCAATGCACATCTGCGTGCCCAGGGTCAGGCACAGATCACGGCAGGCCCGCATCGCCGACAGCCCGCCCATCTTGGACAGCTTCAGCGCGGCGGCATCCATGCAGCCCTGTCTGTGCCCCTCTAGCAAGCTGCTGATATCATGGGCGCTCTCATCCAGTTTCATCGGCAGATCCGTGGCGGCGCGCACATGGGCGCATTCGTCGATCGTGCGACATGGCTGTTCCAGCATCACATCCAGATGCGCCACCGCGCGGCCCACCCGTGTGGCGCTCAGCGCGTCTGACCCGCAATTCCAGTCGCCGTAAACCAGAGGGCCATCGCCCACCGCCTCGCGCACCTGCACCAGCCGGGCCACATCGGCCTGCCAGTCATTATCCGCGCCCAGCTTGACCTGAAACTGCGTCATGCCTAGCGCTTGCGCCTCGCGCGCCATGCGGGCCATGCCCTCGGGGGCGACGCAGGTGATCGAATGATAAAGCGGCATATCGGCCACCTGCCGCCCGCCCAGCAACGCATAAAGCGGCAGGTTGGCGGCTTTGCCGGTCAGATCCCACAACGCGGTATCAATACCTGACTTGGCATATCTGTGACCCGGCAGATGGGTGTGCAACCGCTCCATCACCGCCTCGGGACCAACCGGATCAGCGCCAAGCAGTACGGGGGCCAGTTCTGTCACGGCAGGGGCCACGCCATCGGCATAGGCCTCCAGATACTGCGGAATCGGACAGACCTCACCCCAGCCGGACAGGCCGGTATCGGTGTCCAGCCTGATGATCGTTGTGGTAGTGACATCGCAGGTTTTGCCCGAGGCCATGTAGTAGGTCTCGTGGCTGTTCAAGGGCACGGACCACAGGGAGATGCGGGTGATTTTCATGGCGTGGCTTCAAATTTCTTCAAAGAAATTTGCCCAGAATTTTCGAAAATTCTGCCACCCGGCCTGCGCACGCTAGTCATAGAAAACCACCGCCTCGCCAAGATGATCCAAATCGGGCTCTACCCCCAGGCCCGGAGTCGTCGGTGGCGTGGTAAACCCGTCGATATTGCGCGCGCCTTGCCCGGGCACGGGATCGACATCAAGATGATAATGGCACAACCAGCTGGCCAGCCGATTGGCATCAGGGGTCGAGGCCGCCAGATGGATCGCCGCTGTGTCGGCCAACGCCGTCCCACCCACATCCTCGATATGCATCTGCCAGCCCACCGAGATACCGAAATCCCGGATTTGCCGCGCCCGGGTCAGCCCGCCAAGGCGGTTGGGTTTCACCTTCACGCCCTCACAGGCGCCGCGTTTCCACGCCTCAAGATGGTCCTGCATCCCATGCAGGCATTCATCCAGCATGATCGGGTTCCGCACGCGCCCCGCCACATGGGCGCATTGGTCCAATGTCTCGCAAGGCTGTTCAACCCAGTCCCGCGCCGTGACCGAGTTCAACACTTCAATCGCAGCAGCCGGTTGCCACGCGCGGTTCACATCAAAGGTCACCTTGTGGCCCTTGGGCAGCCCGGTCGAGATTGCCTCAATCCGGTCGATATCAAGTCCGATATCCGTGCCGCCCACCTTGGCGGAATGCACCGTGTATCCCTTGGCGGCGGCTTTCGCGATCAGCGCCAGCATTTCCTCCGGCGTGCCCGTTGAGATTGAGGAATTCACCGCCACCGGCGTGGCGTGGTCCCCACCCATCAATTGCCAGACCGGCAGACCCGCCACCTTACCCAGAATATCCCAGCAGGCCATATCAATGGGCGATTTCACATATGGATGGCCGGGCAGGGCGATATCCATCACCCGGTTGATATGGTCCAGACTGCGCGGATCCTGCCCGATCAGGGCATGGGCCAGCGTTTCGATCCCGGCGCGGATGCCGGAGCCATGGGCGGGCAGATAGGTATGCCCCCAAGGACAGCCTTCGCCCCAGCCGCTGACGCCTTCATCCGTATCAATACGGATAAACGTGCTGTCCAGCCGTTCAAACTTCAGCCGCCCACCGGATAGCCAATATGGCGCGGATAAGGGCAGGTCGAGTTGCCAGAGGGTGAGGCGGGTGATCTTCACTTTAGTTCCACCTCGACAAAGCTCATCCGCGCGTCACCTGCGTTGATGACATTGTGCTCCACCCCTTCTTCGCGCCGATAGGCGGTGCCTGCGGGCACGGTGACCTCATTCACCTCGCCGCCGGGCAATTCCACCCGCATGTGGCAATCGGTGACTGCGGTAATGACATAGTCAAAACCATGCTGATGCCAGCCGGTTTCCTGACCGGGTTCAAAGTCAAACCGGGTGACGCGGGTGCGGTCATCGTCGATCAATTGGGTGGTGGTGCAGGTCATTTCACTCATGCGGTGTCTCCAAAATCGGCCACTGGTGGGCCGAGGCGTTCAAAATCAGGGGTGACGCCAAGGCCGGGTGTATCGGTGGCGTAGAGTTTTCCATCCCGCACGCGGGGTCCGCCAATCCCGGTCGAGCAGGTGTTGTAATTCATCAGATCGGTGGAATTGATCAGGTACTCCTCGGGCGTCGAGGCGGCGAGATGGGCCACGGCGGCGCTGGTGATTTCCCCGCCCCAGGTGTCCTCGCTGACGACGGGAATGCGGTTTTCCACAAGGTAATCGCGCACCCGGCGCGCTTTGGACAATCCCCCGAGGTTCGAGATTTTCAGACAGCAGATTTCCGCGCCATGGTCGGCCACGATCCTCTGGGCGGCATGCAGGCCGGTGACGCATTCGTCCAGCTTCATCGGCTGGGTGGCCACGCGCCGCACCTGCTGGCATTCCTCGTAGGTCTTCAATCGGCCCCTACCTTAATCTGGAACTGCCGATAGCCGCTTGCACGGTGACGGTCCATTTCGGCAATGGTCTCGTCCAGTGCGCGCTGCGGTGCGACGCGGTACATCGGGGTGCCATCACACAGCTTGCCGCCCATCAGCATCCAGATCGGCTGACCCGAGGCCTGCCCCAGAATATCCCAGAAGGCGGCATCAAACGGCGCTTTGGCATAGCCATGGCCCCGCACCAGATGATCCATCAGCCGCTCCATCCGCCCTACCTCACGCGGGTCTTCCCCGATCAGAGCAGGGGCGGCGAGCCGGGCAAACGCCTCGACCCCTTCGGAATGGGCGACCATGTAGTTTTCACCACATGGCGTGAATTCAACACAGCCCTGCAGGCCCGCATGGGTATCCACCACCACGACCGATGCCTTGGCGACAGAAATCACATTGCCCGCACCCCAGCCGTAACTGCCATCGACGTAAGGCAGATCGGTCTTGTAAATGCGGACGCGGGTGATTTTCATGGCGCACCGCCGTAACTTGCGATGGGCGCACCCAGCACCGACAGATCGGGCGTCACCCCAAGGCCAGGCGCATCGGGTGCGGTAGCACCGCCATTGATCACGGGTGCGTCAAACGCTGCCACCGAGATATCCACCATCGCCCTCGGATCAAGTGCACAGCGTAGCAGGGCGCGCGGCGTGGATTGAGCCAGATGCAGGATCGCGGCAAAGCTGATCTCACTGCCCACAGTGTCCTGAATTGACATCACCATGCCCGCGCTCGCGGCCAAAGTGCGTTGACGGATCATCGGGGTGATGCCGCCCTGCTTTGAGACCTTCAGGCCGACCCCGTCACAGGCGTCCTGTGCAATCGCCTGCACGATGTCCGCTTCGCTCTGGATCAGCTCATCCAGCAGGATCGGAACAGTGCAGGCGCGCAGTGACAGGGTCTCACGCCAGGAGGCACAGGGCGCTTCCAGAACAAAATCAAGGCCTTGTGGCAAGAGGCTCAACATCCGTAGCACGCTTTCGGGTGTCATGCCGTTGTTGGCATCGGCCAGGAACCACTCGCCCGGTTGTAGATCCGCCAGACAGGCGGTGATGCGCTCGGCATCAAGCGCTGGGCCGCCCTCCGCCTCATCCGCGCCGATCTTGATCGAATGCCCCATGAAGCCGTGTGCGCGGTGGGCGGCAACCTTGGCGCGCATGGCGTCGGGCGTGTCCCCGCTGATTGAGGAAATCAGGCCAATTGCACCCGGCACACGCCCGCCCAACATATCGCAAAGCGGCAGCCCCGCCGCCTTGGCGGCAATGTCCCAACAGGCCACGTCCAGCGCGCATCGCGCATCGCGGTGGCCTTTTAACGTCGCCTGCATGACCTCCCAGCGGCGATCATGATGGCGCGGATCGCTGCCGGTCAGGGCCGGGGCCAGCAGGGCGATCCCGGCGCGGGTGCCCCCGGCATGGGCCGCGATGTAGGTGGCTCCAAACGGCGTGGATTCGCCCCATCCCTCCAGCCCGCAGTCGGTGGTGATGCGCGCGATCGTAGAATCATAACTGGCGTATTCCCGCCCTCCGGACAGGCGATAGATCCCGCCTTTGACCGGCAGATCCACCTGAAAGATATCAATCCGCGCGATTTTCATGCGCTTATCCGGGGTAACTCTGACAGGCCCTCGCCGCGCCACAGAACCATCGTCAGGATCGGATGGTCTTCCGTGGTCATGGCGTGCGGTTGATATGGTTTGTGCTGGCGAGTGCCTTCAGCCGCAATCTCGGTATCCTCCTCACCGTCGGCATGAAACAGGGCGCTGCCCGAGACGGCCGAATAGAGCTCTTCCGGCCCGTGCTGGTGACGGGGATAGAACAGCCCCGGCCCCCAGTAGCCAAAGGTGATCCGCGCTTGATCCGTTTCAAAATGACCCTCGGACCCGGCAAGCTCGAACCAGCCGAAATTGTCCAGATAATGCCGCCCTACTTCGGCCTCGGTATAGGTGTGGCGCCATTCCAGAAACGGGGCGCCAGTCAACACCGCATCGCGCAGGGGCTGGCTGATGTCGGTGGTATTGCCCGAATTGGCCAACATGATCGGAATGTGGGGCAGGGGGTGCGGCGCGCGGTCAACGTAATGCAGATCGTCGGGCCACGGCTTGAAAGCCGCCATTTCCGGCAAGGCCGCGTGCCAGTCCCGTGCAGCGTGCAATAGGTGATCAAGGGCCGCGCGCTGGGTCATCCCAATGTCTCAGGGTAGGTAAAGACCGGCTTGGTCAGAAGGTCTCCGCGCCACAGCACATAGGCCATCACCGGTGTGTCGTGGGTGGTCAGGGCATGGGGCACGTTTGAGGCATGAAACGCCGTGTCGCCCGGGCGTAAGATCCGGCTTTCCTCGCCCTCCACATGAAATTCGCCCTCGCCGGCTAGCACGAGATACAGCTCTTCCGCCGGATGGTGATGCAGCGGATAGTGATAGCCCGGCGTCTGATAGACCACAAAGCCGCGCATCTCATCGGTGCCAAGCGGCGCGTCGCGGCCCAGAAATTCGTAGGTGCCGAAGTGCGAATGCAGGTGGTCTCCGATCGGCGCATCGCGGTAGGTGTCACGCCATTGCCCGAGAGGACCGGCGGCGATCAAGGCATCGCGAAACCCCTCGAACCCGTCGCTGGTCAGCCCCGGATCATCCTGCATCCGGTCACATAAGGGATCATGCTGGGTGCGCACCTCTTGCGGACGCAGCGGATCAGGAAACGCGCAGAACGCCTGCAAGGCGGGGACGGTCGCATGGGCCGCATGGGCCTGATCCAGAACGGTTTGCCAACGTGCATCCATCATGGTGTCACCACGATGTTGCCGGTGTGGTGCTTGTCGATAAAGGCCTGTTGCGCCTCGCGCAGTTGGCTTAGCGGATAGGTGGCGGCCAGCATCGGTTTCAGCCTGCCTTCGTTGATATATCGAACAAGACTGTGAAACACCGGTTGGGGCAAGACGGTCGAGCCGGTAAAGGTCAGATCACGTAGGTAGAATGTGCGCAGGTCCAGTTGCACCATCGGCCCGGCAATCGCACCCGAGCAGGTATAGCGCCCGCCGCGTTCCAGAATGTCGATCAACTGGGGCCAATACGCGCCGCCCACCACATCGGCCACCACGGTGATTTTCTCTTTGCCCAAAGCCGCGTGCAGGTTCTCCGGCCCGCGCGGCAGAATTCTGTCGGGGCCGCATTTCGCCACGTCCACGTGTTTGGCTTCCGAGGCCATGGCGATCACCCGCGCGCCGCGCAGCTTGGCCAGTTGGACCAGCGCACCGCCAACCCCGCCCGACGCGCCGGGCACCAGAACGGTGTCCTTGGCGGTGACGTGGGCGCGCTCCAACATGCCCTCGGCGGTGGAATAGCTGCATTGAAATGTGGCCAGTTCGGCATCCGACAGATCACTGTCCACCACGGCCACGTCGCGTCGATCCGCCATCGTGTATTCGGCGTATCCTCCGTCTTTTTCACTGCCAAAATAGCCGGTCTTGTCTTTGTTGTCGGGATCATTCCAATCCCGCATCCAGCCATCAACCATCACCCGTTTGCCGATCAGGCTGGTATCGGCATTCGCTCCGACAGCGACCACGCGCCCCACAGCATCTCCGCCCTGAATGCGTGGAAAGGTCAGCGGGCGACTGCCCCATGTGGGATCGTCTTCATTGACCTCGCCATAAGCACCGCCTGTCGTGGCCTCATCCACCGCCTTGGAATACCAGCCCGAGCGGGTGTTCACATCGGTATTGTTCAGCCCACAGGCCCCCACCTTGATCACCACATCATCCGGGCCGGGGATGGGTGCCGGCCAGTCCTCATGCCAGTGATACATGTCCAGATCGCCGTGTCCGGTCAGAACCATGGCGTTCATTGTCTTGGGCAGGTCGGTCATACGGTCTCCAGTGTCGCATCTGTGCGCGGCAGTTTGCTGTCCGGGTCATAGGCGGGTGCGCCAAGGATGCGCCCCTTGCGCGGATGCCCGGCCACGATCACCTCGATCTCGGTTCCCGGCACGTTGGCATGGGGCTTGATGTAAGCAAAGGCCAGAATCTTGCCCACGGAATGCCCATAGGCGACAGAGGCTGTCGACCCCACGATCTTTCCATCCAGCAAAACCGCCTCACCGCCATGGCCATCCTCAACCCCGTCCGGCTCGATCTCCAGATAGGCACAGACCCAGGGCAGGGTGCCCGCCGCACTGGCGCGGGTTGCCTCAACCCCCAGATAGTCTTTGTCCAGCTTGGCAAAGCGCATCACATCGGCTTCGGGCAGAGTAACCTCGTTGGTCAGTTCGCCAGCGCCCTTGAAGCCCTTTTCCATACGCATCGCGTTCATGGCAAAGCTGCCGTAATCCACGATCCCATGCGCTTCGCCCGCGGCCCAAAGCGCATCGTAAACCTCCAAGGCCGCGTCGCGGGGAATGTGGAATTCCCACCCCAACTCCCCGGCATAGGACATCCGGAAGGCCCAGAGTTTGTGGCCCGCCACAGTGATCTCCTGCGCGGTCAGCCAGCGGAACCCGGCATTGGACAGATCGGCATCGGTGCATTGGCTGAGGACCTCGCGCGCTTTGGGGCCGTTCAGGGTGAGGGCCGCCCAATCGTTGGGCCGCAGGATGACCTCTGCGTCTTCCCCGGCCTTGTGTGTCTCAAGGTGGTCCAGCAAGCGTTGCTCAAAAAACGCAGCGCAAACAAGATAATAGCGGCCCTCGTCCAGCTTAACCACGGTGGTTTCCAGCTCGATCCGGCCCCGCCGGTTCAGCATATGGGTCAGAGCAATGCCGCTTACCTTTTGTGGCAAGCGGTTGGCCACCAGCCGGTCCAGAAATGCCTCGGCGTCGTGGCCAGTCACCTCAACCTTGGTGAAGGCCGAGATATCCATGATGCCAACCGCCTCGCGCACGGTCTGGCATTCAAGACCGACCATGTCGTGCACTTCATTGCGCTTGAACGAATAATGATCCTGCTGCGCCACGCCATTCGTGGCGAACCAGCGCGGACGCTCATGACCGTAAACTTCTTCATAGACCGCGCCTTTTTCCTTCAACCGCTGATACAGCGGCGATGGCTTGATGGGGCGACCGGCCAGACGGTTGAAATGTGGAAAAGGGATTTCGTGGCGCAGGCAGTAATCTTCCTCGGCCTTCACCACTTGCCAGTCTTTCGTCGCATAGCTGCCAAACCGGCGCGGATCATATTCCCGCATCGAGATATCTGCCGCACCATGCACCATCCAGCGGGCCAATTCGCGGGTCAGGCCGGGACCCCAGCCAATGCTGATCTGCGTGCCGCAGCAGCACCAGTAATTGCGCACGCCCGGCGCTGGGCCGATCAACGGATTGCCATCAGGGGGGTGCGAGATCGCGCCATGCACTTCGCGGGTGATGCCCAGCTCTGCAAAGATCGGCATCCGGTTCAGCGACTCCTCAAGCCACGGCATGATCCGGTCGTAATCGGCGTCAAACAGCCAGTTCTCGTAATCCCATGGGCAATGATCATGCCAGACCGAGTTTGGGTTTTCCTTCTCGTAAATCCCGATCAACCCGCGTTTTTGTTCCATGCGGATGTAACCCGAGACCTTTTTGTCGTCTCGGATCACCGGCAATTCACGCTCAAGATCCTGAAATTCAGGCACATTTTCAGTGACAAAGTAGTTCAGTGACAAAGTAGTGATGCGTCATCGACGTCATTGGCAGTTGCAGCCCCGACCATTCCCCCATTTGCCGCGCATAGGTGCCGCCCGCATTCACGACATGTTCGCAGGTGATCGTGCCCTTTTCGGTCTCCACCACCCATTCGCCAGTCTCAGCCTGCGCGATATTCGTCGCCCGGCACTGCCGGATGATCCGCGCGCCTTTCTGCCGTGCCCCGGCGGCCATCGCCATGGTGACGCCTGAAGGGTCCACATGGCCGTCATCGGGCGTGTAAAGCGCGCCCAGGACCCCATCGAGATTGTAAAAAGGATGATTGGCGGCAATGTGATCGGTGCCGACCAGTTCGATGTTGAACCCAAGGGACCGCCCGACCGACAGGGTATGACGCAACCAATCCATTTCGTCGGTCGTATTGGCCAGCCGGTAAGACCCACAGCCATGCCATGTGACCGCCTGACCGGTCTCAGCCTCCAGCGCACCTGAGTAGAGCCCGATGTTGTAATCCACGCATTTGCCCAGACCGAACGAACTGGTGGAATGGGTGATCTGCCCCGCCGCGTGCCATGTGGACCCACTGGTCAGTTCGGCTTTTTCCAGCAGAACCACGTCGGTCGAGCCTTCATGGGTAAGGTGATAGGCCAGGCCCACCCCCATGACGCCGCCGCCAACAATGACCACGCGGGCGTGGCTGGGGAATGATTTGTCCGACATCTCGATGTTCCTATCTCGCCCGAGTCGTTTTTCTCTCGACAGGCTAATAGTACATCTGTACCGTAGTCAATCATGAATGACACAAATGTATCATCACGGGTTCTCGACCGCCTCACCGAAGAGTGGGGCGCGCTGACACCCGAGGCCCAAAAGGCCGCCCGCTACGTGTTGGAAAACCCCCAGGACGTGGGCATCTCTACTGTGCGCGAGATTGCCGAGGCGGCAAAAGTGAAGCCAAACACCGTTGTGCGTATGGCCCGCCAGGTGGGGTTTGAGGGCTATGACGATTTTCGTGAACCGTTTCGTGAGGCGATCCGCAGGGGTAATGTCAACTTCCCGGATCGGGCGCGATGGTTGCAGGATATCAGCCGTTCGGGCGATCTGGGTGGGCTTTATGCCGATCTGCTCAATGCCGCGATTCGCAATATCGAAGATACGTTTGCCGGGATCAGTGCTGATGATCTGCAGGTCGCGGCCGAGGCGATCTGGAGCTCTCGCAACGTTTATGTGCTGGGCGTAGGCGTGAACAATGCCAATGCGCGCAACTTCACCTATCTTGCCAGCACCGGCATGAAGCAGTTCCACGCCATTCCGCGCCCCGGCTCGGTTGCCACCGACGATCTGGCTTGGGCCGACAATCGCGACGTTCTGACCGCCATGACCTGCAAACCCTACCGCACCGAGGTGATCGAGGCATTGCGCATCGCACGCGAACAGGGCCTGACGGTGGTCGGCATTTCCGACAGCCCGGCCAGCCCGGTCATTCTGGGGGCGGATCACGGCTTTGTCGTGGCCGTGGACACCCCGCAATTCTTCCCCTCATCCGTCTCCAGCATCGCGCTTTTGGAGACATTGCTGAGTTTTGTCATCGCCGTCTCAAGCGAGGAAATTGTCGAGCGGGTCGAGAAATTCCACAAACGACGCCATCAGCTTGGCCTTTATCAGGAGGAACCGGAATGAACGCACCGCTGGTCCATTCCCTTGTCGCCCGGTATTATACCGATCCCGCCATTTTCGAGGCCGAGATGAACGGCCTTTTGATGCGCACCTGGCAATTGGCCGGCCATGCCAGTCAGATTCCCAATGCGGGCGATTACTTTGCCTTTGAGATTGCGGGACAGAGCCTGTTTTGCATTCGCGGGCGCGATGGCGAGGTGCGGTGTTTCTACAATGTCTGCCAGCACCGCGCGCATGAATTGGTCAGCGGATCAGGCTCCACCCGCGTGGTGGTCTGCCCCTACCACGCCTGGACTTACGAGATGACGGGCGAATTGCGCGCCGGGCCCAATATCAAATCCGTGCCGGGGTTTGACCGCTCGAAAATCTGCCTCACGGATGTGCGTTGCGAGGATTTCAACGGCTTCATTTTTGTGAACCTTGATCCCGACACCGCCCCGATGGACGACTGGTTCCCGGGCGTGCGCGAAGAACTGCGGGAATATGTGCCGGGTATCGATAGGCTGGCCCCGTTGGAATGGGTCGAAATCGAAGAAAACTGCAACTGGAAGGTCTCGGTCGAAAACTACTCGGAATGCTATCATTGCCCGATCAATCACCCCACCTTTGCCGAAGGGGTGATCAAGCCAGAAACCTATGACATTTCCCAGATGGGCACGGGCTATGTGCTGCGCCACACCACCGAATGTCAGAGCATGGAGGCGATGACCTATCCTATTGATCTGTCTGTGAAACACGCGGATGAATACCGCTCGTGGTTCCTTTGGCCGATGGTCAGCTTTCAATGCTACCCGGGCAATGTGCTGAACACCTAATCACTGGCGCGCACGCGATGTGGATCACTGCACCGTTTACCGCGGTTGGTACACCGAAGGCGGAATCGAAAGCGAGGTGATCCGTGGGTTGGCCGTGCAGGACCGCCAAACCACGGTCGAGGAAGACATCCATCTTGTGGAATCAGTGCAGCGCGGGTTGAACTCCAAGGGATACCGCCCCGGTCCACTGGTGCTTGACCCGAATTGCGGTGTGAACTCCGAACATTCGGTTGAAACGCTACAAGGCTGGATGCGCGAGGCGGTTGATATTGAGCGCAATTAGATTTTTCGCACGAAAAATCTTGACCCGCGCCGAGAGGATAAGGGGCAGATGACACAAAAGGTTGAGGTCTATTACTCGCTGCAAAGCGACTATTGCTATTTCCTGCTCGACAGGCTGATCGCGCTGACCGGGCAGGGCGTTGAGGTTGATATTCGTCCGGTTCTGGGGGCCGTGCTCCGCCTGCCGGATCGCTATAAAGATCGCGATCTGCTGGAACAAACCTATTTTGCCACCGACACCCGCCGCACCGCTGCCTATCTTGGCCTGCCCTACGCCTACCCTGATCCCTCGCCGATCACATTTGAAACCGGCTCGGTCTGGCGGGCTGCCCCGGATCAGCCGCGCAATGAACATCTTTACCGGCTCTTTGTTGGTGCCGGTAACGCGGGGCGGGGGCTGGATTTCCTCGATCATGTCGCCCGGATGCTCTGGGACGGTTCGACACCGGGCTGGGACACGGACGATCATCTGGCCCGAGCGATGTCAGCCGCCGGTCTGGACATGGCCAAGGTGTTGGCCGCGACGCCATGGGAGAGGGCCAGACCCGTGCTTGATGCCAATGCAAGTGCCATGCTTGACGCGGGGCACTGGGGCGTGCCGTTGATGGTGTACAATCGCGAGCCGTTTTATGGTCAGGACCGGTTTGACCAGATGATCTGGCGAATGAAAGAAGGGGTCGCATGATCACTTTGTCAGGACGGTGCTTTTGCGGGCACGTTGCCTATCGTGCCAAAGGCCCTGTAAATTGGGCTGGGCATTGCCATTGTAACAGTTGTCGGCGGGCGACGTCTTCGCCCTTTACGAGCTTTTTTGGCGTGCCGCGTGAGAGCGTCACATGGACAGGTGGGTTGAAAACCCGCCCTACATCAGATGGTCGGGTTATGCGGATGTTTTGCCTGCATTGCGGCACCCAGATGACTTATCAATTCACAGGCTGGTCGGACGAAACGCATCTTTACGCAGCGACGCTGGATGATCCGGCGCTCTTCGTTCCGGAGGCGCATTTTCACTATGCCGAGCGGCTGCTCTGGGTCCGGATCACTGATGATCTGCCGAAATACCCCGGATCGTCCGAACAGACTGAACCGATCTGATGCTGATGCCGCAAACATGGCGCCCGGAGCACAAGCTGTTCCCGCATCAGGTGGGCTTTACCTGCCCGCCTTTTGACTACGACGCCGCCCCTTCCGATTTCCTGCGCATGGCCCCCGAAACGGTGGGTGTGCATGGCTGGATGCTGCATGTGCCGGATTATGCCCATGGGCTGGATCAGCGAAAACAGAATTTCGGGATGATGGAGGATTTCGTTCATTGCATGGCCCGCAATGGTGTCGATGTGGCGGGGCAGGTGGGCAGCAACTGGGTTCATGCCAGCGGCCTCGGGGTTGAGGGTGTGCGTCAGCATTGCGCAAACCTGTCGGACAAATACGGCGTGCGGTTTCACATGGCCGGCTACGCGATGGTCGAGGCTCTGCGCGCGCTGAATGTCGAAAAGGTCGCGCTGAACGCCGCCTATCACTGGCCCGCATGGTGGCAGGGTACCGTGGGTTTCCTGCAAGAGGCCGGGTTCGACGTGCTCTATGCGGGCAATTTCCACGATCAGGGCTGGTTTGACAGTCAGGAGGCGGTGAATGACTGCCGCTGGGTGTTTGAGGGCGATCTGGCGCTGAAAAGCTTCGAATATGTGGCCGAGCAGGCGCCGGAGGCGGATGCCTATTTGATCAATGGGATGTGCAATTTCCGCAGTGGACCCGATGGCCTGCCACAACGCCCGCTGCATTTGACCAAAGCGCTTGAGGCGGGGTTGGGCAAGCCGATAGTGGGGCATGATACGGCGCTTTACTGGCGTATTTTCAAAGATTTGGGGATTGGGCCGGTGACACCGCAGGGGCAGTTGTTGGAGAGCTTGCATGCGGCGTGAGCAAAGCAACCCTGCCCGGTTAACAGGCCGTAGGCCCCGGGCCATCGCCAGACCGCCCGCAAGGGCTGGCGATTTGGCTGAGGACAGAGCGCTCTTCGTTTTGAGTGCGGATTTGGCATATATAAAGCACTTCCGAATGAGCGTCGGATCGCCATCCCGCAGTCTGGCTATGGCCCGGCTATTCCAGAGAGAAATCAATGCATAAAATCGTTGCCCTCTGGGCCATCCCACGCTCTACCTCGACCGCCTTTGAATGGATGATGCGTCAGCGTGGCGATCTGGAGTGCTTGCACGAACCCTTTGGCGAGGCGTGGTATCAGGGCGAAGATCCGCTATGGCAGCGATTTCAACCCGGCGACGTGACCACGCCGGGCCTGACGCTCGACACCGTCTGGCAGGATATCCAGGCCCGCGCTGAAAAGACTCCCGTCTTCCTCAAGGATTTTCCGCATTATATCAACCACATGTGGACGTCCGATTTCTTGTCACATTTCACTCACGCGTTTCTGATCCGCGACCCGGCTAAGACCATCACCTCGATGCATGCCAAATGGCCCGATTTCCACGAGGGCGAGGTGGGCTTCCCCGAACAGCGCGCTCTGTTTGATCTGCTCTGGGCGCTGAGCGGCACGCCGCCCCCGGTGATCGATAGCGATGATCTGCTGGAAAGCCCGCATGATATCACAGCGGCGTTTTGCGACGCGATGGGCATCCCCTTCATCGAAGAGGCGCTCAGTTGGGAGCCGGGCGGCACCCCGTCTGAGCATAGCTGGTGGGATGGCGGGTCATTCCATGGCAACCTGTCCAGCTCGGCCGGGTTGACCCCCCAACCCCGCAAATATGTCGAATTGGCCGATTGCGCCCCGCGTGTGCAACAGGTCTATAGACGGATGAAGCCGCATTATGATCGGCTTTATGCGCATCGTATCACCGTCTGAACAAGAAAGCTGAGAGACATGAAATCCTACTGGCAGAATTACATCGACGGTGCCTGGGTCGATGTCGGCGCGGGCCGTGTTGATGTGATCGACCCCGGCACGGGTGAGGTGCTGGCCCAACACGCGCTGGCCGATGAGTCCGATGTGGACCGCGCCGTCAGGGCGGCCAAACGCGTGCATCAATCAGGTGTGCTGACCGCCATGCGCCCGGTGGAGCGGGGACGGATCGTACAGGCTATCGGGCGCTATCTTCTGGACCGCAAGGATGAGATCGCCCAGGTGCTCACCGCCGAGCAGGGCAAACCGCTTTGGGAGGCGCAAAGAGAGGTTGACGGGGCCGCGCGCTATTTTGAGTATTACGGCAATCAGGCCGAAACAGTTGAAGGCCGCTCGATCCCGCTGGGGGCGGGTTACTTCGACTTCACCCATTACGAACCCTACGGTGTCTCGGCCCAGATCATCCCATGGAATTTTCCTTTGGAAATGACCGCCCGTTCGCTGTCCACGGGGCTGGCCACCGGCAACGCTTGCGTGATCAAAATGCCCGAGCTGACGCCGCTGTCGAACTGGATTTTCGCCGAGGCCGCCGAGGCGCTAGGCCTGCCCAAGGGCGCGGTCAATATCCTGTGCGGTTGGGGCCATCAGGCGGGCGCGGCGCTGTCGGCCCACCCGGACGTCAATCAGATCGTCTTTACCGGCTCGGTCAAAACTGGCATCGCCATTGCCACAGCGGCGGCCGCCAATGTGGCGCCCTGCGTGCTGGAACTGGGCGGCAAATCCGCCGCCATCGTACATGACGACGCCGATCTTGAGCGGTTCGAAAACGATATCCGCTGGGGCATTTATTTCAACGCCGGGCAGGTCTGTAGCGCGATGAGCCGCGTGATCGTCCACGAAAGCCGCCATGACGAATTGGTCGAGCGCGCCGTCAAAGTCGCCAAATCCATGTCCGTCGGTCCGGGAGCCGAGCGTACCGATCCGGGCCTCAACATGGGGTCCATGGTGTCCGAGGCACAGCGCGACCGCGCCGCCGCCATGGTGGCCAGGCCGAAGTGCAAGGGGCCACCGTCGCCACCGGCGGGCGCAAGATGAACATCCCCGGCGCGTTTCTGGAGCCCACCGTCATGACCAAAGTCACCCCCGACATGACCATCGCGCAGGAAGAAGTGTTCGGTCCGGTCCTGTCGGTCATTCCCTTCCGGGACGAGGCACAGGCCATCGAGATTGCCAATGGCACACAATACGGCCTTGTCGGCGGTGTTTTCACCCGCGATCTGGATCGTGCCACCCGCGCGGCCCAGAAACTCCGCGCCGGGCAGGTGTTCGTGAACGAATGGTTTGCAGGCGGAGTCGAAACACCCTTTGGTGGCTATGGAAAATCGGGCTATGGACGGGAAAAGGGCCGCGAGGCACTCTGGAACTATATCCAGACCAAGAATGTCGCCATCAGCATCAGGTGAAACATGACAGATCAACGCGCGCCTGCCTCGGTTTCAAAGGTTGTTGAAAACGGCCTCTGCATCGGCTGCGGTCTGTGCGAGGCGCTGGGTCCGGATCGGTGGCGTATGAGTATGACGGAGGAGGGCCGCTTACGTCCCGCGCCGCTCGGCACAGCTGATGCGACGGCGGATGCCGATATTCTGACGGCCTGTCCCGGAGCGGTGGCCGAGGCCGAGGCGCGCGGTGTCCATCATGACGATGTCTGGGGCAGTTACACTCATATGGGTGAGGCCTGGGCCGGTGATCCCGATACCCGCTTTCGCGCCGCCACCGGCGGGGTTCTGACTGCATTGGGCGTGCATCTGCTGCGCTCGGGGAAAGCACGGTTTATCCTGCATTGCGCCGCTGATCCCGAGGCACCGATGCGCTCAAAGTGGGGCTTTAGCGAAACGCCCGAGCAGGTGATCCAGCGGGCCGGGTCGCGTTATGGGGCCACCAACACGCTGGCCGGGCTTGAGGCGGCGCTGGCACGCGGCGAGCCTTTTGCGATCATTGCCAAGCCTTGTGATGCTGGGGCCGTGCGCGCCCGTGCCAAATCCGATCCGCGCATTGATGGGCTGCTGGTCGCAGTGCTCGTGATGGTCTGCGGCGGCGCATCCGATCTGGGCAAGTCGCAGGCCTTGCTGGCGGAATATGGCGTCGAAGAAGATGACCTTAGCGTCTTTCGCTATCGCGGTTACGGCAATCCGGGCCTGACGCGGGTGGTAACCAAGGATGGGCGCGCGTTTGAGAAAACCTATCTTGACCTCTGGGCGGATGAGGCCGGGCGGCGCATTCAAAGCCGCTGTAAAATCTGCCCCGATGCCATTGGCGAGGCGGCAGATATCGCTGCGGCCGATATCTGGCCTGGTGGCGCGCCTGTGGGCGAAGATGCAGGCTTTAATGGGGTCATCACCCGCAGCCCGGCTGGTCAGGCCCTGTTTGAAAGCGCGGTTGCGGCAGGTGATCTGGTGGCCGGGCGCGATCATGCCCCCCGCGATTATGACGATTTCCAGCCGCATCAGGTGTCCAAGAAGCGCAACCTTGCAGCTCGCCTTCGCGGTCTCAGTGGGGCAGGGCAGCCGGTCTATCGCCATGCGGGATTGCGACTGGATGAATTGGATGCAGGCGACGCCGCTCAGGAAGCAGGCACCTGTGAGCGCGCCAGGATTGGCAAGTTCTGTGAACCCATGCCAAAGCGGGAGGGCTGATGCAAAAACCCTTCACTCAGGATCAGGCGCGCGGGATGCTGATCGGGCTGGCGGTGGGTGACGCGCTGGGCACCACGCTTGAATTTGTGCCGCGCGAGTCCGTCAGACCGATCAGCGATATTGTCGGTGGCGGGCCGTTCGGGCTGAAACCCGGGCAATGGACCGATGATACGTCGATGGCCTTCTGTCTGGCGCAGATGCTGCGCTCGGCAAATGGCTGGGACGCCGAGGATGCGATGCGCCGTTTTGTGAACTGGCGCGATTTTGGCTATCTGTCGTCCACCGACACCTGTTTTGACATCGGCACTCAGACAAGTGCGGCACTGGATAGGTTTCTGGCCAATGGGAATCCCTACGCCGGGCCGACCGACGATGCGCAATCGGGCAATGGCGGGATTATGCGGCTGGCCCCCGTGGTACTGGCTTACGGCGCGCGGGTCGAGGCGGCACAGGCCGTCGCGCAACTGCAAAGCCGCCTGACCCATGCCAGCCCGCTCTGTCAGCGCGTCGCTGCTAATATGGCGCAGTTCATGACCATCGGCGACGCTACGATCCTGCCGCGCCCCGACGGCCCACCGGATGAGGCCTCGGGATATGTCATGCACACGATCCACGCGGCCTATTGGGCGCTGACCCAGGGCGATAACTTCCGCAACGTGCTGCTGGCCGCCGTCAATCTGGGCGGCGATGCCGATACGGTGGGGGCCGTTGTTGGCCAACTGGCGGGCCGCATCTATGGATACGAAGGCATCCCGCAAAGCTGGCGCGATATCCTGTGGGATCACGACAAACTTCTCAGCGCGGCGGATGATCTTTATGCCCTGCGCCTTATCGACATCTGATCTGTGAACAAAGGAAACCTCATGAGCACATTTGACGAAGACCTGTTCCTGAAAGGGCTGGAGCAGCGCAAAGGCACCCTTGGTGCGGAATATGTCGAGAAAAACCTCGCTGCCGCCGACGACTTCACCCGCCCCTTTCAGGAGGCGATGACGGCGTGGTGCTGGGGCTTTGGCTGGGGCGATGACGTGATCGAGCCGAAAACCCGCTCGATGATGAACCTTGCCATGCTGGGCGCGCTGGGGCGCAGCCATGAATGGGAAATCCATTGCCGTGGCGCGATCACCAACGGTGTGACCAAAGAAGAGATCCGCGCGATTGTGCATGTGGTGGCGATCTATGCGGGCGTGCCTTTGGGGTTGGAGTGTTTTCGCACCGCCCGCAAGGTGCTGGAAGAGAAGGGGATGTTGTAAGGTGCAGCCCGGTTAACAGGCGCGTAGCGCCCCGGGCTATAGCCAAACCGCCCTTATGGGCTGGCGATTTGGAGAGGCTGGGTGGCCCGCTCGTTCTGAGTGCGGATTTGGCTGGCATCTGGGTGGCCCGCTCGTTCTGAGTGCGGATTTGGCTGGCATAAAGTGCTGCCGAACGTTCGTTGGATCGCCATCCCGCAGTCTGGCGATGGCTCGGATGTAACACCTGATACCAGCGGCCTTAATGTCTGACTCACTTTTGTGATTTCAAATTTACTGCATTTCTGAATCAATGGCCTCCAGAAGCAAGGAGGTGCTCATGGGTGGGGCAGTCAAGATTACGCGCACAGATATGTCCGCGCAAGATTTGCGTTGTGCTGCAAAGCGAACCAGGGATGGTCGTGTTGTCCGTCGAATACTCGCCATAGCGCTGGTGCTTGACGATGTGGACCGCGCAACAGCGGCCCGTAGCAGCGGTATGGATCGCCAAACTCCCAGAGACCGGGTGCATCGCTACAATGCAGAGGGCCTTGGTGGGCTTTCTGATCGGTGTGGCAAGGGTGCAAAACCACGCCTGTCCCTGGAGCAACAGGCGCTGTTTGTGGCTTCGGTTGAGGCTGGGCCTGACCCGGCAAAAGATGGCGTAGTGCGGTGGCGCTGTGCCGATTTGCAGGTCCGCGTTGAAGAAGAATTCGACGTAAAGCTACATGAACGTACGATTGGCAAGTATCCAGCCAGGCATGGTTTTCGTCGCCTTTCCGTGCGCCCGGAGCATCCCGGAACTGATCCCGCTGCACAGCAGGCTTTTAAAAAAACTTTGCCAGCCTCATAGCCGATACCCTGCCAAAACATGCAAAGGGGAAGCCGCTTGAGGTATGGTTCCAGGATGAAGCCCGCGTCGGGCAGCAAGGACCCCTCACCCGCAAATGGGCCAGGCGTGGAACCCGCCCGCGCGCACCACGTGATACGCGCTGCAAATGGAGCTGTATCTTCGGCGCAGCCTGTCCTGCCTGTGGCACGGCGGCTGGGCTGGTCCTGCCTTACGTCAACGCCGAAGCAATGGGGCTGCATCTCGATGAGATCGCAAAGACAATCGCACCCGGCGCACATGCCTTGCTCATCATCGACGGGGCTGGTTGGCACGGAGCAAAATGCTTGCAGGTGCCAGATAATACTACACTCGTAAAACTGCCCCCATACTCACCGGAATTGAACCCAATGGAAAACGTTTGGGCCTATCTGCGGTCGAACAAACCCGCTGTCTCTGTCTTCGACACATATGAAGAAATCCTCGAAAAATGCGCCCGGGCCTGGAACTTCTTTGCGAACGACCCTGAACGCATAACTTCAATCACAGATCGAGAATGGATAAAGGTCAATTAATTGGGCCGTTGGTATGATCCATCCTTGAGCGTCTTCGACCTCTCAGAGGCTGTTCCAAAAGTAGTTGAGTGATATCATGTGTTTATGATTCATTGGTTTTGAAAGAACCCGGAGGATCCCATGACGTGGACAGACATCACCCGCGCGGAGCACAGGCGTAAAACGGGCTTTTATCCAAGCGATTTAACTATGGAGGAATGGGCGCTTGTTCGGCCCCTGTTAGCTGCCGCGAAGCGAGGTGGTCGCCCTCGCAAGACGAATCCGCGCCGTGTTGTGAACGCGATTATGTATATGGCGACCACGGGATGTCAGTGGCGCATGATCCCGCGGGATTTCCCGGCGGTCTCGACTGTGCAGAACTGTTTTTACGACTGGCGCGACAACGGTCTGTTACACCGGATCAACCATCTGTCAATGATGGCGGCGCGCGAATTGTCGGGCCGTGAGGCGAGCCCCACTGCGGGCGTTATTGACAGCCAGAGCGTAAAAACAACGGAAAGCGGCGGCATTTCAGGCTTTGATGCGGGCAAAAAGATCAAAGGGCGCAAGCGTCACATCGTGACAGACACGCAAGGTTTCCTGTTACCGATCCTTGTTCACGCCGCCGATATACAGGATCGGGATGGTGCTGTGGATGGTCTCAAAGCACTGCGCATCCGCTTCCCGCGGCTGGGGCACATCTTTGCGGACGCAGGATATGCAGGGCCAAAGCTTCGGGATGCTTTGGCCCTGCAGGGAAAATGGACATTGGAGATTGTCAAGCGCCCTGACAAAGCCGAGGGGTTCGTTCTTCCACCACGAAGATGGGGGGTCGAGCGAACATTCGCGTGGCCGGGACGTTGCCGTCGTTTGGCAAAAGATCGGGAGGCAACCGTTGAAAGTTCCGTAGCATGGGTTTTGGTTGCCGGTATTCGTCTCTTGACAAGGCGGATAGCAAGGCATTCTGTTCAAACATAAACTTTTGAGTCAGACTCTTAAGATTGAACGCCACCCCTCCATCCCGTAAGACCACTCTATGACCAATCCTTGCATCATCTGTGTCGCCATCACCGGCTCGGTGCCTACCAAGGCTGACAACCCCGCTGTGCCGATTACTGTCACCGAACAAATCGAAAGCACTCATGCCGCGTTTGAGGCCGGGGCGGCGATTGCCCATTGTCATGTCCGCAACGATGATGGTACGCCCAGTTCCGACCCGGATCGCTTTGCCCGTCTGGGCGAGGGGATACGCGCGCATTGCCCGGGGATGATCGTTCAATACTCCACCGGCGGACGCTCGGGGGCAGGGGATGAGCGCGGAGGAATGTTGCCTTTGCGGCCTGATATGGCCTCACTCGCGGTTGGGTCGAACAATTTCCCCACCCGCGTCTATGAAAACCCACCCGATCTGATCGACTGGCTGGCCAGCGAGATGCACACCTATCAGGTCACGCCCGAGATTGAGGCCTTTGACCTCAGCCATATTCTGCAGGCGATCCGGCTGCACAAAGAAGGCGTGCTTTATGGCCAGTTATACGTGCAATTCGTCATGGGCGTGAAAAATGCCATGCCAGTGGATCGCGATGTCTTCGATTTTTACGTGCGGATTATGCGCGAACGTGCCCCTGAGGCACAGTGGTGCGCCGCCGGAATCGGGGCCAATCAGGCGGTGGTGAATGAATGGGCGATTGCCGCGGGTGGTCACACGCGCACCGGGCTGGAGGATAATGTGCGGCTGAATCGCAGCACATTGGCCCCGTCAAATGCCGCTCTGGTGGCGCGCGCCGCACAGCTTTGCGAACGCCACAACCGGGCAGTTGCCACGCCCGATCAGGCCCGGGCGATCCTGGGCCTTGCCGCGGATGCCGGGGCCTGAAATGCGTGACAAAATCGTCACGCCCGGCACCCGAGTGATTCTTTCGCTCCCGCCAGGACCCCGAAGATCGCCTCAAAAGCGCCGGAATCACCCATTCCGGGCCGTAAACCGGGCGGCCCTATATCTTGTGGTTTTGTTCTCTCGACACGCAATACCGGCAACACCCCTGCGGAATTTTGACGAATTCCAGTTGAAATCATGGAATCCTCGCCGCCCTGCTGGGGGGCTGTGTGGTTTAAACGTCACAGGCTTGGTAACAACTCCCTAACCTTGGGTGCATTCGTTGACACTTGGGGGGTGTTTGCCGCATTTCATTTCCCAAGCCGTGTCCTTCCGGAGGCGGCGTAACTTGAAACTTTCCTGCTTATGAGGAGGGACACCCTTGAAAAAGCAACTTCTTTGCACCAGCGCCATCGCCCTCGGTGTCGCCGCTGCAGCACCTGCTTCCGCCCAAGATTGGGACGTAAGCTGGGGTGGGTTTATGAACGCCCACGTCGCCTTCGTTGACCACGGTGGTAACACCGGCACTTCAGATTTCGACGGCCTGAAAACTTTCACCACCGGTGAAATCATCTTCACGCCCAGCATCACAGCTGACAACGGCCTGACCTTTGGTGCCAACGTCCAGTTTGAAGCTCAAAACGGTGGTGGCCGTAACCTCGACCCCGGTCCTGGTGACGCAACTACCATTAGCGATACCCGCATCGATGAGACGTATGTCTTCATCTCCGGTGACTCGTTCGGTCGTTTGATGATCGGTGCAGAAAACTCCGCTGGTTACATCATGTCGACAGGCGCACCCAGCGTTGGCGGCATTGGCGTGAACTCGCCCTCGATCTCGGCCTTCCTGCCGCTGTCGGGTGTTGTACCCTTTAACTTTCGTCAGGCCGGTGTTTCGTCCTTCACCGAAGTTGCAGGTAACAACGACATCAACCGCATCACCTACATCACGCCTCGCTTTAACGGCCTGCAGTTTGGTGTGTCCTACGCGCCGAACAACAACGGTGGCCAAGGCGCCGCCGGGGGCTTTGGTGCGACGAACAGCGGTCAAATCGCCGACAACTCCACCGCAACCCTGGAAGACATCTGGGACATCGGTGTGAACTACTCGCAAACCTTCGGTACAACCAGCGTCGCGGCAAGCGCACGTTATGGTGAAGGTAGCGGTGTTGTTGCTGGTAGCGGTGATGCAGACGTTTGGGCGGTTGGCCTGAACATCGGCTTCGGTGACTTCGCTGTTGGTGGTAGCTATGCTGAAAACGACAACGGTAACGGCACATTCGGTTCTGACCAAGAAGGTTGGAGCTTGGGTGCAAGCTACGATATGCTTGGTCCTTGGGCGTTCAGCTTCGACACCTATCAAGGTACTGTCGATGGTGCCGGTACCGGTGGCGCCGATGCTGAGTACCAAGCTTACCAACTGGCTGGTAGCCGTGAACTGGCACCTGGCGTTGCTTGGGACATCTATCTGGTCTACGCAGAAGGCTCAGACAAAGGTGACAGCACACAAGACCAAGACGGTACCGTTCTGGGTACAGCGATCAAGCTGAGCTTCTAAGCTTCGTTCAAAAAATTGATGGCAAGGAGGGGTTTTCTCTTCCTTGCCATTTTTTGTTTGGTACAAGGCCATTGTATCAACTCAGGGAAGCAGACCATGAAGAACAGCATCGTTTGGCTGGCCTCGTATCCGAAGTCGGGCAATACGTGGACACGTGCTTTCTTGGCCAATTATCTTGTAAACCCTGACGCCCCTATCCCAATCAATCAGATTAACCGCTTTGGTATGGGGGATTCCATTGCCAAGACCTATCACATGGTCGCGGGTTGGCAGATTGATCTGAACAATATCGAGTTGGTACTGTCCCTCCGGGAAAAAGTGCTGCGAGGCATTGTAGCGAACAATGCTGATGTGAATTTTACCAAGACGCACAACATCAAGAAGGTTGCACGCGGTGTTGAACTGATCCCGGATCGTTTCACCCGATCCGCGATTTACATTCTCCGCAATCCGTTGGATATGGTGCTGTCGTACGCGCGCCATTATGGGATCACTGTTGAAGATGCTGTCAAACGGATCGGCAACGCGGACAACGGGAATGCGCCCACCGCCACGACAACCGGTGAATTCCTTGGAAACTGGTCTGGTCACGTCGACAGCTGGACCGCCCCGGCACCTTATCCTGTGTTGGTGCTTCGATATGAGGATCTACTGGAAGACCCAGAAGCGCATTTCGCCAAGATTGTTGAGCATATCGGCATGCCTTTGGAGTCTAAGCGCTTAAAAAAGGCGATAAAATTCTCAAGCTTTAAAGAACTGTCAAAACAGGAAAAGAAGGACGGGTTTGTTGAGAAATCTGAGCAGGCCAAGACGTTCTTTACCAAGGGAACCAGCGGCCAATGGAAGGACGAGTTGGATAACGATCTGGTCCGTCGCATCCGCAGGGATCATCGCATCGTCATGAAACGCTATGGATATTACGAATGAGCAATCTGCAACGGGTTATCTGGCTCGCTTCCTATCCGAAATCCGGTAACACTTGGCTGAGAAACCTGTTGGCGCAATACTTTATGCCAGAAGGAAAAGCGCCAGATATCAATAACTTGCGCCAATTCACCACAGGCGATACCCGCCGGGATTTCTATGAGGCCGCTGCGGGCGAGCCTTTTGTGAACAAATCGGTTGAAGAGTGGCTGAACATTCGCCCCAAGGCGCTGCGCCTGATCGCGGCAAGCCGCCCAAACCATCACTTTGTGAAAACTCATTGCATGGCCGTGCGATATATGAGGCAGGATCTGATCCCGTCCGAGGTCACGGCAGCAGCGATCTACGTCATGCGCAATCCGTTCGATGTGGTTCTGTCTTATGCACGGCATCTGTCAAAGGACATCGACACGACGATCGACGTGATGACCAATCCTGACATGATTGTCGGCCTGCCCGAAAACGGCATTTACGACGCGCTTGGCAGTTGGGACAATAACGTCGAGACTTGGACGACGGCAGAAGGGCTATCGCATTACGTGGTGCGCTATGAGGATCTTCTGGCCAAACCCGCCAAGACGATGCGCGGTTTGCTGGGCAACTTCCTGAAGGTGCCGGTGGACAGCCCCAAGCTTGCTCGGGCGATCAAGGCCAGCAGTTTTAACGCCATGAAAGCGTTCGAAGACAAGCATGGTTTCTTTGAAAAACCCAAGGATATGAAGAGCTTCTTTGCCAAAGGGCAGGCGGGTGTCTGGCGTGACGAACTGACACCGGCACAGGTTGAACGGCTGCGCGATGCATTCAAACCGACGCTTGAAAAATGGTACCCCGAGGTGCTGGCCGAGACCGGGACGTTTCTTAAAACGGCGTCGTGATGTCCTGATCGGGCTTTGCATTTCGGGCAGGCGTCCCTATCTTTCAAAGACACGTATGACGGACGGAGCTCTGCGATGACACGACTCATTTCTCTGATCACGGTTGCGACACTCGGCATGGCGGCTTGCGCCCCTTTGCCCCGGGCGACAGTTTCGGCGTTGGGGACTGGCGTCGTGCAGGATGGCGGTCGTTATTCGTCAGGAGGTGGCCTCACGGTGGCTGCCGAAGTTCGACAAATCAACGGGATGACCGCGCTCTGCGGTGTCTGGGCCGAGAGCGAACAGCAAAGCGCGCTCACCCGACAGAAGGGTCTTGGTGTGGTCCAGACCGGCACGGCCCTACTGGGCGGGGAGGTCATTCGGAGCAGTTTTGGATTCATGAATAAGGTTCCTCGCGCTGATGGCTACACGGGTCAACCCGCGAATTGCATAGTTACCGAACGGCCCTGGCAACCCGCTGACGACTCGAAAGCGCTCAGCCTGCGGTTCCCCAATTTGGTGGTCCATCGTGAAAAAGATGGGTTGGATCCAGGGCCTGTTGTGACGTTTAAACAGACCGGACCAGAAGCGTAAGCTATTGATTGAAATGTAATTATGGGCGAAGGGTTGATGTCATACTGGCCTCTGGAAAGCATGTCGCCGCACGACCTGTCGCCTCTTGCCAGCGACCGATAGACCGGCGGGTCTTGAACCCCGGCAGCCCATCAACCCCACCGACGTCGTGGCCTTGTGCCACCAAAGCTTGCTGCATCCGTGCTACGTCCGAGCGGTAAAGACCGCCAACATTGCCCCAATTGGCGGCAAAATCGCCCACGCCAAACTCTATCCTGTCCCCGACATGGCCAACGAACAGCGCGTAAAGATCGCTGGTGTTGTAATCCTTCAGGACATAGAAATTCGGCGTCACGATAAAGGCCGGCCCGCTGCGCCCCGCCGGCATCAGCAGATAGCCCTCGGCGCGGCGTTCGTTTTCCGGGAAAGGGCGGTCCGACACGCGGGTGATCCCCATCGCTTCCCACTGCCTGATTTTACGCCCCTGATCCGGCCCCTCCAACGTGCATGAGACAGAGGCAGGCACCTTCACTTCAAAACCCCAATCACGCCCTTTCACCCAACCATGGCGCGCCAGATAATTGCCGATCGACGCGATCGTGTCGGTCTCGGATCGCCAGATATCGGCCTGCCCATCGCCATCGCCATCGGTGGCGTATTTCAGGAAATTGCTCGGCATGAATTGGGGCTGTTCCAACGCCCCCGCCCAGCTGCTTTTCATCGCGCGCCCCGGTGCGTGACCGGCTTGGGCGATCTGCAAAGCGGCTACCAGCTCGTTGGTGAAGTACTTTGTCCGCGTGCTCATAAATCCTTTTGTTCCAAGTACTTCAAAGGCATTGTGGGGAATGTTTGCTTGCCCATATCCACTTTCCCGTCCCCAAATCCCAAGGATGATGCGCCCGGGCACCCCGGTCCTTCGCTCAGTCCGCGCAAGGGCGGTCGCGTGGCGTTTTGCCATCGTACGCCCCACCGACGTGGCACCATTTACCCCGCCGCGATTGAAGTATTTTCCGGGTGATCCAAACTCGGCCTGCAATTGTTTGCGGGGCGTCTGGGCCGTTGTGCCGGGCATCACCAGATCGGGCAGTTTCCAGTTCAGTTTGACCCCTGCAAAGGCGGCCTCGAACGTGCCTCGCGTCACGCCTTTGGCCTTGGCGCGGGGCCAGACCGTCTGTTCCAGCCAGCTTTGGAATTGCTGTTCCGCTGCCGCGCGGGTTTGGGCGCCCCCTTGCATCGGCAAAGCGATCAGAAACGCCAAGATCACAAACGCACGCACCATCATCGGGTTGATTTCCTTTCACAAAGTCGCTGCCTCCAAAGCTAGGGCGTGTTGACGATCATCTCGAATTGATGGCGGCGGAACATATGTAGATCATCGCAGAGAAGCTCGTATCTGTCTTGCAAGCCCGCATGGCGATGCGCTTGAAGTCCTTGAGTTTGCAAAAGAAGTTTTCTACGAGGCGACGCCATTTGTAAATTTCCTTGTCGAATTTCCGAGGCTCCAGACGGTTGCTTTTCCGAGCGATCACCGCGTCGCCACCACGCCGGTCCAGTTCATCGAAAAGCCAGTTTGCATCGAATGCCTTATCGGCGAGCAGCGTATCAAATTTGTGGCCTTCGATCAGTTCGGGGACACCGATGATATCGTGGCGTTGACCGGGCATCAGTACGAAATCGACGAGGGTCCCCAGAGCATCGGTTAGCGCAAGGATTTTACTTCCGGATGCAGGCTATGATGCCCTGCTGGATATTTGATATTGGTCCGACAGTTTTGGCGGAATGGCGGTTTGCCTTTTCCGGTGCGGGGCTCTCGTTCCCTGGCCTGAAAGATTACAAACTGATCCCGGCTCAAAATCTCAGGCCAATTCAGGCGAAGGAGTATACCGTGATTTCAAAAACTGGATTTTTAATACTGAGAGTCTGACTCAAAAGTTTATGTTTGAACAGAATGCCTTGCTATCCGCCTTGTCAAGAGACGAATACCGGCAACCCAGGGCAATCGCGCTTCAAAAGCCTTTGATTAGTGTTCGCAGGAAATCATTACTCCAGCCCGCTTTTTTGAATTTGCCGCGATTTGATCCTTTTGCAGGATTGGCCTTGATGATGCTCAAGGCAATCCGCCTCAAAGCGGCAAAGTTGGCTGGCGCGTGATCTTTTCGCGCGCGGTGTTGGTCGTCGTTCATCACCAAGTCGAGAGACCAATGCAAGCTGTTCTCAATTTGCCAGTGGCCGCGGATCAGTGTGGCGGCCCCCTGAGCCGCGGGACATTTGGAGAGCGGATAAAGCCGTTCGGCGTGACTGGTTTTGTCGCCAACCGCGCGCCTGGAGGCGACATGGACGAAAGCCTGAAGATGCGGCCACTTATGGGTATTGATCAGATATTCCGGCACATCGTGGACGCGGTATGACCGCTCTTCCACACGCCCGTGATCAGCATCAATAGTGCTATATTCATCAACGTAATCAGTAGCCTCGTCTTCCACAAAAGCCCGGACATCGGCCAACATGTCGCCCTGATTGCCTTTGAGTTGAAGGCAGTGGTTACCGCTTTCTTTTACGATCAATTCACAGGTCTCTCGCTGGCAATGTAACGCATCAGCGGTGATGGTGATGCCATGAATGTCAAGCATCTCGATCAACTCGCGCAGGGCCAGGATCTCGCCGCCGCCCCTGGCGCTTTGCTTGATGCCAAGGGTCAGCCGCGCCCCATGTGCAAAGGCCGTGACAATGTTCATATTCGATTGCCCGGCGGCCTTGTCAAAGCTGCGTCGCATCTCTTTGCCATCAATAGCGATGGCTGGTTCCTCTCCACATCCAGCCGTAAAATCGGCACGAAACTTGTCATAAAACGCTTGAAAACCGGTCGGCTTCATCATCCGGAACAGACGAGAATAAGCGTCATGACAGGGTACGCCATGAGGCAATTCGAGAAAATCGCGCAGAAAATCCTCCTTCATATGACCGAAAAACTCCATGTCGACCGCTGTATCGCCGCCGCAAAGCGCGCATAAAAGGCTGATCGTCATAAGATCACAGAACTTATGACGTGGCGCATTGCCGCCGCGTGGGTCATCCATCTCATTGAAACAGCTGTCCAGGTTGGGCATCGCGAAGCTCCATCAAGTGATGAAACCTCCAGAATCCAATTCGCAACCGCTGTCAAACTTTAAGCGCGATTCCCCTGACCGGCAACCAAAACCCATGCTACGGAACTTTCAACGGTTGCCTCCCGATCTTTTGCCAAACGACGGCAACGTCCCGGCCACGCGAATGTTCGCTCGACACCCCGTCTTCGTGGTGGAAGAACGAACCCCTCGGCTTTGTCAGAGCGCTTGACAATCTCCAATGTCCATTTTCCCTGCAGGGCCAAAGCATCCCGAAGCTTTGGCCCTGCATATCCTGCGTCCGCAAAGATGTGCCCCAGCCGCGGGAAGCGGATGCGCAGTGCTTTGAGACCATCCACAGCACCATCCCGATCCTGTATATCGGCGGCGTGAACAAGGATCGGCAACAGGAAACCTTGCGTGTCTGTCACGATGTGACGCTTGCGCCCTTTGATCTTTTTGCCCGCATCAAAGCCTGAAATGCCGCCGCTTTCCGTTGTTTTTACGCTCTGGCTGTCAATAACGCCCGCAGTGGGGCTCGCCTCACGGCCCGACAATTCGCGCGCCGCCATCATTGACAGATGGTTGATCCGGTGTAACAGACCGTTGTCGCGCCAGTCGTAAAAACAGTTCTGCACAGTCGAGACCGCCGGGAAATCCCGCCGGATCATGCGCCACTGACATCCCGTGGTCGCCATATACATAATCGCGTTCACAACACGGCGCGGATTCGTCTTGCGAGGGCGACCACCTCGCTTCGCGGCAGGTAACAGGGGCCGAACAAGCGCCCATTCCTCCATAGTTAAATCGCTTGGATAAAAGCCCGTTTTACGCCTATGCCCTGCGCGGGTGATGTCTGTCCACGTCATGGGATCCTCCAGGTTCTTTCAAAACCAATGAATCATAAACACGTGATATCACTCAACTACTTTTGGAACAGCCTCTGAGGCTTTCAAGTATAAATGGTTCGAAGTTTTCGGCTGTTTATCTGTAGCCATTAAGCCTACGAAAACGTGCCAAGATCGAGACTACCTGATCACGTTCCATTTTTTTATGTGAGCGGGAATGTCCTCCCCCGCCCTAGAGTTTTTTGAGACACCGTTCAAGACATGACCCAAGGGGATGATTGAGGTGTATCATGACGGAACAAAGGAAGGTTGAGCGCGAAGGATCCGGAGCTGCGGAGACTTCACATATCGCAGCGGATCCGGCTCCGGCCCGGCGCCGGAGACTTACGGCTACACGCAAGCAAGAGGCCGTTCCGCGCGTTCTTCGCGGCGAAGATGTTGAATTGGTCGCACGTTCGTTTGGTGCGACAGCTGCGGATGTCAGCGGTTGGCGGGATGCATTTCCCGAAGGAGGGTCATCAAACCTGAAGTCCCGTCCGCGCGACGTGCGCGATGAGGGGATTGACCGTCTGCGGGCCAGGGTGGGTGAGATCACCATGGATAACGAACTTCTGTATGAGAAGATCGCGAAGATGGAGGCGGGCCACCCTTTCGGGCGCCGGAGGTCGAAACGATGAGTGCCGTCATCTCGATCTCCACGGGCAAAGCCTACGGCGTTTCCCGGGTGTGCCGGGTCTGGGGAGTGGGCCGCGCAAGCGTGTATCGTGACTTGCGCCCGCTTCCGGCGGAACCCGCGCCGCGCCGCCGCCCTGGTCCTCGGGGAGCGATGTCTGACGCTGATCTGGTCGAGAGGATCAAACAAGTGATCACTGACAGCAGGTTCCATGGCGAGGGCCACCGCAAGATCCGGGCACGTCTGCGCTGCAAGGGCATTCGAACCTCGAAGGCGCGGGTGCTCCGGCTCATGCGGGAGAACGGGCTTTGTGCGAAGCCATGCCATGGGCCCGCCCATGGCCCCCGTGCCCATGACGGCACGATCATCCCGGACAACATCGATGAGATGTGGGGCACGGATATGACGGGGACCGTTCCTGGCACAGGTCGGCAGGTTGCCGTCTTCATCGCGGTTGACCATTGCCCGGCGGGCTGCGCAGGCGGTCATAGCCTCTCAATCAGCATCATTCCGAAGGTGTTATGGCTCGCAGTACATCGGCCACGACTTCCAGAACGGGATTGCCTGGCCGGGCGCGAAATCCTCGCCGTCCTTTGTCCGCGCTCCCGAAGGCAACGGCCGCGCCGAGCGATTCATTCGAACCCTGAAGGAAAACCTGCTCCGGGTCAGAACTTTCGACACCATCGAGGAACTCCAGGCCGCCCTGCAAAAGCTCAAGGAGGACTACAACGAAGAATGGCCGATCCAGCGGCACGGACACCGTTCGCCAAACCAGTTCAGATGTGACGCAATGGACAAAATCCAGGCCGCCGCATAAGCTTCACGAGTGTCTCAATAACCCTAGGGCGCTACACTACAGTCTTAGACAGTCAGCTATGAAAACGGAAATGTTCTTTCAGCGCTTTCTCGCGTCTTTTGTCCAAGAAGTCTGCTAAGTCTTCAATATGCACGCCTTTCTGGCTTTTCTGACTAGCTTCAATACTGACTACTGGCAGTGCGATGACGCGCTCGTTCAGTTTTCGTAGAAACTTAGACAAAGACAGGTGGTTAAAGAAATCTGAACGGACCTGTTCTACTGGAATGATAGGCAAGGCATCATACCGCGCCATCAGCAAAAACCGTGTGTCCATTGTTGCTTATTCCTGCCTATTGTTGTCGATCCAATTTTGCACTAACAACAAAAGCTAACTTTTGAATAGCTGAAGAAGCGATAAGTGTCTGAAAATAATAGATATAATTTACATCAAGATGCATGCTTAAGTTGTGCACCCATGATGGACTGGACAGATCGCCATTGCCGCTATCTGCACCGTCTGCTGACGCGCCACACGTTGCTCTATACCGAAATGGTCACCGCCCCGGCCCTAGTGCGGGGTGGGGCGACGTATCTATTAGAGTTCAACGAGGCCGAGCATCCTGTGGCGTTGCAGTTAGGGGGCTCTGACCCGGACGAACTGGCCAAGGCTGCGCGATTGGGGTTTGAGGCGGGGTACGACGAGATTAACCTGAATGTCGGCTGCCCGTCTGATCGCGTGCAGTCGGGCACATTCGGTGCCGTGTTGATGAAGTATCCGGGGCTGCTGGCAGAGTGTTGCGCCGCCATGATTGCCGCTCAACCATTTGAAGTAACAGTCAAATGCCGGATCGGGGTGGATGATCAACTGCCCGGCGAGGTGCTGCCCGAGTTTATTGGGCGCGTCGCTGCGGCGGGCGTGAACCGGTTCACCATTCATGCGCGTATGGCGTGGTTGCAGGGCCTCAGCCCGAAGGAAAACCGCGATATCCCGCCGCTGAACTACCCGCTGGTCCATCACATGAAGACGCTGTTTCCAGGGCTGCACCTGTCGGTGAATGGCGGCATCACTAAGCTGGAACAAGCGCAGGGCTTTCTGGAGGGCGGGCTTGATGGCGTGATGATCGGACGCGCGGCCTATCACCATCCCGGCGATTTGCTCTGTGCCGCCGACCGCGTGATCTTTGGCGACACCACCCCCGACAGCACGCCAGAACAGGCCGTTGCCGCCATGCTGCCTTACATCGAGGCGCATCTGATGGCCGGGGGCCGCCTGCATCAGATCACCCGCCACATGCTGGGCCTGTTTTCCGGGCGTCCCGGCGCGCGCGCCTGGCGGCGGGTGTTGTCCGAAGGCGCCACCCGGCCCGAGGCTGGGCCCGAACTGGTCGAACAGGCGCTGGCACAGCTTTCCCTTGGCCCGGCCCCGGTGTAAGCCTGCGGCAGTAATCTAGGACGACACGCGATGCCCGAAACCCTTCTTCTGATCCAGATGCTGGTATTGTTACTGGTCATCGGTGCCTTTGCCGGAGTGCTGGCGGGTCTCTTGGGTGTCGGCGGCGGTATCGTCTTGGTGCCTGCGTTTTTCTATGCGTTTCAGACCCTTGGCTATGGCGGCCCGCAATTGATGCAAATCTGTCTTGCCACGTCTTTGGCCACGATCATCGTCACCTCGGTTCGCTCGGTTCTCAGCCATAACAAGAAGGGCGCGGTGGACTGGGATATTCTGAAAACATGGACCCCCGGCATCGTCATCGGCGCCATCCTTGGCGTCACCGTGGCGTCAAACCTCAGCTCGATTCTCCTGCAGGGCGTCTTTGGCGTGTTGGGCATCACCATCGGCCTCTACATGGGGTTTGGCCGATCTGAATGGCGTCTGGGCGTGGCGATGCCAACCGGGCTCACGCGGGCGATCATGTCCCCGATCCTTGGCTTCCTGTCCGTGTTGATGGGTATTGGCGGAGGCAGTTTTGGCGTGCCTTTGATGAGCCTTTACGGCATCGCCATTCACCGGGCTGCGGCCACCGCAGCGGGCTTT
Source organism: Roseovarius sp. (assembly GCA_965207105.1). Lineage (GTDB taxonomy): Bacteria > Pseudomonadota > Alphaproteobacteria > Rhodobacterales > Rhodobacteraceae > Roseovarius. The sequence continues at coordinate 56,043 of CBDBLS010000083.1, read as the reverse complement.
GGCGTGACCATCGCTGTTCCGTCCGTGATCGGCTTTCTGACCCTCACCATTGACCCGGCACATCGCCCGCCGCTGACCATCGGCGCGGTCAATCTGGTGGCGTTTTTCATCGTGATTGCGATGACCCTGATCACGGCCCCCATGGGTGTGAAACTGGCCCATGCGATGGACCCCAAACCGCTGAAACGCGTCTTTGCCGTGTTCCTGACGCTGGTGGCGCTCAACATGCTGCGCAAGGCGGTGGGATGGTAGCGGCGCTGTTTGACAAGGGCTGGGTACATTTCCCGGTTGATGCGGCGGTGCAGGATTGGATCGCCCATGCGCTGCCCGTGGCCAAGGCCCGTGTGGCCGACCCCGAGCAACAGGTCGAGTGGTTGCAATGCGAGGGCACGTGGTTTGTCGGCGTTGATACGCTGCCCAATACGCCCAGTGGTGCGGTGGCTGGGTCCGGACCTCTGGCCGGAGCCGCTTATGAGCTGGCCCGTGAGTTCTATGGCGCCCTGCCGCTGCATCGCGCGCAGGTCTCGGTGATCTATCCGGACTATCCGCGTCCGCGTGAGGGCGAGGGAGAGGGCGCGTTTCGCTATCGCCTGAACCGCGATGCGGCGCATGTGGATGGGTTGCTGGCCATTGGCCCGGATCGCCAGCGCATGTTGAAAAAACGCCACGCTTACATCCTTGGTCTGCCGTTGACCGAAACCTCCCCCGATGCCAGCCCGCTGGTGATCTGGGAGGGGAGTCATAAGATCATGCAGGCGGCGTTTGAGGCAGCACTCGGGCCGCTCCCCGAGGATCAATGGGCCGAGGTTGACCTGACCGAGACATACCAGACGGCCCGCCGCGAGGTGTTTGAAACCTGCCCGCGCGTCACGCTGCCCGCCCTGCCGGGCGAGGCCACTTTGGTGCATCGTCATGCCCTGCATGGCGTGGCCCCCTGGACCGGTACTGCCACGGCTCCGCCCGAGGGCCGCATGATCGCCTATTTCCGCCCCGAACTGCCCACAGGTTCACGCGACTGGCTCGAGGCCCGCTGATGACCCACCTGCTGTATCTCCTCCGCTGCTGTTCTCCTGCATCCTCGCGGCGATCTATGGCGCGGCGCACAATCAGATTTCCTACTCCGTCGCGCCGGGCTATTTCCACGAATTCAAGTTTCAGCAGTTCTGGATTGATCCCTCCCTGCAAAACCGCTGGGGCGCGTCTCTGGTCGGGGCGCTGGCCAACTGGTGGATGGGGCTGATACTGGGAGTTCCCATCTATCTCACGGCCTTGTTCGTGAGGGACATTACCCGATTCTGGCAGACCTACATGATGGCGGCGACAATTGTGGTGGTGGCGACAATTGTGGTGGTGGCGACCTTTGCGATGGGCGTGGCCGCCTTGGTGATGGCCATGCTGACCATTGATGCCAACAGTTTGCCACCTTGGGTGGAAGGGCGCGAGGTCTCGGACCCGGTCGCCTTTGCCCGCGCCGGCACCATGCACAATTTCAGCTATCTGGGCGGGCTTGTCGGGGCGTTTATCGGGCTGGTCTATACCGGGTTTTCGGCCTGGCAAAGCCACCGCGATGCGGTGCGATAACGTTTACAGACCTGATACTCCAGGCCGTTACGTTCCATATCATACCAACGGCCCAATTAATTGACCTTTATCCATTCTCGATCTGTGATTGAAGTTATGCGTTCAGGGTCGTTCGCAAAGAAGTTCCAGGCCCGGGCGCATTTTTCGAGGATTTCTTCATATGTGTCGAAGACAGAGACAGCGAGTTTGTTCGACCGCAGATAGGCCCAAACGTTTTCCATTGGGTTCAATTCCGGTGAGTATGGGGGCAGTTTTACGAGTGTAGTATTATCTGGCACCTGCAAGCATTTTGCTCCGTGCCAACCAGCCCCGTCGATGATGAGCAAGGCATGTGCGCCGGGTGCGATTGTCTTTGCGATCTCATCGAGATGCAGCCCCATTGCTTCGGCGTTGACGTAAGGCAGGACCAGCCCAGCCGCCGTGCCACAGGCAGGACAGGCTGCGCCGAAGATACAGCTCCATTTGCAGCGCGTATCACGTGGTGCGCGCGGGCGGGTTCCACGCCTGGCCCATTTGCGGGTGAGGGTTCCTTGCTGCCCGACGCGGGCTTCATCCTGGAACCATACCTCAAGCGGCTTCCCCTTTGCATGTTTTGGCAGGGTATCGGCTATGAGGCTGGCAAAGTTTTTTTAAAAGCCTGCTGTGCAGCGGGATCAGTTTTGGGATGCTCCGGGCGCACGGAAAGGCGACGAAAACCATGCCTGGCTGGATACTTGCCAATCGTACGTTCATGTAGCTTTACGTCGAATTCTTCTTCAACGCGGACCTGCAAATCGGCACAGCGCCACCGCACTACGCCATCTTTTGCCGGGTCAGGCCCAGCCTCAACCCAAGCCACAAACAGCGCCTGTTGCTCCAGGGACAGGCGTGGCTTTGCACCCTTGCCACACCGATCAGAAAGCCCACCAAGGCCCTCTGCATTGTAGCGATGCACCCGGTCTCTGGGAGTTTGGCGATCCATACCGCTGCTACGGGCCGCTGTTGCGCGATCCACATCGTCAAGCACCAGCGCTATGGCGAGTATTCGACGGACAACACGACCATCCCTGGTTCGCTTTGCAGCACAACGCAAATCTTGCGCGGACATATCTGTGCGCGTAATCTTGACTGCCCCACCCATGAGCACCTCCTTGCTTCTGGAGGCCATTGATTCAGAAATGCAGTAAATTTGAAATCACAAAAGTGAGTCAGACATTAAGGCCGCTGGTATCATATGCAAGATCAGGACATGCGAAAAGCGGTCGGGATGCGCAATTAGCGAAAGCAGACACGCCCTCGAACTCCGCCACGTTGTGGGGCCGACCTCACCCCATGGCGGAACTGATCAGGAAGAAGATCGTCCCTGACAAAATCGCTGCTGCTGGAACGGTTACGACCCATGCTGCAATAATCGTCATGAAGTGCGAGCGCCGGACCAGTTTGCGCCGACGGCGTTCTTCCAGCGCATAGCCGGCCCGTTCCGGCATCGCGAGCCGTGCTTTTCTGATCCGTCGTTCCGCGTCCCATTCCCGGAAGAAGCCCACGCCGAACATGGCTCCGACCGCAATATGGGTTGAGCTGACCGGCAGACCCAGCCAGCTGGCAACGATGACAGTGATCGCTGCGGAAAGCGCAACGCAATAGGCCCGCATCGGGTTCAATTTGGTAATCTGGCCGCCGACCATCCGGATCAGTTTAGGACCGAAAAGGAACAAGCCAAACGAAATGCCGAAGGCCCCGATGACCATGACCCAAATCGGGATTGAGGCGGCTTGCATGAAGTCCCCCGACTGCGACGCCTGAACGATGGCGGCCAACGGACCAACCGCATTTGCAACATCGTTTGCGCCATGCGCGAAACTGAGCAGGGCTGCAGAAACGACCAAAGGAATACTGAACAGAACCTTGAGGGATTTGTTGCGGTTTTCCAAACCCTCGGACTGCTTGCGGATAACCGGTATCATCACAACCCAGATCAGCCCCCCAATGACGGCCCCGATCAGAAGGGCCGTTGGCAGGTCTATCTTGATGATCTTCTTCAAACCTTTCAGCGCCAGGTAGGTCGAAAATGCCCCCGCCATGATGCCCACCAGGACCGGGACCCACACACGCGCCGCTGCGATCTTGTCTTCACGATAGATGATACGTGACTTGATCAAAGCCAGAAACAACGCGGCAATAGCCCCGCCCAAGACGGGTGAGATGACCCAGCTTGCAGCGATCTTGCTCATCGTTGGCCAGTTGGCGGCCGCAAATCCAGCGGCCGCAATACCGGCCCCCATGACGCCGCCAACAACGGAGTGTGTTGTCGAGACCGGTGCGCCAAACCATGTCGCCAGATTGACCCACAAAGCTGCGGACAAAAGCGCCGCCATCATCGCCCAGATAAAGACCGACGCGGTGCCCATGCTTTCAGGGGCAATAATGCCCTTGGCAATGGTCGATACGACATCACCACCGGCAATCAACGCACCTGCGCTTTCAAAAATCACCGCGATGGCAATCGCCTCTCCCATGGATAGCGCATTCGCACCAACCGCAGGACCCATATTATTGGCGACATCATTGGCCCCGATATTCAGCGCCATGTAAGCCCCAAGACAGGCGGCGGCGACGACGATCAGCATGTTATTGGCTTGGCCGAACAACAACATTGCGGCCAAACCGGCCAGCACGACAAAGATAAAGGCTCAATTAGCATTGATTATGCGTGCCAACCTGTAATAGAACACACCATGAACAAAATTATGGGGTGCGGCACATGGATCATCAAGCTTTTTTGGTGTGGCTCAACGAGACCGACGACCTTTCATCGAAACAACGGGCTGAAACCGGACGGCTCGTTGCCGGGGTTTCGTCGCTGGAAAGCGTGATCGATCTCCCTGAGGCGAATGTTCGCGAGGGGCGTATCTGTCCGCACTGTGCTTCGGGCGGTGCGATCATCAGGGGCCATGCAAGTGGCCTGACGAGGTTCTTTTGCAAAGGCTGTCGCAAAACCTTCAACGCGCTGACCGGGACGCCGCCTGCCCGCTTGCGCCACAGGGACAGATGGGCAGGGTTCGCAGCTTCCCTGCGCGACGGCGAAACGGTAAAGGCGTCCGACGGGCGTTGTATGGTGGCCGACACCACAGCTTTTCGTTGGCGTCATCGCTTTCCCGAGGCCGTAACGGTCGGTGCGGTCAAGCTGTGCGGAATCGTCGAAGCCGACGGGACGTTCTTTCCGCGCAGCCGGAAAGGGGACCGTAATCTCTCTCGAAAAGCCCGCAAACGCGGGGGAAAGGCCTCAAAACGCGGATTGTCGAAGGAGCAGGTTCCGGTCCCCGTTGCGGTCGACCGATCAGGCACCGCCATCAGTGCTGTCTTGCCTGCGGTGACAGCCGAACATCTCAAAACGGTTCTGCAGCCACGTCTTGATGGGGACGCTCTCCCGGTGACCGATGGCTGCACCGGCTACCCGCCCTGCGCCGCAGAAACGGGCGTCAGCCATGAAAGTCTCGACCGGACCGCCGGAGAACGTGTCCGTGGTGAATTGCACATTCAAACCGTGAACAGTCGGCATGAGCGGTTAAAGACCTTTCCGCGCCGCCATCGGGGCATCGCGACCAAATACCTGGACAGCTGCCTTCGGTGGTTCCACCCTGCCGTCCTTCCGAGCCACCAAACGCCGCGCGCGATACTTGCCGCCGCCGCAGGCATCCTGCCTGTAACACGCCACGCATAATCAATGCTAATTGAGCCAAGATAAATGAAATGCCCACGCCGACTGTCGGGCGTGCCACCAAGCTCGTGGCCGTTTCCAGATTGGAAAAGCGTGCCAGATCGCGATCCAGCGTCTCCAAATGGCGTGGATCGCCCTGTTGTTGCGCCATATGTATCAGTCCCTCGTTTGAGGCGAACTCATAACGGTTTCAGGAGCGATAGATCAACGTCTCTATTTGACTAAAAGCGACAGCTATTGATCGCGGAAAATGGATTTAAGTTCGGTTTCGTTAACCAACTCCGCAGCGGTTTCTGCGCTGACCCATTTTCGTTCACGTTCACTGGCCTCGGGGTAGTCTTCAGACACCTCGTTCACAGCAACAGAATACACCAGTGTTTCGACCGGAATGGCAAATCCATTGGTCTTGCGTTTCTGGTAGGTGTAGGTGCCGACCGGGTTTTCGTTTGCAACGCTGTCTTTGATACCAGCCTCTTCCCATGCCTCACGCAGGGCGGTCTCGTTTGCCTTCAGTCCCCGGATTGGCCAGCCCTTTGGAATGATCCAGCGCGCAGTGTCCCGGCTTGTGATGAGCAGGAACTCTCTTTTATCGCCTTCGCCGCGGTGACAAAGGGCAGCAATCTGTAACCTCTTTGGGCGTTGAAGCATGGGGCTCAGGAACGAATCCCAAGCGAGTTGAATATGATTTAGCAATGTGAAACCGCTCAAGTGTTTTTTTTCGTTGAGCAGTAGTTTAGTCGTTCGAAATGGAAATTTCAAATTTGGAAGTTCGACGGGGTGGGTTTAGCCGACAATCCCCTGAACTTCTTAAGACCACCAAGCACCACATCCTGGATACCGGACGAGGCCAGTTTCCCCAGACAAGGCCCTCACAAACATAGCAGAAGAGACGGGCTCCATCCCCCGCTCCCGGCGATCAATGATGCCGCTTTGAGTGTCCGGTTCGGATTAGAAACGTCAGAGGTTTAGGTCGGATTGGCAAGGCCAGTCAGCAGGTTTGCAGACAGCAGATCCACAGCAGCCCACCAGATGTGAGCGACGGTCCGAGAGTAACGCTCAGTCTCGATTGAGCCGCGCCGCGCGCCCGCCACGGCGTTTTGTCAGCATGCTGGCGCGGTCGGGCAGGGCGGCCATGATCTCGCGCCGTTCATCGGCCTCCATCTTGGACCAGCGGCCAATCTCGTCGATGCTGCGATAGCACCCGGTGCAGATGCGCGCCTCGGATGGACCACGCAAATCTTGATGCAGGGGCTTTCGATTTCGTCACGTGTCCAGACGGGAAGTTCACTCACGGCTCTGCTCTCATATGCTTCAGGCGATCCAACGCTCCCTGCAGGATATAGCAGGCGGCGATGTTGTCGATAACCTCTGCGCGACGTTTTCGTGACGCATCCGCCTCAAGCAGCGCGCGCTCGGCGGCGACACTCGACAGGCGCTCATCCCAAAAGCCAATTGGCAGATCGGTCAGCTTTTCCAGATTGCGGGCAAAGGCGCGGGTTGACTGACAGCGCGGCCCCTCCGAGCCATCCATATTGCGCGGCAGGCCCAGGATGAGTCCGCCCACATTTCGCTGGCTGACAATCTCAAGCAGACGGGCTGCATCCAACCCGAATTTCTTGCGCCGGATGGTTTCAATCGGACTGGCCACCGAGAGCAACGGATCAGACAGCGCCACGCCGATGGTCTTGTCCCCAAGGTCCAGGCCAATCACGGCCCGCATGGAGGGGAGGGCGGCACCAAACCTCTCCATATCGTCCAATATCACTGGATCACACCGGCATCATGGGCGGCGCGGCGCAGGGTTTCCAGAGCGTCGGTATTGTCGGCAAAGACCTGTTGCGCCTCTTGCCAGATGGTGTTGGCCTGACCGATCTCGCCCAGAATGCCTTGCGCGCGGATCAACTGCGCCCAGTCTTCGGGCGGACCGCCCTCATTGGCCAGACGCTCGGCAAGGCCAGACACCATGCCTTCGATCATCACAAGCCGGTCCTCCTCGCTCATCTCCTGGGCGTTGGCGATATCCTCGGCGCTGGGGCCTGTGGGCGCAGTCCCGGGGGCAGGCGGGAGCTCGTAATTCATCACGCCGGCGCGCCAGGCCACTTCTTCCATCTGTTCGCGCGTGGCCATCACCCAGGGGGCGTTGGCCGGGCCGTCGACGATCAGACCCTCCATGGTGCGAAAAGCGGCGTCCGGGCGATCCACCTGCATCAGGTATTGCGCCAGATAATAGCGTGCAAAGGGGTATGTGGCATCAAGGTTGAGCGCCTGACGCAGCGCCGTTTCGGCCTCGTCCGAGACATATCCGCCCGCAGCGCCAATCTTGAGTTCAGCCAGATAAGTGTAATCGGCTGCATCCGCCGCCTCACCGCGCACCGAAAGCAGCTTTTGCTGGGCGTCGATTGCGGCACTCAGATTGCCAAGCGCCGCTTCGTTGCGCGACAACAGGCTGAGGCCGCGAATATCGGTCGGGTGATCGGCGACTTTTTCGCGCAACTGCTCCATCAAGGCCAGAAATTCTTCACTGGCCGCTTCGACAGGATGGGGGGCGGGCATGCGCGCCTCGGCCTCGGTCTGGGTCAGGCGATTGGCCCGCAACTCGTCCGAAGCGGCGATGCGCGCCTTGATTGGCAAATCCTCAAACCCCGGCGTTCCGATGTCGTTGTAAAGCAACATCGAACCGCCAACGACCGCCACAAGGGCAATCCCGCAGACCAGCAGACCCGAGCTGTTGGGTTGGCCGCCATCTTCTCCGCCTTCTTTCAACTGGGCGTCGGCGGCCAGAATACGGCGCGACACTTCGGTGCGCACGCGCTCGGCCTCGGCGTCGCTGATGACACCACGGGCAAGATCGCGGTCCACTTCCTTCAACTGATCCCGGTACACCTGAAGATCATAGGCGGCAGGGGGCACCTCTCCGGCACGCCCATGGATGGCTGCACGAACAAACAGCGCAGACACGGCCAGCGCAATCAGGGCGATGATGATCCAGAACGTCATGGTGTCTCCTTGGTTGATCCCCATGTAAACCCGCGCGGCCCGGGAAAAAAGGGACAAAGCATCACATCTTTTGACGCAGCGGGCGGCATAGGAGCGCATGTCGTGTTTTTTGTGTTATCTGTCGCGCGGGGTCACCTTTACAGGGTGGTTTCACCGCATACCCAAGGCACTGCGGGTCCTCCCGCGATTCCACCCCTAGTCCGAGAGCGCGCATGAGACGTTATTCTGCCTTTGCCATCGCCCGAGAAGCTGCCCGGTATCACACTGGCTGGGAACGGGCCTGGGCCTCGCCCGAGCCAAAGAAGAAATACGATGTGATCATCATCGGCGCAGGCGGGCATGGTTTGGCCACGGCCTATTATCTGGGCAAGAACCACGGGATCACCAATGTGGCGATCATCGAAAAAGGTTGGCTGGGCGGCGGCAACACCGGGCGCAACACCACGATCATCCGCTCGAACTATCTGCAGGATCCCTCGGCGGCGATCTACGAAAAGGCGCGCAGCCTTTACGAAACCATGAGCCAGGATTTGAACTATAACGTCATGTTCAGCCCCCGCGGCGTGATGATGCTGGCCCAGACCCAGCACGAGGTGCGCGGCTATGAACGCACGGCCCACGCCAATGCCCTGCAAGGGGTGACAACCGAATTCATCAGTCCCGCGCGGGTGAAAGAACTGGTGCCGATCATCAATCTGGATGGACCGCGCTATCCGGTGCTGGGCGCTCTGTGGCAGGCCCGTGCCGGCACCGCGCGCCATGATGCGGTGGCCTGGGGCTATGCGCGCGCCTGTTCTGATATGGGCATGCATGTGATCCAGAAATGCGAAGTCACCGGAGTGCGCAAAGAGGGCGGCAAGGTCATCGGGGTCGAGACGATCAAGGGTCAGATTGATTGCGACAAGCTGGGCGTGGTCGTGGCCGGGCATTCGGGCGACGTGGCGTCGATGGCGGGCTTCCGTCTGCCCATCGAATCCGTGCCGCTTCAGGCGCTGGTCAGCGAGCCGATCAAACCCTGCATGGACGTGGTCGTCATGGCCAACACCGTGCACGGCTACATGAGCCAGTCGGACAAGGGCGAGATGGTGATTGGCGGCGGCACCGACGGGCACAATGCCTTCACCCAGCGCGGCAGCTTCCACCATATCGAAGAAACCGTGCGCGCCCTGATCGAAACCTTCCCGATGATTTCGCGCCTCAAGATGCTGCGCCAATGGGGCGGGATCGTGGATGTGACCGGGGATCGTTCACCGATCCTGTCCAAAACACCGGTTGAAAACATGTTTATCAACTGCGGCTGGGGCACCGGCGGGTTCAAGGCGATCCCGGGCTCGGGCTTTGGCTTTGCCGAATTGATGGCGACCGGGCATTCTCCGCTGACCGAGGCGTTCAACCTCGATCGCTTCAAAGAGGGGCGCTTTATTGATGAAAGCGTCGCGGCGGGGGTCGCACACTGATGCCAGACCCAAATTTCTTCGAAGAAATTTGCCAAGAATTTTCGAAAATTCTTGAACGCGGCGGCAACGTCCCGCCTGAATCGTGCGGAATTTACCCTCTAGCGGAAACCGGCGCATGCCAACCCGCCCAACACGCGGGGTTCTGCCCGTTTTGCCCGGAGGTTTCCGCTCATTCTTCACGGGGGCAGGTCGCACCCCCATCCTTTCTACCACACAGAAAGGAGATCACATCATGGCCGACCAAGATCATTCACTGCGCTCTCGTAACTATCCGCCCAATCACCTCAGCTCTGGCGGGGGTGGCACAGGACTGTTCTGGGCGCTGTTTGCCGTTGCTGCGCTGGGCGTTCTCGTCCTCATCGGCGCCATTGGCGGCGGCTCAACCGGCACCGAGCATCCGGGTGGCGCGGGTGCAGACCCTGTCGTCGTGGAACCTGACCCCGCTGCCCTCCCGGCGGAAGGCACCACGATCGTCGAATAAAACCAACACTCACGCAACCACAGCAGGCGGGCGTCTTTTGGCGTCCGCCTTTGCCGTGTGTGCGTTTCTGATTCCATCAAAAGGAATGGCCCCATGCTGATCCTCACCTGTCCCTGTTGTGGTGTTACCGGCGAAGAGACCGAATTCGCTGCCGGTGGCGAGGCGCATCTGAAACGCTTTGGTCCCGGCTCGGGTGATGACCAGTTTCATGACTATCTGTTCATGAAGGAAAACCCCAAGGGCGTGCATCTGGAGCGCTGGCGGCACGCCAATGGCTGCGGCAAGTGGTTTCTGGCGGCGCGCAACACCGTGACCCTTGAGGTCTACGGGACCTACGCGGCGCAAACCCTTGGGCCGCCTCAAGATATCAAAGACAAGATCTCGGCCAAAGTGCCGGGTTGGAGCTGGAGAGAGTTCTCATGAGCACACGTCTGGCAAATGGCGGTCGCCTGATCGACCGCTCAAAAACCGTGAATTTCACCTTTAATGGTAAACGCCTTGAGGGGCGGGCAGGTGACACACTTGCTTCGGCCCTTCTGGCCAACAACCAGATGATGGTGGGCCGCTCGTTCAAATATCACCGTCCGCGCGGCATCGTGGCCAGCGGCGGGGAAGAACCCAACGCGCTGTTCAACATGGGGCAGGGCGCACGGTTTGAACCCAACCAGCGCGCCACCACGACCGAGCTGTTTGACGGGCTGACCTGCCGCAGTCAGAACCACTGGCCGAACCTCGAGTTTGACGTGGGCGCGATCAACAAGCACCTCAGCCGGTTCCTGCCCGCAGGCTTCTATTACAAGATGTTCATGTACCCGCGCTCGTTCTGGAAACATGTTTACGAGCCGTTCATCCGCCGATCAGCCGGTCTGGGTCAGGCGCCCAAAGACCGCGATCAGGACAAGTATGAACATTTCCACGCCTTCACCGATATTTTGGTGATCGGTGGCGGCGTTGCGGGCCTGCAAGCGGCCAAGGCGGCGGCTCTTTCCGGGGCGAAAGTCATGCTGATCGAGCAGACTGCCGATTGGGGCGGTCGCGCTGTGGTTGAAGGCCTCCCCATTAATGGCGAGCCTGTGGATAAGTTTGTTCAAGAAACCTTGAGTGAACTTCAGGAAATGTCAAATGTGACCCTGCGCACCCGTATGATGGGCGCAGGCGTTTACGACCATGGATATGTGCTGGGCTACGAGCGGGTGAACGATCATCAACCCGATGCACCGGGCCTGCGCCACCGTCTGTGGCGCATCCGCGCAGGGCAGATCATCACCGCCACGGGGGCGATTGAACGCCCGATCAGTTTCGCAGGAAATGACATTCCCGGCGTCATGCTGGCCTCTGCTGTGCGAGATTACGTGGTCAATTTTGGCGTCTCTGTTGGCGACCGCACGGTGGTTGTCACCAACAACGATGATGCTTATCGCACCGCCATCACCCTTAAAAATAGCGGTCTGGACGTGCCCGCCATTATCGACGCCCGCGCAGGTGGCGGTGGGGCGCTGGCGAACGAGGCGCGCGCGCTTGGCATTCGTGTTGAGAACGGCAAGGCGATCTCCAAGGTCAAAGGCACCCGCCGTGTGACCGGCGTGGCGATCTGTGCGCAGGCTGGCGAAGGCGCCGTGCTGGAAGAGATTAAATGCGACGCCGTTGCCATGTCGGGCGGCTGGTCGCCAGTTGTGCATCTGTGGTCGCATTGCGGTGGCAAGCTGATCTGGGACGAGGCCGCGGCCATGTTCCGCCTGGATGTGCATAAATCTCCGACAGGTGCCGTAGGGGAAGCCTTTGTTGTGCCCGCAGGGGCCGCCAATGGCGCGCTTGATCTGGCCTCTACACTGGCCGATGCAGACGCCGCTGGAAGAACCGCGGCCAAGGCTCTGGGCCGCAAGGTGAAAGCCGCGAAAGCCCCCACTGCCGAGGCGGCGAACGAGGCTATGATCGAACCGATCTGGCTGATGCCCCAAGGGGCCGGTCCGGCATTGCGGATGAAAGCCTGGCTGGATTATCAGAACGACGTCAAAGTCTCTGACGTGCAGCTGGCCGCGCGCGAGGGCTATGAAAGCGTCGAACACGCCAAACGCTATACCACTCTGGGCATGGCGACGGATCAGGGCAAGCTGAGCAATATCAACGGTCTTGCGATCCTTTCTGATGCGCTCAATCAACCGATCCCGCAGACCGGCACCACCACCTTCCGCCCGCCCTATACGCCGATCTCCATGGCGGCGATTGCAGGCGAAGCACGGGGTGAGATTTTTCAGCCGATCCGCAAAACCGTGCTGCATGAATGGCACGAGGAAAACGGCGCGTTCTTCGAACCCGTTGGCGCGTGGCGCAGGCCCTATTGCTTCCAGAACTCCGGTGAAAGCGTCGAAGATGCGGTGATCCGTGAAATCGATGGCACCCGCGACAGCCTCGCGCTGCTGGATGCCTCGACCCTGGGCAAGATCATTGTCAAAGGTCCGGACGCGGGCAAGTTCCTCGACATGCTCTACACCAACATGATGTCCACGCTGAAGCCGGGCAAATGCCGCTATGGGTTGATGTGCGGTGAAAACGGTTTCCTGATTGATGACGGCGTGGTTGTACGGCTGGATGAGGACACGTTCCTCTGCCACACCACCACTGGCGGGGCGGAAACCATTCACGGCCATATGGAAGACTGGCTGCAATGCGAATGGTGGGACTGGCAGGTCTATACCGCCAACGTGACCGAGCAATACGCCCAGATCGCCGTGGTTGGCCCCAATGCCCGCAAGGTGCTGGAGAAACTGACCAGCGACGATATTTCAGCCGAAGGGCTGCCCTTCATGGGCTTCAAGGACATCACGCTGGATGGTGTGCCCTGCCGCGCCTATCGCATCTCTTTCTCGGGTGAACTGAGCTATGAGATAGCGATTCCCGCCTCCTATGGCCGCGCGCTGTGGGACAAGCTGCTGGCGGAAGGGACGGAATACAACGTCACCACCTACGGCACAGAAGGGTTGCACGTCATGCGCGCCGAAAAGGGGTTCATCATGATCGGCGATGAAACCGACGGCACGGTGATCCCGCAGGACCTGAACATGGGTTGGGCGATTTCCAAGAAGAAAGACGACTACCTTGGCAAACGCGCACAGGAACGCAGCCATATGGCCGATCCGAACCGCTGGAAACTGGTGGGGCTGGAAACCATTGATGGCAGCGTGCTACCGGACGGCGCCTATGCCGTGGCCGAGGGAAACAACGCCAATGGTCAGCGCAATGTGCAGGGCCGGGTGACGTCCAGCTACTATTCGCCGACGCTGAACAAGGGCATCGCCATGGGCCTCGTGCTGCATGGCCCGGATCGCATGGGCGAAGTGATCGACTTCCCCAAGGTCGATGGCCATGTGATCAAGGCCAGGATCGTCGATCAGGTTTTCTATGATAAGGACGGGGAGAAGCAGAATGTCTGATCCGGTAAGCCCCCTGAACCGCGCTAAATTTGAGGGATATGTCCGTGTCGAGGCGATGGGCCTGCACGGCATGATCACCCTGCGCGGCAATCTGAAATCGACCAAGCTGAAGGCGGCTGTGAAGGCTGTCACCGGCGTGGCCGTGCCCGCGATGTGCAAGATCGAAATGGCAGGCGACAGCGGCGCGGCATGGATGTCGCCTGACGAACTGCTGATCTTTGTGCCCTACGCCGAGGTTGACGCCAAACTGTCCGAGCTGAACGAGGCCCTGACCGGACAGCATTACCTGGCCGTCAATGTCTCGGACGCCCGCGCGATGTTCCATCTCGACGGTGCAGGGGCGCGCGAAATCGTCGCCAAGCTGATGCCCGTCGACATGGCGTCCGATGCTTTCACGCCCGGCGATTTCCGCCGCACCCGCATGGCGCAGATTCCGGCCGCCTTCTGGATGCCGACCGCGACATCGGTGCAGATCGTCTGCTTCCGCTCGGTGGCCGAATATGCGTTCAACCTGCTCAAAGACGCGACAGAGCCGGGTGGCGAAGTGGGCTATCTCGCTTGAGGCTACAAATTGGGGTGCATTCGAAGTGCGCCCCTTTTGATTTCCGCTTTTCGGATCGTATCACGAAGTGCTGCGGTCGATCATCACCTGCAGTCAGTCTGCAGTTGCATCATGCACTCAAACTCTTTTTAAGTGCGCGTTTGTGTATCTGGCTTTCATTCTTTTCCAGAAAGTTAGATCTGCTGCCGCTGCGGCGTTTACGAGCAACCGGCCTTTGATAATTAATATTTAAAACAATGGATTATGTGCTGAAAACCCTGGGTAAGCGTATGTTGCGTGACAAGTGCCACAGCTCCTGAGAGAGTGAGAGCACAGAAGATTATTCTGTATCAAAAAAAAAAAAAAGGCTCAATTAGCATTGATTATGCGTGGCGTGTTACAGGCAGGATGCCTGCGGCGGCGGCAAGTATCGCGCGCGGCGTTTGGTGGCTCGGAAGGACGGCAAGGTGGAACCACCGAAGGCAGCTGTCCAGGTATTTGCTCGCGATGCCCCGATGGCGGCGCGGAAAGGTCTTTAACCGCTCATGCCGACTGTTCACGGTTTGAATGTGCAATTCACCACGGACACGTTCTCCGGCGGTCCGGTCGAGACTTTCATGGCTGACGCCCGTTTCTGCGGCGCAGGGCGGGTAGCCGGTGCAGCCATCGGTCACCGGGAGAGCGTCCCCATCAAGACGTGGCTGCAGAACCGTTTTGAGATGTTCGGCTGTCACCGCAGGCAAGACAGCACTGATGGCGGTGCCTGATCGGTCGACCGCAACGGGGACCGGAACCTGCTCCTCCGACAATCCGGGTTTTGAGGCCCTTCCCCCGCGTTTGCGGGCTTTTCGAGAGAGATTACGCTCCCCTTTCCGGCTGCGCGGAAAGAACGTCCCGTCGGCTTCGACGATTCCGCACAGCCTGACCGCACCGACCGTTACGGCCTCGGGAAAGCGATGACGCCAGCGAAAAGCTGTGGTGTCGGCCACCATACAACGCCCGTCGGACGCCTTTACCGTTTCGCCGTCGCGCAGGGAAGCTGCGAACCCTGCCCATCTGTCCCTGTGGCGCAAGCGGGCAAGCGGCGTCCCGGTCAGCGCGTTGAAGGTTTTGCGACAGCCTTTGCAAAAGAACCTCGTCAGGCCACTTGCATGGCCCCTGATGATCGCACCGCCCGAAGCACAGTGCGGACAGATACGCCCCTCGCGAACATTCGCCTCAGGGAGATCGATCACGCTTTCCAGCGACGAAACCCCGGCAACGAGCCGTCCGGTTTCAGCCCGTTGTTTCGATGAAAGGTCGTCGATCTCGTTGAGCCACACCAAAAAAGCCTGATGATCCATGTGCCGCACCCCATAATTTTGTTCATGGTGTGTTCTGTTACAGGTTGGCACGCATAATCAATGCTAATTGAGCCAAAAAAAATCAACTCCACGTGCCTTCAAAATATCAATGGGTGTTTTGATAAAAAACTCAAGGGAGAGTGCTTTGACCGCGACCTACAACATATATTTTGTAAACAACGGCCCCAGTAGCCAAAACTTCTGTGTCTTTCTTAAAGGCTCAATTAGCATTGATTATGCGTGGCGTATTACAGGCAGGATGCCTGCTGCTGCGGCAAGTATCGCGCGCGGCGTTTGGTGGCTCGGAAGGACGGCAAGGTGGAACCACCGAAGGTAGCTGTCCAGGTATTTGGTTGCGATACCCCGATGGCGGCGCAGAAAGGTCTTTAACCGCTCATGCCGACTGTTCACGGTTTGAATGTGCAATTCACCACGGACACGTTCTCCGGCGGTCTGGTTGAGACTTTCATGGCTGACGCCCATTTCTGCGGCGCAGGGCGGGTACCCGGTGCAGCCATCGGTCACCAGGAGAGCGTCCCCATCAAGACGTGGCTGCAGAACCGTTTTGAGATGTTCGGCTGTCACCGCAGGCAAGACAGCACTGATGGTGGTGCCTGATCGGTCGACTGCAACGAGGACCGGAACCTGCTCCTTCGACAATCCGCGTTTTGAGGCCTTTCCCCCGCGTTTGCGGGCTTTTCGAGAGAGATTACGCTCCCCTTTCCGGCTGCGCGGAAAGAACGTCTCGTCGGCTTCGACGATCCCGCACAGCTTGACCGCACCGACCGTTACAGCCTGAAGAAAGCGATGACGCCAACGAAAAGCTGTGGTGTCGGCCACCATACAACGCCCGTCGGACGCCTTTACCGTTTCGCCGTCGCGCAGGGAAGCTGCAAACTCTGCCCACCTGTCCTTGTGGCGCAAGCGGGCAAGCGGCGTCCCGGTCAGCGCGTTGAAGGTTTTGCGACAGCCTTTGCAAAAGAACCTCGTCAGGCCACTTGCATGGCCTCTGATGATCGCACCGCCCGAAGCGCAGTGCGGACAGATACGCCCCTCGCGAACAGTCGCCTCAAGGAGATCGATCACGCTTTCCAGCGACGAAACCCCGGCAACGAGCCGTCCGGTTTCAGCCCGTTGTTTCGATGAAAGGTTGTCGATCTCGTTAAGCCACACCAAAAAAGCCTGATGATCCATGTGCCGCACCCATAATTTTGTTCATGGTGTGTTCTATCACAGGTCGCCACGCATAATAAATGCTAATTGAGCCTTCTTAAACGCCCCGACGAGCTTGGCGGTGACGCAGACGTCTTTGCAAGCACAAGTGCTTTTCAAATGGTACGTTCTGGTGGAGGCGCGGGCTCAAGCCTTCAAATTCCAAACGCCTATGTTGTTGGTGCTGGCGCAAGCAATTCTGCGGTGGCAGCAGGTATCAGAGCTGATTTGAGTTATTCCAATCAGTCCGATTTAGGGAGCGCTTGGGACGTCAAATATTTTGATGCTCCTCCCCTTCAAGGGCCACAAATTATGCGAGGAAGCGGCGGGGCCGGGCCATCCAGTATTCAACTAACATCGAACGGTTTCAATAAACCTTCAAATGAAACCAACTCCTGGTTTTCCAATATGAGTTTTGGCATTCAAACAGGTTCAGGATTTATGGGGATTCCCCCGCCCTAGAGTTTTTTGAGACACCGTTCAAGACATGACCCAAGGGGATGATTGAGGTGTATCATGACGGAACAAAGGAAGGTTGAGCGCGAAGGATCCGGAGCTGCGGAGACTTCACATATCGCAGCGGATCCGGCTCCGGCCCGGCGCCGGAGACTTACGGCTACACGCAAGCAAGAGGCCGTTCCGCGCGTTCTTCGCGGCGAAGATGTTGAATTGGTCGCACGTTCGTTTGGTGCGACAGCTGCGGATGTCAGCGGTTGGCGGGATGCATTTCCCGAAGGAGGGTCATCAAACCTGAAGTCCCGTCCGCGCGACGTGCGCGATGAGGGGATTGACCGTCTGCGGGCCAGGGTGGGTGAGATCACCATGGATAACGAACTTCTGTATGAGAAGATCGCGAAGATGGAGGCGGGCCACCCTTTCGGGCGCCGGAGGTCGAAACGATGAGTGCCGTCATCTCGATCTCCACGGGCAAAGCCTACGGCGTTTCCCGGGTGTGCCGGGTCTGGGGAGTGGGCCGCGCAAGCGTGTATCGTGACTTGCGCCCGCTTCCGGCGGAACCCGCGCCGCGCCGCCGCCCTGGTCCTCGGGGAGCGATGTCTGACGCTGATCTGGTCGAGAGGATCAAACAAGTGATCACTGACAGCAGGTTCCATGGCGAGGGCCACCGCAAGATCCGGGCACGTCTGCGCTGCAAGGGCATTCGAACCTCGAAGGCGCGGGTGCTCCGGCTCATGCGGGAGAACGGGCTTTGTGCGAAGCCATGCCATGGGCCCGCCCATGGCCCCCGTGCCCATGACGGCACGATCATCCCGGACAACATCGATGAGATGTGGGGCACGGATATGACGGGGACCGTTCCCGGCACAGGTCGGCAGGTTGCCGTCTTCATCGCGGTTGACCATTGCCCGGCGGGCTGCGCAGGCGGTCATAGCCTCTCAATCAGCATCATTCCGAAGGTGTTATGGCTCGCAGTACATCGGCCACGACTTCCAGAACGGGATTGCCTGGCCGGGCGCGAAATCCTCGCCGTCCTTTGTCCGCGCTCCCGAAGGCAACGGCCGCGCCGAGCGATTCATTCGAACCCTGAAGGAAAACCCGCTCCGGGTCAGAACTTTCGACACCATCGAGGAACTCCAGGCCGCCCTGCAAAAGCTCAAGGAGGATTACAACGAAGAATGGCCGATCCAGCGGCACGGACACCGTTCGCCAAACCAGTTCAGATGTGACGCAATGGACAAAATCCAGGCCGCCGCATAAGCTTCACGAGTGTCTCAATAACCCTAGGGCGCTACAGGATGACATGGTCCCCCGAGCCGTCAGAGACCCGCGTGATAACGCCGAAATTTGAATTCTTTGTCACCACAGGCAGTTTTGGTGAGAACGAGTTGGTCAGCTATAGCACGGTGACCGTAAATACCGCTGACGTTTCGCTTGGCGATTTTGACGCTAGCAATAACGTGACGGTGACCCTCGGGGCTGACGGCACGCTGACAACATCCTCCGGGGCACCCTAGGTTATCCCAAACCTGCACAAAGGTGTTCTGCGACAGTGAAAGCGCACCACCGATCCCCCTCTGCCTGTTTGCAGCTGGCGATCTGGACGGTGGTGCCGCCGGGGCCAATGCCGATTATCGGGCTGCGCAGGAAAAACGGGTTCGGACCCTTGATCGGATGCAACATGTTGCTTGTGCAAGGCAGGGCGCGCGTCTTAGCACATAAATTTCCGACCAAAACGCTTGACCTTGCCCGGTGGGGGCTACCATGTAGGTCTATGTGAACTCTGACAACCAAACGAGGGGCCCGACCCATGGCATTTGAACTTCCCGATCTTCCCTACGCCCACGACGCGCTGGCCGACAAAGGCATGAGCGCCGAGACGATGGAATACCACCACGATCTGCACCAAAACGCCTATGTCACCAACGGCAACAAGCTGATTGATGGCACCGAATGGGCCGACAAGTCGATGGAAGACATCATCACCGGCACCTATGACGCCTCTGCTGTCGCCCAGAACGGCATCTTCAACAACATCAGCCAGCTCTGGAACCATAACCAGTTCTGGCAGATGATGGGTCCCGGTGCCTCGTCCATGCCTGGCGAGCTGGAAAAAGCCATCACCGACAGCTTTGGCAGCGTGGATGAGTTCAAATCGCAATTCTCCGCCGCAGGCGCGGGTCAGTTCGGCTCGGGCTGGTGTTGGCTGGTGAAGGACACGGATGGGTCATTGAAAGTCACCAAAACCGAGAACGGCGTGAACCCGCTCTGCTTTGGTCAGACCGCCCTTCTGGGCTGCGACGTCTGGGAGCATTCCTACTACATCGACTTCCGCAACAAACGCCCCGCCTACCTGACCAACTTCCTCGACAACCTGGTCAACTGGGAAAACGTCGCCTCACGCATGTGATTTTTATCGGACTCGACGAGGCAAACATCCTCCGCTTCGGCGGGGGATTTTTTGTGGCGGGGTGGTGATCGGCGTCTTTCGTTGAAAGACTCTTCCGTGATCGAGGCGGGTGCCCACAAACAGAACTCCACGCCCAAAGCGTTGCGCGCGTTTCTGGTCAGTGGTGAGGAGTACCTGGTTTTTAGACGCTTTGCTTGGTGCTTTTGGCAGCGAAGGCCGGGACAAATTCGAGACTCGGACGATTTCAGGATTGACGTGGTGGCGCAGGTCACGGAGCGGGTTATTCGGATAAAGATGCGGCCGAGGATGAGCGAAATTACTTTCAGAAGCTGAAGGACATCAAACGGATAGCGAGGCGTTTCGATCCAACCGAGACATCCTATGCAGCGATGACCGAACTTTGCGCCGCCTGTCAATCGCAGAGTAAAATGGGTCCATGTCGCGGCGTAAAAATGGGCCACTTCGGTTGATGTTTTGTGGCGCTTTTGCACGCGTGCTCGTCACAAAGCTGAAGCGTGCCAAAGCGCATGCTGGCCATAAGGCCAGCATTATTCTGACTGTGATTGCGGGCTGGTTATTTTCGGTTGTTGCGACTGTGTTTGAGCCGATAGCTTTCGCCATTCATCTCGAGGATGTGGACGTGATGGGTTAAACGATCGAGTAGCGCACCGGTCAGCCGCTCAGAGCCAAAGACTTCAGTCCATTCATCGAAGGGCAGGTTCGAGGTTATGATGATGGAGCCGCGTTCATAGCATTGGGATATGACCTCGAAGAGCAGCTCTGCGCCAGATTTGCTGAGCGGTACGAAGCCCAGTTCATCAATGATCAACAGGTTCTGGCTGGTCAGTTGCTTTTGAAGGCGCTGCAATCTCCGCTCATCTTGAGCCTCGATCAGATCATGGACTAATGCCGCAGCCGTTGTGAAGCGCACCTTCAGTCCTCTTTGACATGCAGCCAGCCCAAGTCCCAGGGCGATGTGTGTCTTGCCCGTGCCTGACGGGCCGAGCGCGATGATGTTCTCCCTGCGATTAACGTAATCGCATCGTGCCAGATCCATCGTCAGGGGCTTGTTCAAGCTTGGCATGATCTTGAAGTCAAAGCTATCCAAGCTCTTGGTGCTGGGGAACTTCGCCGCTTTGATGCGCCGTTCAATCATCCGGCGTTCGCGGTCGATCAATTCCATCTCACACAGCCGCGCCAGATAGTGGATGTGATCTTTGTTCTCTGCAGCACAGAGCTGCGCCTGTTTGGCATACTCGCCTTGGAACGTTGGCAGTCGCAGTTGTTTAAGATGATGCCGTAGAAGAATCCGAGGGGCTTCGGTCATGCCGCGGTCCTTCCCATCAAGCTCATGTAACTGGATGGGCGTGTTGTGCCGACATTGGCCTTGGGCAAGTATGGATAGAAGTCCAAATCCAATCGTGGTGGCCGCTTCTCAACCCGACACAGTACAAGGTGTTTTACGGCGTCATAGCCAATTGCACCCATATCTATTGCCTGCTGGATTGCGCCTTGCACAACATCCATTTCGAAGGTCTCCAAAAGGCGCAAGACTTGAACGTATTCTCGCTTGCCCGGCTTACCCATTCTGGCTTCAAGCAGTCGGTGCAGCGTGGCAAATACATCTGGCAAATGCCAACCCTGCAAAGGCGCGGCCTGATCCAGGGCACCCACCTTTTGTTCAAGCAGGGGCAAAAAGTGCAATGGGTCAAAGACCATATCCGCTGATGTGTAGGATCGTTTGTGCCGCGCAATAATCTCATTGCCGCAGCCGATGATAACCTCATGCACAAACCCACGCACATGAACATCGTGGTGCGCATAGGCTACTGGCACCGAGTAATCATTGCTGCGATAGCGCACCATTGAGATCGACGTTGCACGCGTGCTGACGTGATCGCAGGCTTCATATTCTGCGACGGGCAATCCCATCAGAGCATCCAAATCCGACATCAGGCGTGCGCCTATGGTTTGGGTGTGACCCCGCAACGTATCGTCCTGACGTGCTAAACACTTCTCTTCCAAATGTGCGTTCAGATCATCAAAGCTGTCATAGCGAGGTGCGGGAACCATGAAGTTGCGGCGGGTGTATCCAACCATGCCCTCAACGTTGCCTTTATCGTTCCCTCGCGCGGGTCTGCCAAACTTGTCATCAAACAAGTAATGCGACTGCAGTTCCGTAAACCGACGTGTGCGGATGCGCGTCTTATCCCCGAGTATCCGAGCCACGGCGATCTTGGTATTGTCGTAGAGAATGGATTGCGGAATGCCGCCAAAGAATGCAAAGGCGGACACATGGCCATCGCAAAACGCCTCGGTTGTCTCAGCTGGATATCCCTTCACAAACACCGCATCAGAATGTGGCAAGCTCATCACGAAGAAGTGGATCTTGCATTCCACGCCACCGATCACGCCCAGCGTCTCACCAAAATCAACCTGCGCATGGCCCGGCCGATGCGACAACGGCACAAACACCTCTTTGGTGCGCCGTTTTTGCTCGCGCACGTAATAGGTCACCGTGGTCAGGCTGCCGGCATATCCATGCTCATCGCGCAGCCGTTCAAAGATGCGCTTGGCCGTGTGTCGCTGCTTTTTGATCAGGGCTTTGTCTGTGCGCAGTATCTCATCGACCACACCAACATAACCATCAAGCGTTGGCCGCCGAGGCGCTTCCGACCGACGATACCCAGGCGGAAGTTCATGGCGCAGCATCTTCGCGATCGTCTTACGATCTTTGTTCTCTAATCTGTTCTCTAATCTGTCAATGCGTGTTTCCTGAGTTTCCTGCTTTTGATGTCAGAGGTTGCCTTTGTTCTCTTCGAACTCTGAGGTTCATGATGGGGTTGGCTGGGTGTGGGTCGGCAATGTTGAAACCGCAATCATACCGTTGGTCTTGGCTGTTGCTACAGAATCGGCGCCGTGTCTCACGCCCTCCCTCGGGCATCGTCCCAGATGGGAACTTTGATTTAGGAATCCTCGTTGTCGCCTCGTAAGCCTTACGCGGACTGGAAGTCAGTTTTGTCTCGCATAATGGCATGAAGTATGATTGCCAGACGACGCGCCAGAGCCACTCGGGCCTTTCTCATCGTTGAGCGCGCACCGATTGCGAGGGCCCATGTCTTCAATTTGAGCGGAGCGGCATACCGCGTCAGCATCACATTGGCGGCCTCATAGAGAAGCGTTCTGACGCGCACGTCGCCCCGCTTTGAGATGCTGCCCGTGTAGTCGATTTCACCAGATTGATGCCGTCGCGGCACCAGTCCAAGATACGCCCCCACATCACGCGATTTCCTGAAACGCGACGGATCATCAATTGCTGCGGCAAAGGCCAATGCTGTGATCGGACCGACCCCTGGTACCGTCATAAGGCGCTGGCAGACTTCGGATTTGCGGGTCATCTTTTTGATGTCGCCATCAATGGCTGCAACCGCCGCGAGGATTGCTTCGCGTGCTGCGAACAGTCCGCAAATTGCGGCATGGAGGCCAGGCACTCCATCGCTAACTTTTAGCGCCGCGTTTTTGAATGCCGGAGACAAAGCTCGTGGCAGCCGCACGCCGAAGACGACGACCAGACCGCGGATCTGATTGTCGAGCGTCACACGCTGTCCGACCAGCTTCTTGCGGGCTGCGATCAGCGACCGGATTGCGTGCGCTGACAGTGATTTGACATGGGTCGGCTTGTAGAATCCCGTCCGCGCCAGGTGTGCCAAACCGCGGGCATCATTGCGGTCCGTCTTGTGGCCGGCCAGAGATTTAAGGGCCTGATATGCTTGCCTGCTCTCGATGCAAACAACCGGGACACCAAGCTCCGTCAGCCCATGGTAAAGCATTGGTGCCATCCGTCCCGTTTCAAATACAACTTTGGCACATGGTGGTCCAGAAGCGAGGAAGTCAGCGATCGCTTTTG
This sequence comes from Roseovarius sp., assembly GCA_965207105.1. GTDB lineage: Bacteria > Pseudomonadota > Alphaproteobacteria > Rhodobacterales > Rhodobacteraceae > Roseovarius. The sequence goes on along the minus strand of CBDBLS010000083.1, from coordinate 32,530 downwards.
GTGTTGAGCTCGCTTTTCCTTCACGAATAAGGGCCCCTTCACGATCCAGAATGCAGATATGCGTCTCTTCCATGGACACATCCAAACCAGCAAAATATTCCATTGGTCAGTCTCCTTTTCAATTGCATGTGCATCCAGAATAACAGGGGTAACTGAGTGCTGATCCTGATTACGCCATGTTGAAAAACCGCGCCGCTTCTCGGCCAGACATACCGTCCTTCAAACAAGCACGGCGCACACGACTATAAATATCCACAGAATACATCTCCCGCCCTCCGAATAAACGAAGGGCACAAACTGGCGGACTTTTACTCCGCTACAACTGCGATATGCAGCCGCTTCTGTGGCCCAATATTGCTCCGCGTTTTACAGCCGCCCTAATTAACTCAAATGAATATCCACAAATCCTAGGCTGCAACGCCAAAGATCCGATGCCGGTGCATGACGGGTTGTTAGGAATGAACGAACAGCTCTGTTCATGCGAGCGAAGACAGCTAAAAGGTTTCTCAAAACTGTCATTTTACCATTGCAGTCTGTCCTCGGGAGTTCTAAACAGGCCTTCTATTTGGCGCGGGATGGAGCAGCCCGGTAGCTCGTCAGGCTCATAACCTGAAGGTCGTAGGTTCAAATCCTACTCCCGCAACCAACTCAAATTGCGATTGACCCGCCCTTGTGGCGGGTTTTTTGCGTTTGAGGGAAATGCCAAGGATTCCAGCAAGATCGCCTCTTACATCAATGAGCATCTCGTCTTCGGTGGGCGTCAAAATGATCTCATCGACGAGTGAGCGCAGGATTTCCGTGGCTTCCAGTCGTTTCGCCTCGATCTCGTCCTGCAGGGATGAATGCAGCTTCTCGACCTGCTGGCGGTAGAACGCCGCCATCTCAGGGTGCAGAAGTGGGGGTGGCTCATCGGCGTTGGCCAGTACAATCTCTAGCTCTTTCTTTCGAGCCTCAAGTTCGACCATTGTTTTGTTGATACGATCGGCGGCACCGCCCTTGAGTATGACATCGACCAACCTGTCCAACTCACGGTCAATTCGTTTCACTTTCCACCTAATGGATCACATACCAGATTTTATCACCGCTGTCACGTCGTCTGGTCGACAAAATACCGTTACAAGGTTTTGCAAGGTGCCATGCGCGAGCGTATTCGCGAGATCATTCGCCAGGCTTGCGCCGAGATGGGCGTTCATATCGTAAAAGGCGTTCTGGCCCGCGATCACGTCCATATGTTCATATCCGTGCCGCCACATGTCGCGTTGTCCAGGGTTATGCAACGGATCAAAGGGCGCTCATCGCGCCGGGTGCAGATGGAATTTCCCGAACTCCGCAAGCGCTACCGGGGCAGGCGGTTTTGGGCGCGTGGATATTTCTCAACCACATCAGGCAACGTGACTGACGATACCATACTTCAGTATCTGGAATTGCATTCCTCGAAATGATGCTACCGGCGTCAGCCGGTAGTCGTTCACTTCGCTGGCGGCGGCGTCGATTGCGGCGCGTCCCTCCATACGCAGCAGGTTCATTTCACGGGTAAACTCGTCGCAGAATTCTTTGAACAAAGCCGGTTCCATCAGGTGATGACGCAAAGCACCCAGGACTCGAGCTTCCAGATGATCACGGCGTATGTTCTTGCGATTGTCGCACGTCCCTTTGTTGCGGGCTGTTGCACATCCGACAAGATCAGCCGAGATCATGGTGTAGCCACCACCGCAGCACGCGCATTTGGTTAGCCCGGAGAACAGATACTTGGGGCGGCGGCGGTCGCGGAAATGGTTTTCCGATGTCGGTTCGCCACCACGCTTGTGTTTCAACTGCAGTTGCCGTTCTTTTACGGACGCCCAAAGATCATCGTCGACAATGCGAAGTTCCGGGACTTCGTGGATGATCCACTCATCTTCGGGGTTCATTCGCGCTTGTCGGCGACCCGTATCTGGATCCTTGAGGAAACGTTGTCGGTTCCAGATGAGACGCCCGATGTATATCTCGTTGTTCAAGATGCCTGTGCCGCGCTTGGCGTTGCCGTTTATGGTACTGAACCCCCAATCGCCACCGCTGGGTGCTCGGATACCGTCCTTGTTCAATTCGGTCGCGATGCGTTTGGGCGATTTTCCAGAAACATAGTTCGTCAGGATAGAGAGTGTCCTGTCTTCTGTGTATGAGTAATTCGGTCCATGCTTCCAAACTGAAGGAGCATGACGATAATGACGATTTCCAAGGAACTACCGGGCGAGCTGCCTAGCGGTGTTGAACGACCCAAAGATTTACTTGGCGACAAGGGTCTGATGAAAGAGCTGAAGGTCCGGCCGATGGAGCGGATGTTGGGGGCTGAGTTGACCGAGCATCCGGGCTATGAACCACACGGTGAACCTGCCAGCCAGCAGACCAACCGGCGCAACGGAGCGACGCGCAAGGTGCTGAAGGGCAATGACGGGGCGGTGCCGATTGATATCCCACGTGACCGTGACGGCAGTTTTGAGCCGGAACTTATCCAGAAAGGCCAGACCCGGATCGACGGGATGGATGACAAGACTACCGGGCTTTACGCAGCTGGTTTATCAACCCGTGATATCAGCAGCCACCTTGAGGAAGTCTATGGGTTACGGGTCTCTGCCGACCTGATCAGCCGTGTCGCCGATGCTGTTCTGGAGGAGGTCCCGGACTGGCAAAACCGGGCTTTGGAGCCGGTTTACCCGATCGTTTTCCTTGATGCCCTACGTGTTGAAATCCGCGATGCCGAGAGCCGTCAGGTCAAGAACAGGGCCGTATACGTGGCCCTGGGCGTCACCCCTGATGGTGAGCGTGAGGTTCCGGGCCTGTGGATTGCCGCCAATGAAGGGGCCAAATTCTGGCTGTCCATTATGAGCAATCTCAAAAACCGGGGGCTGGAGGACATCCTGATCGCCGTTGTGGATGGCCTCAAGGGTTTCCCCGACGCTGTCAACGCGGCCTATCCAGATACCACCGTGCAAACATGTATTGTACATCCGGTGCGCCATTCATTGAACTTCTGCGGCTGGAAAGATCGCAAGGAAGGGGCCAGAAGCCTGAAGCAGATTTATCAGGCCGTAAACGACGGGGAGGCCGCCAAAGCCCTTGATGCTTTCGAGGATGAATGGGGCCAAAAATACCCCTCGATCGCCCCGGGCTGGCGGCGGGCATGGCAGGAGGTGATCCCGTTCTTCGCCTTCCCCCCGGATGTGCGCAAGATCATCTATACCACCAACGCCATAGAAAGCCTGAACCGGGTCATCCGGAAAACTACCAAAACCCGCGGCGGCCTTCCAACCGATGATGCTGCAACAAAGCTGATCTATCTGGCCATCCGCAACTTCGAAAAATCCGGTCGATGTGTCAGAGAATGGGTTGCGGCACGAAACCGGTTCGCTATCCTATACCCGGAACGGTTCAACAGATGACCCGTTTTAACCGCATGGGCCAAACCCCATACACAGAGCTTCGGACATTCCCCCAAAACGACCATCCATGTTTTTGTCGACAATGCGCGTTATCACCATGCCAGGATACTCCAGCCATGGCCGCACAGCCCCGAACGTCGGGTGAAGTTGAAGTTCCTGTCGGCATACGCCCCGCATCTCAACCCGATTGAGCGCCTTTGGGGTGTCATGCACGAATGCATCACCCATAATCGCCATTACGCCACGTTCAACCAGTTCACCGAGGCCATTCTCAACTTCTTCCGCCAAACCCTACCCGACAAACGGCGCGATTTTCGCGACACTGTTACCGACAATTCAGGATCCTTTCTCTCAAGGAATACAAGCTGATCTGACCTCAAATCTTCTGGTCAATTCGGTCGCGGGAGTATAATTGTAGTTCTTTGCACTCATATTCTGTTTTTTGCTTTGATCTTAACAGCTCACTTCTGCGTGGGAACATCCTCCAAGACCTCCTGACACAAGGCTGGTCCTTTGGCCAACCGCCGTCCGAGCGCTGCAATAAATGCGTCATATCGCTCTCCCGCTTGGGCTTGGGCTGCGGCGCGGACGGGCTCCGGAAGCGGTGGGTTCGTCGTCAGCCAGAATCGCACGAACAGCGCCAACGTTTCGACCGAGATACTGACATCACGTTCCAGACGTACCATCTGCCGGTCGATCTGGTCGAGGCGTTTAGTGGTCGCCGCTTCCTGTCGTTCGGCGGCGTCAGGTGACAGGAAGGAAGCAAATCGCGGCTTCGGCGACAAGGGATCGCGAGTGATCGCGCCGCGCCGCGTAGTCGGCCAGTGTCACCATGATGTCCGGGTCGAGATAAACGGACAGGCGCTGCTTTTTTGGCTGTTTCATTTCAATGACCTCACATGTCGATGCCATCATTGGGATCCATCGAAGCTTGTCGTGCGAGTTGGCGGACCCGTTGATCAAGCTGCCTCAATTGGACGGTCTGATCTTTCGGCGGCTTCTTGAGGTCGGGCTCAAACTTGTTCTCGATGGGTTTTTCCTTCTCTGTTTCCTGGGTTCGGTCCAGTTCGGGTTGCCGACGCTGTTCGTTGGGATCATCGGTGGTCGCGTTTTCTGCCGTATTTGTCTCGGGATTAGCGATCTCTGGCGCCTTGGATGGTGCGATCGGGCTCCAGTCGCCGTTCGCTGGTGCATCAGCCTTGTGTGCCGTCGCTGGTGGCAGAACGCGGGCCTGCAATTGAGCGTCTTTGAAGTACCGCGCTTTCTTCGCCCGAATGGGCGGTGTGCCCGCCACCATGACAATCTCGTCTGTTGTTGGAAGCTGCATCACCTCGCCGGGAGTGAGGAGGGGGCGTGGCGTCTCCTGGCGGCTGACCATCAGATGGCCAAGCCAGGGGGACAGGCGGTGGCCGGCATAGTTCTTCATCGCCCGCATTTCTGTTGCGGTGCCCAGTGCATCTGACACGCGCTTGGCCGTCCGCTCGTCATTGGTGGCAAAGCTCACCCGCACATGGCAATTGTCGAGGATCGAGTTGTTGGGCCCATAAGCTTTCTCGATCTGGTTTAAGGACTGTGCGATCAGGAAACTCTTGATGCCATAGCCTGCCATGAAGGCCAGCGCGCTTTCGAAGAAGTCGAGCCGTCCCAATGCTGGGAACTCGTCCAGCATCAGGAGCAAGCGATGCTTCCGATCCTTACCCGCCAGATCCTCGGTCAATCGGCGGCCGATCTGGTTCAAGATCAGGCGGATCAGCGGTTTGGTGCGGTTGATGTCAGACGGTGGCACGACGAGGTAAAGGGTAAACGGATCAGGACCCCGAACAAGATCGGCAATTCGCCAGTCGCAACGTCGGGTGACCTTGGCCACGACAGGGTCGCGATAGAGACTGAGAAACGACATTGCAGTCGACAACACACCGGAGCGCTCGTTGGGCGACTTGTTCAGCAGCTCACGTGCGGCACCTGCAATGACGGGATGCGGTCCAGCATCCCCGAGATGCGCGGCGGTTTTCATTGTCTCAAGTGTGGTTTCGATGGGATGCTTCGGGTCAGACAGGAATTTTGCCACGCCGGCGAGTGTTTTGTCCGCCTCGGTGTAGAGGACGTGCAGGATCGTACCGACCAGCAGCGCGTGGCTGGTCTTCTCCCAGTGGTTGCGTTTTTCCAGCGAGCCTTCTGGATCGACAAGAATGTCAGCAATGTTCTGGACGTCACGCACTTCCAATTCTCCCCGGCGCACTTCCAGCAGCGGATTGTAGGCAGAAGACTTCGCGTTGGTCGGATCGAACAGCAGAACGTGGCCGTGTTTCGCGCGGAAGCCCGATGTCAGCTGCCAGTTCTCGCCCTTGATGTCATGCACGATGGCTGATCCGGGCCAGGTCAGGAGCGACGGTATGACCAGTCCGACGCCTTTGCCGGATCGTGTGGGTGCAAAGCAAAGCACGTGTTCCGTCCCGTCGTGGCGTAGATAGGCGTGGTCGCGCTTTCCGAGGATTGAATTGCCCCGGTTTTACCGGAGAGTAAAACACTCTACAGGTGATCCATATGACCAAGAAGAAATACAACCCCGCCTATCCTGCCGAATTGCGTGCCCGTGGTGTTCGGCTTTTTCAGGAACAACGCAGTAATTACACCGGTGATACAGCCGCTTGCCGGGCGACAGCGCCTGAACCGGGATGCTCAACGGACAGCCTGCGCAAATGGTGCCGACAAGCGGAACGGGATGCTGGGCAGCGCGACGGTTTAACAACGGCAGAGAAGGATCGTATTAAAGAACTGGAACGCGAGGTTCGTGAACTTCGTCAGGCCAATGAAATCCTGAAGAAGGCGTCTGCATATTTTGCCCAGGCGGAGCTCGACCGCCCGTTCAAGCGATGATCGCCTTTATCGAAGAGCATAGAGTGATCCACGGGGTCGAGCCGATCTGCAGGGTTCTGCCGATTGCCCCATCTACATTTTATGCCCGTACGGCCGTTGCCCGCGATCCTGATCTGGCATCGGACAGGGCCAAACAGGACATCATCGACCGAGAGAAGATCAGGGAAGCCTTTGATGGCAGTGGTAAACGATATGGCGCGCGTAAAATCTGGCATGACCTGCGCCGGACGGGTCATGATATCGCGCGCTGCACAGTGGAACGTCTGATGAAAGCTATGGGAATACAGGGCGTTGTGCGCGGTCAAAAGCCAATCACCACCAACCCTGACACCTCTCGGCCATGCCCGGACGACAAAGTCAATCGCGACTTCACAGCCACCATGCCAAACCAGCTCCGGGTCAGTGATTTTACCTATGTCTCAAGCTGGCAGGGCATGGTTTATGTTGCCTTCGTGATTGATGTCTTCGCTCGTAAGATCGTCGGTTGGCGCGTGTCCACGTCCATGACGACCGGCTTTGTGCCGGACGCTTTGAACCAGGCAATCTATCAGCGCGTTCCTTCCGGGGATTTGGTGCACCATTCGGACCGTGGGTCGCAATATCCATCCATTCGCTACACCGAACGACTGTCCGAGGCCGGCATCGATCCATCCGTCGGAAGTGTTGGCGACAGCTATGACAACGCCCTGGCCGAAAGCACAATTGGCCTGTTCAAAACCGAAGTCATCGACTTCATGGGGCCATGGAAATCTGTCGGACAGATCGAATGGGAAACCCTGAAGTGGGTCAATTGGTACAACACAAAACGCCTGCACAGCAAAATCGGATACGTCACGCCACAAGAAGCAGAGGAGAATTTCTATGAAGCCTTGATCGAAGCTGAAAAAGCAGCCTAATATTTGAAACAATAACCCTCCGGTAAAATCGGGGCAATTCAGACCGGTTGCTGCGGCAATGTCGGCCAAGCCACCTCGTCTGCAGCGCCCCGACAGGCCGCACGAACGACGCAAAAGGACATCCATCCGAGGCAAATCCTCTGGCAAAACTCGGAGACGACCGGCCTGAACCCCCAAGCCGGTGCGTCCGTGACAGTCAAAGACAAAGCCAACCGCACTCTTTCCCCATAGATAGCACCTAGCCCCCGCGGCTTCCTCCCTGAGAGGTTTGTCAACACGGGCCACAGTCAGACCGTGCCGAAACCCCGCGCAATGACCCGCGTCGAAAAACCTTCATCAAAGCGGATATTGGAGGTTTCTGCCTCTTCATGCTGCGGTGCTTAGCGGCAGGCCTTGTTCGTTTCGCGATCGTTCAAGCCGGTTTCCACCAACAAGCACTGGCGTTTCGCCTCATAATAATAACCGCGCGCATACCACATGACAGCGGCGTCCAGATCGCCACCCGAGACCATCCACGCGCCTTTGAGATACTTTGTAGCCCATGTCAGGTTGGTCTCGGCATCCAGAAGATCATTGGGGGCGCCGCGAAATCCCATGCCGCGCGCGGTGGCAGGCAGGATCTGCATCATCCCGTAATAGGGGCCGTTGCGCGCCCGCGGGCGGTAATCGCTTTCGCGTTGGATGACCTTGTGCACCAGCGGGCGCGGCACCTCATAGAAATCGGCATATTGGTTCACCAGAGCGCGAATTTCAGGGGTTTCATTGGGGTAAAGCGGGACATCGCGCGCCGTTGCGGGGGCTTCCGAGGTGGAGCAGGCTGCTGTGAGCAACAACAGAAGAGCAAACAGGAGACGCGGGATCATCTGGGGGACCTTTGAGAACCATTTCTCTTTTAAGCCCAGATCAGAGGCGTCCTGACAAGAGTGCACTGGTCCAATGCGCAGGTTTTCGCGTGTCTTTCGGCATTAGACCGGGGCTATTGGCCGGAAAATGCCCGAGACCCCGGACCGCGCAGATAGCGGACCGGGGCATATCTGATCAGGCGGCCTTGAGCATCTTTTCGACAACCGGGCCAAAGGCCGAAGGGGTGGGCACGATGGCCACGCCCGCTTCAGACAGGATTTCCACCTTTTCCCGTGCGCTTTCACCGAAGGCCGAGACGATCGCCCCGGCATGACCCATGGTGCGCCCTTTGGGAGCCGAGAGACCGGCGATATAGGCGGCGACGGGTTTCTTCATGTGATCGCGGATGTACTCGGCCGCTTCGGCCTCCTGCGGGCCGCCGATCTCGCCGACCAGAACCACGGCATCGGTGCCCTCGTCGTTTTCGAATAGCTCAAGGATATTGCGGAAGCTTGATCCGTTGATTGGATCGCCGCCGATCCCGATGGAGGACGACACGCCGATGCCGATTTCCTTCATCTGGCTGGCCGCCTCATAGCCCAAAGTGCCCGAACGCCCGATGATTCCCACGCGCCCCGGCAGATAGATATGGGGCGGCATCAAACCGGCAAAGGCCTGACCCGGCGTGATGATCCCGGCGCAGTTCGGCCCGATCAGACGCATACGTTTTTCCGACTTATAGCGGCGCATATACCGCTTCACCTTGATCATGTCCTGCGCGGGGATGCCGTCGGCGATGCACACGCATGTCTTGATGCCCGCATCCGCCGCTTCCATGATGCTGTCGGCAGCAAAGGGCGGGGGCACGAAGGCGATGACCAGATCGGCTCCGGTTTCGGCCACGGCCCCTTTGACGGTGTTGAACACCGGCAATCCGTTATGGGTGGTGCCGCCCTTGCCGGGGGTCACGCCGCCCACGACGTTAGTGCCATATTCGCGCATTTCCTCAGCATGAAAACTACCGATGCGCCCGGTCAGGCCTGTGACCAGAACCTTGCTGTCTTTGTCGATGATGATGGACATATCTTGGCCCTCCCTTATGCGTTGTCGCGCGCTGTTTTCCACGCATTCACCACCAGGTCGGCGGCATCTGCGAGGGTTTCAGCAGTGGTGATATTGAGACCGCTATCGGCAATCAGCTTGCGGCCTTCCTCGACATTGGTGCCCGACAGGCGCACGACGAGGGGGATCTTCAATTCCAACTCCTTGACCGCGCGGATCACCCCTTCGGCGATCCAGTCGCAACGGTTGATCCCGGCAAAGATGTTCACAAGGATCGCCTCGACGTTCTTGTCGTTCAGCACGGCCTTGAACGACATCAAAACACGTTCCGGGCTTGCCCCGCCGCCGACATCAAGGAAGTTCGCGGGCGCGCCACCGGATTGCTTGATCATGTCCAGCGTGGCCATCGCAAGGCCCGCACCGTTGACGATACAGCCGATTTCACCCTCAAGGCCGATATAGTTCAGACCCCGGTCCCCGGCGTAGGTTTCGCGCGGGTCTTCCTGGCTTTTGTCACGCAGCTCCGAGATTTTTGGATGACGGAACAGGGCATTATCGTCGAAACTTAATTTACCGTCCAATGCGACGATCTCGTTTGCAGCTGTGACGACCAGCGGGTTGATCTCGACCATATTGGCGTCTTTTTCTTCCATCAACTTGTAACAACCGGTGATGGTTTTGGCGGCCTGACTGATCAGGGATGGATCAAGCCCCAGCGAAAACGCGATTTCACGCGCCTGAAAAGCCTGCATGCCCACCGCCGGATCGACAACCGAGCGGACGATGGAATCGTGCTCTTTCTCGGAAATCTCTTCGATCTCCATGCCGCCCTGGGCCGAGGCCACAACCACGACCCGCTCTTCTTTGCGGTCCATCACAAAGGCCAGATACAGCTCTTGTGCGATGTTGGTCGCCTCTTCGACGTAAAGGCGGCTGACCAATTTGCCCTGCGGGCCGGTCTGATGTGTGACCAGCTTTCGGCCCAGCATCCACGCAGCGGCGTCTGACACCTCTTCTTCGGTTGAACAGATGCGCACACCGCCCGCCTTGCCCCGGGCACCTGAGTGGATCTGTGCCTTGACCACCCATTTGTCACCCGACAGTTCGGAGGTCCGATAGACAGCCTGTTCAGGGCTATAGGCAATACCGCCGCGCGGCACGTTGACACCAAAGCTTTTGAGCAGCTCTTTGGCCTGATATTCATGGATATCCATCGGACAATCTCCTTAGCCTTTGGCTGCGATGGCGTCGGCCACCGTGATCACGTTGTTGGCCATGCGTTCCGAGGCGGCATCGATCATCTTGCCGTCAAGCGACGCAGCCCCTTTACCGGCCGCTTCGGCCTCGCGCAGAGCCTTGATGATGTTGCGGGCCCGGGTGACTTCGGCCTCTGGCGGCGAAAAGACGTCGTTGGCCATGTCGATCTGGCTGGGGTGGATGGCCCATTTACCTTCGATGCCCAGGGCCGCAGCGCGTTTGGCGGCCAAGATGTAGCCATCGGGGTCATTGAAATCGCCGAACGGGCCATCAATCGCACGCAACCCATAGGCACGGCACGCCACGGTCATGCGCGACAGGGCAAAATGCCACTGATCGCCTGGATAGTCAGGGTTCAGACCTCCAATCACCACAGTGCGCGCGCGGTTAGAGGCGGCGTAATCGGCCACGCCAAAGTGCATCGCCTCAAGGCGACCCGGGGCGGCGGAAATCGCTTCGACATTGGCCATGCCAAGCGCGGTTTCAATCAGGGCCTCAAGGCCGATCTGATGGGTGAACCCCATGGCCTCTTCGATCTGGCTGACCATGGTTTCGACCGTGTAGAGGTCACCCGGCACGCCGACTTTGGGCACCAGAATCGTATCGAGATGCTGACCGGCCTGTTCCACGATTTCGACCACATCGCGATACATGTAATGCGTGTCCAGGCCGTTGATGCGGATACACATCGTCTTGCCTTTGGCCTTCCAGTCGATGTCGTTCAGGGCCTGAATGATGTTGGCACGGGCCTGCACCTTTTCGGGCGGCGCCACGGCGTCTTCCAGATCAAGGAAGATGCAATCCACATTCGAGTCAGCCGCCTTGTCGATCATCGACGGGTTTGAACCGGGCACAGCCAGTTCGGATCGTTGCAGGCGTTGTTTTTTCAGCGGGTGCAGCGTGTAGCTCATCTGGGGTCTTACTCTCAAAGGCGGGGCGTTGTGCCCGGCCGCTTAGCGTTCACTGTCGCGGCTGGCCTGCGGGTTTCCTACTTTCCCTCGGGTAAGAAAGGCCGCGCGGGGTTGATTGCCGGGCCTGAACGGGTAGGGGGCCACTACCCGTTTTACGCGTATTAGGATGCCACTGAATACATTCTGCGCTGCAGCAATAGCCTAAAGAAAACAGGTGTTTATGATAGGAAATTTATCCGGCTGCCCGGCGTGGAGTTGGCCGAAGGTTGGGCGAATCGCGATGCATGGCATGGCATAGCATTGCGCAAGGAAAAGCTGCCAACACGCGGGGTGCTGGCAGCTTGTAATCGGGGCGCGTTTTGCGTCTAACTGACTAGATCGACCGGTGTTTCGCCCTTCAGGAAAGCCACCAGATTGTCGATGGCGCGGTGGCCCATCGCGGCACGGGTGCCATCCGTGGCGCTACCCAAATGCGGGGCCAGCACAAGGTTTTCGTATTTCATAAACCGGTCATCCAGCGCAGGTTCGTTGTGATAGACGTCCAGACCTGCGGCGGCCAAACGGCCACTATCAAGCGCGTCAAACAGTGCATCCTCGTCCACCACATCGCCGCGGGCTGAATTCACCAGGATCGCGCCGGGTTTCATCGCATTGAACACTTCGGCATTGATCATCTTGTAGGTGTCATCGCCACCGGGGCAGTGCAGCGACAGGAAATCGCAAGCTGCGGCCACGTCGGTCATGCTGCCCAGTTGCTCGGCATTGCCATTGGCGGCCTTGATGTCGCCGGGCACGTCCCAGGCATCCTGAAACACGATCTTCATGCCAAAGCCGTAATGGGCACGCCGGGCCATCGCCTGACCAATGCGGCCAAAGCCTACGATGCCCAGCGTCGAACCGGTCACCTTTTTGCCGATCATATGGGTGGGGCGCCATCCGATCCAGTTGCCCGCGCGGGTTTCGCGCTCGCCTTCTCCAATGCGCCGTGCCGCAGCCAACATCAGGCCCATCGCCAGATCTGCGGTGCAATCGGTCAGGACATCGGGTGTGTTGGTCACAGTGATATCATTGGCACGGGCTGCGTCGATATCAATGTGGTTGAATCCAACGCCGTAATTGGCAAAGACGCGCAGCTTGCCCTTGGCCGCCGGATAGAACTCGGTTGGGATCTTGTCCGAGACCGTGGGCATGATCACGTCATAGGTCTGGGCGGCGGCCATCCATTCATCATGGCTCATTGGGGCGTCGGGGTTGCGCAGGGTGACCTCGCCCAGATTTTCGGCGATCAGACGATTTTCGGCCTCTTTTGGCCAGGCGCGGGTGACGAGAATTTTCATCAGTGATCTCCTTATACGCCCGAAGGGGTGGTGGCGCGAAAATGCTCCTGTGCGGCGGCGACACCCGAGCCGGGCTGGATTTTGGCCCCGGCATCGATCAACGCCATTTCAGCAGCCGAGATCGCCCCGCACAGCATCACCGGATTCAAAGACCCAAGATGCCCGATCCGAAACGCCTTGCCCATCAGTTTGTTCAGGCCGGTGCCAAGCGAGGTCTGGTATTTGTAGTAAGCGCCCGAGATCACATCGCGCGCATCCACACCTTCAGGTGCGTAAATCGCAGACACCGTGTCAGACGCCCATTCGGGCCCCCGCGCAACCAGTTCGCAACCATCCCACGCCCCGACGGCGGCGCGCACGCCTGCCGCAAGACGGTTGTGGCGTTCCCAGATGCTTTCCATGCCCGCCTCAAGGATCATGTCCAAGGCACAGCGCAGGCCCCGGAACAGCTGGGTCGCGGGGGTGTAGGGGAAGTAGCCTGTGTCGTTCAGCTTGATCATATCCTCAAAGCTAAAGTAACAGCGCGCCATCCCGGCGTTGTGTTGCGCTTTGTTGGCTTCCAGAGCCTTTTCCGACACGCCGAGAAAACCAAGCCCGGCGGGCAGCATGAAGCCTTTTTGTGAGCCGGAAACAGCAAGGTCCACGCCCCATTTCTCCATCTCGAATTCAATCGAGGCGATTGAGCTGACCCCATCGACGAACAGCATGGCGGGATGGCCCACTTCGTCCAGTACTTTGCGCACACCGGCGATATCCGAAGTCACGCCCGTGGCGGTTTCGTTTTGCGTGGCAAAGACAGCCTTGATCGAGTGGCTTTTGTCAGCCTCCAAGGCCTTACGATAGTCCTCAAGCGGCACGCCCTTGCCCCATTCGACTTCGCAAAGTTCGACATCAAGACCCAGACGTTCGGCCATATCGACCCAGAGCAGAGAGAACTGACCAAAGCGCGACATCAGCACCTTGTCGCCGTGGTTGAGCGTATTCTGGATCGCCGATTCCCACGCGCCGGTGCCCGAGGAGGGGAACATGAAGACGCGGCCGGTTTCGGTGCGATAGGCTTTCTTCATATCCGCCAGCAGCCCGTTCACCAATTCTGGGAAATCCGGCGCGCGCATGTCTTCCATGGGCACATTCATTGCCTGGCGGACAGGTTCGGGCACATTGGTGGGGCCGGGGATGAAAAGATGCTTGTAGCCATTCATGAGGTCAGTCTCCGAAGATTAAGTTTGGGGAAGACTAGGTTTGAGGCTGCATAACGGTAACGCCCGGACGAATGGCCCTGAACGCCCGGACGAATGGCCCTGAGACCCCGAGGCAGAGCGGGGCGAACAAACGGGTAGGGCGGCCCCACCCCTTTGGGTGAAAGCTGCAAAATGGGCGTGTCTCGCATACCAACGCATACCGCAAATCCCTTATTTCGTTCGGATTCCCGCGCTGCTCTGTCGCAACGAGGGGGATGGGAGCGGTGGAAAAATAGTGTAAGCTGGCCCGATGAACCAAACCGACACAGTTCTTTCGATGCAAGATGTTTACGCCCCTGATGTCCCCACCGTGGTTGTGGCGGACCGCCAGGTTATTGTCTGTCAGGGTATTGGCAGCCTTGTGGCGCAAATTCCCGAAGTGCGCCTGGGCGAGTTTGCCACCAACAAGGCCAGCCTGAAGGCGCATCTGTCCGCCTCTGAGGGAAAAACGATCCTGATCCTTGGGGTGCGCCTGAGTGACGGCGACCTCAATCAGGTGCTGGATATGGTGCGCAAGGATTACCCGCATGTGATGGTCGTGGTTGTGGCCGAGGACACCGAGTTTGCGTTCATCCGCACAGCGATCAAGACCGGGGCAAACTCGGTCTGCATGATGAGCCAGATTCTGGTCAGCCTGCCGAAAATTCTGGGGCATCTGGTGGAAGGGCACTCGATTGTGCCCACAGATATTCTGCGTCGCCTGACCAGTGAAAATGCTGATGTGCTGTCCCGGCGCGAGCATGAAATTCTGGCGCTTCTGGTGGATGGGCTGACCAATTTCCAGATTTCCGCGCGGCTGGGGCTGAGCGAGAATACGGTGAAATATTACCTAAAGGCGATTTATCAAAAACTGGACGTGAATTCGCGGGGCGGAGCCATCGCGAAATACGTCACGGGGAACTATTAGGTCGCAGCTTTGGCGTGATCGGCCACCACGGCGTTTATTTGTTCAAGCAACCGATCGACCAGCCGCAGTTTGGAACAATCCGCACGGGTCAGAACTCCGAGGCCGCGCACTGGTGCTGATGGGCCAAGCGGCACTTTGCGCAGGCTTTGAAACACCGGGTCGGGCAGGCACATGTTGGGTCCGACAGACACGCCCAGATTATGCGCCACCATACTGGCGACGTTTTCAAGCGAGCCCATTTCCATGGTATCGCTCACCTTGACCTTCTGGCGTGACAGCCAGTCTTCGGCCAGTTGCCCGACGCCCGCCTGACGGGTGTGACGGATATAGGGCATGGTGGCCAGAATACGCAGCGGATCGGTCTCGGTGATTTCGGGCGCGGTCAGCAAAACCAACTCTTCTTCGAAAAACGGTGTCCAGTTCAACTGATCGGGCACGCGCAGGGGCTGACTGAGGACGGCGGCATCCAGAGTGCCCTGCTCAACCTGTTCCAGCAGGGACAGCGACAGGCCCGGCACGACCCGCAGGTGCAGGTCCGGATAAAGCCCGGTCAGACGTTTGGCGGTTTTTGGGATCAGGCCAAGGATGGTCGAGGGCACAGCGCCCAGCGTCAGTTCGCCTATCATCCGTGGATCGCCCGTCAGGTCATCCAGAATATGATCATAGGCCTGCACGACTGCCTTGGCCTTGGGCACAAACGCCTTGCCCAGCTGATTGAGGCGCGGGGTCTTTTCCGAGCGGTCAAACAGGGTGACGCCCAGGCTGTCCTCCAGGCGCCGCATCTGTTGGCCCACGGCGGCGTGGGTGACACAGACCACATCTGCCGCCCCGCCGAAACTGCCGGTTTCGGAGACGGCAATCAGGGTCTTGAACAATGAGATGGTCATCACGGACTCCTTGCGCAGGATTTTAAGTAAAGCAGGGATTTATAAAAGCGCAAGAAAATATGACTTTCAATAATCTGAGTTTACGTGAAGAAGAGGGCTGACTGATTAATCTGGAGCCTCCAAATGTCCATTAGCGCAAAGCTCGTCGATGATTTCGTGGCCAACGGCGTCGATTTCATCACGACTGTCCCGTGCAAACAACTTGCCGGGGTGATTGATGAGGTCGAGGCCCGGCCCGAGATTTATCACATCCCTGCCAACAAGGAAGACGAAGGCATGGGCCTGTGTGCCGGTGCCTTTATGGGCGGAAAACGCCCGGCGATCATCATGCAGAACACCGCGATCGGCGTGACGGTGAACACGCTGGTGACGCTGACCCAATTCTACCGCATGCCCCTGCCGATGCTGATCAGCTATCGCGGCGAGCTGTGCGAGCCGGTGGCCTGTCAGGTGGAAATGGCGGTGCACACCAAGGCGCTGCTGGATCAGCTGTTGATCCCGACCTACCATTTTCACAAGGAGTCAGATGCCGAGGAAATGGACGCGATCCTGAAATACACCTTCATGTGCAACAAACCTGTGGCGATCCTGACGGATGCGTCCTTCTGGGGAGGCTACGGAGACCAATGATCCGTTCTGACGTATTGCGCGAGATCGCGCCCATTCTTCGTGACCAACTGGTGATCTGCAATATCGGCCTGCCCAGTCAGGAATTGCATATGATCGACGATCAACCTTCCAATTTTTACATGCTGGGCACCATGGGGCTGTCTTCGTCCATCGGTCTGGGTGTCGCCCTGGCCCAGGACAAGACGGTGATTTCCATCGACGGTGATGGCTCGGTCCTGACCAATTTCGGGACGTTGCCGACAATTGCCAACAATGTGGCGGATAACTTCATCCTGCTGATCATCGACAATGGATCTTATGGATCGACCGGCGACCAACCCACCTATGCGGGCAAGAAAACCTCGCTGGCTGCGGTTGCCACGGCCTGTGGCTGCGAGAATGTGGTGGAATGCAAGGCCGAAGACACCGGCAAGGTGTTGCAGGATGCGATTGATGCGCGCCAGATGACGGTGATTGTCTGCAAATGCGACAGCGGCAATATCAAACTTCCGGTGATTACCAAAGATCCTGTCGTGATCCGCGATCGCTTCATGGGCGCTGTGCAGGCCTGAGCAGGGCATGTTCTTGCACGACACCATCCATTGTTTCGACGATGCAAGGCGGCTGGCCAAACGGCGACTGCCGTGGATGATCTTTGATTATATCGACGGGGCCGCAGGCTCGGGGCATGGCGAGGCGCTGAATCGTCAGGTGATGCGGGATCTGCGGTTACGCCCCCGCATCCTGAACAATGTGCAGCATCGCAGTATCCGCAGCCGGTTGTTTGGTGCGCAGACACAGCTGCCCTTTGGCATAGCCCCAATGGGCATGTGCAACCTCACATCCCCCTCAGCAGATCGGCTGTTGGCGTCATTGGCTGCCCGGCATCATATACCGGTGGGGGTGTCGACCGTGGCATCGATCTCGCTTGAACAGATGATCACGTGGGCCGAGGGCAATGCCTGGTTTCAGCTTTATGTCAGTGGCGCGACCGAGGGCTCGGAGCAATTGCTGTCTCGCGCCAAGGCGGCAGGGTATGAAACACTGGTGCTGACCGTGGATGTGCCCGAGGTGGGGCGCCGCCCGCGTGAGCTGCGTCGTGGCTTCAAAATGCCGTTCCGGATCGGACCCAAACAGTTCCTTGATTTCACCTGTCATCCCGGCTGGGCCATTCCGCAGCTGATGCACGGCAAACCCGAGATGGGCAACTTTGGCGGCGAACATGGTGCGTTTGATCGCACCAGCAGCCGGGCTGGGGCCACCTGGGACCTGCTGGCGGGAATGCGCGACAAATGGGAGGGCAAGCTGGTGGTCAAAGGCGTGCTGAGCGCCGAGGATGCCGTGACGCTGCAATCGCATGGCGTTGATGCCATTCAGGTCTCCAGCCACGGTGGGCGGCAGCTGGACAGCGCGCCCCCGGCGATCATGGCCTTGCGCGACATCCGCGCGGCAGTCGGCCCCGATATGCCGCTGTTCTACGACAGTGGTCTGCGCAGCGGTGAAGACATCGTCAAAACCTATGCCATGGGTGCCGATTTCGTATTCCTCGGTCGTCCGTTTTCCTTTGCCATCGCTGCCGACGGCGCGCGGGGCTTGGATCAAATGACCGATGTTCTGGCCGATGAAGTCAGCATCACGCTGGCACAGCTGGGCCTGCGGGATATTCTGGACGTCACACCAGTGGCGCTGACTGACACGCCCGCGCCATAGGCCAGAATTGCCGTTGCACCCCCGCAAGCATTTGTTCTCGCCATACGTCTAGGCTGGATGGTCAGACACATCGGCCCACAAGCTTCGGATATGATCCGGCAGGGCGCGGGCTGACACATGTGCCTCGCGCACCAGATAGTCGAAATGCCCGGTCAGGGCCTGAACCCGTTCAGTGTCACGGAACGCCATGTAATTGCGCCCGATGTAAAGCACGCCCAGAAGGGGTCCGAAGATGGTGACAGGGGCCGAGAAGATCGCCCGCGCATCATAGAGGTAGAGGCGCAGCCTTGGGTAAAGCTGTTCAGTCAGGCCCAGGAGTTGCGCGACCTGTTCGGCGCGCACATCGTAGGGCAGGCCCGAATAATACCCCTCACCACGAATGAACGAGAACATCTCGAACAGGGGCAGGGCAATTTCATAATCCGACTGGGTGTTGCGCATCCATGCCAGCCGATCCTCGGAGGCACCAATCGCCTGATCAATCGAGCGGCCCAGATGCGGGGCATACTCCCATTTCAGCATCTCGCGCGTCTTCAGCATATCGGGCAGCCCGGCAGGCACATGGCGGATTTTGTAGCCCGCCGCTTCCTTGTGCCACTGAAAAATCTGCTCATCCACCAGGGCGCGGGGGGCTTGGGTGAGGGACAGGGAATTGGCCAGAATGTCAGCGGCGGTTTCGGGCCGGTCGGTAAGACCCAAAAGCCAGTCGGCCGAGACCCCCAGGCTGGCGGCGCATTCCCCTACCACCTGCGCATTGGGCAGGCGCGCACCAGCGCCTTTCAGCAGTTGTGAAATGGTGGAGCGATCCACGCCCACCGCCCGGGCCAGCGCACTTTGGCTGGTGTCTCGCTCGCGCATTGCCTCGCCAAGGCGGGTGCGAAACAGGATCGCGCGGTCACGTTTGTCTGTTTTATTCATCATGTGGTGAATTAAATCACGTATGCAGAAGAATGTTAACCATTTCCCGAATTCTCTACTGTCACTTTCTGACGTAACAGATTTGTGAAGACACTGTTGGGAACGGAAATGGACACTCAAAGACGCACATTGGTGAAGGCGGTTGTTTGGAATGTCATCGGCTTGGCGATGATGAGCCTTGTGGGGCTGATCATGACCGGGTCGGCGATGATCGGGGGCACGATTGCCCTAATCAACACCGCCCTCGGGCTGAGCATGTATTTTGCCTATGAACGTGTCTGGGCGCGCATCCACTGGGGCCGCCAGCATGGGTAAGCTTCGCGTTGAGTGGAAGACACTGGCCCTGCTGGGCATCTGCTATGTGCTTTGGGCGCTTGGCACCACCTGGTTGTTCATGCTGTGGGCACCATTGGGCTTTGTCGTTACGGTGGTGATGATCGGGCTGCATTCCTCACTGACCCACGAAATGGTGCATGGTCATCCGTTTCGAAGTGAGACGTTGAACGAGGGCATCATGCTGCCCTGTCTTGGGCTGTTTGTTCCGTTTCGCCGATTTCGCGACCTGCATCTGGCGCATCACGTCGACAGCCGTCTGACCGATCCTTATGACGATCCGGAAAGCAATTTTCAGGACCCGGCGGTCTGGTCGACGCTACCGCGTTGGGTGCAGACGATGCTGAGGGTTCATAACACGCTGGCGGGGCGGATGCTGCTAGGGCCTGCTTTGGGCGTTTACACGTTGGTGCGGGATGATCTGCGGCTGATCCGGCAGGGCGACCGCGCGGTGCGTCTGGCCTGGCTGCTGCATCTGCCGGGCGTTGTGATGGTGCTGATCTGGGTGGCGCTGTCGCCGATGCCGGTCTTTGCCAATCTGATCGCCGCCTACATGGCCTGGTCGCTGATCAAAATCCGCACCTTTCTGGAACACCGCGCCCATGAGCGAGCCAGCGGGCGCACCGTGGTGATCGAAGACACCGGGCTCTTTGCCCTGCTGTTTTTGAACAACAATTACCATGTGGTGCATCACATGCACCCACGCGTGGCATGGTATGATCTGCCCCGGATGTTTCGCGACAATCGTGACAAGTATCTGGCGCGCAATGATGGCTATTACTACCGCTCTTATGCCGAGATTTTCTGCAAGCATTTTCTGCGCGCCAAAGATCCGGTGCCCCCATCCTCTGATGCAGGATCAAAAGGAAAAGATTCCGGCGGAATAAGCCGCATCTGGCCTTTGCCCTGAAAGCTGGGCAAGAGGGCAGGTATGGAGCTTTGGATTATCCTCTCAATCTCGGCGGCGGCGTTTCAGACTCTGCGCTTTATGCTGCAGAAATCGCTCAGCATGGGAGCGCTGTCGCCTTTGGGGGCCACGTTTGCGCGGTTTTTCTATGCCGCCCTTCGCCTTTGTCGTCGCAATCGGATATCTGACATGGCGCGGTGTGGGCCTGCCAGACCTGGGCAGCATGTTCTGGATTTACGTGCTGGCGGGGGGGCTGGCACAGATTTTGGCGACCTTCTTTGTTGTGCTGCTGTTTGCGACCCGCAATTTTGCAGTGGGCATCACCTTCAAGAAACGAAGTGATCCAGACGCGATTGTCGGATTCGTGATCTTGGGCGACCGGGTCAGCCTGCCGGGGATGGTGGCGATCATCATCGGTCTGGCTGGTGTGTTGGTGCTCAGTGATCGGCCCGAAATCGGCGCGCATTGGTGGCAGCGGCTGATCAACCGCGCGGCTGGATTAGGGCTGGCCTCGGGCGCGTTTTTTGCGGTCTCTGCGGTGACCTATCGCGGGGCGACGCTGGAAGTGGCCAGCGATGATGTGTTCCTGCGGGCGGCCATTGCCGTTTCTGCTGTCACCCTGTCACAGACAATCGCTATGTCGGCTTGGCTGCGTTGGCGCGAACCTAGGCAACTCAGCGCCGTGTGGGCGTCGCGCCGGGTGGCGGTGTGGATGGGGCTGACCAGCGTGGCAGGCAGCTGGAGCTGGTTCACCGCCTTCACCTTGCAAAACGCCGCCTATGTTTTTGCCGTGGGGCAGATCGAGGTGATTTTCTCGCTAATGGCTTCGGTGTTGTTTTTCAAAGAAACCATCACCCGGCGTGAATTATGGGGGATCGGGTTGTTGAGCGCCAGTATTCTGGTGTTGGTAGGGTCGGGTTGAGCCAAACGCATTGCCGCTCCTCCCATCGTCCTGAGCTTTAACACCACCCTTGCCTTGCCCGCTTTCAGGCGTATGCTGCACGACAGAGCAAGGATGCTGCAGTGCAGAAAAACGACAAGGACTATACGTTGATCACCGCAGATGCGGAGATGTCGGCCGACACCCATGGCGGGCGGGCGAAATGCCTGCAACGCCTTGTGCGGCTGAATCTGCCTGTGCCGCGCACCATTGCGCTTTCGTTCAATGGCGTACACCGGCTGGCGTCTGGCGAGATCACTGGTGTCTCGGCTTTGCTGGAACCGCTGGATGATGCCCGCTTGCTATGTGCGCGCCCGTCGTCAGAGGATCCTGATTGGGGCGGACCCGGTGCGATCCTGAACATCGGGATGAATGATGCCCGCTTTGACGACCTGTCCGGAAAGATTGGCAAGCCCGCAGCAGCGGCGCTTTATCTGCGTTTCATCCAGGCTTATGCGATTTATGTCGCCCGACTGGACCCGGATATGTTTGACGATATCTCGGACGATCCGGTCGTTGCGGTGCCCCAAGCGCTTGACGCCTATGAGGCGGAGACGACGAGCAGTTCCCACAGGAAACCGCCAGGCAATTGCTTGAGGTGCTCCGCTCAATGGCGCGCGCCTGGGAAGGCACGACCGCCCGACTGCTACGACAGGCCAAGGGCGCGCCTGCGGATGCGGGACTGGGCCTTGTGGTGCAGGAACTTGCCCTTGGTCTGGGCATTGGAGAATGCGGATCAGGTGTGATGCAACTGGTCCGCAGTGACAGTGGCGAGCGCAAGATCACCGGGCGTTACCTGTCCCAATCGCAGGGGCGCGATGCGCTCAGCCAGGATCAGGGCACGCTGTTTCTGGAACGTGATCCGCGCGGCCCTTCGTTGGAAGAACTGGCGCCCGAGGCCTTTGCAGAGTTGAAATCCCACACCGCCCTGATGCGGGAAAAACTACGCGAAGAGATGCAGTCGGAATTCACCATTGAAGACGGCAAGGTGTTCCTTTTGGACGGGGTGCCGCGTGGCGCGCAATGCCCGCGCGGCGTCAGTATCGCGGTTGCCCTGGCCGAGGACAAGATCATCTCGCGCGAAGAGGCGTTGATGCGGATTGAGCCGCGTGCGCTGAATGAATTGCTGCACCGGCAGGTCGATCCCGAAGCTCCGCGCGATATCCTGGCCCGTGGCATCGCCGCCAGCCCGGGCGCGGCCCATGGCAAGTTTGTCTTTACGGCCGCCGAAGCCCAAAGCCGGCGAAGCCCGGGACCGAGCCTTGCATCCTTGTGCGCGCGAAACCAGCCCCGAGGATATTCGCGGCATGCACGCCGCCGCTGGCGTTCTGACTGAACGGGGCGGGATGACCAGCCACGCTGCCGTGATTGGCCGCGGCATGGGCCTGCCTTGCGTTGTCGGCGTCACGGGTATCCGCTTGCAACCCCGCAAGAAGCGCATCGTGATGCCGGATGGCCGTGTGGTCAAAGCTGGCGAGGTGATCACTATCGACGGCACCAGCGGCGAGGTTCTGGCCGGGCAGGCGCCCTTGCTGGAATCCGCGCGCGAAGAGTCACTCAAAACCCTGATGCGGTGGGCCGACGACATTCGCGATATCGAGGTGCGCGCCAATGCCGATACGCCTGCGGATGCCGAAACGGCCCGCGGGTTCAAGGCACAAGGCATCGGGCTGTGCCGGACCGAACATATGTTTTTTGAAGATGACCGCCTGACCATCATGCGCGAGATGATCTTTGCCGACACCAGCGAAGATCGCGCGGCGGTACTTGAGGTGCTTCTGCCGATTCAACGTGCCGATTTCATTGATTTGTTCCGCATCATGCAGGGCCAACCGGTCTGTATCCGCCTATTTGATCCGCCGTTGCATGAGTTCCTGCCGACCGAACGTCCCGGGCAATTGCAACTGGCCGAGGCGCTGGATCTGCCGCTGTCGGATGTGACCCGCCGGATCGAAGCGTTGAGCGAATACAACCCGATGCTGGGTATGCGCGGTGTGCGCCTTGGGGATCGCCATCCCCGAGATTTACATCATGCAGGCGCGCGCGATTTTCGAGGCCACCGTGGCGGCCAGCCATGAAGGTGATCCTGTGGTGCCCGAGATCATGATCCCGCTGGTCAGTGCCAAACGCGAGGTCGAGCTGATCAAGGCGCAGGTGGACGGCGTGGCCAGTGCCGTGCGCAATGAAACCGGCAGCGATTTCACCTACCGTCTTGGCGTGATGGTGGAAACGCCGCGTGCGGCCTTGCGTGCGGGCGATATCGCGCCCCTGGTGTCATTTCTCAGTTTCGGCACCAACGATCTGACGCAGATGACTTATGGTCTGTCGCGCGACGACGCAGGCAAATTCATGAGTGAATATGTGCGGCCAGGGTGTCTTTCCAGAAGACCCGTTTCATTCGCTGGACACCGAAGGCGTCGGCGAATTGCTGACCTTCGGGGCCGAGCGGGGCCGGGGGGCCAACGGTGAGGTGACGTTGTCGATTTGTGGTGAACATGGCGGTAACCCCGAATCAATCGCCTTTTGCCGCGCCGCCGGGTTTGACTATGTGTCCTGCTCGCCTTTCCGGGTGCCGGTGGCGCGACTCGCTGCCGCACAATTGGCGGTGAAAGACAAGATAGGGTAGGGGCCTCAGCCCAAACCGCAAGATCGGCCAGAGCCCCTGTGGCAAGAGTTGGCCGAGCCGCACGCGCATCCTGTCACAGGGTAGACGTAGCGAGTCATATACGTTAGAGTGCCCGGATGTTTTCGGGGGTGACCCCGTTTTGACTGGGGAACACTCATGTTACGTATTGCACTCAGCGCCTTGGTGCTGATGACCGGGATCGCAATGGCCGAGGCACCATCGAAGAAACTGGTGGATCCAGGAAGCCCGCGCCCTGAAGGGGTTGTCGGCTGAAAAACGCGCGGCCCTGTTTCAGCGGCCTGAAACCGAAGTCAGCTATTCACGCGACTGGTTGACCAGTAACAGCGTCGCCAAGGGCGACAAGCAATGGCGCTGTCTGGCTGAGGCGCTGTATTTCGAGGCCCGCAGTGAAAGTGTGAAGGGCCAGTTTGCCGTGGCCGAAGTGATCATGAACCGCGTGGACAGTAGCAATTACCCCGACAGCGTGTGCGGAGTGATCCATCAGGGAACAGGGCGCAAATACCAGTGCCAGTTCACCTATACCTGCGATGGCCATAAAGAAGTGATCTCCGAACCCCGCGCCTTTGATCAGGTGGGCCGGGTGGCCAATCTGATGGTGAATGGGGCCGAACGACCGCTGACCGATGGGGCCACACATTACCACACTAAAAGTGTGAATCCGCGTTGGGCGCGCACCTATCCGCGCACAGCGACGATTGGGTATCACCACTTCTATCGCCAATCCTATCGGGTGTCGTCGAACTAAGCCGGAACTTTCTAAGAGCCGCAGCTGGGCAAGGCCATCGCCAGCCTACACGAAGGGGGTTGGCGATGCTCTGGGGCCTGCTGACCGGCTTTTGTTGGCGCGATGTCTGTGTCCTGGCCAAAATGAGATGCAGGTCGTGCATTTGCCAAACCGCTCTTTTCCCACAGACGCAATGCGCTAAACTCCTGTCATGCCTTACGCGTGGTCCGATTCCGTTCCTGATCCCGATATCCGTCGGCTTGACCTGTGGCCGCACCGGTCGCTGCCGCGGCGAGGGTTTGCGATCTTTATTGGCATCACCTTCGTGATGCTGCTGTTTCCGCTTTATCCGGTGCTCGGCACGATGGTGCTGTGGGGGCTGTTGCCCTTTATGATGCTGGCTTTGGTCGGGCTGTGGTTTGCGTTAGAGAAATCCTATCAATCTGCCCGCCTGCACGAGGCGCTGACGATCAGCGGCGACAGCGTGCATTTGCTGCGCACCAATCCGCGCGGCGACACGCAGGAATGGGATTGCGACAGCTATTGGACGCAAGTGAACATGCACCCCAAAGGCGGCCCGGTAGAGTATTACGTGACGCTTGCTGGCAAGGGCCGTGAAGTTGAGATCGGCGCGTTCTTGTCCGAGGACGAACGCAAGGCGCTTTATGGCGAACTGGCCGATGCGATCCGCGAGGCCAATGCACGCGGATCAACCCCTGCTTAAGCGATCTCAGGCGCTACACAGTTTGTCTTTGACCATCGGGCCAACGGCCCCGAAATCCATCTGACCGGTGTAGCTTTCTTTCAGCTTGCCCATGACCTTGCCCATGTCGCGGATCGAATCCGCCCCGGTTTGCGAGATCGCTTTGGTGACCGCCTCGGCGACTTCTTCATCGCTGAGCTGGCGGGGCAGGAATTCCTCGATCACCTTGATTTCCTGCTGCTCACGCTCGGCCAGATCAATCCGGCCACCTTCTTCGTAGGCGCGCATGCTTTCATTGCGTTGCTTGGTCATCTTGCCCAGGATCTGCAGGATATCGGGGTCTTTGACCCCGTCATCGAGCCGTTCCCGCAGGCCGCGATTTCCTGATCTTTGATTGCAGCACAGATCAGGCGCAAAGTGCCCAAACGGTCGCTGTCTTTGTCACGCATGGCCTGTTTGAGGGCCGTGTTTACCTGCGCTCGCAAATTCATACCGTTCATCCCTACAGTTATCACGAATTCCGGACGTTAGTAGAAGATGGGGTCCGAGGCAACCATTGCAACCGCGCTGACGGTGCGTAAGTCGCTTTGCTTGAACCTCGGCTGCGTCTTCACTTCGGGAATTCGGATTTCGCGCAACTTGCCTTCAAACGGGGGTTCAACTCGGAAACGAAACCCATTAGGTTCGCGCCAGTTTGCACCCCGGAGATTCCCGATATGGCTGATGCCTCCCCCTCCCATCCGACGGCCTGTCTGGCGCTGGCGGACCGGTACGATTTTCTATGGCAAGGGCTTTGGTGCCACCGGGCAGACCACGGCCGAGCTGTGTTTCAACACGGCTATGACCGGCTATCAGGAGATCATGACCGACCCCAGTTACGCCGGGCAGATTGTCACCTTCACATTCCCGCACGTTGGCAATGTTGGCGTGAATCCCGATGATGATGAAACCGCCGATCCGGTGGCCGAAGGCATGGTTGTCAAATGGGATCCCGACCGAGCCCAGCAGCTGGTGTGCGACCGAACGACTGGCCGATTGGCTGGCGCGTCGTGGGCGCATCGCGATTGGCGGAGTGGATACACGGCGTCTGACCCGCGCGATCCGTCAGCAAGGTGCGCCGCATGTGGCGTTGGCGCATGATCCCGAAGGGTAAATTTGATGTCGCCGCACTCTGGTTGAACAGGCGCGGGGCTTTGCCGGTCTTGAAGGGCTTGGATCTGGCCAAACGGGTCACTTGTGCGCAAAGCTATCGCTGGGATGAAATGCGGTGGGCCTGGCCCGATGGCTATGCCCGCCAGACTGAGGTCAAACACAAGGTGGTGGCCGTGGATTACGGCGCCAAACGCAATATTCTGCGTTGTCTGGCCTCGTGCGGGTTGCGAGGTGACGGTTTTACCCGCCACGGCCACTGCAGACGATGTTCTGGCCCATGATCCCGACGGCGTTTTCCTGTCCAACGGGCCGGGTGACCCTGCGGCAACTGGCGAATATGCCGTACCGATGATCAAAGGCATTCTTGAACGAGATCTGCCGGTCTTCGGGATTTGCCCTGGGCCATCAAATGCTGGCGTTGGCCTTGGGGGCCCAGACCATCAAGATGAACCACGGCCACCATGGCGCCAACCACCCGGTGAAAGAGATCTGGATACAGGTAAGGTTGAAATTACCTCAATGAATCACGGGTTTGCAGTGGATAGTCAAACCTTGCCCGAGGCGGTGGTCGAAACCCATGTGTCGCTGTTTGATGGCTCGAACTGTGGCATCCGGGATGAAAGATCGTCCGGTCTTTTCAGTGCAGCATCATCCCGAAGCCAGCCCCGGACCTCAGGACAGTTTTTATCTGTTCGAGCGGTTTGCAGCCTCGATGGCAGGGTAAGATGACATCCAAGTTAATCTTTCATTAATCCTTTGTTTACGGCCTGTTAACCAAGCAGGGGCACAGTCGGTTTCCTAGGGAACACCGAAGGGTAAGGACATGGGGATTTCGGAACTGCGCCAGTTGGGAGCGCAGACCTCTCGCCCGTGCAGAGATGGACAGCTCTGTTGGGGAAGAGTTGGTTCGGTCGGGCACAATCACCAAATCGGATGCGCTTTTGGCGCAGATGGTGCGCCGTCATTGTGATGCCTCGCTGGATCGCATTCAGAGCGCTGCGGGGCTGGCCAGTGAACATGATTTGCTGGCAGCTCATGCGCGCCGGTTGCGCACCAAACAGTTGGATGCGGATGAGGTCGCAGATGCGCCACTCACCTTTGATCGCATGGATCCGCGCCTTATGCTGCGCCATGGTTTTGTGCCACTTAATGACAGTTATCAACGACCGATCATCGTCACGTCTGATGCCGATCACCTTCGCGCAGCCAATATTGACTGGCCCTTTGACATGGCCGGGGCGCAGAGGGTTCTGGCCCCGCGTGATGCAATCCAGGCCCGCGTTGCAGAAGAGTTTCGCGCAGACCTGACACTGGCCGCGCAAGAGCGGGTCCCGGAAGTTGAAAGCTGTCGCACCTGGGGCGATGGGTTGAACCGGCGGTTGATTCTGACCATTGGGTCACTGGGGGTGCTGTGCGCCTTGACGCTGGCGTTTCCGACAGCTGTGTTTTCGCTTTTCGTGTTTTGGGCAATGTTCACGCTGATCGTTACAGCGGGTATGAAAACGGCGGCCTTCGTCGCCAGCCTGTCGGCAAGCGATCCTGAGGCGACCTCGACGGGCACCAAGAAAGACCCCTTACCCAAAGTGTCGATCCTTGTGCCGCTCTTTCGTGAGAAAGAGATCCTGCACGCATTGATTGCCCGGCTCAGCCGATTGACTTATCCCAAGTGCCTGCTGGATGTGGTCCTGGTGCTGGAAGAAGAAGACACGCTGACCCAGGAGACCCTGGCTGAAATCGACCTTCCAAGCTGGATTCGCCCGGTGGTTGTTCCTGATGGCAAACCGCGCACCAAGCCCCGTGCGATGAACTATGCGCTGGATTTCTGTGAGGGCGATATCATTGGTATTTTTGACGCCGAGGATGCGCCTGATCCTGATCAGATCACCATCATCGCGCGCCGCTTTCAAAATGTCGCGCCCGAGGTGGCCTGTTTGCAGGGCATTCTGGATTACTACAACCCCACGCAGAACTGGCTGGCCCGGTGTTTCACAATTGAATATGCCACCTGGTTCCGACTGATGATGCCGGGATGGCCCGTTTGGGCTTTGCCATTCCTCTGGGCGGTACGACGCTCTATTTTCGCCGCGAAGTGTTGGAAGAACTGGGCGGTTGGGATGCCCATAACGTCACCGAGGATGCCGATCTGGGCTTCCGTCTGGCACGGCATGGCTATCGCACCGAGATGGTTAACACTGTGACCGAAGAAGAGGCCAATTGCCGGTTCTGGCCTTGGGTCAAGCAACGATCACGATGGCTAAAGGGGTATATGACCACCTATCTGGTGCATATGCGCAGCCCGATGAAGCTGTATCGACAGTTAGGCGCATGGAAATTCTGGGGATTTCAGGCGCATTTTGTGACCGCCTTGTCGCAATTCGTACTGGCGCCGTTCCTGTGGTCTTTCTGGCTGGTGCTGTTTGGATTGCCCCATCCGATGGAGGCGGTTCTGTCGCGTAGTGTGCTGGTGGGCATTGGCAGCTTGTTTTTGATGATCGAAGTGGTCAACATCACCATCCACATCTCGGCGGTCTCAGGGCCACGCCACAAATCCCTGATGGCATGGGCACCGACGATGCATTTTTACACACCGCTGGGGGCGAACGCGGCGTATAAGGCCTTGTATGAATTGGTCTTTAAACCGTTTTTTTGGGACAAGACGGCGCATGGGTTGTCGCTGGGATTGGTGCAGCCGCCACCGGCAGCGGCACCGTCAGACAGTGCTGTCGATCTCTCCGCTATCGAGTTTAAGCCGCGTCACAAAAGCCTTTGAGATATGGGCGCGTAGCGCGTCGCCTGCGGCGTCTCCGTCTCGCGCCTCGATGGCATCAACGATGCTGTTATGTTCGGCCAGCGCGTCCTCGCCCCGTCCCTCGGCGGCCAGCGATGTGGTCGCCATCAGGGCCATTGAGCGATGCACCAGATCAAGCTGCTGCACCAGATAGCGGTTGTGCGACGCCAGGTGGATTTGCTTGTGAAAGCGCCGGTTGGCCCTTGACATGCCCTTGGGATCGCCCAGCAGCGCCCGGTCCCCGTCGACCATATCGCGCAGCACACGCACCTCTTCCTCTGTGGCATGACGCGCGGCCAGATTGGCGGCCAGCCCCTCCAGCTCGGCACGCACCACGTAGAGTTCGGCCAGTTGGTTATGATCCAACGATGAGACAATCAGGCTGCGCCCGTCACGCGTAAGAAGGGATTGCGTTTCCAGGCGTTGCAGCGCTTCGCGAATGGGCGTGCGCGACACGCCAAACTGATCGGCCAGATCGCTTTCGACCAACCGGTCGCCGGGCTTGTAGAGGCCCATATCAATCGCATCCAGGATCAGCGTATAGGCATCGGTCTGAGGCGTTTTCATAAACGTATCCATCCAAAATATGTTATCCTGAGCCTAGACGCCAAGCTGTGCGACAATCAACCCTTGCTCGTCCCGGTCAGAGGGCTAATCTGCGCGTCATGCCGAAACCGTTTTTCAACCATGTCGACACTTGGGTTTTTGATCTGGACAACACGCTTTACCCGCCTCGGGTGCGGCTGTTCGATCAGATCGAAGTGCGCATGACCCAATATGTGATGGACGCGCTTGGGGTAGGGCGCGCCGAAGCCGATCATCTGCGCCAGAAATACTGGGCCGAGCATGGCACCACCCTGGCCGGGCTAATGCGGGAACATGACGTCGACCCGGACCCATACCTGACCCATGTGCACGAGATTTCAATGGCCGATCTGGAACCAGAACCCGAACTTGAGGCCCGTATTCGCGCGCTGCCAGGGCGCAAGATTGTCTACACCAACGGCACCGCGCCCTATGCGCAAAGGGTGCTTGAGGCACGAGGCCTGGGGACAGTGATGGAGCGGTCTACGGCGTAGAACATGCCGGTTTCCTTCCCAAGCCTGAACGGGAGGCCTTTGACGCGGTGTTTGCAACGGATGGTGTGTGCCCACAAACGGCGGCGATGTTCGAGGATGACCCGCGCAATCTGGCGGCCCCTCATCAGATGGGGATGCGCACGGTTCATGTGGCGCCAGAGCCGCACGCCGCCGAGCACATTCACCACCACACCGATGATCTGACCACGTTTTTGGCGCGGCTGTTGTGACGTTGTGCCGCGCTGCGGCGAAATGCGCCTTGGCCGGGGTTGCACGCATGTTATGTGAAGGGTTGAAACATCTTGCGCGAACCGGGAGAACACCATGCCTTTTGACAAAACCATCGCCACTGACGGGGCGACACAGCAGATAACTGACACTCACGCGACCAACGACGCACCTCGCCTTTGGCCTATTTATGCGGCATTGCTGCTGTTTGTTGTGGCCATGGTGGTGAGTGTTGTTAGTTTTGGTGTGCCGGGGTTGTATCTTCCGGCCGTGGCGGCGGTGCCGGTGATATTTGTACTCTTGATCTGGATTTCGGTGGGGTAAACAAACCCCGGAAGGGGATGTAACTTGGCTGACAAAGATGTTGATATTGTCGTCTCGGGTGGCGGTGTTGCGGGATTGACCGCAGCGGCGCTGTTCGGGCACGCGGGGTTTTCGGTGATCTGTGTTGATCCCGCCCCGCCGGTGACCGAACGCGATACAGCGGGTTCTGACTTGCGCAGCACTGCCTTTCTGCAACCCGCCAAGGCGGTGCTGGAGCAGTGCGGGCTGTGGGAGCGTCTGGCCCCGCATGCCTCGGACCTGCAAATCATGCGGATTGTTGATGCGGGCGGCAAAACTGCCGAACCGCGCGTGGTCAAGGAATTTGACGCCGCTGATATCTCTGATCTGCCCTTTGGCTGGAATCTGCCCAACTGGCTGTTGCGCCGCGAGATGGTGGCGCATTTGCAAGGCTTGGATACGGTTGATTTCCGCCCTGGCGTGGGCACTCAATCCGTGTTCACCCGCGAGGCCGAAGCGAAGGTCGGGTTGTCGGATGGCACCCGCGTAACCTGCCGTCTGGTGATCGCCGCCGACGGGCGCAACTCGCCGGTGCGCGACGCCGTCGGGATCAATGTGAAAACAACGCGCTACGGGCAAAAGGCGCTGGCCTTTGCAGTCACACATCCGATCCCGCATCAGAATGTCTCGACCGAAATTCACCGGGCGGGCGGGCCGTTCACCCTAGTGCCGCTGCCTGATTACGAAGGGCGGCCCAGTTCGGCCATCGTCTGGATGGAAGAGGGCCCCGAGGCGCTGCGCCTGTCTAACTTGCCGACAGAAGAATTTGAGGCGGCGATGAACGAACGCTCTTGCCTGCTGTTTGGCCCGCTCACGCTGGCCTCGCGTATGACGGTCTGGCCGATCATCAGTCAGGTGGCCGAGGATATGTATGGAGAACGCGTCGCGCTTGTGGCCGAAGCCGCACATGTGGTGCCCCCTATCGGCGCGCAGGGGCTGAACATGAGCCTGGGCGACATGCGGGTTCTGCTGGAATTGGCGCAGATCAA
Organism: Roseovarius sp.; assembly: GCA_965207105.1. GTDB lineage: Bacteria > Pseudomonadota > Alphaproteobacteria > Rhodobacterales > Rhodobacteraceae > Roseovarius. Next base: position 824 of record CBDBLS010000083.1, on the reverse strand, counting down.
CCCTGAGCGGTTGGGCGATCGTGCCATGCTGGCATCTTACGCCCGCAAACGCCATACCGAGGTCAAGGCGCGGGTGGCAGGGATCGACCTGCTGAACCGCGCCTCGATGATGCGCGCGCAGCCGTTGCGAGATGCCCGCGCCATGGGGTTGAACGCGATTTACTCGCTGGCGCCGGTGCGCAAGACGCTGATGCAGCTGGGCCTGGGCGTCCGTTAAGTGACGTTTCTGAAAGGTCATTGGCAATTGCTGCTCCTGACCGCGCTGATCGCGGCCTTGTGGCAGACGCCCGTGGTCGCCCCTCTGAAAATCCTGATCGTGTTTCTGCACGAGTCGAGCCATGTGATCGCTACTGTCCTGACCGGTGGCGAGGTGGTCAGCCTGACGATTGATCCCTATCAGGGCGGGCTGGTCACCTCGCGCGGGGGCAGTCGGTCCCCCGCCCTAGAGTTTTTTGAGACACCGTTCAAGACATGACCCAAGGGGATGATTGAGGTGTATCATGACGGAACAAAGGAAGGTTGAGCGCGAAGGATCCGGAGCTGCGGAGACTTCACATATCGCAGCGGATCCGGCTCCGGCCCGGCGCCGGAGACTTACGGCTACACGCAAGCAAGAGGCCGTTCCGCGCGTTCTTCGCGGCGAAGATGTTGAATTGGTCGCACGTTCGTTTGGTGCGACAGCTGCGGATGTCAGCGGTTGGCGGGATGCATTTCCCGAAGGAGGGTCATCAAACCTGAAGTCCCGTCCGCGCGACGTGCGCGATGAGGGGATTGACCGTCTGCGGGCCAGGGTGGGTGAGATCACCATGGATAACGAACTTCTA
>CBDBLS010000082.1:0-167799 GCA_965207105.1 Roseovarius sp. | reverse complement strand
AATACATTGCGCAAGAAACTGGTGGATATTGCCGAAACCCGCGTAGCGACGGGTGGTGTGGGCGCGGTCAAGGCGCGTGATCTGGCCAAAGAGGCCGATTGTGCTCTCGGGGCGATTTACAACGTGTTTGATGATCTCAATGACATTGTGCTGGCGGTGAACGGACGCACGTTTCAGCAACTGGCGCGCGCCGTTCAGAACGATTTGCAGCGGCACGAGGGCGACAGCGCAACGAACCGCCTGATTGCTATTGCGGCGGCGTATCTCAATTTCGCAATCAATCACCCCAACCGGTGGAAAAGCCTGTTCGATGTCCAGTTTTCGCCCGACCTTGAGGTGCCCCAATGGTACTGGGACGAGTTGGATCGGCTGTTCGATCATATCTCGGCGCCCGTGGCCGAGTGTTTTCCGGACATGCCCGCCCCTGATCATGCCCTGATGACCCGGGCGCTGTTTTCGTCGGTGCATGGGATCGTGTCGCTGGGGATTGAGAATCGCGCAGCACCGGTGCCACGCGAGGAGTTGATGCGCATGATCGAGCTTGTCATCCAACATGTCACTGGAAACAGATAGTTTTTGAACGCCGTTCAAATTCGCCTTGAACGTCGTTCAAGCATTGCCATATATCTGCTTATGAACAATGTTCACAAAAGGGGAATGCAATGTTCGCAACACTGAGAACACTGGTAACGGGGGCCAATGCCCGGGCTGAGGGCCGTGTCAAAGACGCCTTCGTGATTGAGCTGATCGATCAAAAAATTCGCGAATCCGAGGCACAGTTGAAGGCTGGCCAAGGCCACGCTCGCCTCGCTTGTTCAACGCGAGCGGTCTGAAAAGCGGCTGCTTGAGGCGCTGGGCGCACGTATCGAAACCATGCTGGTGCGCGCCTCCGGCGCGATGGAGGCTAAGCGCGAAGATATGGCGGTGCAGGCCGCCGAAGCCATTGCATCCATGGAGAACGAAGCACAGCTGCGCCAGGATACGCTGGACCGGCTGGAAGCGCAGGTCACCCGTTTGCGCGGATCGGTCGAGGCCGCGCACCGGCGGCTGATTGATCTTAAACAGGGGGCAATCACGGCCCGGGCCATCCGCCGCGAACAGCAAATGCAGGGCACGTTGCGCAACACCATTGCCAACACCGCTGCCGCAGATGAGGCCGAAGAGCTGATTGCCCGTGTAGTGGGCCGCGATGATCCGTTTGAGCAAGCGCAGATCCTTGCCGGGATTGATGCGGATCTGTCGCACAGTTCGCTGGACGACCACATGGCGGACAGCGGTTTCGGCCCGGCCACCAAAGTGACCGCCCAGCAAGTGCTGGAGCGTTTGAAAAAAGATTAACCCAAAAATCCATCAAGGAGACATCATATGCAAGTCCAAGATAAACCCGACAACACTCTCATCATGTTTTTCAACGGCGCGGGCGTTCTTGCCGCTTATGTGCTGTTGGCTCTGTCGCTGTATAAATCGGTGGACGTGCCGCTGGCCACCAAGGGCTATTGGGGCATCGGCATCCTGTTGCTGACCTTAAGTCTGGTGAACTTCGTCAAATACCGTTTTGACCATCAGGCCCGTGTCGACCGGATCAACCGCATCGAAGAAGCCAAGAACGAGAAGCTGCTCGAAGACTATGTCGGCGATGCCTACGGTTCTGACAAGACGGACACTGCCTGATCTGGCTTGAACAAGTTGGGGTGGTCCTGACCGGGACCACCCCTTTCGTGTTTTCGACTGGATGCTAGCCGACCACGTTGAACTCTGGTCCATAGGGATAACCGGTGATGTTCTCATTGCCATCTTCGGTGATCACCAGCACGTCATGTTCGCGGTATCCACCTGCACCGGGCTGCCCTTCGGCGATGGTCAGCATCGGCTCCATCGAGATCACCATGCCCGGTTCCAGAACCGTGTCGATATCCTCGCGCAGTTCCAGCCCCGCCTCGCGACCGTAGTAGTGGCTGAGAATGCCGAAGGAATGACCATACCCAAAGGTGCGGTATTGCAGCAGGTCACGCTCGGCAAAGAAGGTGTTGATCTTATGCGTGACCTCGGCGCAGCTGACACCGGGTTTGAGCAGGCTCATCCCATATTCATGGGCGGCGACATTGGCCTCCCAGATTCTCAGGGATGCAGCGTCCACTTCGCCCACAAACATTGTGCGTTCCAGCGCGACGTAATAGGCGCTGATCATCGGGAAGGTGTTGAGGCTCAGGATGTCGCCGCGCTGCAACTGACGTGCGGTCACGGGGTTATGCGCGCCATCGGTATTGATGCCCGACTGGAACCAGACCCATGTGTCACGGTATTCGGCATCGGGAAAGACGCGGGCAATCTCGGCCTCCATCGCATCACGCCCGGCCATGGCCACGTCAATTTCGCGGGCGCCTTTTTTGACCGCGTCACGGATCGCATAACCGCCGACATCGGCAATTGCGGTGCACTTGCGGATCAGGGCGATTTCAGCGTGGGATTTATGCATCCGTTGGCGCATTGTCGCCTCGGCAAGATCGACCGTGTGTGACGGGCTCAGGAATGCATCCAGCTTGGCCTTTTGCAGCAGGCTCATGTGATCACCTTCATAGCCAACGACTTTGCCGCTGCCAGATACGGACAGCACGGCGCGCCAGTAATTGTCGCGCTGCCAATCGGTGTAGGTGATATTGTCCTGATGTGATCGCCGCCAGGGTTGACCGGCGTCAATGCCTGCTGAAATGGTCACGCTTTCCGTCGCTGTCACCACCTGCCCATAAGGCCGCCCGAACGCGCAATAGAGAAAGCCCGAATAATAGGCGATGTTGTGCATCGAGGTGAAGACGACAGCGTCAACCTCGGCCTCCGCCATGACCCGGCGCAGGCCGGACAGCCGTGCATCATATTCAGAAGCATCAAAGGGCAGGGGTGCCTTTTGCCCATTGTGGAACCGGTACATGTCCGGGCGTGCAGTGTCAGGGAATGTAGGATGTGCAGTCATAGTGACCCTCCTTCAAAAGAAAGGTCCCGGCGTTCAGGACTGTTTGGATAAGAGGCCAATGAGGCGACGCCATCGCCCCGACCTGAACCTGTTCTTGCCGATCCTGCATAATCTGACAAGATGATTTGCGACAAACTAGCGACAAACTACAGGACGTTTTTGCGCCATGGATGCACAGCCCGGACCACGAAATCTGATCACCGACGTCGCTGGCCTGCGGGTTGGCAATGCACAGGATGCGGCGATCAAGACCGGGGCGACGGTGTTGGTGGGCGATGCGCCTTTTACTGCGGGCGTGCATGTGATGGGCGGCGCGCCGGGGACCCGGGAAACCGATTTGCTGGCCCCCGACCGGGTGGTCGAACAGGTCGATGCGCTGGTGCTGTCGGGGGGGTCGGCTTTCGGGTTGGACGCGGCCTCGGGCGTGGCGGATGCACTGCGCGGCAAGGGGCGCGGGTTCATAGTGGGCGATCAGGCCGTGCCGATCTGCCCCGGTGCAATCCTGTTTGATCTGCTGAATGGCGGTGACAAGGATTGGGCTGAGAACCCTTACAAACGTTTGGGGGCCGAGGCGCTTGAAGCGGCACGTTCCGAGTTCGCCCTTGGAACGGCGGGGGCGGGCGCGGGGGCCACTACGGCCAATTTGAAAGGCGGTTTGGGATCGGCCTCGCTCATCTTGCCAACAGGGCAGACTGTTGGAGCCTTGGTCGCGGTGAATGCCTTGGGTTCAGCGACAGTTGGGAGTGGTCCCGAATTCTGGGCCGCGCCGTTTGAGATTGGGAACGAGTTCGGGGGTTTCGGCGTGGCGCGCCACTATCCGGATGCGCAAATGCCACCGACCACGCTGTCTCAACATACCAACACCACCATTGGGATCATTGCCACGGATGGCACGCTGACGCAGGCGCAATGCACCCGGATGGCCACCGCCGCACACGACGGGTTTGCCCGTGCTTTGGTGCCATCGCACACGCCGATGGATGGCGATCTGATCTTTGCTGCGTCCACCGGGGCCAAGGTGCTCGGCGATCCTGTGGCGGACACCCTGATGCTGGGTCACGCCGCCGCCACCTGCATGGCGCGGGCGATTGCACGGGCGATTTATCTGGCCACCCCGGCGGAAGGCGATACCTTGCCGTGTTGGTCTAGCCTAACAGGGTCTTGATCATCGTGCTGTCGGGGTCGGCCAGTGCGTCGATTACGTCGAAATGATGCTTGTCGGGGTCAATCACATGCGCCGCGCCCCACGCCTCGGCCAGCCAGCGCGCCTGATCCAGAAACACCGGGCGCTCATCGGCCCCGACCCACACGGTCACGGGCACATCCAGACGGTCGCTCATCAGGACCGGGCTTTCCGCTGCGGCATCTGCCTCGGTCAGCCGAAAATCAGCATTCATCGCGGTGTGGATCAGCGGGCGCAGATCAGACACCGGAGAGATCGGCATCACCCGTTGCAGCCGCGCCGCAACAGCGGGGTCCAACAACCCCGGTTCCACCATCCGCGCAACCAAATGTCCGCCCGCAGAGTGGCCGCACAGGATCACCGGGCCGTCCACCATCCCGGCGGCCACATTCACGGCTGATGCGATCTGCAGGGTGATATCGGCAATCCGCACCTCGGGGCACAGATCATAAGACGGCATTGCCACGGCCCAACCATGGGCGACCGCGCTTTGCGCCAAATGAAACCAGTAGGAGCGGTCAAATTTCAGCCAATAGCCACCATGGACAAATACCATCAGGCCCTTGGCCGCGCCCTCGGGATAAAACAGATCAAACCGCTGTCGCGCACTGTCGCCGTAAGGCAACCCATCGCGCCGCCGCCCCTCGGTACCTTGAATGAAGGCCCAATCCCCTGACGCCTTCAACCAACGCGGCGGATAGTCGTCGGCGCCAGCAATATAGGGGCCATTGGCGTAAGCGTCGTCGTAATCCATCTCGCATACCCTTTTGGTGGCTCTGGACAAGCCTAGCGCAAGATGCTTTGCCTTTGCGAGACGAATTCGCGGGAGGAAATGCGCCATGTCCAAGACTGATCTGAAATCGCTGTTGAAAGACCCAAGCCTGTTGGCCGAGCAGGCCTATTCCGGCGGTGAATGGATTGACGGCGATGGCGGCACCTACGCTGTGACCAACCCGGCGCGGGGCGATGTGATTGCCAATGTCGCCGATATGTCACGCGCGCAGGTGGCCAAGACCATCGCCAGTGCCGAAGCCGCGCAAAAGGAATGGGCCAGCTGGACCGGCAAGGAACGCGCCGCCGTGCTGCGCAAATGGTTCGATCTGATGATGGAAAATCAGGACGATCTGGGCACCATCCTGACCGCCGAGCAAGGCAAGCCACTGGCCGAGGCCAAGGGTGAGATCGCTTATGGCGCCAGCTTTATTGAGTTCTTCGCCGAAGAGGCCAAGCGGATTTATGGCGAGACGATCCCGGGCCATCAGCGCGATAAGCGCATCACCGTGATCAAACAGCCCATTGGCGTGGCCGCCTCGATCACCCCGTGGAACTTCCCCAACGCGATGATCACCCGCAAGGCCGCCCCGGCGCTGGCGGCGGGCTGTGCCTTCGTGGGTCGCCCGGCGGCGGAAACGCCTTTGTCGGCCACCGTCATGGGCGTGTTGGCAGACCGTGCGGGCATCCCAAAGGGCGTGTTCAACATCGTGACCTCGTCGCGCAGCTCAGACGTGGGCAAGGAATTCTGCGAAAACCCCGCCGTGCGTAAGCTGACCTTCACCGGCTCGACCGAAGTGGGCCGTATCCTGCTGCGTCAGGCGGCGGACAGCGTGATGAAATGTTCGATGGAGCTGGGCGGCAATGCGCCGTTCATCGTGTTTGACGATGCCGATCTGGATGCCGCCGTTGAGGGCGCAATCCTGTGCAAATTCCGCAACAATGGCCAAACCTGTGTCTGCGCCAACCGGATCTATGTGCAGGCCGGTGTCTATGATGCCTTCGCCGCGAAACTGAAAGACGCGGTCAGCGCGATGAAAATCGGCGACGGTCTGGAAGACGGCACAGCGCTGGGCCCGCTGATCAACGCCGATGCGATTCATAAGGTTCAGGAACACGTCGCCGATGCCAAAGCCAAGGGTGGTGAAGTGATCCTGGGTGGCGGTGAACCGATGGAAGGCGAAGGATACTTCCTGCCCCCCACCATTGTGACGGGTTGTACGCAGGACATGCAGGTGGCCCAGGATGAAACCTTTGGCCCGATGGCACCGCTGTTTAAATTCGAAGACGAGGGCGATGTGATCGCCATGGCCAATGACACGATCTTTGGTCTGGCCAGCTATTTCTACGCCAAGGACCTGAGTCGCGTTTACAAAGTCGCCGAGGCGCTGGAATACGGTATCGTTGGTGTGAACACTGGCATCATCTCAACCGAGGTGGCCCCGTTCGGCGGGGTCAAACAATCCGGCCTTGGCCGCGAAGGCAGCCATCACGGGATCGAAGATTACCTTGAGATGAAATACATCTGCATGTCGGTCTGATCTGCCAGATCATCAAAATGCGCGGGCGTTGGACGATCTGTCCAGCGCCCGTTTTTCGTTCCTTTGTTACGACGCGGCGAAAACCCTGCCCTGCGCTGTCCCGCCCATGGTCATGGGCAACTCATCGGTTGCTTGTGCGCAAATCTCGGTGATCCGGGCCTGGGCACTTTCAGCGGCAGCTTGATCGTCGTATTCCGTGACAACTGAAAAGCTCAAATTGCCGGTTCGGATCATTTGAACGCGTGTCGCGCCGACGGACATGATCAGCGGGACAAACTTGTCGCGCGCAATCGCTTCCAACGCATCGTCCCATTCGGTCGTGATCCAGTGAGAGAGTGTTGCATAAGCCATGAGTGTTCCTTCCACGTGTTAAGCGAGGCAGTTTCGCATGGAATCCCGAAATATCCTAATTTCAGTGTGCATTTCTCGCGGTGCTGCTAAGGACTGACCACTGGTATGCGGCCTCTTTGGGGGTCGCGTTTTGGCTTGGCACGGGTTTGGGTGTGTTGGGGGACCATGGCCAATCCATTCATCCCCCGGCGCGAGGGCAGCATATGACATCTGCAACCATTTCCATCGCCGAAACTCCAGATGACATCTCGGCGGTTCAGCAGCTGTGCCGGGATTTCGTCAGTTGGCTTCTTGAGGCGCATCCAGAACAGCGCGACAAAATACTGATCTATTTTGAGCCGGTGAAATGGGAGAAAACCCTTGCCAATCTGGCCGAGACCCATGCCCGCCCCAAAGGCACAATGCTGTTGGCACGGGTTAGGGATCAACCGGTGGGCTGCATCATGTATCACCAGATGGCCCCGGGCGTGGCCGAGGTGAAACGGCTGTTTGTATCGACCCGCGCACGGGGCGAAGGCACAGCGTCGCAACTGGTTCAGGCGTTGATGGAACATGCCCGGTCTGACGGGTATCGTGAGCTTCGGTTGGACACGACAGTCTTTCTGGATGCGGCTGTACAACTCTATCGAAAACACGGATTTGAAGACAGCTCTCACACTATCGACCTTCCCGCCGAGGCGTTGGAGGTTGTCGTTTTCATGCGCCGAACGCTCTGATTTTGGGCGGGTGTAAGGGCTATGCCGGGTAACCGGCACCGGCATTTTCGATGCCATTGATTGCGCCTTATAGCAAGGCGTTCAGATCGAGATCACGCAGATACTCAAAGAGGGTCAGACCGGTTTCACGCGCGTCTAACCTCACGCCCCTAGGCACCCTGAACAAGCACGCCATCGCGCGTGCTCACTCCTATTTTGTCTGGCGTGTTTCGCATTTAGCTACCTGACTAAAAAACTCAGATTAACTTATTTGACTAAATAACTAAAGAATAAGATATGCAGCCAACCCGGTGATTCCGGGCCAGCCGATCCTGATTAAACCCCCAACCGGAGCAACGTGATGCAAAGGCAAAGGACCACCTCTACACAATCGGATGGCCGGACAGCGGAGCAGAATGATCGCGAGTCCCTTTTGGTATCGGCGCTGCAATTTGGTCTGCCATCCTCTTTTACACTTGAATGGATGCTTGATCGTGTTGAGCGCGGCGCTTGAGAGGAGCGAATGGCGATGAAAATGACACCTACCCCTACCCCTACCCCTACCCCACATCGGTCCTCACCTGCTCAGGTGCAGGAAGAGAGTACACCAGCCTATTTTGCGGATGATCTGACCCGCGATGGCAAACTGGCGTTCATCTGCCACCAGGATCAGGTCTATACCCTGCGCATCACCCGCGCCGATAAATTGATCCTGACGAAATGAGTGCGCAGCCCAAACCCCGCAGCGGTGCCCCGTGTGGGGTGACAAACTAAATGCGTAATCCTGTCCAGCCCGGTCCAGCCCGGTCGGGGATTGTAAAAGGGCTTTGAAACAGGCGTTTGAAGCGGTTTTGACCGGGCGCGATTACAGAGGCACTGTTTTGGCTCCGCGACGGCAAAATGCGCAATCCGGACGCCTTTTGATCTGGAATGGCCCGGAAACGGGCTTTTTCAGCTGCTGGCGAACAGGCCCGGAACGGCTGGACTCCACGTCGGATTTACGGGGCGTTCGAGACCCTGTTTTTCGGGGTAAATCCTGCACGCCGGGCGCGGGCGGCAAGCCCGTCCCATCCCCGTTCAGAGCCCGTTCAACAGGCTGTGCACAGGGCGTTGAAGGTGGGGGTCATGTGCTGTCGACGGGAGTCGGATATCATAGCCGGGATGTCCGGGGCAATCGGGCCAGATCTGTAATGTTTCCGTATCGGCCAGGGCGATGGCCGCGTCATGGGCCATGCCCTGTTTGCGTGCTGTGTAACAGGCGTCTGCAAACCCGGACTGGGCCGCGGTCCGCTCGTCGAGCAGGAGATCGGGCCAGTCCACGCCCGCCCTGTGTTGGATGCCGTCGAAGACGGGCGGCAATGTGGAGCGCAGGGGCTCATCGAGGATCGCCGCGTAGCTGTCTGCAAGCATGAACAGGAAGTCGCGCGGGTCATGGGCGGGATCATCGAGAAAGATCACCAGGCCTTCCCGGCTTTTATCAACCGGCGGCGGGCTGGCGAGTGTCGCCGCGATTCCGGGCACGGAGGAATGATCGCCCTCCACGGTTCCTGCGGTATCATCCCAGACAATGGTGCGCAGGTCCCGCCCGTAGAGGCGGTCCGGCATGCGGATGGTATGGATGGCCATTGGTGGTCTCCTGTCCGTCAGGGGGGATCGTAGTGGAAAAGCAATCCGAGGGCCAGGTCCAGCATTTCAGGATCGTCCCGCACCAGCTTGTCGAGATCGATATCAATGCCATCCTTGCCTGCCAAAGGGTGGAAGAGCATCTGGAAGGCGCGGGTCATGACCTCGATGGCGGGGCGGTCCGGATCATAGTCAAGACCTGTGAGCATCGGAGCTCCGTATTCCCGTCCGAAGCAGGGATCGACATAGTGATCCTTGCGTCCGGTGCCCGTGCAGGGATCAAGCGGGACCACAGCGTCGCGTGTGCCATCCACACCTGTGGTCCGCCGGATATGCAGGTCCTGAAACAGCCGGTCAATCTCCGGCATGGCCGCTTGCAGGTGGTGGATATATTCATGGGTGGCGTTGCCGGGGTCGCGAGAGGTAATGACCCATGCGCTGTCATCGGTTTTCACAAGACCGGGCCGTGTTCGCGCTGCGGGGCGTCCTCGATAGACGGATGGCGCATAGGATCCGCCGGCCTCCAGCAGATTGCCGGCGGCGCGCAGGGGCGCGATATTGGCGCGCGCCACCCAGGTGGCCGGAAACCGCAGAGAGGCGGCATGCACGGCCTGTGCGGCGGCCTGATCCGCGCCTGTCTCCGGTGTTGCCGGGCTGATCAGCGCGCCGGTCTGTCCAGCCGCGCGTGCGGATGCAGGGCCCTGGGCGACGAGGCCGCGCAGGTTATCGGCAAAGCCGGCATCATCCGGTGTCAGTCCGGTGGCGGTGACGAGGGCCTGTCGCGTTACGCGCCCGCGCGCAATCCATTCCGTCACGTCCGATGTGGCGGCGCGCGCCAGCGCGGGTGGCGCGCCCGCCAGTCTCTCCCGGAGCAGGGTGCGGGTCCGGGCCACAGGATCGGCGGTGCCTGCGTTGTGATCAAAGCCCGGGCTTGTCCCTTTCGGGATGTGTCTGATCTCACCTGCGCGCGCGTTGCTCCACGGCCGGGTTTCCCGCCAGCCTGCGGGCGGCGGCGTGACGTGATATCCGTAGCGCTCAAGACCGGCCTCGGAGAGCGATTGCACGGTGCAGCGGCACCGCCAGCCATTGGGTGGAAAATGTGTTTGCCAGAATGGGTGATCCCAGGGCAGCACAGTGCCGTGCCGTGCGGCGTGGAGCGGTCGGATGCGGGCGTCAAGCACGCCGACATAGCGCAGCCAGGGACGCCGGTCGGCAAGGCGTGTGATCCGCTGCCACTTCCCCGCAGCAACCGCCATGCGGATATTGGTGTCATAGATGATGCGCAGGCGGCGCGGGCTTCCGAGCCGGGCCTCACGGGTCTCGCCGGTCAACGGGTCCGTCATGGTCTTGCGGCCCCACCATCCCCTGGCGATCAGCAGCGGGGCAAGATCGCGCTGGAAGGTCTCGAAGGTCTGCCCTTCGGCCAGGGCTTTGTCGACGGCGGCGCGGATTGTAATCGGCGGAGCAATACTCGGCCAGGGTAGCGGCGTCGTTGTGTTGTCGCGGGCGGCGTAAAAGTCGTCCACTTTTGCCCTTTCGTTTGATGGGAGGGCCGGGGGATTTTCACCGTGGAATTGTATTTGAAGGTGCGTCGGGCTCATTTTCAGGATGGGTTGAGCGGGCGTCGGATTGCCCGGGATTTTGGGATTGGCCGAGACAGTGTTGCGAAGATGTTGGCCTATTCGGAGCCACCGGGGTATCGGCGGACAGCGCCGATTAGGCGCCCGAAGCTGGATGCGTTCACCTGCCAGATCGACCAATGGCTTACTGAGGACAAAGCGCGTCCGCGCAAGCAGCGCCACACCGCAAAGCGTATCTTTGAGAGGCTGCGCGACGAGTGCGGCTTTGATGGCGGATACACAATCGTCAAAGACTGCGTCCGGGCCAGGAAGCGCTCTGGCAAAGAGATGTTCGTGCCGCTCAGCCATCCGCCCGGGCATGCGCAGGCGGATTTTGGTGAAGCGCCTGTCGTGATTGGCGGCGTTGAGCGGAAGGCGCACTTCTTCGCCTTTGATCTGCCGCAGAGCGATGCGTGTTTTATCCGGGCCTATCCTGCGGCAACCACCGAGGCCTGGCTGGATGGGCATGTGCATGCCTTTGCTTTCTTTGGGGCGGTTCCCCTGTCGATCCTCCATGACAATGACCGCTGCCTGGTGGCGCGGATCCTGCCGGACGGCACCCGGCAAAGAACCCAACGGTTCAGCGCAATGCTGTCGCATTATGTGGTCCGGGATCGCTACGGCCGTCCCGGCAAGGGGAACGACAAGGGAGCGGTCGAGGGGTTGGTCGGCTACGGGCGGCGCGACTTCATGGTGCCGATCCCGTCCTTTCCGGACCGGGATGCGTTCAACGCTCACCTGGAAGAGCAATGCCGCAAACGGCAGGACGATGTCCTGCGCGGACACAAGGCCAGCATCGGCGAACGGCTGCAAGCCGATCCGGCGGCAATGCAGGATTTGCCCGGCGCACCCTTCGAGGCCTGTGAGTTGCAAAGTGGCCAGGTCACATCGACATCGGTGGTGCGGTATCGCGGTAACGACTACTCGGTACCGGTCGCATATGGCCACCGCGCGGTCTGGATCAAGGGCTTCGTGATCCGCGTCGTTATCGGTTGCGCCACTGAGGTGATCGCCGATCATCCCCGCTCTTATGACAGCGGTGACATGGTGTTCGACCCGCTGCATTACCTGCCGCTGATCGAGCGCAGGATCATGTCCTTCGATCAGGCTGCGCCCTTGCAGGGTTGGGAACTGCCTGACGCCTTCGCCACGCTCCGGCGCTTGCTGGAAGCCCGGCAGGGCAAGGCGGGCAAAAGGGAGTATGTCCAGGTCCTGCGCCTGTCGGAACGGTTCGAGCTGGAGGTGCTGCATCTTGCCGTCAAAGACGCCCTGCGAATGGGGGCGGTCAGCTTCGATGCGATCAAGCACCTCGTCCTGTGCCGCGTCGAGCGAAGGCCCCCGAGGTTGGATTTGGATGTCTATCCGTTCCTGCCCGGAACCAACATCGCCACCACCTCGGCTTCTTCCTGTATGAGCCTTCTGTCAGGAGGTGACGCATGACGGATGCACCCGAACTGCTGCTGACACACCACCTCAAGACTCTGCGCCTGCCCACCTTCCTGCGCGAGCATGACAAGCAAGCGCGCATTTGTGCGGCGGAAGGCCTGGATCATGTGCGCTATCCAGCCCGGCTGACCGAGCTGGAACCAATCGATCGGGAGAGGCGCATGGTCGAGCGCCGGATCAAGGCGGCAAAGTTTCCAACCGTCAAAAGCCTCGACAGCTTCGACTTTACGGCCATCCCCGGTCTGAACAAGATGATGGTGCTGGAACTGGCGCGCTGTGAATGGATCGAGCGCAGGGAGAACGTCATCGCGCTCGGCCCGTCGGGAACCGGCAAAACCCATGTCGCTCTCGGGTTGGGGCTGACCGCCTGCCAGAAAGGGTTGCCTGTCGCCTTCGTAACCGCCGCAGCTCTCGTGCACGGGATGATGGAGGCCCGCGACGAGAAACGCCTCCGGCAGCTTCAGCGCAAACTGGCCAAGGTCAAACTGCTGATCATCGACGAGCCGGGCTTCGTCCCCTTGAGCAAAACCGGCGCCGAGCTTCTGTTCGAGCTGATCTCTCAGCGCTGCGAGCGTGGCTCAACCCTGATCACATCGAACCTGCCCTTCGAGGAATGGACCGAGACATTCGGCACCGAACGCTTGACCGGCGCGCTCCCGGACCGGCTGACACATCACGTCAACATCCTCGAGATGAACGGCGAAAGCTACCGCCTCAATCAGAGCCGCGCACGTATTGCCAACCCTTCAACCTGACAACTGAACAATCGGCCTGACGGCCAATGCGCCTTGGAACGTGCTTGCTGATTGGTGGCCACACGCCCCAAGGCGCACTCCACAAACTGGCCGACTTTTGCTCCGCCCCAGTGGCCGGATTTTACTCCGCCGTTGACAAGTGGAAAGCTCGGCGTCGTGTTCGATGACCCGGACACCACCGTCACAACCCTCATCACTCCCGTAAATGTCGTTCTTGGCTCTATGGGTGTCGAGTGGGCCGCCAGTCCGGCCCCCGATGAGATTGCCCTGCGCTACATCGACCCCGATTCCGATTGGCAATACCAAACCATCCGTCGGCGCGTGCCGGGTGCCACAGGCCCGGTTGTGAACACATCAACAGTGACCCTGCGCGGGGTCACCTCCTCCGGGCAGGCAGCCAGGGAGGCAAATCTGCTCGCGGCGCGCCAGCGATATCATCGGCGACGCATCACCTGGGAAATGGGGCCGGAAGGCTACCTGATCCGGCGCGGCGATGTGGTATGGATGACCCATGACATGCTGGCCGGAGGGGCCGCAGGGCGGCTCAATGGCGGCAGTGCCGCACAGATCACACTTGATCGAGCCCGGCCTGCAAGTGATGGAGATCATATCATACTGCGCCTTGCGAACGGGACGTTGCATCGAGCGTCCGACCCGGCAGGAACTGAAACGGCGTACAGTCAAGGTCAGGGTCTTCCCGAACCTCGACTCTCTGTTGCGCCTCTCAACCGCTGTTCCCGTCGAGATCGACGAAAAACGGGAAACCGAAACCAAAGCATACATCAAATGGGAAGGGCTCGATGAATGACGCCTTCACAGCAATTTCCAGACATCAGGTTGCGCAATCATGGCTGCCACCGTCCAATGCTGCCGCAGCACTTCCCTTGCGGCCAGAATGTGAGATCTGGGTCCCTGTCACAGCTCCAAACTGGCGTTGAAATGCCACGATGGGTTTCAGCGCTTCGACTTGCGCATCATTCCAAAGACCGGCACAGCCCGTTGATATGCGTCCTGTCGCAGATACGGCAGTACATTCCGCCATGACAAACCCCACACCACCCACTGCACGAGAGCCGAGATGAACCATGTGCCAGTCACTCGCCACGCCATTGGTCGAACTGTACTGGCACATCGGCGACATCCCGATGCGGTTCTTGAAAGTGACGCCATTGATCTTTAGCGATGAAAAAAGTGCAGCGGTCATATCGCGATCCCTGTTGGTTTCGTTTGCGTCAAATACTGTAGGGATCCGTTAGACGGATCGCGTTATGCCACCATCCACACGAATGTTTTGCCCTGTGATGTAGGCGCCACCCTCAGAGGCCAAGAACGCGACCACGCTGGCGATCTCGTTCAGGGCATTGCCGTAGCGGCCCATAGGGATCATGGAGCGGAACTCTTCCTTTTCGGGCAGACTGTCGATGAAACCCGGCAGGACGTTGTTCATGCGGATGTTTTCGGCCGCGTATTTGTCGGCGAAGAGTTTGCTGAATGCGGCAAGGCCAGCGCGCATGACACCGGATGTCGGGAAGACGGGGTTAGGTTCAAAGGCCGCAAACGTAGAGATGTTGATGATCGCGCCGCCACCCTGCTTTTGCATGATCGGGGTGACCAAACGCGACGGGCGGACAGCGTTCAGAAAATACACCTCCATTCCTTCGTGCCAGTCGTCGTCTGTCAGTTCCAAAACAGGTGCGCGAGGGCCATGGCCTGCGGAATTGACGAGCACGTCAATGCGGCCCCAGTGATCCATCGCAACGTCGACCAGCTTTTGCAGGTCTTCCTCGGATTTATTGGTCCCTGTGACGCCAACGCCGCCCAATTCTTTGGCCAGTTCTTCACCTTTGCCAGAAGACGACAAAATGCCGACCTTGAACCCGTCCGCCGCCAAGGCGCGTGCGCTGTCTGCGCCCATGCCGGACCCGCCAGCGGTGATCAGTGCTACTTTTACGTCAGACATGATGTGTCTCCTGTTCAGGTTTTTTTTGT
Organism: Roseovarius sp.; assembly: GCA_965207105.1. Lineage (GTDB taxonomy): Bacteria > Pseudomonadota > Alphaproteobacteria > Rhodobacterales > Rhodobacteraceae > Roseovarius. Next base: position 152,858 of record CBDBLS010000082.1, on the reverse strand, counting down.
GTCGTCGATGATATTCATTGTGGCCACGACGCTGTTGCCAAGCTCGACCGCTGCGAATGGCCCACCATGACACATATTGCCGGGGTCTTGCGTGTCCATTGGCTCGGTTTCTGCCAGAATGGCGGGGGCGAATTGTTCGGCATTGTCTTTGGGACGATACCCCAAAAAGCTGGCTTTTGCATTATCTACAGGGGCGCGGTCATTGTCAGACACGCCGTAGACGACCGAGAAGCCCGTCACAGGTGTCTCGATGCAGCGCTGCACAAGCTGGATCAGATCATCATAGGACAACCATGACCCAAGCGCGCGGGCATTGGTGACCTGCGCACAGGACAAAATGCGCATGTGGACGCTTTCTAGGGTCTGTTGACAATCATCGTGTTGCAATGAGCATGGCACAGAGGTGCCAGTTGGCAGCGTAGCTTGTATCAGTCTTGTCGTATCGCGTTGCTATGCCTCTGAATTCCTTGATCTTTGCGAAGTAGTTTTCGATGAGATGGCGCCACTTGTACATGTGGGTATCGTAGTCCCGTTGAACTTTTCGGTTCGATTTGGGCGGGATGACAGCGGTTGCGCCACGCTCATCAAGGTCTTGCAGGAGCCAGTCGGCGTCGAAGGCCTTGTCGGCCGGCAACGCCCCAAAGGAAGCCCCCTTGATCAGAGGAGCGACCCCCTTCATGTCGTGTGCCTGTCCCGGCAAAAGCAGAAACCGGAACAGGTTACCGAGCGCATCGACCAAGGCCACGACCTTGGTCGTCAGTCCGCCGCGAGAGCGTCCGATAGCCTGGTGTTGAGTCCCCCTTTTGCGCCCGAAGCCTTCTGATGAGCTTGAACAATCGTCCCGTCGATAAGGGCATATTCCAGGTCCGGCTCGCCACTCATGGCATTGAAAAGACTCTCGAACACGCCGTTCCTGGCCCATCGACGAAATCGCTTGAACTGGCTGTTCCAGTTGCCAAACTCTTTGGGCAAATCCCGCCATGGGGACCCTGTGCGTACGCGCCATAATACTGCTTCCATAAACCGGCGATTATTGCGCGCGGTAACACCCGGATCGCCTGCCTTGCCCGGTATAAGCGGCTCAATCTTCTCCCAAAGCTCATCGGAAACAGCCAAACGATTTGCGTCCATCAACACCTCCATTTTGGAAGCTTGAATCAGACTTCAGGCAAAATGGGAACCCCGAATGTCAACAGGCCCTAGTCCGCGTTTGTCCCAATACATTGAGCCGAGGTCTTCTGCGAAACACTTAGCCAAACCGTAGAATGTATCAGGGCGGTGGCGCACGTCTGTGTCGATAAATTCATTCTTGGGATGCATCCCAACGGCGTGGATAGAGCTGCCGTAAACGACGCGCTTGAGACCGCGTTGGTAGGCCGCTTCCCAAATGTTGTAAGCGCCAACAAAATTCGGTCCGAGGAGTTTTTCAAAGGGCCCCTCATCGGCATAGGCACCCATGTGGACCACCATGTCAGCCCCATCAAGGACACGCATCATATCGTCAAGGTTGGCCAGGTCGCCTTTGGCATAAGTCTCGCCCGGGTAAAGCGTACAGATATCGTCAACGATGTCGGTTGAGACCAGATCATCACACATTTTCGACATAGGTTCGCGCAGGTAGGAGCCAAGGCGGCCAGCAGCACCTGTCAGAACAAGTTTTTTCATCGGTTAGCTCTTTCTTTTGAGTTTGGAGACAGATGCAGCGATGCGGTCCATTGCGTGGTCCAGAACATCCAAGGAGGCCGCAGTTGAGATGCGGAAAAACGGTGACAGCTCATAGGCGCTGCCCGGGACGGCTGCGATGTCGGCGTCTTTTAGGATATAGGCGGTAATCTCGGCATCATTGACGAGCGTTTCACCGGTTTGGGTCTGTGCCCCGATCAGGTCTCCGCAGCCAATGAGGCCGTAGAAGGCCCCACCGGGCGGATCGAGCGTGAGACCGTCAATCTGCGCCACACGGTCCACAACAAGATCGCGGCGTTCCTCGAAAGCCTCACAAAACGCGCGAACGTCGTCTTGGGGGCCGTTCAGCGCAGCAGCGGCGGCGGCCTGTGCAATGGCGCATGCGCCTGAGCAAATCTGGCTTTGTACCTTCGTCATGGCCGCAATCAGCGGTTTTGGGCCAGCACCATAGCCAATACGCCAGCCTGTCATCGCATAGGCTTTGGACACACCATTTACTGTGAGTGTACGATCCTTCAGCGAAGGGTTGGCGGCGGCAAATGACATGAATTTCCGGCCATCAAACAGGATATGTTCGTAGATTTCGTCCGATAGGATCAAAACGTCCGGGTGCTTTTCAAGAACCGTGCCCAATGCGCGTAGGTCATCGTCGGAATAGACCGCACCAGCAGGATTTGACGGCAGGTTGAGCATGATCCAGCGCGTTTTGGGCGTAATCGCAGCATCAAGTTGATCCGGCGTTAACCGAAAACCATTTTCAGCGGGGCATTTCAGTGCGACGGCCTGTCCGCCAAGAATGAGCACGATGTCCTTGTACTGGCCGAAGTAGGGCGCGCACATCAGGACTTCGTCATCCTGCTCAAGAGTCGCTATCATGGCATTGAACAGCACTTGCTTGGCCCCATTGGACACGATGACTTCGTCTGTCGCATAGTGCAGAGCATTTTCGCGATGTAGCTTGTCGACGACAGCCTGACGCATCTCAAGCGTGCCATTTGTTGGAGGATAGCGTGTCTCACCCCGCAAAGCTGCCTTGTGCGCGGCCTCAATGATGTGTGCGGGCGTGTCGAAATCCGGCTCACCTAAACCCAGATCAATAACGTCTTCGCCGCGCGCCTTGGCGTCTTTGGCAGCTTGACTAACCCAAGCGGAGGCGGAGGGTTTGACCGGATCGAGACGAGAAGACGCGAATTTCACGCGAGGCCCCCTTTGACCGTTGCAAGCAAGTTGTCGGATGCCTTGGCCAAAAGGCTTGCGTCGGTCCCGCAGGCCACAAAGGTGAAACCTTCGTTCAGCAGTTCAGTCGCAAAGGCGGGGTCCAGAACGAGCGTACCAACCGGGATGCCTTTCGCGATCAGCTTTTGCGCTGCGGGCTTAATCAGCTCCCACACTTCGGCGTCCATCGGCTTGCCAAGCTTGCCGATGTCTGCGGCGATGTCCCCAGGCCCGAAGAATATGCCGCTGATGCCTTCAACGTCGCTGATCGCCTCTGCTTGCGCAACGGCTGCGCGTGTCTCTAGCTGAAGCAAAATAGTGGTCTCATCCTCGACGCGTGACACATAATCCGTAATGCGGCCAAACTTTGTCGCCCGCGTCGCGCCAGATACACCGCGCACGCCGTGGGGTGGATAACGGGTTGCTGCGACGGCTTTCTGAGCCTCTTCAACCGATTGGATCATCGGAAACAAGATGCCGGGCGCACCCAGATCAAGCAGGCGTTTCACAGCAACTGTATCGTTCCATTCGACCCTCACGATGGCTGTGGTGTCGCTTGCGGCAAAGGCTTGCAACTGGCCCAAGACGCTAAAGTAGTCGTTGGGGCTGTGCTCCATATCGATCAACGCCCAATCGTATCCGGCAGGCGAGGTGACCTCTGCTACGAAGTTGCTGCATAGGCTGATCCAAAGGCCAATCTGTTTGTCTCCAGCGGCCAGCGCATGGGTGAAGGCATTCGTTGTCAACTTCATCAGATGATTGCCTTTTCGATGATCTTGCTACCCGCCGGGATACGGTCGAAGTGGAACTGCGTCATGTCGAGCGTTTGGTATTTACCATGCACCATGATCTCGGCAGTGCCCCGCCCCATGGCAGGGGATTGTTGGAGCCCGTGACCGGAAAAACCGTTGAGGAAGAAAAAATTCTCGACCTCCATATGCGGTCCCAAAATCGCGTTATGGTCGAAGGTGTTGTAGGCATAATGCCCGGCCCATTCGGATTGCACCTTGATCGCTTCGAACTGCGGAATGCGCGTGGCAAGGATCGGCCAGACGTGGTTTTCCCAAATGCTGTGATCCATGATGAAATCATCCGGATCAACGGCTGGATCAATGTCTGAGTGTCCACCGCATTGATAGGTGCCGCCACCGTTTTCGCGGACGTGAACGCCCGAAGGATCAATCGTGAGCGGCAAGTCACGATCAAGCGGCTGTTCTGCGGAAAAAATCCAAGAAAAGCGTTTGCGCGGCTCAACAGGCACCGTGATGCCCGCCATCTGCGCGGTCGCGGCTGCACGCGGGCCGGATGCGTTGAGGACTTGGCCACAGGCGATGACCTCACCGGATTTCAGCGTGACGCTTTCGACGCGGGTGCCAGCTGCGTTCTTATTGACCGCAACAACTTCGTTTTCGATGTATTCTACGCCGCGTTCGCGAGCTGATTTGCGCCACCAATCAAAGACGGCTGTGGCATCCCAAAACCCTTCGTCGACCAAATTGATAGACCCCAGAACAATATCATCAACGTTGTAGAACGGATAAGCGGCTTTGATCTGATCGGACGTCATCAATTGTGTCGCAGCACCCGCCGCAAGCTGTACCTGCTGGCTTTCACGCAGCACGTCGGCAAAGCCTTCGTTGTCGGCCAGATACATGTACCCGAACGATCGGATCGATAGATCAGGCACGCGGTCGTCATTGCCCATAAACGTGCGCAGGTTTTTGACGAAATCGGTCGCGAACTGGCTGATCCGCACATTAGACTCGATTCGCAATAAGGGCGGTTGTTTTTGAACGGAGGTATCCCTGCCCATTTGGTCAGGCTGTTTTCAAATTCAGGTTTGCCAGGGCCGCTACATTCCTTGCGATCATATCCGCCTGGCCATTATTGCGATGGGTATCGGCAAAAATCCCGAACTTTTTCATGCGGCAAATTCCATGCTCTACGCCGATGCGCAGCTTTGCGTGCCATGTGTTGCAGCTTTTCCGCTCTTTGGCAAGGGGATGGTTCTTTGAGGCCTTGAGCGGGACTTCCAGCGACGTTCCCGGATAACCGGGATCGCCCGGGACAGGCACACCGGGGGGCTTGTCCACGCGCGCTTCATCATATATCCGCCTGTCGTGCTTTCGCCCGGGCTGTGCAGGACCAACGGCCAGGATCCTTTTCCTGTCGTCGGTAATGATCCGGTGCGACGCTGTATGGCGTTTCTTCTTTCCTGAATAACTGGCTTTGCGCCTTGACGGCGTCCCGGGGCGCTGAACAGGGCGCTCGGTACCATCGATCACAGGATAGAGAAGATCGTTTCTTTCCTGTGTCGATAATTTGATCCTGCGCTCCGGCATGGCGAAATGGCCAGCCATCACCGTCGTCATGGCGCGAACGCGGCGGCAAACTGTAGGGCTGGAAATGTCGAAAAGCAGGCCAACAAAGGCCTGGCCGGCGTATGTGCGGTAATGGATCAGGCACAAAAGCATTTGTTCCGCCAGTTGCAGCCGATACTTCCTGCCGCCCCCGATGGCCCGTTGTCTGTTCTTTCGGGACAAACGCGCGGCTTCACCGGCAAGCCAAATCGGGTGAAGCTGACAAACCGGAGCATCAAAATCCGCCGGACGTATTCCGGAAAGGCGGAAAAACAACTCTGGACGTGCCCGTAAAACTTTCAGTACGGCCATTCCGGCAAACTCCACTGCTTCGGTGAAGCTGGAATGGCAGAAATCTACCTATTGCGAAACAGGTCTATTCAATTCGCCGGAAAACTGCTGCCGCATGCACGAATTGGTGTGCATGGTCGATGTGTTCTCGTAGCTCAGGTCACGATCCACGACCAAGACCTTACCGTCGAAATTTTTGTCATCGGACAGAAACCAAGCGGCAGAGGGCCCCATCATGGCTCCGCCAATGATCACGACATCATAGGATGTGCTGTTGGGTGTTTGCGTTTTCATATCGTATCTCCTCGTGCGACAGCGGCTTGGACGTCCGCGATGTCCGCTGCGGAAAGATTGTACTCTTTGGCTGCTGTTTCAGTCGAAATATAGCCACGAGCCAGATCACGTTTGACCAGATCCACAGATCGTTCGGATGGATTGCCGTAGCCAGCACCGCCGGGGAAGGCCATGACGACTTTGCGCCCGTGAGCAACGAACTGTTTGCCCTTACCGTTCATGGCTGTGCCATCGTCTTGGACAATCGTTGTAGGTGCGCCTGCACCACCACCGCGCCGCCCGCGGGCGGGGTGATCAACACGGTCAAACATCGCTTGGATATCGAATTCATGCCCTTCTTGCGCGGCGACTTCCATGTATTGGCCAAGGCCACCACGGGTTTTGCCAGCACCACCGGAGTCTGGTCGCAGTTCCTTACGCCAGATGATCACAGGGCCTGCATGTTCGGTCGCCTCGATCGGCATGGTCATTACACCGGATGGAAAGGCGGTGGCATTCAAGCCATCGTGTTCGGGCCGTGCGCCGGAACCACCCGAATTAAAAGTCAAAACCTCGGATCTGCGGGCATTTGCGGGGGCCGCTGCATCGGTGCGCGGACGAAGGGACACTTGGAAATTACAAAGGCAACCAGCACCCTCGGCAGGCACCAAACCGGGCACGATCTTGTCAAAAGCGTTGAAAACAGCGTCCGGCACAAAGTGCCCAACGATATGGCGCAAGGCCACAGGTGCCGGATGCAAGGCATTGACGATTGAGTTCTCTGGCGCTTCGATCTCGAAAGGTGCCAAGGACGCGGCGTTGTTCGGGATCTCAGGCGCGATGGCGACCTTGAGGGCGTAGCAGGCATAGGCCTTTGCATAAACTAGCGGGCAGTTGATCCCTTTCTTATCCAATCCGGACGATCCCGTGAAATCCGACACAATCCTGTCGCCCTCAATACTCACCTTCACCTTCAGCGTGATGGGGCGGTCAAAACCGTCCATTGTCATCTCACCCGTCGCCGATTGTTGCGGCAAGGCTGCGATACGTTCAATCGTTGCACGACGCGAGTTGTCGAGAATGAAAGTGGCAATGCCATTAAGATCATCAAGGCCAAACTCCTCCATCATGTCCACAAGACGGCGGTGGCCGATCTCGTTACATGTCGCCAGCGCGTAGACGTCTCCAATCAATTGATCCGGCTCACGCACGTTGCCCCGAATAATGCGGGTTAGGGTTTCGTCAACTTTACCCTGATCCGCGAATTTCATGATCGGGATGTACAGGCCTTCTTCATAGACCGAATGCGCATCCGCCCCGAAGCCACGCCCGCCGATGTCGACGATATGCGCGGTACAGGCGAAGAAGCCGACCAAGGCGTCATTGTGGAAGGACGGCGCAACCATAGTGATGTCGTGGAGGTGGCCTGTGCCCTCCCATGGATCGTTGGTGATGTAGACATCGCCGTCATGGATGTTGTCGCGCTCGATGCGGCGGATGAAATGCGCAACCGCGTCGGCCATGGCGTTGACGTGCCCCGGTGTGCCGGTCACCGCTTGGGTCAGCATGTTGCCGGTCACGTCATAAACCCCCGCTGACAAATCGCCCGCTTCGCGTACCGAGGTCGAAAACGCTGTGCGAACTAGGGCCTGCGCTTGTTCTTCTACGACTGAGATCAGACGGTTCCACATCACCTGGTAGGCTACTTTTGAATGCTCTTTGGTCATTGGCTCACCCCTTCGTCACGATATCAATGCAGCCGTCCGGCTGGCGAATTGCGTCTCGGCTGGCGGGAACGATTATTGTGGTTTCGTCTTCGACAACAGCCACAGGTCCAATTGCCCTTTCGCCCGACGACATGTCAAAACGGTTCACCACATCCGCATTCAGAAACTTGCCCGCAGCCGCGTCAAACAATTGACGCCCACCCGCAGATGTCGCCGTGGCTTTGCCGCTTGTTTCATCCATCCGCGCGACTTCTTCGGGCGGGGTCGTCGCGTTGACAGACCACACCGTGATCTCAATATCCATACCCTCAACCGGCCTGCCGAACAGCTTGGTGTACTCCTCAATAAACCGTGCTTCAAAGGTATCGACGTCTGGGTTCATCGCCTGCGCTTCGGTCAATTCAATTGGAATTTCCCAGCCTTGACCGGTGTAACGCATATAGACTTTGAACTCCGACAGGATCGGGCTGATCTCATCACAGGTGCGCACGAAGCCCGTGGCCTCGGCCTCAAGATCGGACAGCAAGGACTTGATCCGATCACCGTCAAAGTCTGACAGTTTCATGTAGACGGAGCGGTTCGCCTCAAAGCTGAATGGAGCGCGAAGGAACCCAATCGCAGAACCGACACCAGCTCCCGACGGCACCAGCAATCTATCCACCCCAAGCTTTTCAGCCAAGCGACCTGCGTGCAACGGGGCGGCACCGCCAAAGGCGATCATGGTGTATTCTGACAGGTCTTCGCCGTTTTCGACGGCGTGAACGCGTGCGGCATTAGCCATGTTTTCGTCCACTACCTCGGCCACACCAAACGCGGCCTCGACCGCGTCCATATCCAACGTATCGCCGACGTGGTTAGACAGAGCCAATCTTGATTGGTCGGGGTGAAGTTTGATCGACCCGCCTGCGAAATTATCCGGATCAAGCTTGCCCAGAACAAGATCAGCGTCTGTCACAGCGGGGCGCGTGCCATCGCGTCCGTAACAGGCCGGGCCCGGCTCGGAACCCGCGCTTTCGGGTCCAACACGGATCTGGCGCAAAGTATCGACGTGCGCCAGCGACCCGCCGCCAGCCCCGATCTCGACCATGTCGATCACAGGAATCGAGATGGGCATGCCGGAGCCCGTCTTGAACCGGTAGGTGCGCGCCACTTCGAACACGCGTGATGTCTTGGGGGTCTGATTTTTGATCAGGCAAATCTTAGCTGTTGTGCCGCCCATGTCGAAGGACAGAACTTTGTCCAACCCATAACGCGCAGCGATGTACGCCGCAAAAACCGCACCACCTGCAGGGCCGGATTCAACCAAGCGCACAGGAAAGTCAGCCGCGTTTTGGATCGAAATGATCCCACCACCAGAGTGCATCAGGAAGATGCGGCATGAAACGCCTTCGTCTTTCAGCCGCTCCTCAAGGCGACCCAGATAAGAGGCCATCAACGGCTTGATGTAGGCATTCGCTACGACGGTATTAAAGCGTTCGTACTCTCGCATCTGGGGCGAAACCTCGGACGAGATTGACACCGCGACATCGGGCAGTCTTTCAGCCAGCACGTCGCGCACAAGCTGTTCGTGCGTCGGGTTCAGATAAGAGTGGATCAGCCCGACGGCGACACTTTCAAACCCACCTTTGGCAATCTGATCGACAACGGCCTCAACCTCGGCGCGATCAATATCAACGAGTACTTGGCCATTCGCATCCACGCGGCCAGCGACGGTAAAGCGCATTTGGCGTGGCAACAAAGGAACTGGCAGGTTGAGGTTCAGATCGTATTGCTCAAACCGCGATTCAGTGCGCATTTCGATCACATCACGAAAACCTTCCGTTGTAATCAGCGCCGTCTTTGCCCCGCGCCGTTCAATCAAGGCATTCGTGGCAAGCGTGGTCCCGTGAATGATCTGGTCAATCTGTGAAGGGGTCACACTCGCTTTGGCGCAGACCTGATGCATGCCGTCGATAATTGCATTCTCAGGCGCGGCGTAAGTTGTCAGAACTTTTGTTGAAAATGGCACTCCATCCTTTTCCAACACAACGTCAGTAAATGTGCCGCCAATATCGACGCCAAGGCGAACGGAAGGTGCTGCCATCTTGGGGCTCCTGCTTTAGGTTACACATGCAGGTGGCCTAAAATGCGTCAAATAATCAAATCGATTAAATTTCTCGCCCCAATCAATTTTACTGATCTAAGAGTCTGATTTAAAACTAGTTGAACGCTTTCAATTCCTTGCGAGGTGGCGTGTGACGCGACGGATGTGGGCGATAAGCAGCCACCCTTCGGCGCTTGCGATGGATTTCTCCCGGTCCTTTGCCAATCGACGGCATCGTCCGAGCCAGGCGAAGGTGCGCTCGACCACCCATCCACGGGGCAAAACTTCGAACCCCTCGACCGTATCAGAGCGTTTGATGATCTGGACGGTCCAGCAGCCAATGGCTTTCAGCGCGTCTCGTAATACGGGCCCTGCATAGCCTCCATCGGCGAATAGATGACCCGGCGTGGGATAGCGGTTCGCGACAGTCGCCAGCACGTCAGGCGCGCCATCCCGGTCTTGAATACCGGCACTGTGGACTACGAAGCCAATGAGCAATCCGATGGTATCGGTCACGATATGGCGTTTGCGCCCCTTTATCCTTTTGCCTGCGTCATAGCCTCCAACCCCGCCACTTTCCGTTGTTTTTACGCTCTGACTGTCGATGACCCCCGCTGTTGGCCGGGCCTTGCGACCCTCGGCCAGTCGCGCGCTTCTGACGAGCCCACGGTTTATCTCGTCCAGCAGGCCATCCCTGCGCCATGAATGGAAACAGCCACGCACCGTGGAAACCGCCGGGAAGTCATTGGGCAACATACGCCACCGGCAACCGGTTGTCGCGATATAAAGGATCGCGTCAAACACATCACGCAAATCAATGGTACGGGGTCTGCCCGTTGTTCTGCGCGCCGGGAGTAAAGGGACGATTATTGCCCATTCTGCATCGGTCAAATCACTTGCATACCTGCCGCCTGCGCGCTCATGCTGGCGGCGGGTGAGGTCTGTCCAGGCCATAAATATCTCCGTTCAGCTATCAAACCGAACAGAATCACAACCTACTGGATTCACTCAACTGGTTTTAAATCAGGCTCTAAGAGGCTGTTCCAAAAATAGTTGAGTGATATCAATTGTTTATGATTCATTGGTTTTGAAAGAACCTGGAGGATCCCATGACGTGGACAGACATCACCCGCGCGGAGCATAGGCGTAAAACGGGCTTTTATCCAAGCGATTTAACTATGGAGGAATGGGCGCTTGTTCGGCCCCTGTTAGCTGCCGCGAAGCGAGGTGGTCGCCCTCGCAAGACGAATCCGCGCCGTGTTGTGAACGCGATTATGTATATGGCGACCACGGGATGTCAGTGGCGCATGATCCCGCGGGATTTCCCGGCGATCTCGACTGTGCAGAACTGTTTTTACGACTGGCGCGACAACGCTCTGTTACACCGGATCAACCATCTGTCAATGATGGCGGCGCGCGAATTGTCGGGCCGTGAGGCGAGCCCCACTGCGGGCGTTATTGACAGCCAGAGCGTAAAAACAACGGAAAGCGGCGGCATTTCAGGCTTTGATGCGGGCAAAAAGATCAAAGGGCGCAAGCGTCACATCGTGACAGACACGCAAGGTTTCCTGTTGCCGATCCTTGTTCACGCCGCCGATATACAGGATCGGGATGGTGCTGTGGATGGTCTCAAAGCACTGCGCATCCGCTTCCCGCGGCTGGGGCACATCTTTGCGGACGCAGGATATGCAGGGCCAAAGCTTCGGGATGCTTTGGCCCTGCAGGGAAAATGGACATTGGAGATTGTCAAGCGCCCTGACAAAGCCGAGGGGTTCGTTCTTCCACCACGAAGACGGGGTGTCGAGCGAACATTCGCGTGGCCGGGACGTTGCCGTCGTTTGGCAAAAGATCGGGAGGCAACCGTTGAAAGTTCCGTAGCATGGGTTTTGGTTGCCGGTATTCGTCTCTTGACAAGGCGGATAGCAAGGCATTCTGTTCAAACATAAGCTTTTGAGTCAGACTCTAAGGAAACTGCATTGCAGCCTTCGCAATCTGCGCGGCTTTTTCGACGTAAAGGGCGGCACGTGCTGGGGCGTAGCGTGCATAAAAAGACAAAGGTTCGGGCAGCCAATCAGGTTCCACTCTATGTAGGTCACCTGATGCAATCTCGGCCGTCACTAGTCGTTCAGGCAACAACGCGGCTCCCAAGCCTTCAATCGCCATCGGTACACATGCAGACAAAGCACTGGAATGAACAATCCTTTCGCCCCTCAATCCACGCTCAGTTGCAAGGCTGTGCAGGGCGGCGCAAGCCTGTGTGTGCTTTGCGTGGGTTAGAACCGTCAAATCAAAAAGCTCAGTTAGAGAGGGCTTCGCGCTGACGCGATTGATCAGGTCTGAATTCACGATCCAACAATAGTGTTCTTGGCCCAACGCATCGCTTGCAAAGCTTCTTGATTTGAACGGTCCAGTTTGAAGCGCCAGATCGAGTTGCCCTTCCATCAACCTTCCATCAATCGCGGTTGATAGATCGACTTCTAGCTGGATGCGTAGCTTAGGGTAGGCCTCTCGCATCAATCGCAGGAAGCCCTGCAACCACGTGCAGGCCACAAGTTCTGTTACGCCCAGCCTCAAGGTTTCCTCGATCAACTCCTGACGGCCAGCTTCTTCAATTAGAGCTTCTCCAGCCCACAGGACCTCACGTGTTTTCTTGAGTAACTTGTCGCCATCTGCTGTCAAACGCACAGAACCAGCATCGCGTATCAGCAAGGTGACATTGAGCGCAGTTTCAAGCGCGGTGATGCGAGCAGATATATTTGGTTGAGTGGTCCCAAGTGCAGAGGCTGCAGCACGAAACGTGCCAGCATCAACGACGAAAGCAAACGCCTCTAGCTGTTTGAGTGTGAACTGACTTTTGATCATTTGCGGTCCGTTGATAGAAACAGCTGATGCTCAGGTTATCTGCTCTAATCGTCTGAGCAAGGCCGTTTCGAAGTCTTGAGGCTGTTTGATGTCCCAAGAAACGAGATGCTTCCTCAAAGCCGAGCCTCGTGCGGCACGCAGCATCGGTCACATTGGGCTCGCTGCCGCCGCCGCCTCCGACTGCCGCATGGAGCACCTAGGTCCGTTTTAAATTGGCGAACGGCAAGAACTGTCCGCCAGCTTGTTTCAAATGTCGATATGGTCTTGTCACGCTTGCGTTCCGGTCTCTCAACTCATTTAGCCGCAAAAATTCACGAGCGCCCTGTTTTGGCACCTGATGCTTTGTTGGCAACCATTCCAATTTGATGCGGCATGGTTGATCTTCGCCCTGATTTTGCATCGGGCGCTCCTGTCTGGCGATTTGGTAATTTGGCGGTTGGTTTTTTGTGTGGGCGGGGCGTGTTGATCAGCGTCAGACAGGGTGAGGCGGCAGCAGTGCCCCAGGTAACAGGCCGATCAGCGACTTGCGCGGGCATGAAGCCGGCAATGTCATCACGATCCCGGTTTTTTTCTCGACGATGGTTGCCGCGAGTTTGACCGGATGCAGGCGCAGGGTATCGAACCGGGCATGCCGCCATCGGGACCGTTTTGGACAAGCGGCCCGGAGTGTCCACCAGATCCAACAGGCACAGCCATGCAGCATAAGCCGCATCAAAGCAGAACCTCATCAAGCGGATAAAGAACCTTCGTCTGTTGGCGTGGACCGCTGATAGTTGAGGCAAAAGATTGAAACGTAACGGCATTTTCCAAAGCGGCGTCCTCCGGACATAAACTTTGGAAAACTGAATCAGAGGCAGAAGATTAAGGCAAACCCAGGTTCGCCATTCATGCGATACCCCTGTCGTGTGTTAGCGACACAATCGCGTTTTAGCGACAGTGATGTCGCCAGTGCTTGCGCGTTGCAATTTGATCCGCCCAACCGTACAGTTCTGATCCGCCAGGTGATTTCAGGGTATCCGCCCACCCTTTCCCCCGGGAAAAGGCCGCGTTGCGCCGCAGGGAACGGATGGAACAGCTTGCCAAAGGCACGTTGGCTGCCACCAGGGGCCGCTCCCGGTGTTCGGAAACCACGGGTCCTTCCCGGCGGGGGACGGCTTGTGGGTGTTATGTGCCGCACTTTCCAACGTCTGCGTGCCGATTTTTTTGCATTTCGTTTCGTTTCGGATTTGCGCCGCCGACAACCGATTGCAACCATTCAGGAAATTTTCACCGACGGGTCATCTGAAACGAAATGGCCCCTGGGCTCGAAACGAAATGCCCCCTGAAACGCGCGGGGAAACCGCCGGAGGGGTTGCGCCCGAATTTGCGCGATACCGGCGGTGAAAAAATCGTCAGGAGGTCCGGCATGGCCAGCGGCAAAAAAACCTTCGCGCGACGTGGTGCGCTCCGGTCCTGCCCCCATTCCGGAGATCGGGCGGCTGCCGCCGGATGTCCCCGTGCCCTGAAACTCCGTGCCCGTTCTGCGGATCAGGTCCGGCAGGTCGCGGCGTCGATCAGGGGACCCGGTTTTACCGGTCCCGTCCTGTTCGCCGGGGGCAACACCATTATTGCCGGGACAGGACCGTGTGCCAACGGCGCGGGAGACGGGCATGGATGTTCTGCCCTGCATCCGGCTGGCCGGTCTCCCGGATGAGCAGCGCCCCGCGTATATTGTTGCTGACAACAGGCCGGCCGAACATGCGGGCCGGGATAGGGACCTGCTCCGGCCCGGGCCGGGGGAATCGCGCGACCCCGGGTTTCATCCGGACAGATGCCGGGATGCCGGTGGCTGATGACCGGATTGACATGTGCCGGACCGGTCCGCCCTGTAACGCCACCGCAAGGAAGGCCGGGAGAGACCGGTTGGCAGCATACTGACCGCACAGCCAGCCACACTGCCGGTTTTATCCCCTGCAGATTTGGAGCGGTTTTATGCCGTGTTATCTGAGGGCAGGGCAATCGCATTTGGATTTGTCCTGCCACATTGAGGTTGAAAAACATCAAAACCTGACCACAAACGCAACGAGAGAGCCAAAAAGTTCATGCTATGTTCGTCAGCGAAGGGCTTGGATTTCCAAATGCGATTGCCCTGTATCTGAGGGTTAAAAATCGGTGTTTTTGACAGAGACGCTTTACCCGGGCGGATACACCCCCGGATACACCGAAAGTCTCTACAGGCGTAATTCATCATCCATTTCGGGTATTCAGGCTGGAGGGATCTTTCCCCGCATTCCCCGGGCAAACCGCCGGTTTCGCTGTCCGGATCACGGTAATTTCCAGATAAATCGGGGTGTTGAAGATGATGCGGGGCGGCCTATGGTCGCTGTTTCGCGCGGGGAAATTACCCAAAAGTTTCTTCAGGTCATGTGCCTATCTACGACACCTGATTCAACAATAGACTCGATTCGCAATAAGGGCGGTTGTTTTTGAACGGAGGTATCCCTGCCCCATTTGGTCAGGCTGTTTTCAAATTCAGGTTTGCCAGGGCCGCTACATTCCTTGCGATCATATCCGCCTGGCCATTATTGCGATGGGTATCGGCAAAAATCCCGAACTTTTTCATGCGGCAAATTCCATGCTCTGCGCCGATGCGCAGCTTTGCGTGCCATGTGTTGTAGCTTTTCCGCTCTTTGGCAAGGGGATGGTTCCTTGAGGCCTTGAGCGGGACTTCCAGCGACGCTCCGGGATAACCGGGATCGCCCGGGACAGGCACACCGGGGGGCTTGTCCACGCGCGCTTCATCATATATCCGCCTGTCGTGCTTTCGCCCGGGCTGTGCAGGACCAACGGCCAGGATCCTTTTCCTGTCGTCGGTAATGATCCGGTGCGACGCTGTATGGCGTTTCTTCTTTCCTGAATACCTGGCTTTGCGCCTTGACGGCGTCCCGGGGCGCTGAACAGGGCGCCCGGTACCATCGATCACAGGATAGAGAAGATCGTTTCTTTCCTGTGTCGATAATTTGATCCTGCGCTCCGGCATGGCGAAATGGCCAGCCATCACCGTCGTCATGGCGCGAACGCGGCGGCAAACTGCGGGGCTGGAAATGTCGAAAAGCAGGCCAACAAAGGCCTGGCTGGCGTATGTGCGGTAATGGATCAGGCACAAAAGCATTTGTTCCGCCAGTTGCAGCCGATACTTCCTGCCGCCCCCGATGGCGCGTTGTCTGTTCTTTCGGGACAAACGCCCGGTTTCACCGGCAAGCCAAATCGGGTGAAGCTGACAAACCGGAGCATCAAAATCCGCCGGACGTATTCCGGAAACGCGGAAAAACAACTACGGACGTGCCCGTAAAACTTCCAGTACGGCCATTCCGGCAAACTCCACTGCTTCGGTGAAGCTGGAATGGCAGAAATCTACCTATTGCGAAACAGGTCTGTTAATGCCCGCGCCGGATGGACTGGACTGGAACGATGTATTGCAAAGCGGGGGGCCGCATGAAAAATGCAGGCGCACAAGTAACCCCGTTAACTCCGTATGATCCCACAACCGGCTGGCCGGAGCCTGATCCTGCAGTCATCAGGCCAGAGCGACCGCCAGCACCTGAAATGTCTGGATGCGAGTTTGACACGGTGTTCGGGCCGTGGGCAAACTGGATACGGACGGCAGCGGAAGTGAAGGGGGCACCCGTTGACTTTGTGGCGCTGGCGTTGCTTTCGACCGCCAGCGCCATTATCGGAAACAGCCGCTGGACCGTTCCATGGGAAGGTTGGAAAGAACCCCCGGTCATTTGGGGCATGTTGGTTGGTGATCCCAGTTCCGGTAAAAGCCCTGCGCTCGATGCGGTTCTTGATCCGGTCAAGCAGATCGACACCATCTTGAACACGGCATATCTTGAAGATCGCCGGAAATGGGATGCCGGAAACGAGATTGCGCAAATGGTTCTTGCGGATTGGAAGGCGCGTTCCAGGGCCGCAATTTCAGAAGGGGGCGAACCGTCCGCGAAGCCGAAAGAGGCCGTTGCAGGTGCGCCGCCGATCCGTGGCCGCATTCGCATCACGGATACCACAACAGAAAAAGCAGCAGAACTTGTGTGTGACGGATGGCGGGGTCTCTTGTTGTCACGAGATGAGTTGTCAGGATGGCTGGCAAGCATGGACCGGTACAATGGCGGCGGCGACCGTCCGTTCTGGCTGGAGGCATTCGGGGGGCGAAGCTATGCTGTGGATCGTAAAAACCGCCCGGAACCTGTCATCGTGGATCACCTTTCAATAGCGGTTTTGGGAGGCACGCAACCGGACAAGCTGGACAGGCTGTTGGTTAAAAGCGACGATTATGGCTTGCTTTCCCGGTTTTTGGTCGCGTACCCCGCGCCGCCGCCATTGCGCCGTCCAACCACGACACTTGATGCGTTGACCCTGCAGAATGCCTTTGATCGCCTCAGGGCACTAGACCCCGTTATGGGCGATGAAGGCACCAGGCACCCACATTTTCTGCATTTGGAAGAGGACGCGCAAGACGTGCTGCAAGAGTTTCGCCAGCAGTGCCGCGATTGGGAGGGGGAGGCATCGGGTTTGATGAAAAGCCATATCGGCAAGTTGCCCGGTTTGGCGGTCCGTGCAGCAACAGTCCTGGCATTGCTCGATTATGCCATGGATGGCAGCACACCAGTGACGCTGATCAGCGCAGGACATCTGGGGCGGGCGTGCCACTATGTCGGTGAGCATATGCGCAAGCACGCTCACCGCGCCTATGGGGCCGCGTCCATGCCTCATGAGGTGCGCGGTGCCAGCCGCATTGCCGGGATTATCAAGGCAGAGGCCCTGCGTCGGACTGGCACCCGCGAGATACAGCGCCGGGGTTTGGTCGGTTTGCAATCTGCCAGGGAAATCGCACCGGCGTTTGCAGTGCTGGAAGGTGCAGGCTGGATAGCTCTTATTCCCGGGACTGGACCTGGCCGCCCGGCCAGGGTTTATGCCGTCAATCCGAAAGTGGAGGCGATGAAATGAGCAGATGGTTGGCACTTGCGGGAGGGGGCGGTGAAAAGGCTTCCCCACCACCTGACACCCCAAGGCCGGACGGGCGGATATGCGGCCCGGCTTTGCTGTCAGCGGCAATCCCAAAACATGGGCTGGCAGCATCGTGTCGCTGGCCGATTGGCGAGGACTGACGGAGTGGCAAAAGCACGGTCCGAACGGGCGCATGTGGTGCGGGGTATGCGAGAACTGGGTGGCGGATTGCGAACATGTCAACGCTGCGAAAACAGGTGACGGTAGTGTAACCTGAGGTCAGGAAATTTATTGGAGGTTTGCGCCGTGAGGCGTTTTACCGGGGGGCATGCCCCCCGGTAAAACGCGGCGCCATCGTGCTGTCCCATGGAGGTGAAAACATTCATGGAGGAAGCAAATGGACCTGAGACACGATACGACGATCGAGGCTGTTTTGGAACAACTGATTGCAACCGGAGCAACGGACCCGGGGCGGATCTTCGGCCAGCTCTTCGAGCTTGCGCTGCAGATCGAGCGTGAGCGGTTTCTCAAGGCCAACCATTATGAGCGCACCCCTGAGCGGCAGGGCTATGCCAACGGGTACAAGCCGAAGCGGATCGACACTCCTGCAGGAACCGTGACCCTGCAGGTGCCCAAAACCGCCGGACACGCGGGCGATCCCTTCCATCCTCAATCTCTGGAACGGGGCAGCGATCTTCGCGTGCCGTCATGTTGGCGGTGGCGGAGATGTACATCAAGGGTGTCTCGACGCGTCAGGCCGAAGCGGTGATGCGCGGGTTCGGGATCGAGAGCCTGTCCTCGACCCGGGTCAGCCGCGCAACCAAACTGCTTGATGATGAACCGGACGCCTGGCGCAATCGCCCTCTGGGGCAAGTGAAGTACCTGATCATTGACGCGCGTTGCGAAAAGGCCCGCTATGACGGCGTTGTACGCGACGTGGCGGTGCTTTCGGCCATCGGCACAGGGGCCGATGAGCGCAGACATGTTCCCGGGCTCTCTGTGAAGCTGTCCGAGGCGGAAGTGCACTGGCGCGGGTTCCTCGAAAGCCTGCAGGCCCGCGGTATGTGCGGGACCACGTTCATCGTGTCTGATGATCACGCTGGCCTGAAGGCCGCACGACGTGCGGTGTTCGGGGCGGCCACATGGCAGCGCTGCCGGTTCCACCTGGCCCGGAACGCTGTGAACCACGCGCCCGACAGGGACACGCGGGAGCGCATTGGAAAACAACTGCGCGCGGTATGGAATGCGTCTTCTTTGCAAACGGCACAAGCAGAGCCGGGCACCCTTGTCGCCAGCTACCGGGAGAAACACCCGGGCTTCGCCGACTGGCTGGAAAACAACATCCCCGAGGGGCTCGCCGTCTTCTCCTTGCCTGAAGCGCATCGAAAGCGCATGCGCACGTCAAATGGCATCGAGCGTCCGACCCGGCAGGAACTGAAACGGCGTACAGTCAAGGTCAGGGTCTTCCCGAACCTCGACTCTCTGTTGCGCCTCTCAACCGCTGTTCCCGTCGAGATCGACGAAAAACGGGAAACCGAAACCAAAGCATACATCAAATGGGAAGGGCTCGATGAATGACGCCTTCACAGCAATTTCCAGACGTCAGGTTGCGCAATCGGTTTCCTCGGCGCTTATCGGAGAGCTTGGCGATCCAGAAGGCGCAACAAACATCGGTGCGCTCATCCCGTTCTTCATGATGGTTCTCATGGCCAAAGGGTTCATCATCGCGACGCCATTCATCGTACGGGCGATTTCTGGGAATATCATGATGCCAGCGCTGTCGGGAGGCCTCGGCGGTAGTTTTGGATTTGCGCGTGCCACCATGGGTAATCAACAGGCCTACAACCGATACCTCGTTGGTGGAGCGAGTGGGGCGGAATACGCCGCACTAAGAGCGCGGCAGTTCTTTGGGGTGCAACAAATGCCTCAGCGGTCGGGGATGGCGCAGGTGTCACCGGCTAGTGGGAGTCCTTCCACTGGGACTGGATCGCAGATGTTGGCGCAGTTGGCGAGGCTGGGACGATTGGGGCGGCGGTAGTTCACAACAACCGGCATTCGCCGCACCGGGCGCGAACAAGCAAGATGCGGACGAAACCGCTCTCGCGGTATTGGCGCTTGTGTCGAGGGTTTCGCGCTGATCGAAGCGCCGTGATTTTGTGAACTGACGATTCTGTTGGACGATTGGGACCTTCTCAATCTGACGATAGGAGGTTTCAATGTCAGACCAATATGTACCTGCACTGCGCCAGCGATTTCTCGAAGATATGCGGATCAAAGGGCTGCAGTCGAAAACGCAGACAATGTATTTGCGAGGGATGCGGGATTTTACGCGGTTTCTGGGTCACGCGCCGGATAGCGCGACACCGGAAGAGCTGCGGGCGTTCCAGCTCGATATGAAGGAGCGCGGCATTGGCGCACCGACCTTCAACAACCGGCTGACAGTGTTGAGTTTCTTCTTTGCGACGACGTGCCCGCGTCCCGAGATGAAGCGGCATATGCGCTATCAACGGGCGGCTAAGAAGATCCCTGTTGTGCTCAGCGCCGAGGAAGTCGCGCGTATTATCGAAGCGGCACCTGGGCCTGGGTTACGATACCGCGCGGCCTTCAGCGTGGCCTATGGTGGCGGGCTGCGCGCCAGCGAGGTCACCCATCTCAAAGTTGGCGACATAGATAGCGACCGGATGCTGATCCGGATTGAGCAAGGTAAGGGTCGTAAGGACCGGCAGGTCATGTTGTCGCCGAACCTTCTGAGCCTGTTGCGCGACTATTACCGAGAAGTGCGGCCGAGAGGTTGGATGTTCCCGGGTCGTAACCGGATCGATCCAATCTCGACGCGGCAGTTCAATCGGGCCTTTGGGGTCGCATGCGATTTTGCAGAGATCAAGAAGCAGGTGTCGCCCCACACTCTGCGGCACAGCTTTGCCACGCATCTGCTGGAGGGTGGGACCGACATCCGGGTGATCCAAGTGCTTCTGGGCCATGCCAAGCTGGAAACGACGACGATCTATACCAAGGTGGCAACCAAGACGATCCAGAGTGTCACCAGCCCGTTTGATCTGCTGGTGCGGCGGGAGGCCGGACCCGGTTAAACTAGGCTTCCATGTCTCGCCTCAAGCTGGAGGTCGCAGACATCTTCCGCGCCCATGGTGCTACCTATCGCCTGGCCCACGCCGGACACTTGAACCTACAGCAGTTAAAAGTGATGTCGGCGATAGAGAGCTGCCGGACCGCTGTGCTTGGCGGGCATGTTGCCGCTTGCACCAAATGCAGTCACCAGCACATCGCCTACAACTCGTGCCGCAATCGGCATTGCCCGAAGTGCCAAGGTGCAGCGGCGCAGGACTGGATGCAGGCGCGCATGGAAGACTTGTTGCCCATTGAGTATTTCCACGTGGTCTTCACGCTGCCATCGCAAATCGCCGACATTGCCTTTGTCAATCGCAGAGTAAAATGGGTCCATGTCGCGGCGTAAAAATGGGCCACTTCGGTTGATGTTTTGTGGCGCTTTTGCACGCGTGCTCGTCACAAAGCTGAAGCGTGCCAAAGCGCATGCTGGCCATAAGGCCAGCATTATTCTGACTGTGATTGCGGGCTGGTTATTTTCGGTTGTTGCGACTGTGTTTGAGCCGATAGCTTTCGCCATTCATCTCGAGGATGTGGACGTGATGGGTTAAACGATCGAGTAGCGCACCGGTCAGCCGCTCAGAGCCAAAGACTTCAGTCCATTCATCGAAGGGCAGGTTCGAGGTTATGATGATGGAGCCGCGTTCATAGCATTGGGATATGACCTCGAAGAGCAGCTCTGCGCCAGATTTGCTGAGCGGTACGAAGCCCAGTTCATCAATGATCAACAGGTTCTGGCTGGTCAGTTGCTTTTGAAGGCGCTGCAATCTCCGCTCATCTTGAGCCTCGATCAGATCATGGACTAATGCCGCAGCCGTTGTGAAGCGCACCTTCAGTCCTCTTTGACATGCAGCCAGCCCAAGTCCCAGGGCGATGTGTGTCTTGCCCGTGCCTGACGGGCCGAGCGCGATGATGTTCTCCCTGCGATTAACGTAATCGCATCGTGCCAGATCCATCGTCAGGGGCTTGTTCAAGCTTGGCATGATCTTGAAGTCAAAGCTATCCAAGCTCTTGGTGCTGGGGAACTTCGCCGCTTTGATGCGCCGTTCAATCATCCGGCGTTCGCGGTCGATCAATTCCATCTCACACAGCCGCGCCAGATAGTGGATGTGATCTTTGTTCTCTGCAGCACAGAGCTGCGCCTGTTTGGCATACTCGCCTTGGAACGTTGGCAGTCGCAGTTGTTTAAGATGATGCCGTAGAAGAATCCGAGGGGCTTCGGTCATGCCGCGGTCCTTCCCATCAAGCTCATGTAACTGGATGGGCGTGTTGTGCCGACATTGGCCTTGGGCAAGTATGGATAGAAGTCCAAATCCAATCGTGGTGGCCGCTTCTCAACCCGACACAGTACAAGGTGTTTTACGGCGTCATAGCCAATTGCACCCATATCTATTGCCTGCTGGATTGCGCCTTGCACAACATCCATTTCGAAGGTCTCCAAAAGGCGCAAGACTTGAACGTATTCTCGCTTGCCCGGCTTACCCATTCTGGCTTCAAGCAGTCGGTGCAGCGTGGCAAATACATCTGGCAAATGCCAACCCTGCAAAGGCGCGGCCTGATCCAGGGCACCCACCTTTTGTTCAAGCAGGGGCAAAAAGTGCAATGGGTCAAAGACCATATCCGCTGATGTGTAGGATCGTTTGTGCCGCGCAATAATCTCATTGCCGCAGCCGATGATAACCTCATGCACAAACCCACGCACATGAACATCGTGGTGCGCATAGGCTACTGGCACCGAGTAATCATTGCTGCGATAGCGCACCATTGAGATCGACGTTGCACGCGTGCTGACGTGATCGCAGGCTTCATATTCTGCGACGGGCAATCCCATCAGAGCATCCAAATCCGACATCAGGCGTGCGCCTATGGTTTGGGTGTGACCCCGCAACGTATCGTCCTGACGTGCTAAACACTTCTCTTCCAAATGTGCGTTCAGATCATCAAAGCTGTCATAGCGAGGTGCGGGAACCATGAAGTTGCGGCGGGTGTATCCAACCATGCCCTCAACGTTGCCTTTATCGTTCCCTCGCGCGGGTCTGCCAAACTTGTCATCAAACAAGTAATGCGACTGCAGTTCCGTAAACCGACGTGTGCGGATGCGCGTCTTATCCCCGAGTATCCGAGCCACGGCGATCTTGGTATTGTCGTAGAGAATGGATTGCGGAATGCCGCCAAAGAATGCAAAGGCGGACACATGGCCATCGCAAAACGCCTCGGTTGTCTCAGCTGGATATCCCTTCACAAACACCGCATCAGAATGTGGCAAGCTCATCACGAAGAAGTGGATCTTGCATTCCACGCCACCGATCACGCCCAGCGTCTCACCAAAATCAACCTGCGCATGGCCCGGCCGATGCGACAACGGCACAAACACCTCTTTGGTGCGCCGTTTTTGCTCGCGCACGTAATAGGTCACCGTGGTCAGGCTGCCGGCATATCCATGCTCATCGCGCAGCCGTTCAAAGATGCGCTTGGCCGTGTGTCGCTGCTTTTTGATCAGGGCTTTGTCTGTGCGCAGTATCTCATCGACCACACCAACATAACCATCAAGCGTTGGCCGCCGAGGCGCTTCCGACCGACGATACCCAGGCGGAAGTTCATGGCGCAGCATCTTCGCGATCGTCTTACGATCTTTGTTCTCTAATCTGTCAATGCGTGTTTCCTGAGTTTCCTGCTTTTGATGTCAGAGGTTGCCTTTGTTCTCTTCGAACTCTGAGGTTCATGATGGGGTTGGCTGGGTGTGGGTCGGCAATGTTGAAACCGCAATCATACCGTTGGTCTTGGCTGTTGCTACAGAATCGGCGCCGTGTCTCACGCCCTCCCTCGGGCATCGTCCCAGATGGGAACTTTGATTTAGGAATCCTCGTTGTCGCCTCGTAAGCCTTACGCGGACTGGAAGTCAGTTTTGTCTCGCATAATGGCATGAAGTATGATTGCCAGACGACGCGCCAGAGCCACTCGGGCCTTTCTCATCGTTGAGCGCGCACCGATTGCGAGGGCCCATGTCTTCAATTTGAGCGGAGCGGCATACCGCGTCAGCATCACATTGGCGGCCTCATAGAGAAGCGTTCTGACGCGCACGTCGCCCCGCTTTGAGATGCTGCCCGTGTAGTCGATTTCACCAGATTGATGCCGTCGCGGCACCAGTCCAAGATACGCCCCCACATCACGCGATTTCCTGAAACGCGACGGATCATCAATTGCTGCGGCAAAGGCCAATGCTGTGATCGGACCGACCCCTGGTACCGTCATAAGGCGCTGGCAGACTTCGGATTTGCGGGTCATCTTTTTGATGTCGCCATCAATGGCTGCAACCGCCGCGAGGATTGCTTCGCGTGCTGCGAACAGTCCGCAAATTGCGGCATGGAGGCCAGGCACTCCATCGCTAACTTTTAGCGCCGCGTTTTTGAATGCCGGAGACAAAGCTCGTGGCAGCCGCACGCCGAAGACGACGACCAGACCGCGGATCTGATTGTCGAGCGTCACACGCTGTCCGACCAGCTTCTTGCGGGCTGCGATCAGCGACCGGATTGCGTGCGCTGACAGTGATTTGACATGGGTCGGCTTGTAGAATCCCGTCCGCGCCAGGTGTGCCAAACCGCGGGCATCATTGCGGTCCGTCTTGTGGCCGGCCAGAGATTTAAGGGCCTGATATGCTTGCCTGCTCTCGATGCAAACAACCGGGACACCAAGCTCCGTCAGCCCATGGTAAAGCATTGGTGCCATCCGTCCCGTTTCAAATACAACTTTGGCACATGGTGGTCCAGAAGCGAGGAAGTCAGCGATCGCTTTTGGTGTTGAGCTCGCTTTTCCTTCACGAATAAGGGCCCCTTCACGATCCAGAATGCAGATATGCGTCTCTTCCATGGACACATCCAAACCAGCAAAATATTCCATTGGTCAGTCTCCTTTTCAATTGCATGTGCATCCAGAATAACAGGGGTAACTGAGTGCTGATCCTGATTACGCCATGTTGAAAAACCGCGCCGCTTCTCGGCCAGACATACCGTCCTTCAAACAAGCACGGCGCACACGACTATAAATATCCACAGAATACATCTCCCGCCCTCCGAATAAACGAAGGGCACAAACTGGCGGACTTTTACTCCGCTACAACTGCGATATGCAGCCGCTTCTGTGGCCCAATATTGCTCCGCGTTTTACAGAACGCGCCATCTGCCGTGATCCGTACCACGGCGTTTCCAGGAACTGCTTGTCGATGATTTCCATGAAACGCAGGTTCTCAGCGCTCTCGCCCTTCGGTTCATAGTAAAGATTGGAACGCGACAACGTCAGCAACGCACACTGCCGACGCATGCTCAGCTTGTGATCCTTGCTCACCATTTTTTGCCTCGCGTACCGAGCAACCGGTGCGAGGCATCGGCCAAAAAATCCCGCTCCACAACAAGTTGACCGATCTTGGAATGAAGCTTGTCAACGTCGGCGGCGCTCACCTGCCCGGGGGCTGAACTCCGGCGCGTAAACGCTGTCGCCATGTTCTCTATCGCCGCGCGTTTCCACGTCCCTATCCGGGTTGGATGCACGCCGTATTTCTTGGACAGCTCAGCCAGTGTCATCTCATCACGGATAGCCTCAAGCGCAACCTTGGCTTTGAACTCGGGCGAATGGTTCTTTCGTTTCTTCATTTCGGATCACTTCTTTCATCATGCGATCCACCTTAACGACTGGTCCGAATTTCCGCGACCACCTCTATATATACTCCCGCGACCGAATTGACC
This sequence comes from Roseovarius sp., assembly GCA_965207105.1. Taxonomy (GTDB): domain Bacteria; phylum Pseudomonadota; class Alphaproteobacteria; order Rhodobacterales; family Rhodobacteraceae; genus Roseovarius. The sequence continues at coordinate 127,516 of CBDBLS010000082.1, read as the reverse complement.
AGAAGATTTGAGGTCAGATCAGCTTGTATTCCTTGAGAGAAAGGATCCTGAAATTGTCGGTATGAAATTGTCGGTAACAGTGTCGCGAAAATCGCGCCGTTTGTCGGGTAGGGTTTGGCGGAAGAAGTTGAGAATGGCCTCGGTGAACTGGTTGAACGTGGCGTAATGGCGATTATGGGTGATGCAGTCGTGCATGACACCCCAAAGGCGCTCAATCGGGTTGAGATGCGGGGCGTATGCCGACAGGAACTTCAACTTCACCCGACGTTCGGGGCTGTGCAGCCATGGCTGGAGTATCCTGGCATGGTGATAACGCGCATTGTCGACAAAAACATGGATGGTCGTTTTGGTTGGGGTGTTGCGCTCCGGCTTTTCCAGCATGAGAGTGTCGTTTGGGCATTGATCTTCCCGCCTTCCACAAAGGTGAACCGGAACGTTTCAAGATCGAGCGCACCCTGAATATTGAGGCGCCTGCGCCCCGATGTTGCCTTCAGGGCCGTCTTTTGCCCCTTCGGGAACCGGCCATGGGCGGGACGGCTCCGATGCTCGGGATGCACAGCATCGGAGAAGACCACCATCCCATCGCCTGCAAGTTCGGTCATCAGGGCCTCATACATGGCGATAAACGCCGCCTGTTTGACTTCATCGGCCTGTGCAGGCGGCAATCGTGGCTGTTTATACTCAAACCCCGGACGGCGCATCAGCCTGGCGGCCCCCGAGGGACTGTAGCTCTGCCCGTATTCCGCCGGAACATACGCACAGACCTCGTCTACGTTCCGTGCCGGGTTTTCGGCAAAACGGGCTTTCAAAGCCCGTTCGCGCTCCCCCGACAAATGCCCTTGTCGCTGGCTGTAATCCTTCAAGCCGAAAAACGACAGCCCCGCCCCGGAAAAGGCAAACCGCCACTCCGTCAGAACCGTCGGGCCGATATCCAGAATCCGGCAAACCGTTCCGGCGTCTTCTTCTGCATCCAACAGCGGAAACGCACGGGCGCGCCTCCAGACAAGCGCTTCAACCTTGCGGCGGCGGCAAATGGCCTCAAGGGCCAGGCGCTGATCGGCAGATAGCGAAACCGTTTTGTGGGGCTTGTTCATGCTCTCAAAGTGCATGCTGTGATACGTATGACCATGCGGCAAATTGAATCAACCTCTCTACAAATTCTTCAGGTCAATTCAGGCGCAGTAGTATATACCGGAGCTACGCCAAAACCCGAAACTTCTCATGAGTTATGACGCGAAAATTGTCTGAGACTTGGCTTCGGAATGTTTTCCACTCGTTTGGTATGGTTACGCGGAAGAACTTCAGGATTGCATTCGCAAACTGTTTTTGGGTTGGGTAATGATGATTGTGCGTCACGAACTGGTGCATGACAGCCCATAATCGTTCAATGGGGTTCAGGTGCGGGCAGTATGGCGGCAACTGGATAAGGTGGATGCGGCAATCTGGCCTTGCGAGAAACGCCCTGACATCCGGCCCTTTGTGATAGGGCGCGTTGTCCCAGATGACGTGGATTAATCGCTTGTCGGGGTTGCGCGTTTCAATCTTGGCTAGAAGCTGCGTGGCACTGACACCGTCGACGGTGGTTGGCTCGACAAAGGGCGCGTCGAAGGTTTCAAGGTTGAGCCCGCCATGGATATTCACACGGCCTCGCCCAGCAGTGGTCGGGACTGCGGGGTTTGAGCCTGCCTTCACCCAGCCATATGCAGGCTTTGTCTGATATTCTGGGTGGACGGCATCAGCGAAATAAACGGCTTCATCAGCGCCAAGCTCGGTCATCAACCGCTCGTACATCGTAATGAAGCTGGCCTGTTTCTCGACAGATACACCCCGTGGCAGGGCCTTGGGTTTGCGATACTCAAACCCGAGCCGGGCAAGAAGCTTGATGCAGCCAGAATGCGAGTAGCGCAGGCCAAATTCTGTTGAAATATGGGCTCTTATCTCAACTGTCGAACGGCAGAAGCGACCGTTCAGCCAATCGCATAATGCAGCCTCTTGATCTGGGGCCATACGAGATTGACCCCCTTTCCAGCCATCGGCGGCAAGCGCGTCCCAGCCGCTTTCACGGTAGGTTTTGTGCCAGCCACGAATGGTGTCGTCGTCCAAATATAGAAATTCCGCGATTACTTGACAGGACTTCCCGTCATCCAGCAAAAGGAGCGCATTTGCACGCCGTGCAATCCCATGATCTTCGCGTTGACTGCGCACACAGGACTCAAGCTCAAGGCGCTCCGTGGGAGAAAGAAAGTTGGGACGGATCATGCGGCTAGCTGAATCGTTCTACGGTCAGACGTCAACCCGTCAAAAGTCGGGTGCTCGAGGACTCTGTGTATAATTAAAATTCTTGTCAAAAATCGCCAAAATTATTGTCACAAATTCGGCATAAATCCACAAAGGTATGAAACAAATTGTCTTGGTGCACCCAAAATGCGCCAAATTGCGGTTAGTTCTGGATATGGAAGATATGCCACAGAAACGGCTGCAGATGAAGATATTCTGTGACTCTTGTGTGAGATTTAACCGAGCCTGGCATCTGCTCAGACGTCGCGATTGCAGACAGAGAAGCTGATGTGGGTGTGAAACCTACTATAATTGGTGGAAGCGTTTCTGGCGTGAAGAGGGCGGGCAACTGCTCAGACGTGACAAAAAACGAAGGCGAGTTTATCACAAAGATGGCTCGATCATACGCCTTTGATCAGAGCACTTAGATCACATCTGGAACGTTGAGTGTGTTCACAGCAAGCTGAGCAATGTTCGACCATACGTGATTGCTATACCGTCCCCGCATTTCCGCAGTCTCCTTGATCCTTTTCTTAAGCCCGGCTTTGTCATCGCCATGCAGCCGATAGTACGGATACTTCTGAGTGCGACCTTTGGGCCAACAGGCGGCCAGCGACATGCTGCAATGGACGCAGGCGGTGAAGCCCCTGAGCGGGCAGTCTTCGCTGATGTCTTTACGCGTCGGCGCATATGGTCAATCAGGAACAGTTGAATGTCCGCAGGTGAATTTTTGATTGTGGGTCCACCGCACTTGTAAGTTATTGAGAACATATGGACCCATAGTGCCCAACGGGAATTCAAACATCCATTGAAAACATTGGATAAAATAGGTGGCTTGGTAGGCCCGGCAGGACTTGAACCCGCAACCAAAGCGTTATGAGCGCTCTGCTCTAACCAGTTGAGCTACAGGCCCCACCTGCGTGTTTCCTACGAGGGCGAGGGCACAGCGTCAAGCCTTTGGGCGTTGCGAAAGCGCGGGCGATGGGGTACCGGATAGCGCCAAGAGCGAAGACGGAGAGTTGCCCCTCATGAGTGATGGAAAAAACGGGATCACCTATGCCGATGCTGGTGTCGATATCGACGCCGGAAACGCGCTGGTTGAGCGGATCAAACCTGCGGCCAGGCGCACCACGCGGCCCGGTGTCATGGCGGGACTGGGCGGTTTTGGCGCGTTGTTTGATCTCAAGGCGGCTGGTTACACCGATCCGATCCTCGTGGCGGCGACCGACGGCGTGGGCACCAAGCTGCGGATAGCGATTGATACCGGCAACGTAGACACGATCGGCATTGATCTGGTGGCGATGTGCGTCAACGATCTGGTCTGTCAGGGGGCCGAACCTCTGTTCTTTCTCGACTATTTCGCCACCGGGCGATTGGAAACAGAACAGGCGGCACGCATTGTCGAGGGGATCGCCGAGGGCTGTGTCCGCTCGGGCTGTGCGTTGATAGGTGGTGAAACCGCTGAGATGCCGGGCATGTATTCTGACGGCGATTTCGATCTTGCGGGCTTTGCCGTGGGCGCGATGGAACGGGGCAGTGATCTGCCGGCGGATGTTGCTGAGGGCGACGTTCTGCTTGGGCTGGCCAGTGATGGCGTGCATTCCAACGGCTATTCGCTCGTGCGCAAGCTGGTGGAAATCTCGGGGCTTGGCTGGGACGCCGATTGCCCCTGGGATGACGGCACGTTGGGCGCTGCCTTGCTGACGCCCACGCGGCTTTATGTGACCCAGGCGTTGCAGGCGATATGGGCAGGGGGGGTGCATGCGCTGGCCCATATCACCGGCGGCGGGCTGACCGAGAACCTGCCGCGCGTCCTGCCTGACGGCATGGGGGCCGAGATTGATCTGAACGGCTGGGCGTTGCCCGGCACGTTCCAATGGCTGATGCAGACCGGTGGCATGGCAGAGGCTGAAATGCTCAAAACCTTCAATTGCGGTGTCGGAATGATCCTCAGCGTCGATGCGGATCAGGCGGATGCTCTGACCACCCTTCTGGAAGGCGCGGGGGAAACTGTCATTCGGATGGGTCATGTCACGGCCGGTGACGGGGTGCGCTATTCCGGGACACTTGCGTGAGCAAACGGGTTGCGATCCTGATCTCTGGTAGCGGCTCGAACATGGTGTCGCTGCTGGACAGCATGCGCGGCGATCACCCCGCCCGCCCCGTGCTCGTTGTGTCCAACAACCCCGAAGTGGGCGGGCTTGATAAAGCGGCTGTGCGTGGCGTGCCTACGGTTGTGGTGGATCACCGCCCCTTCAAAGGTGACTGGGTGGCCTTTGAAGCGGTGTTGAACGAACAACTTGAGGCCGTGAGCCCCGATATCATCTGCCACGCCGGATTCATGCGCATCCTGACCGAACACTATGTCAGTCGCTGGGATGGCAAGATGCTGAACATCCACCCCTCGCTGTTGCCGAAATATCCCGGACTCAACACCCATGCGCGCGCGCTGGAGGCCGGGGATGCCGAGGCCGGGTGCACCGTGCATGAGGTGACCGCCGAGCTGGACGCCGGACCGCTTTTGGGTCAGGCCCGCGTGCCGATTGAGCCGGGCGATACCCCAGAGGCGCTGGCCGCCCGGGTGCTGGTGCAGGAACATGCCCTGTACCCCGCCGTGCTGCGCCGGTTTGCCTCAGGGGATCGTACCCCCGTTTTCCTGCCCTGATTACGGGCCATTCCCTTTCTGCGATCTGTCCCGTATACCGGTCCGACTTTGATCCCGATCCCTTCAAGAGCCCCGACATTTCCAGATGAAAACACTGACCACCACCGATGCCCTGGCCGAGTTCTGCACAAAAGCGCGCGCCTATGATTATGTGACCGTCGATACCGAGTTTCTGCGCGAACGCACCTATTATTCCAAACTCTGTCTGGTGCAATTGGCCGTGCCAGATGAGGGTCCGGACAGTGCCGTTCTTGTTGATCCGCTGGCTGAGGGGATATCGCTGGAACCACTGCACGAGCTATTCTTGGACACGTCGGTTGTGAAAGTGTTCCATGCCGCCCGTCAGGATCTGGAGATTTTTCAGGTGGATGCAGGCGTGATCCCCGAACCGATGTTTGACACGCAGGTGGCTGCGATGGTCTGTGGTTTCGGCGAACAGGTCGGATATGAAACACTGGTGCGCAAGATCGCCAAGGAAAGTCTGGACAAAACCTCGCGCTTTACCGATTGGTCGCGCCGCCCTCTGACCGAGGCGCAGAAAACTTATGCTTTGGCCGATGTGACGCATCTACGAGACATCTATGAGTTTCTGGCCGCCAGGCTGCACGAGACGGGCCGTGAGAAATGGGTGGCAGAAGAGTTGGAGATTCTGACTGATCCGGCGACCTATGCGGTCAATCCCAAGGCTGCGTGGAAGCGAGTGAAGACGCGCAACAATTCCGGCCGCTTCCTTGCCATCGTGCGCGAATTGGCGCGCTTTCGCGAAACCCATGCGCAATCGCGCAACATCCCGCGCAACCGGGTCTACAAGGACGACGCGCTGGTCGAACTGGCCTCGACCAAGCCTGCGTCGCATCAGGATTTGGGCGGTTCGCGGCTGTTGCTGCGCGAGGCGCGGCGCGGGGATATTGCCGATGGTATCCTGGCGGCGGTCAAGGCAGGGCTGGATTGTCCGAATGACAAACTGCCCAAAGTTGACCGGGACCGTGAAAAGCTAAATATCAATCCTGCGCTGGCCGATCTGTTGCGGGTGCTGCTGAAGGCCAAAACCGAGAAGTATGGCGTGGCCTCGAAGCTGATCGCCGCGGCAGCGGATCTGGACGCGATCTCGGCCGGGCGGCGTGATGTGGCGGCCCTGAAGGGATGGCGCAACGATGTGTTTGGTGAGGATGCGCTTCGGCTGTGCGATGGCGGGCTTGCCCTGACCGCCAAAGGGAACGCGATCAGGATTGTAGAACTCTAAGCGTGGATCAGCGACGTTGTGTTGTGCGTGCCTCGGTTGCGCCGATCACCCGCACTGTCTGGGTGCGTTCCAACACGGCTGTCGACACAAAACCCCCGACCTGCACGGTGCGGGTCGTGGTGTTACCAAGGCCCTGATCGTTCGGCTGTATGGCTTTTAATGAGAAGGTCAGCACACCATCCACGGGTTCGCCATCCGTCTCGGACGTCAGCCGCACGTCATAGGCCCCTTGCAACGCCGAGACGCCGGTGACCCGTACGATGCCACCCGAAAGGGTGCGTTCAATCACAAGATCGCTGACCTGGGCCACCAAAGTGCCCTCATAGCTTTCACTTTTGTCACGCCTGAAAATCGACGGCGCGCGTTCGGGGATCAGGGGGTTTATGCTGGCCGGATCGGCTGTTTCGACCGGGGCAGGACGGCTGTGGCCGAACCAGTTTGAGGGGTTGGCCCGCGAGTCGCGCCAGCCGCTGCACGCGCTGAGTGTCAGCGTCGAGATCATCAGAAGAGTTACAACGGTCCGCATCGCGCCCCACGCCCTTTTGCTTTTCTTTCGACCTACCCTATCCGGCGCGCGATGAAAAGATGCAAGCGGGCTCTGGACGTTGCGGTCTGCCCACCTTACCTGTTTGATCGCATCTGAAAAGGAAAGATCATGGCCACCGAAGCGTTTGAAGATATCGTTGCGGATTTTGAGTTTCTGGATGAGTGGGAAGACCGCTATCGCTATGTGATTGATCAGGGCAAAGCCATGGACCCGCTGGAGGATGTGTTGAAAGTGCCTGCCACCAAGGTCGACGGCTGTGCATCGCAGGTGTGGCTTCATCCCAAGATCGCCAGCGGCGTGTTCACCTTTGAGGGTGAAAGCGATGCGATGATCGTGCGTGGGCTGATCGCGGTGCTGCGCTCGCTTTACAACGGGTTGCCGGTGGGCGAGGTGGCGCGCGTGGATGCCGGAGCCGAGATGGCGCGGCTGGGGTTGAACGACCATTTGTCGGTGCAGCGTTCCAACGGGTTGCGCGCGATGATCGAACGGATTCGTCAGGTGGCCGGAGAGGCGGCCTGATAGTTGAGTTTCAAAACATGAAAAGTAACAAAGCCTTAGCACAGGCCTTTTGGGCGATAGTGGAAAACAGCATTCCCACCCGACTGGCGTGCGTAGCCTTGCTATTGATCTTGTTCGTGGTGCTTTCGGACGTATTTCCAGACAATCCAACGTGGCAGAACCTCAGAGTCGTTTTCTGGATTATTATTTGCGGATTGGCATTGTTGTTGTTCCGAAGCATCGGAAAAATCCTGGCGAGGTAAGAATTCCATCAGGTGCGAGTGGTCCGGGCCTTAAGCACCGTAGCCAGACCGCCGTACCCCGTAAAGCGATACTCGTACTCCAACCCCAACCGATCTGCACAGGCGCGCGCTTTTTCTTCCAGTGCCTCATTCTTGGTCTGCGCCTGATAGACCAGCTTGGTGTAATTGCCAAAAATCATGTCGCGCAGCTCGGGGTGTTTGTCCAAACCCATCGGTTTCCAGACAAACGCATCGAATTGTTTGACCAGAAAATCGGTCAGGTAAAACGCTGTGATTTCATCGTCATGCTCGGCAAAGGCATCATTGCCCTCAAAAAACGAATAGCAATGCGGCCCGGCGACCATCTCGACGCCTAACTCAGCGCATTTTGCCTCCAGCAAGCCGCCTGTGCCGCAATCGGCATAGACGATAAAGACCTGCTCGTATTTGTCGCGGCTCTTCAGGACAGCGTCTTCGACCGCATCGACGATCTTTTCAGGGTAAAGATGATATTTTGCTGGCAGGCATTGCAGCACCATATGGTCCCAGCCATTGCTGCGTTTCAGGGCCAGGATTTCATGCGCCAGTGCGCCGCAGGCGATCAACAGAATTTGGCCGGTTGTGGCCGCTGGACCCAACCCGTCTTCGGTCAGTTGATGATCATCCAGTGCTGCACTCATGTCCTGCTCCTGAAATAAAAACGGCCCGCATGATTTGCGGGCCGCCCATAAACACGAATTGTGTCCAGTTTAGCCCGTGGCACCCATGTTGTGCTTGCGACCTACCAGATCCTTCGCGGTTTCCACGGCCACGGCCGCATCACGGCAATAGGCGTCTGCACCGATGGCCTTGCCAAACTCTTCGTTCAGGGGCGCACCGCCCACCAGAACGATATAGTCATCGCGAATGCCCTGTTCCACCATCGTGTCGATGACGACCTTCATGTACGGCATCGTGGTGGTCAGCAGGGCCGACATGCCCAGAATCTCGGGCTTTTCGGTTTCCAGCGCCTCAAGGTAGTTTTCAACCGGGTTGTTGATGCCCAGATCGACCACTTCAAAGCCGGCCCCTTCCATCATCATGCCGACAAGGTTCTTGCCGATGTCGTGGATGTCGCCCTTGACTGTACCGATCACCATCTTGCCCACGCGCGGCGCGCCGGTTTCTGCCAGCAGCGGTTTGAGAATGAACATGCCACCCTTCATCGCGTTGGCCGCCAAAAGCACCTCGGGTACAAACAGAATGCCGTCGCGAAAATCTTTGCCCACAATGGTCATGCCGCCGACCAGTGCTTTGGTTAGAATGTCGTAAGGGACCCATTTGCGTTCCAGAAGAATGTTCACGGCTTCTTCGATTTCCTCTTTGAGGCCATCGTAGAGATCGTCAAACATTTGCTGGACCAGTTCTTCGTCGTCCAGTTCCGACAGGATGATGTCGTCTTCTTCGTCAGACATATGATTTCCTTAGGGCTAAGCACGCGGGGCGCGCGCAAGTTGTTGCTGTTCCCATTTGGGCACTTTGCCGCCGCCCGACTATTCGGATTGCGACATTGGCCGGGTCCGTACCGACTTATACCCCAGAAAAGTGAGATGTCAGTGTCAACTTATTCAACGTCTTGTTGAGCTTATTGCATTTGTTCCGGATTTGTTCCAAATTGTATACCTCATGCCCGATCACAGTATCAAACCCACTCTCAAACGGCCCGCGCGGGGCGCGACCAGCAATAAGGCCGGGCGGTATGAGCAGCACGCTATCGGCTAGGAGTCCGACGGATGGGGCATTCCCGAAGAAGAGGCGGTTTTGCGCACTGAGGTCAGCCTGGAGCGCCCGCGCCGGATGATCTAGTTACAACCGCTCGCCCGATCTTCCATTTGACCGCTCGATCAACCCTTATCGCGGCTGTGAACATGGCTGCATCTACTGTTTTGCGCGGCCCACCCATGCGTGGCTGGGGATGTCGCCGGGGCTGGATTTTGAAACCCGGCTGGTGGCGCGGCCCGATGCGGCCCAGGTGCTGGCAAACGAGTTGCGCGCGCGGCGCTACACCGTGCGCCCCATCGCCATTGGCACCAACACAGACCCTAACCAACCCATTGAAAAGGCGCATTTGATTACAAGGGCTTGCCTTGAAGTACTAAGAGATTTTCGCCACCCGGTCGCCATTGTGGCCAAAGGCACCTTGATCGAGCGGGATCTGGATATTCTGTCCGAAATGGCGGCCCAGGGATTGGCACGGGTTGGCATCTCGGTAACCACGCTGGATCCGGGTTTATGCCGAAAACTGGAACCGCGCGCGCCGTCGCCTGCCCGCCGGTTGGCAACCATCACCCGATTGGCCAGAGCTGGCGTGCCGGTGCGCATCATGACCTCGCCATTGATCCCTGGCCTCAGCGACCACGAGCTTGAGGCGATGTTGACGGCGGGGGCACAGGACGGGGCCACCGCGGCCAGCTGGATCATGCTGCGCTTGCCCCTGGAGGTTTCCCCATTGTTTCAGGACTGGCTGACCACGCATTATCCGGATCGCGCGGCCAGGGTGATGGGCCATGTGCGCGATATGCATGGTGGCAAAGACTACGAGGCCAAATGGCATCAGCGCATGCGTGGCACCGGGCCGTATGCCGAGATCATCGCACAGCGTTTCCAAAGGGCGGTGAAACAGTTGGGGTTGGATCGCACGCAACCAGACCTGCGATGCGATCTGTTTTGCCGGCCACCTCGGGAGGGGGATCAGTTACAGCTGTTTTCCTGACATGCGCAATTGTTTGCGCATTTATTGTGCAGGGCATTGCAATTCGGGGGCAGCTTTGCACAGTTTTGTATCGGTGTTTTTGTATGAGGATAGCATGCGTGGATCGTTGACCACCCGTTTGGGAATTTTCATCTTTGGATTTCTGATATTTGTGCTGTTCCGGCTGGCCTATGGCTATGCGGTTTACCCGAACGGCCAACCCATGGATGAGACCCGGTACTACGCCCCCAGCCCGATCGAGTTCGAGCTGTCGCGGAAAAATTATGCGGGCCAAAACCAGAAGGCGGCGGGGCTCGGCTCGGCAATGCCGCAAACCTTGGACCAGCGCTATGAAAAGATCGCTAATATCGGCCTTGTGTCAGAGCAGTTTGAAGAAGATGAGCGCGCCATCCGCAGTTTGGCGGAGGAGGTCGGCGCCCTGGTGCAGTTTGAACAGGCCGTTGGCCTGACAGGATCGCGACGGCTGCAATTGGCGCTTGGGGTTCCGCCAGAGGCGTTTGACGACACTATTGCCAATCTCAGCAAGATCGGTCAGCAAATCTCGTTTCAGGTCAACAAGACCGACAAGACCAACGAGTACCGATCCCTGCTCGCACGCCAGACCTCGCTTGAGAAATCACGCGACGGGCTGATTGCGCTTAAATCACAGGATGCCGATCTGGATGCGCTGATCGCACTGGAACGCAGCATTCTCGATCTGGAGAACCAGATACAGGATCTTGGCGTGGTGGTGGGTGAATTTGACAGCGAGTTCGAGTTTGTCACGGTCAAGCTTGTGCTGTCCGAGATCGCCCCGGCCAAGCTGCGCGATATCGGCCTGGCCTCGCGGCTCAAGACAGCGGTGGAATGGGCGGTGCCATGGTATCTGGCGCTGAACCTGGCGCTGCTGGCCTTTCTTGGCGCAGGGTATCTTGCCCTGCGGCTGCGCGACTGGCGCAAAGTGGCCTGAACCCCTAACGGCGCCGACGTGACCGGCGCTTTGGGGCCTCGATGCCTTCTTCGGTGCCGTCCACAGCTGATGAAAATGCGCCAAGCGCCTCGGTGATCCGCTCCAATGTGGGGCGGTCGCCTTTGGGGCGGGTCTCTAGCGCGGCACGCATTTTCGACAGATGTTCGGGCATGGTGCCACAGCATCCGCCAATGATCATCGCACCGGCGTCGCGCGCCAGACAGGCGTAATCAGCCATCAGGTCCGGGGTGCCATCATAATGGATATGCCCATCGACATATTTCGGGATGCCAGCATTGCCTTTGGCAATCACCGGGCGTTCATTGCCCTGCGCAACAAAGCCCAGGACCGTGCGCATCAGATCAGAGGCCCCAACCCCGCAATTGGCCCCATAGGCCATCGGCGGGTTGTCCAGTTTTTCAACCATGCTGGACATGTCGGCCGAGGTCAGCCCCATCATCGTGCGCCCGGCTGTGTCAAAGCTCATCGTGCCGCACCAGGGCATGTCTGCAAGGGCAAACGCCTCGGCAGCGGCTTTGTATTCCTCGGGGGCCGAGATGGTTTCCAGCCAGAGCACGTCGGCGCCGCCTTCTTTCAGGCCCTCGGCCTGTTCATGGAAAATCTCAACCGCCAGTTCGTGGGTCAATTCGCCCATCGGAGCCATGATTTCGCCGGTCGGGCCGACCGAGCCTGCGACGATAATGTCACGGTCACGCGTGTCGGCCACCTCTCGGCCAATCTCGGCCGCGATGCGCGAGAGTGCCCGGGCGCGCTTTTGCGCACCATGCAGCTTTAGCCGCGCGGCGTTGCCGCCGAAAGAATTGGTCAGAAACAGATCACTGCCCGCATCCACGGCCATGCTGTAGAGCGTGTTGATCCTGTCAGGATGCTCGTCATTCCACATCTCGGGCGCGTCGCCCGAAGACAACCCCATATTGAACAGATTGGTGCCCGTGGCGCCATCTGCCAAAATCCAGTCCCGGGTGGTCATCATCTTGGAAAGCGCGTTGGTCATCGGTGAAATCCTTGAGGCAAGCCCCTTCGTTTTTCACGTTTGCACGACCACCGCAAATGGTTTATTCTCATGATCTTGATGAGGCGCGTTGATAGTCGGATGACGGATTGCGCGGGCCAGATCGGCCAGGGCCAGCACCATCGAAGGCCACCCCGGGGCCAGCGCATAAAGCGGCGCGCGGCAGGGATCAAAGCAGGTTTTGAACTGGCTCAACCCGGCACCGTTCGACGCTGTGGCCAAGGCAATGGCCCAACGATCAAGCGCGGGCGCGTCGGTCTGGAGGTGACGTGGCATGGCGGACAGTGAAAATCGTGGACACCCTTCATCAGCGGCATCCTCAATAGCCCTCATGACGAGCCTGTGCATCGTGCCCTGGGGCGCAGCCTGCGAGGCGCGCATCAGATCAAGACAGCGTTCATGGGTTGAGGTGTGAAGGCTGATATATCCAATAACGTCATTGCCTTGCCATGCGATGTAAACCCGTTGCGCGCCCAGGTATTTGGCACAGAACAGGCCCATTGACAGCCCCCGTGCACCACCGTTGCGGGCTTGCCAGTCAGCATCAATTGCGCGCATCTGGCGGATTGGTAGATCGGTGGCCTGCGTCACTGTCACACCAGCAGAATCGGCCTGCCTGAGCTTGCGGCGCAGTTGGCGAAACCGGGGACCTTCGTCTGAGAAAGCGGTTGGATCAATCAGGGCTTCATCGGCGATATGCAGGGCTCTCCAGCCTGCGCGGCGTGCCCGGGCCGCGACGCGCGCCCCGCATTTATAGATCAAGGGCGTGCGGTTTCGCGCAATAGCGTGACGCATCAACTCTGGCAAAAGCGGCCCAATTCCTCCTGATATTGGCTCAAACAGTGCCGAGACACTTTGCTGAGTTTCCACAATGGCCAGCGCCGCAGCCGGGCTGCCAAGCTTTGTAGCCCCATTTTGGCGACATACCCCCAGTTCGGATCGGCGGGCCTGGGAAAGCTCTTTATCTGACAATGCAGGCCTGTTTGTGGCGGATGCGGTGATTTGCGGGCGGGCAAGCACCAGCATCGCCAGCAGTGCGGGCAGCGCGTAATAGACCAGCCGGAACGCAACGATGGCCAATAACAGCGTCGTTTCCTCGACCTGTGGCAGACAGGCCAGCAAAGCCAGCTCAAATGGACCGACTCCACCGGGGGTGCCTGTGATCAGGGCCAGTAACAGGGCAGCAAGATAGGCGGGATAGAGGGCAGACAGGCCAATGCCCGCGCTTTCAGGTAGCAACAGGTAAAGGGCGAGGGCCGCCGCAACTGTGTCAATCAGAGCCAGTTGGGCAATGCGCAGAAACGTCGGAATGCTGGGCAACGTAAAACTGTAATCCCCAACCCGGAAACGGGGAACCAGGAAACTACAGACCAGGCAGGCGCAGAACAGGGCGATGCCTCCAAAGGCCAGAACATCAGGCAGCAGATCAACGCCCCAGATCAGATCGCTGAGCCCAAGAATAAGACTGAGACCAATGAGGAATGTCATGGCCACCGCCAGGGTCAGCTGGGTGGCATGGGCCGCGCTGAGCGCCGGAAGACTGCGCCAGCGCACCAGCGCGCCGGTCACAGCGCCCAATCCCAGCACTTGCGACAGGGCGATGGCGGCTGCACCGCTGAGGGCCGCGGTCCGGGCCGGGATACCCGTGTCGAGATGGCGGTGTAAAATAACGTCGTATCGCCCCAGCGCCCAGAAACTGACTGCCGTGGCCAGAATGGCCCCGATCCAGTTCCTGGCCTCAAGTTGTGCGAGGGCAGGGCCTATGCCAGACCAGGTATCCTCGCCCAATTGACGCGTGACCAGCCAAAGACAGGCCGCGCCGATCATCAATGGCAGGAGCTGGCGCGAGATGGGCCAGGCCAAAGCGATCGTTGTCGTCACATGTTTACGCACTGCATTTTCCCTGTTCGGCAAGGGAGCAGGGTAGACGGGGCAGGCTTACCCGGTGCTTAATGTGTCGAATTGAAGAAAGTAAAAAGCGCGACACCTTCGGGGTGCCGCGCCTTGAAATGTCAAAGTCTTAGCCCGAATTATTCTTGAGGGGTTGGTGATGGTAGCGCACCCTTTTGGAAAGCTGTATTTTTATGCTGTCGATGCGAAAAAGCGCAGTTTTCAGGAGCCACACCTCACCATGAAGCGGTTTACCCCGGCCGCGCCGGTTTTGTCACCCGTGAATGGCAAGCCTGTGCCGCTCAGTTTCGACGGCGCGGAGATGAGTTCCGATGCCGGCCTGGCGCTTTTGCGGGAGGTGGAACGCCGGCACGACATGGCGGGTCTTCTGTCGTCCTGCCTCACGGACCTGCGCGATCCCGGGAAGGTCAGGCATAGCCTGGAGGACATCATCCGTTTCCGGATCATGATGATTGCGGCGGGGTATGGGGATGGCAATGACGCCGCTGATCCGCGCCATGACCCGTCCTTCAGGATCGCGCCCGAGCGCAACCCGGAGACGGGTGCGGCGCTGTGCCCGCAGCCCACAATCCCGCGGATGGAAAACCTGCCCGACGTGCGTGATCCGATCCGGATGGCACGCAGCATGGTTCGTTTCCATTGCCAATCCTTTGCGCGTGTGCCCGGGCAGATCGTGCTGGACATCGACGACACTTTTGACGCGGTCCACGGGCACCGGCAGTTGCGCCTGTTCAACTCATACCATGATGAATATGGCTTCCAAGCCATCGTCGTCTTCGATGGGGATGGACGGTTGGTCGGGGCCTTGCCGCGCCCGGCGCGCCGCCCCGGGGGGCGGAAAGCGCCGCACATCTGCGCCGCTTGATCCGGGAGACCCGCAAGCACTGGCCCAGGACCGGGATCCTGCCGCGCGCGGACAGCCATTATTGCGGGCCAGAGGTTCTGGACCTGTGTGACCGGCCGGGCCTGCGCCATGTCTTTGGCCTGAGCCGCAATGCGCGCCTTCAGGAGGAGGTTCAGGCGTTGGAGGCATCGACGGCAACCCGGTATGCGCGCAATGCCGGCCAGAAGGTCAGACGGTTCAAAACATTCGCCTGTGCGGCTGGGTCCCGGTCAAAAGCCCGCCGCGTGGCAGCCCGTGTCGAGGTCAGTTCCCGGGGGGACACTCGTTACATCGTGACCAATCCCGACGGCGGGCGTGGCAGGCATCTCTACGGGAAAATCTATTCTGCCCGTGGTCAGGCCGAGAACCACATCAAGGGATGGAAGACCCATCTCGCCTCGGACCGTACCTCCTGCACCAGGGCGTCAGCCAATCAGATGCGGCTTATGCTGCATGGCTGTGCCTGTTGGATCTGGTGGACACTCCGGGCCGCTTGTCCAAAACGGTCCCGATGGCGGCATGCCCGGTTCGATACCCTGCGCCTGCATCCGGTCAGTCTCGCGGCAACCATCGTCGAGAAAAAAACCGGGATCGTGATGACATTGCCGGCTTCATGCCCGCGCAAGTCGCTGATCGGCCTGTTGCCTGGGGCACTGCCGCCGCCTCACCCTGTCTGACGCTGATCAACACGCCCCGCCCACACAAAAAACCAACCGCCAAATTACCAAACCGCCAGACAGGAGCGCCCGATGCAAAATCAGGGCGAAGATCAACCATGCCGCATCAAATTGGAAGGGTTGCCAACAAAGCATCAGGTGCCAAAACAGGGCGCTCGTGAATTTTTGCGGTTAGATGGTTTACTTTCCACAATCTGGTCTAAAGCCTCCGACTTTAGTCGGAAAAACATTCAAACGTGCGCCGAAGGCGCTCATGAACCACTGAACCCTCTGACTTTAGTCGGAGGAGGTTCAGTCGACCTCGTTCATCACCTGTTCTTTGGCCACAGCCAGCAGTTCGGCCATCTTGTTGCGGATGGTGTCGGCATCGGCCAGATCGCCCAGATCGCCGGCAACTTTACGCACGACATCCTCGTGACCTGCTTCTTCAAAATCGGCAATGATCACTTCCTTGGCATAGGCATCGGCCTCGTCACCGGTTTTGCCCATCAGGTCTGCGGCCCAAAGGCCCAGCAGCTTGTTACAGCGGGCCTCGGCCTTGAACTGCATCTCTTCGTCATGGGCGTATTTATTTTCAAAGGCGCTTTCGCGATCGTCAAAGGTGCTCATCCGCATATCCCCTGGGTCAGCATTGCTATCCCCTTTGATATGCAACTCTGCGTCAGCCTTCGCAAGACCCCTCGCACCATCTTGCGACAATGCAGCCCATAGACTATGAGGGCGCTATGGCGGCGGGGACTGGACCCCGGCCAAGTGACGGGGTCTCCATTGGCGCGCGGCAAAAAGATTTACGAAGGCAAGGCGAAGACACTGTATGAGGGTACCGAACCGGGCACGATCATACAGTATTTCAAGGATGACGCGACAGCGTTCAATGCCGAGAAAATGGCTGTGATCGAGGGCAAGGGCGTGTTGAACAACATGCTGTCCGAGTATTTTATGACCGGGTTGAACAACATCGGTGTGCCCACGCATTTCCTGAAGCGTCTCAACATGCGCGAGCAATTGGTGCGGTCCTGCGAGATCATTCCACTGGAAGTGATCGTGCGCAATTTCGCCGCTGGCACCATGGCCAAGCGGCTGGGGATGGAAGAGGGCACGCAATTGCCCCGCCCGGTTGTCGAGTATTGTTTAAAAGACGATTCACTTGGCGACCCGCTGGTCACCGAGGAACATATCGCTGCCTTTGGCTGGGCCAGCCAGCAGGACATGGATGACATCCTTTGCCTCGCGCTGCGGGTGAATGACTTCATGGCGGGCATCATGTATAACGTCGGTATCCGGTTGATTGACTTCAAAATCGAAATTGGCCGGGTCTATGACGGCGATTTCCAACGCCTGATCATCGCCGATGAAATCAGCCCCGACAACTGCCGTCTGTGGGATATCGAAAGCGGTCAGAAGCTGGACAAGGACGTGTTCCGCCGCGATCTGGGCGATCTGACGGATGCCTATACGGAAGTGGCCACCCGTCTGGGCGTGATGCCCAAGAATGCAACGCCGATGCAACGGCCGACATTGATCAACTGAGGCGCAAGACAGGACAAGCGACATGAAAGCACGCGTACATGTGATGTTGAAAAACGGGGTTCTTGACCCGCAGGGCGAGGCCGTGCGCCACGCGCTGGGGCAACTGGGCTTTGACGGCGTCGAGGGCGTTCGCCAGGGCAAGGTGATCGAGCTGGACCTGAGTGAGACTGACACCGCCAAGGCCGAGGCCGAAGTGAAAAAGATGTGCGAAAAGCTGCTCGCCAATACCGTGATCGAAAGCTATTCGGTGGAGTTCAGCTGATGCATGCGACCGTCATCGTCTTTCCCGGCTCGAACTGTGATCGCGACATGGCCGTGGCCTTTGAACGGGCAGGGACCCGCGTCTCGATGGTCTGGCACAAGGACACATCGCTGCCCGATGGCATTGATCTGATTGGTATTCCAGGCGGGTTTTCCTTTGGTGATTACCTGCGCTGCGGAGCAATTGCTGCGAATTCGCCGATTTGCCGCTCGGTCGTGTCGCATGCCGAAAAGGGCGGTTACGTGCTGGGGATTTGCAACGGCTTTCAGGTGCTGACCGAAACCGGGCTGTTGCCGGGCGTTCTGCTGCGCAATGCCGGGCTGAAATATATCTGCAAGGCGATTGATCTGACTGTCACCACGGATCAAAGCGCCTTTACCGCAGGCTATGAGACGGGCCAAAGCATCACCATTCCAATCGCCCATCACGATGGCAATTACCACGCCGATGAGGACACGATCAAAGCCCTGAAGGCCGAAGACCGTATTGCCTTCACCTATGGCGACAATCCCAACGGGTCTCAGGATGATATCGCGGGCATTCTGTCGCCCAACCGTCGGGTGATGGGGATGATGCCCCATCCAGAACGCATGGCCGAACAGACCCATGGCAATACCGAGGGTGCTGCGCTTTTTGACAGCCTTGTCAAACATGTGGTGCATGCCTGACACCTTGAGACGGGGCCCAACAGGCCCTAGTCTGACCAGATGACCAAGCTGCCGCTGTCCAAACCGATCAAACGGATGCGCACCACCGGGTGGCGTGCGCGCCTTGCGCTTGCGCTGTTGGTGGGCATTGCGATTGCTGTTGTGTCGGTCACGAACAAGCTGCTGACCGACCGGTTTACCGAAAACACCCGCAACCGCGCCGAACTGCGGCTGGTCCTTTATGGTGGCAACCTTCTGAGTGAGTTGCGTCAGAATTCCATCGTGCCGCAACTTCTGGCGCGCGACCCGGCGCTGATCACGGCGCTCAACTCCGGTGATTTTGCCCAATCAACCCAGCGGCTTATCTTGTTCCTCGATGAAATCGGGGCTAAAGCGCTGACCCTTCTGGACAATGACGGGCGCGCCGTGGCCTCAAGCGAGCGGAATTTGCTGGGCGAAAGCCATCGACAAGCACCTTACTTTGTTGACGCAACCCGTTCCAGTGAAACGATTTTTCATGTTCTGGAAGATGAGACTGGTATCTACCGGTTCTACTATTCCCGTCGAGTGCAAAGCCAAAACCAGTTGATCGGTGTGATCGTGGTCGAGGTGGACCTGCAGAAGTATGAACGCGCCTGGGCCGGGATTTCCGATGCCGTTCTGGTGACCGACAGCGAGGGGCGCATCATTCTGGCGACCGAGCCGCGCTGGCGGGTCCTGAGCGAAGACGAGGCTTTGGCGCGCGAACCTGTGGCCAGTGCGATCCGGCGCGCCATTCAGACCACCGCCGATTGGACCATGGTGCCGGCGGACGCCTATCTTGAGGGCGAGGCGGTGATGCGCGTCGAGGGGCGTGTGGCGTTTCGCGGCTGGCGGATTGCCAGTTTCACAACCTATGCGTCGGTGCGCGAAAAGGTGAATGGTGTCCTCGCGCTGGAAATCATGGTGTTCGCGATTCTTCTGGCTCTCGCGTTCTATTTCCTGAACCGGAAGACCGCGTTTCGCATGGCGATGTTTCAGCGTGAATCGGCAGAGCTTCGCGCATTGAACGCACGGCTACAGCGGGAAATCGCCGAGCGCAGACGCGTTCAGGAGAACCTTGCCGTGGCCGAACAGACGCTGGCGCAAAGCTCAAAACTGGCCGCGTTGGGCGAGATGTCAGCGGCCGTCAGTCACGAGCTGAACCAGCCGCTGGCGGCAATGAAAACCTATCTGGCCGGTGCGCGCCTGTTGCTCAAACGCAATCGCCCGGACGAGGCGGTTGGCTCGTTCCAGCGGATCGACGATCTGATCGAACGGATGGGCGCGATCACCAAGCAGCTGAAATCCTATGCGCGTCAGGGCAGTAACACGTTTGAGCCTGTAAATATGGGCGATGCGCTGTCTTCGGCCCTGGCGATGATGGAGCCGCAACTGCGTCAGCGCCAGGTCAAGATCACCCGCGCCATCCCTCAGGAGGCCGTGATGATCATGGGTGACCGGGTGCGCGTCGAACAGGTGATGATTAACCTGTTGCGCAACGCACTGGATGCCACGCGCAACACCCGGGACGCCGAGGTGGATATTCTGTTGGCCAAGGGCGAGACCGCAATGCTGACCGTGCGCGACAATGGCCCGGGCATCGAGGATCTCGATAACCTGTTCGAGCCGTTCTATACGACCAAACAACCCGGTGACGGCGTCGGCTTGGGGCTTGCGATTTCGTCGGGCATCGTGAACGACTTGGGGGGCCGGTTGACTGCACGCAACGCGGCGTCGGGGGGGGCTGTATTTGAGATGCAACTGCCCATATTACCAGAAGAGACACGTGCAGCGGAGTAATGAGCCATGCCAAGTGCCATGAAGATCGCCATCGTTGATGACGAAAAAGACATGCGTCAGTCGATCAGCCAGTGGTTGGCCCTGTCGGGCTATGACACCGAGGCCTTTCCAAGTGCAGAAGACGCGCTGAAGGTGCTGGGGGCCGATTATCCCGGCATCGTCGTCACAGACATCAAGATGCCCGGCATGGACGGGATGCAGTTCCTGAAAAAGCTGATGGGCACCGATAGCAGCCTGCCGGTTATCATGATTACCGGCCATGGCGATGTGCCGATGGCGGTCGAAGCGATGCGCGTCGGCGCGTATGATTTCCTGGAAAAGCCGTTCAACCCGGATCGGATGAACGAATTGGCCAAGAAGGCTACCGCCTCGCGCCGCATGACGCTGGACAGCCGGGCACTACGCCGCGAACTGTCCGAGGGTGGGCAATTGATGAAGAAACTCATCGGCTCCAGCCCGGTGATGGAACGCCTGAAGGAAGACATTCTCGATCTGGGGCAGGCCGATGGCCATGTATTGATCGAAGGCGAAACCGGCACCGGCAAGACGCTGGTGGCCCATGCGCTGCATGCGGTTGGATCACGTGCGGGCAAGAAATTCGTGTTGGTATCGTGCGCCGGTTTTGAGGAAGACGCCATTATCAAGCGCCTCTTTGGCCCGATGCAGCCCGAAGACAGCCAATTGCCAGCTGTCGAAGAGGCGCGCGGCGGCACGCTGGTGCTGGAAGATATCGAGGCGCTGAGCGATGCGGCGCAGGCCAAGCTGCTGAATTTCATCAATGAAGAAGGCAATCCGCCGGAAACCCGCATTGTCGCGATCTGTAACATGCAGGAACAGGACAAGACCTGCGAAGATGCCCTGCGATCTGATTTGTTTTATCGTCTGGCCGCGCTGCGCATCATCGTGCCGCCGCTGCGTCAGCGGGGCGAGGATATCCTGACGCTGTTCACCCGCTTTGGCGAAGAGTTTGCTGATGACTACGGCTGTGAACCACCGCAGGTCACTGCGCAGGAAGCGGCCCAACTGTTGCAGGCTCCGTGGCCTGGCAACGTGCGCCAACTGCATAACGTGGCCGAGCGTGCGGTGCTGCAGGAACGCCGTGGCAGCGGCACGATTGCCTCGCTTTTGATGTCCGATCATCAGGACATGCAGCCGGTGATGACGACCGAGGGCAAGCCGTTGAAGGAATATGTTGAAGCGTTTGAGAGGATGTTGATCGACAACACCATGCGCCGTCACAAGGGGTCTATCGCCGCCGTGATGGACGAGCTTTGTCTGCCGCGCCGGACCTTGAATGAAAAAATGGCCAAATACGGTCTGCAACGCACCGATTATCTGGGCTAAGCGCTCCTTTTCGATAACCCGGCTTTGCGGTACGCGGGGTGAAACGGAAGAGGTATTAGGCAGGGGCATTATGCACAGATATGTCACAGGGTGTGCTGTTGCGGGCGTGATGATGGCCGCGCAACCGGCATTGGCCGAGCCAAGTTTTGACGGGCTTGGACAGGCCTTGGCGATGTTTGCGCTGGCGTCGATCCTTTATCTGGCTTTGGCCATCGCGCTGATCACCCTAGCGGTTACGCGCAACAAGAAAGGGTTTTGGTCAGTCGCTGCCGTGGGAGTGGGGATCGCTCTCGTAGTACCGACGCTCGACAGCGTGTTGCTGGGCTGGCAAGAACGCCGCGTGGCCAATGCCGAGATCCGCAAGCCGGCCCCCGATCTGCGGGCAAAACAACTGCTGTTCATCAGTCCCACCGGCGCATGCAATTGGGGGCTTTGCGCGGCCATGATGCAGTTGCGGGGCGAGGTGCCGATGTGGGGCTTAACCCCCGAGGCGATTGCCGAGCTTGATCTGAGCCAGCCGATTGACCTGACCACCGTGCCTTTGCAGCACTATGTGGCCGACCCGGACGGCTTCAGGACCTACACTGCGCAGCCCGCCCCGGCGGAGGCTGCGCGCCCCGCATTTGACTTTCCACAATCTGGTCTAAAGCCTCCGACTTTAGTCGGAAAAACATTCAAACGTGCGCCGAAGGCGCTCATGAACCACTGAACCCTCTGACTTTACTCGGAGGAGGTTCAGTATGTGATCATCGCGCAGCGGCCTTTCTTCCGCTCACGAGCAGGCGCGGTTGAAGCGGCTTTGCCGCAGATGCCGTCGGGCACCTTGCTGGGGGATCAACTGTTGCTGCAGACGCTGGCCGCGCCGCTAAGCGATCAACTGCTTGATCTCAGCACGCTTCAACCTGATTACCTGAGCTTTTATGTGCCGCGCAGCGCCTTTGCGCCGCCGCTGTTTCCTGAAAACACCGTCTATGGCACGTCAATCACCTATGAGTGGCGCGCCGACCGCCAGGATTGGTTCTGTGGCACTGAAGGTTTGAGCAAGTCTCAATCTGGTTGCCGTCGGGTGCTGGATTGATTGCCTTAAGGGGGACGGTAGAAAACGGGTCAGAGCAGATTACCCATTGTCATCTGACGGCAATCGACATTAAGGTAAATACAGGACAGCAGCGACACGCCGTTACCTTGTCCTGAGAGTTTCGCTGTATCAGACTTCGGGGATATCTTTCCAGACATCTGAACAGACCGATTGGGCCTCTTGAAACGAGGCCGACTATACGACCTGAGCCCATCAGTGAGCGCAGGTTTTCGCAAGGGTGCCCCTTGAGGCGCTGGAGAAGAAGAACCGCGATGCAACGCGCGACGCAGACATATGTCCGAGCAGAGGCCGCCCTGAGTGAGCCTCGGTACGCGTGTGCCATCGCCCTCAATAGACACCACCCGCAGAGCACGGCCCCACTAGGGCTGCGGCCGATGCTGGCGTGCACACGGAAAACATGGCTAAGAAAATGCTTATCGATGCCACCCACGCGGAAGAGACCCGCGTCGTGGTGGTTGACGGAAACAAGGTCGAGGAATTTGATTTTGAATCCGAAAACAAACGGCAACTCGCCGGAAATATCTATCTCGCAAAAGTAACACGGGTCGAACCGTCGCTTCAGGCGGCGTTTGTGGATTACGGTGGCAATCGCCACGGATTCCTAGCGTTCTCGGAAATCCACCCGGATTACTATCAGATCCCTGTCGCGGATCGCGAGGCGCTTCTGGAAGAAGAACGCGCCTATGCCGAGGCCCAGAAAGCCCGCGACGAGGAAGAGGAAAAGCCCAAACGGCGTCGCCGCTCGCGCTCCAAATCCCAGGCTGAAAAAACGCAGTCTGAGGATGCAGTTGTCGCCACCGATCCCTCAGAGGATGATATCAATCGCATGGAGACCATTGATCTGGACTGGGACGAAGCACCCGGCGATGATCTTGAGGGTCTTTCGCCGATGGAGACCGTCGCAGAGACGCCGGTTGAGGAAGGCGAGGCAGAGACCAACACCGACACTACCGAGACCGGGTCCGAAGCCTCCCCTGAAGAAAACGGTTCAGAAGAGGTGGCTTCGTCAGAGGATGAGGCCGCCGCTGACGAAGAGGCATCCGAAGACTCGTCAGAGGATGACGATGAAGACGACAGCCCAAAGGCCAAGGCAACTGACAAAGACACAAGTATCGAATCGGTTGCCGATGACGATGACGCAGAAGACATCCGTCCGCGCTGCAAACCGCGCCCGCGGCGTTACAAAATCCAGGAAGTCATCAAGGTTCGCCAGATCCTGCTGATTCAGGTCGTCAAAGAAGAGCGCGGCAACAAAGGCGCAGCGTTGACCACATATCTGTCGCTGGCCGGTCGTTACTGCGTCCTGATGCCCAACACCGCCCGGGGCGGTGGCATCTCGCGCAAGATCACCAATGCACCCGACCGCAAAAAGCTCAAGGAAATCGCCAACGAGATTGATGTCCCGCAAGGGGCTGGCCTGATCGTGCGTACCGCCGGAGCCAAGCGGACCAAATCGGAAATCAAACGCGACTATGAATACCTGCAACGCCTGTGGGAGCAAATTCGCGAACTCACGCTGAAATCCATTGCGCCTGCGAAAATCTATGAAGAAGGTGACCTGATCAAACGCTCGATCCGCGATCTTTATAATCGCGACATCGACGAGGTGCTGGTGGAGGGCGAGCGCGGCTATCGCATCGCCAAGGACTTCATGAAAATGATCATGCTGCCCCATGCCAAGAACGTGAAGCAGTATAACGAAAGCCTGTCTCTGTTCGCGCGTTTCCAGGTGGAAAGCTATCTGTCGGGCATGTTCAACCCCACGGTTCAACTGAAGTCCGGCGGGTACATCGTGATCGGCGTGACCGAGGCTCTGGTGGCGATCGACGTGAACTCTGGCCGGGCCACCAAAGAAGGCTCGATCGAGGATACGGCGACCAAGACCAACCTGGAGGCCGCCGAAGAAGTGGCGCGCCAACTGCGCCTGCGCGACCTTGCCGGTCTGATCGTGATCGACTTCATCGACATGGACGAGCGCAATAACAACGCCGCCGTCGAAAAGCGCATGAAAGACAAGCTCAAGACCGACCGCGCCCGCATTCAGGTGGGCCGGATTTCGGGCTTTGGCCTGATGGAGATGTCGCGTCAACGCTTGCGCCCGGGCATGATCGAGGCCACGACCCAACCATGCTCCGTTTGCCATGGCACCGGTCTGATCCGCTCGGATGACAACATGGCGCTGAATATCTTGCGCCAGATCGAGGAAGAAGGCGCGCGCCGTCGCTCGCGCGAAGTGTTGGTCAGAGCACCGGTGGCGATTGCCAACTACCTGATGAACCAGAAGCGCGAACATGTTGCCCAGATCGAGGGGCGCTATGGTCTGAGCGTGCGGATCGAAGGCGATCCGATGCTGGTCAGCCCCGATTTCGCGATGGAGAAGTTCAAGACCGCCACGCGTGTCGTGCCCGAGGCCAGCGCAGCGGTGGTGTCGGTTGACAGCTCATTGATGGACGAAGTCGACGAGCAGGAAGCGGCCAGCGAGGAACAGGAAGAGAGCCGTTCGCAAGAGCCGCGCCCTGAGACCACCGAGGAGGACGGTCAGCCCAAGAAGCGGCGTCGTCGGCGTCGTCGGCGCTCGAAGAGTCGCCGTGACGGGGAGGAGGGTGCCGCCGCGCCAAGCGACGCAATTGCAAATGTCGAAGGTGATGAGGATGCACCGGCAGAGGCAGTCCCCTCAGACGTGGACGGGGCCAAGCCAGAAGCCGAAGAAGCGAAAGCAGAGGCCGCGCCCAAGCCCAAGCCCAAGCGTACACGCACCCGTCGCAGACCAACCAAGGCTGCGGAAGAGGCAAACGCAGACCAGGCCCCGGCAGAGGATGCGCCTGTTACCGGGCCTTTGACCGAAGATGCTGCGGCGGAGGAGAAACCCAAGCTTGTCCGCAAGCGGCGCGCCACCAAGAAAGACAAAGAGGCGGCCGAAGCTGCGGCTGCCGTCGAGGGGGACGCGCCTGCCGGTGATGTGGTTGAGGCCGAGGCCGAAGAAAAGCCCAAGCCCAAACGCAAACGCGCCCCGCGCAAAAAGGTGGAACCTGCTGCCGAGACCGTATCGGCGCCTGTACCAGTTGCCGATACACCTCCGGCTCCTGAAGCTGCTGCCGAGACGCCTCCGGCATCTGAACCGGTCATGGCCGAAGCCGCGCCTGATCTGGCGCCTGCGGTGGTTGAAACCGCCCCGGCAACAGTGGAAACGGCACCTGCGGAACCTGTGTCCGACAAGCCCAAGCGCAAAGGCTGGCGGTCGCTGGGTCGTTAAGGGCAGCCAGACCAAAAATCAGAAACCGCGCCCTTACCGGCGCGGTTTTTTCATTTGGACCTTACCCCGCCTTCTGAACGCGGTAGATTTGATGGCTGTCGGCCTCAGACACCGAAATCAGTTGATGGCCTGCCTCGCTGCAAAAATGAGGCACATCGATCACGGCAGCCGGATCATCGGCCCACAGATCGACGCAGGCGCCCGCTGCCACCGGTTTCAACCGTTTGCGCAACTTCAGAACGGGCAGGGGGCATAACAAGCCCCGGGCGTCGATGATCTCGGGTGTATCCATACGAGCGACATAATCACGATATTTCATGCTGTCCACGAGGTTGTGACCTTGTGTGCCCGTGACCTTGCCAACGGAACCGACTAAGTGTGGCTTATGTTTGGAATCGAAATCATAGACGCCGCCCTTTTGCCTGCCATGATGGTGGCGCTTGCCGCTGGCGTGATCTCATTCCTCAGCCCCTGTGTGCTGCCCATCGTGCCGCCCTATCTGGCTTATATGAGCGGCGTGACCGTGTCGGATCTGTCAAGCGGCACATCGGCACGCAACCGCGCGATCATCCCCGCGCTGTTCTTTGTTATGGGCCTGTCGACCGTTTTCCTGCTGCTTGGGTTTGCCGCTTCGGCGGCGGGGATCATGTTTTTGCAGTATCAGGACTGGTTCAACACCATCGCCGGCGTGATCGTGATGATCTTTGGCGCACATTTCATCGGCATCTACCGGATCGGGTTTCTGGATCGTGAGGCGCGTCTGGATGCGGGTGACAGGGGTGGATCGTCCTTCGGTGCTTATGTGCTGGGTCTGGCCTTTGCCTTTGGCTGGACGCCCTGCATCGGCCCGCAACTGGGCGCGGTCCTGTCTTTGGCGGCGTCCGAGGCCTCGGTGACGCGCGGCACGGCCCTGTTGGCGGTCTATGCCATTGGCCTTGGTGTACCCTTCCTTCTGGTCGCCGCCTTCCTGCCGCGTCTTGGCGGGCTGATGGCGTGGATGAAACGACATATGGAGCAGATCGAGCGGGTCATGGGCCTGCTCTTGTGGACCATTGGTCTGTTGATGCTGACTGGCGGCTTCTCGGCCTTTTCCTTCTGGCTGCTTGAGATGTTCCCGGCGCTGGCCAATATCGGATAGGTCTTACTCTTGCCAACATCCTGCGCTACCCTGCGCGCGAGCAGAGGTTGGTTATGAGCAGCGATCCCAGACCCGTCCAGCGCAGACAGGTGTTTTACATTCCGGGGTATGATCCGATCCATCCCCGTCGCTACCGCGAGCTGTACCGTAAGGAAGGCGCGGCGCAGGCGGAGGTGTCGGGGTATGACATCGCGCTGTCACCGGGGCAGGGCGGTGCACGCTATGGCTGGCATGTGGAAGCGACGATTGACGGTCATGACACGGCGGCTGATTTTCAGGTGCTGGTGTGGTCCGACATCGTCAAGGACAGCATGGAGCAGGGCATCTTTGCGACCTATCTGCAACTGATCCGCACCGCTTGGACCTATATCGCCTCGGGGGCGCTATTCCGGCTGATGAGGTTGCGCAAGGGGCCGGTGATTGCCGCACTTTATCCTGTGGGGTTTCTGCTGGTGCAATTGGCGATTGCCCTGCTGGTGTCCTATGGCGTGTGGTGGGGGATCGTGGAAGGGTGGAATGCCCTGTTCAAAGGCCCCGAGGATTGGTTTGCGCCGGGACTGTTCATCGTGCTTTACGCTGCTATCCCAATCGGCCTGTTTGCGGGCTACATGCTTTTGCGCTGGTTCAAGGCCAAGGATAACAAGCTGTTCGCCTATTACCTGATGCATGACTACGCCTATTCCGCGGCGTCCAAAGGGGCCAACCCGCCCGAGCTTGAAGCCCGGATGGCCGAGTTCACCGATGAGATTGCTGCGGCGTTGCAAGGCGGTGCTGATGAGGTGTGTCAATCGCAGAGTAAAATGGGTCCATGTCGCGGCGTAAAAATGGGCCACTTCGGTTGATGTTTTGTGGCGCTTTTGCACGCGTGCTCGTCACAAAGCTGAAGCGTGCCAAAGCGCATGCTGGCCATAAGGCCAGCATTATTCTGACTGTGATTGCGGGCTGGTTATTTTCGGTTGTTGCGACTGTGTTTGAGCCGATAGCTTTCGCCATTCATCTCGAGGATGTGGACGTGATGGGTTAAACGATCGAGTAGCGCACCGGTCAGCCGCTCAGAGCCAAAGACTTCAGTCCATTCATCGAAGGGCAGGTTCGAGGTTATGATGATGGAGCCGCGTTCATAGCATTGGGATATGACCTCGAAGAGCAGCTCTGCGCCAGATTTGCTGAGCGGTACGAAGCCCAGTTCATCAATGATCAACAGGTTCTGGCTGGTCAGTTGCTTTTGAAGGCGCTGCAATCTCCGCTCATCTTGAGCCTCGATCAGATCATGGACTAATGCCGCAGCCGTTGTGAAGCGCACCTTCAGTCCTCTTTGACATGCAGCCAGCCCAAGTCCCAGGGCGATGTGTGTCTTGCCCGTGCCTGACGGGCCGAGCGCGATGATGTTCTCCCTGCGATTAACGTAATCGCATCGTGCCAGATCCATCGTCAGGGGCTTGTTCAAGCTTGGCATGATCTTGAAGTCAAAGCTATCCAAGCTCTTGGTGCTGGGGAACTTCGCCGCTTTGATGCGCCGTTCAATCATCCGGCGTTCGCGGTCGATCAATTCCATCTCACACAGCCGCGCCAGATAGTGGATGTGATCTTTGTTCTCTGCAGCACAGAGCTGCGCCTGTTTGGCATACTCGCCTTGGAACGTTGGCAGTCGCAGTTGTTTAAGATGATGCCGTAGAAGAATCCGAGGGGCTTCGGTCATGCCGCGGTCCTTCCCATCAAGCTCATGTAACTGGATGGGCGTGTTGTGCCGACATTGGCCTTGGGCAAGTATGGATAGAAGTCCAAATCCAATCGTGGTGGCCGCTTCTCAACCCGACACAGTACAAGGTGTTTTACGGCGTCATAGCCAATTGCACCCATATCTATTGCCTGCTGGATTGCGCCTTGCACAACATCCATTTCGAAGGTCTCCAAAAGGCGCAAGACTTGAACGTATTCTCGCTTGCCCGGCTTACCCATTCTGGCTTCAAGCAGTCGGTGCAGCGTGGCAAATACATCTGGCAAATGCCAACCCTGCAAAGGCGCGGCCTGATCCAGGGCACCCACCTTTTGTTCAAGCAGGGGCAAAAAGTGCAATGGGTCAAAGACCATATCCGCTGATGTGTAGGATCGTTTGTGCCGCGCAATAATCTCATTGCCGCAGCCGATGATAACCTCATGCACAAACCCACGCACATGAACATCGTGGTGCGCATAGGCTACTGGCACCGAGTAATCATTGCTGCGATAGCGCACCATTGAGATCGACGTTGCACGCGTGCTGACGTGATCGCAGGCTTCATATTCTGCGACGGGCAATCCCATCAGAGCATCCAAATCCGACATCAGGCGTGCGCCTATGGTTTGGGTGTGACCCCGCAACGTATCGTCCTGACGTGCTAAACACTTCTCTTCCAAATGTGCGTTCAGATCATCAAAGCTGTCATAGCGAGGTGCGGGAACCATGAAGTTGCGGCGGGTGTATCCAACCATGCCCTCAACGTTGCCTTTATCGTTCCCTCGCGCGGGTCTGCCAAACTTGTCATCAAACAAGTAATGCGACTGCAGTTCCGTAAACCGACGTGTGCGGATGCGCGTCTTATCCCCGAGTATCCGAGCCACGGCGATCTTGGTATTGTCGTAGAGAATGGATTGCGGAATGCCGCCAAAGAATGCAAAGGCGGACACATGGCCATCGCAAAACGCCTCGGTTGTCTCAGCTGGATATCCCTTCACAAACACCGCATCAGAATGTGGCAAGCTCATCACGAAGAAGTGGATCTTGCATTCCACGCCACCGATCACGCCCAGCGTCTCACCAAAATCAACCTGCGCATGGCCCGGCCGATGCGACAACGGCACAAACACCTCTTTGGTGCGCCGTTTTTGCTCGCGCACGTAATAGGTCACCGTGGTCAGGCTGCCGGCATATCCATGCTCATCGCGCAGCCGTTCAAAGATGCGCTTGGCCGTGTGTCGCTGCTTTTTGATCAGGGCTTTGTCTGTGCGCAGTATCTCATCGACCACACCAACATAACCATCAAGCGTTGGCCGCCGAGGCGCTTCCGACCGACGATACCCAGGCGGAAGTTCATGGCGCAGCATCTTCGCGATCGTCTTACGATCTTTGTTCTCTAATCTGTCAATGCGTGTTTCCTGAGTTTCCTGCTTTTGATGTCAGAGGTTGCCTTTGTTCTCTTCGAACTCTGAGGTTCATGATGGGGTTGGCTGGGTGTGGGTCGGCAATGTTGAAACCGCAATCATACCGTTGGTCTTGGCTGTTGCTACAGAATCGGCGCCGTGTCTCACGCCCTCCCTCGGGCATCGTCCCAGATGGGAACTTTGATTTAGGAATCCTCGTTGTCGCCTCGTAAGCCTTACGCGGACTGGAAGTCAGTTTTGTCTCGCATAATGGCATGAAGTATGATTGCCAGACGACGCGCCAGAGCCACTCGGGCCTTTCTCATCGTTGAGCGCGCACCGATTGCGAGGGCCCATGTCTTCAATTTGAGCGGAGCGGCATACCGCGTCAGCATCACATTGGCGGCCTCATAGAGAAGCGTTCTGACGCGCACGTCGCCCCGCTTTGAGATGCTGCCCGTGTAGTCGATTTCACCAGATTGATGCCGTCGCGGCACCAGTCCAAGATACGCCCCCACATCACGCGATTTCCTGAAACGCGACGGATCATCAATTGCTGCGGCAAAGGCCAATGCTGTGATCGGACCGACCCCTGGTACCGTCATAAGGCGCTGGCAGACTTCGGATTTGCGGGTCATCTTTTTGATGTCGCCATCAATGGCTGCAACCGCCGCGAGGATTGCTTCGCGTGCTGCGAACAGTCCGCAAATTGCGGCATGGAGGCCAGGCACTCCATCGCTAACTTTTAGCGCCGCGTTTTTGAATGCCGGAGACAAAGCTCGTGGCAGCCGCACGCCGAAGACGACGACCAGACCGCGGATCTGATTGTCGAGCGTCACACGCTGTCCGACCAGCTTCTTGCGGGCTGCGATCAGCGACCGGATTGCGTGCGCTGACAGTGATTTGACATGGGTCGGCTTGTAGAATCCCGTCCGCGCCAGGTGTGCCAAACCGCGGGCATCATTGCGGTCCGTCTTGTGGCCGGCCAGAGATTTAAGGGCCTGATATGCTTGCCTGCTCTCGATGCAAACAACCGGGACACCAAGCTCCGTCAGCCCATGGTAAAGCATTGGTGCCATCCGTCCCGTTTCAAATACAACTTTGGCACATGGTGGTCCAGAAGCGAGGAAGTCAGCGATCGCTTTTGGTGTTGAGCTCGCTTTTCCTTCACGAATAAGGGCCCCTTCACGATCCAGAATGCAGATATGCGTCTCTTCCATGGACACATCCAAACCAGCAAAATATTCCATTGGTCAGTCTCCTTTTCAATTGCATGTGCATCCAGAATAACAGGGGTAACTGAGTGCTGATCCTGATTACGCCATGTTGAAAAACCGCGCCGCTTTTCGGCCAGACATACCGTCCTTCAAACAAGCACGGCGCACACGACTATAAATATCCACAGAATACATCTCCCGCCCTCCGAATAAACGAAGGGCACAAACTGGCGGACTTTTACTCCGCTACAACTGCGATATGCAGCCGCTTCTGTGGCCCAATATTGCTCCGCGTTTTACACCACCGGATGTCTTGCTGGAACCGTGCCCAGCCGACAATTCGTTCGATATCTTTGACCTGCCTGCGGATCACACCGCCTGTAACTGCGGCCTTTGAGCTGAAAAGCTGAAATAACCATTTGTCAGCGTCGATATGTGGGGCCAGCATGTTCATGATCAAACCCTGCCATTTCAAGGTTAATGATTCCTGAAATGGTGCAGCACAAACACCCGAATGGCCGATGCAAGCCCGCTGTCCATGCCGCGTGCGGCGTCAATCTCGGCGGCCAGCACATTGATGGGCTTACCTTCAACCTCGGCAATGTCGCGAAACGCCTGCCAGAACTCCTCTTCCAGCGACACGCTGGTGCGGTGCCCTCGCAGGGTCAGTGATCGTTTGACAGGGCGTCCGCTCATGTCTCGCGTTTATGAGCGGCCAGATTACGGGTGATTTTCTCCGTACGGGCCTTCAGCAATTCTTTTTGAGATTTGCTTTGGCCAAAGGCGACAGCGTTCTCGTCGGCGCGGGCACGACGCGAGGCGCGATTGCGCTCTTTCTTGACCTTGTTGAGGTTAATGGGCGCGCTCATGTCGGTCCTACCATATTCTCGGGTCGCACGGCCCGCTCAAAGGTTTCTTCATCCACAAAGCCCAGCTTGATCGCCTCATCCTTGAGGGTCGTACCGTTCTTATGCGCCGTCTTGGCCACTTTGGTGGCATTGTCATATCCGATTTCCGGGGCCAGGGCGGTGACCAGCATCAGGCTTTCGCGCATCAGCTTGTCGATGCGCACCTCATCCGCCTGTAGCCCCTCGATCAGATTGTCAGTAAAGGCCGACGCCGCATCGCCCAACAGCTGCATGGACTGCAACACGTTGTAAGACATCATCGGTTTGTAGACGTTCAGCTCGAAATGCCCTTGCGAGCCGGCAAAGCCTACGGCGGCGTCATTGCCCATCACATGGACGCAGACCTGTGTCAGCGCCTCGCATTGCGTTGGGTTCACCTTGCCTGGCATGATTGACGATCCCGGCTCGTTCTCAGGCAGAACCAGCTCACCTAGGCCACAACGCGGACCCGAACCCAGCAGGCGAATGTCATTGGCGATCTTGAACAGGCTGGCGGCCACGGTTTTCAGCGCGCCCGAAATCTCCACCATCGCATCATGCGCGGCGAGTGCCTCGAACTTGTTGGGGGCGGTCACGAAGGGCAGGCCGGTGATCTCGGCCATGTTCCTGGCAACCATCAC
The DNA here is from genome assembly GCA_965207105.1 of Roseovarius sp. Lineage (GTDB taxonomy): Bacteria > Pseudomonadota > Alphaproteobacteria > Rhodobacterales > Rhodobacteraceae > Roseovarius. Next base: position 94,880 of record CBDBLS010000082.1, on the reverse strand, counting down.
GTCCCAGCCCTTGGTGGTGTTGAGGCCTGTGCCCACTGCGGTGCCGCCTTGTGCCAATTCATAAATCCGACCCAGCGCGTCTTTCACCCGCTGAATGCCCATCGCGACCTGATGGGTGTAGCCCGAAAACTCCTGCGCTAGCGTCAGGGGCGTGGCGTCCTGCGTGTGGGTGCGACCGATCTTGATGATCCCGTCAAAGGCCACAACCTTGGCCTGCAAGGCGGCGTGCAGCTTTTCCAGTCCGGGCAGCAATACGTCATGCGCCGTCATCGCGGCCGAGATATGCATCGCGGTCGGGAAGGTATCATTGCTGGATTGGCCCATGTTGCAGTGATCGTTGGGGTGAACCGGGTCTTTCGAGCCAATCTCGCCCCCCAGAATTTCAATGGCACGGTTTGCGATTACCTCATTGGCGTTCATGTTGCTCTGAGTACCAGATCCGGTCTGCCAGACCACCAGGGGGAAGTTATCATCCAGCTTGCCTGCCACCACTTCACTGGCCGCCTCAACGATCGCATCGGCGCGGGTGTCATCCAGTTTGCCCAGCTCTTTGTTGGCCTGCGCGCAGGCCTTTTTGATCACCCCCAGCGCACGTACGATCGCGATAGGCTGTTTCTCCCAGCCAATCGGGAAATTGAGGATCGAGCGTTGTGTCTGTGCGCCCCAGTATTTGTCGGCGTGCACCTCAAGAGGGCCAAAACTATCGGTTTCAGTGCGGGTATTTGTCATCGAGTTAATCCTTGAGGCAGAATTGCCCCTGTCATACCGGATGGATCGAAAAGTTCAATGCAGGGGCGTGGGCTTACTTGCGGAAACTGTCGAGACTGACGACATCGGCATCCTTTTGCGGAGCGTCTTCCGCGCTGGTCTCGGGGGCGTCGCTCTCGACCACCTCGTGTAGGGTGGTTGGCAATTCCGCCAGATCGGCTTCATCCTCGTCCTGGCTTTCAAAGCGCAGGCCAAATTCCACGGACGGGTCGACGAAGGTGCGGATAGCATCATAAGGCACGTACAGGTTTTCCGGAGCATCCCCGAAATTCAGCGTAACAGAAAAGCCCTCATCAGTGACCTCAAGTGCGTCGAACCAGTTTTGCATGACCACGGTCATCTCGTCGGGATAGCGTTCGCGCAGCCAATCGGCCAGACGGGCGTCAAGATGGGTGGTGTCAAAGGTGATAAAGAAATGATGCGCCCCGGGCAGGCCATCTTGCTGCACATCGCGCAACACCTCTTGAATCAGGCTGCGCATCGCACGATGCATCAGTTTGCCGTAATCAATCGAGCCTGACATTCTGACCTCCGGTAAGTTGCGACTCAGCATACGCATATTGCCGGGAAAGCAAAAGGCTTTCCGGGGGCCAATCCCAAAGCGTGCCGACTTTGACCTGAGATATCAGATAAAGTTGAAACGCGCGCAACATTGCGGCATTTTGCGGCGTTTCGGGAAAAGGTATGAGCCACGTTTTCCCCGAAACGCTTTAGCCGATCAGATAGATCGCGCCCGCCAGAGCAGCCATGATCAACAACACCCGCACAACGGACCAGCGCAGGCCAGTCAACAAGACTGCAGCCACCCCGATAAACGCGGCGTTTTGCCAAAGGATACTGTGCATCACAGGGCGCGGGCCAAAGGCGCTGTCGCTCACCTCGGCAAAGATCACATGCAGGGCAAACCAGATCGACAGGTTGAGGATCACCCCAACAACCACAGCTGAAATCGCGCCAAGCGCGCCTTTGAGCCGCGGGCGCGCCAAAAGCGCCTCGACATAGGGCGCCCCGGCGAAAATCCACAGGAAGCAGGGCACAAAAGTCACCCATAACGTCATTGCACCCGCCAACAGGGCCAGGCCGACACCGCCCTGGGCGAACCCCGCCAAAAGACCCACGAACTGCGTTACCAGAATAAGAGGGCCGGGCGTGGTTTCGGCCAATCCAAGTGCGTCTATCATTTGGGCGGTGGACAGCCAGCCATGAGTGTCGACCACGGCTTGGGTCATATAGGCCAGCACCGCATAGGCCCCGCCAAAGGTGACGATGGCAAGGGTCGAAAAGAACAGTGCGATATCAGTCAGGAAGGTGGCGCCCGCCGCCACTGCGACCAAGACCGGTGCAGCCCATAGCGCGGCCCAGATTGCCACGGTGCGGATCGTCTGTGTTGCACGGGGCAGGGGGCCGGTATTGATGGCCTTGGCCACGGCGCGCGTTGTCAGATATCCCCACAGCGCCGCAGCGGCGATAAGCAATGGGAAGGGTAATTTGAGGAAGAACATCGCGCCAAACCCGATCAGGGCCAAGACCCAGGCATCCCAGCCATTGAGCGCCTTTCTCGACAGGCTCATCAATGCGCGCAGCACGATGGCGACCACCGCCGCTTTGATCCCGAGAAACACCGCCTGAACGATCGGTATCTGCCCGTAAAGCGCATATCCCAGGGCCAGCGCGAGGATCACCACCGCGCCGGGCAATACGAACAGCGCCCCAGCGATCAACCCGCCCAAGGTGCCGCGCAAACGCCATCCGGCATAGGTGGCCAGTTGCATCGCTTCAGGGCCGGGCAACAACATGCAAAAGGAAAGCGCGCCAAGGAATTGCTTTTCGCTGAGCCAGCCGTGCTTCTCGACCAGTTCGTCATGCATCAGCGAGATTTGCGCGGCAGGCCCGCCAAAGGACAACACGCCAATGCGGCCAAAGACCCGTGTCAGGTCGCTCAAAGAAGGTGTCACGCGCGCATTCCCCGGCTGGTGGGCCAATCATGACCTTCTTCATATCCATCCCGCGCCCAGCGGTACAGCGCATCGTAAAGGGCCATCTGAACTTCGTCCCTGTTTCCGGACACTGGGGTACTTTACCCCTGTCCATGAAAGGGGCACGAAATGGGACACCATCGACGGAAGTATACGGACGAGTATAGGGCAGCGGCGGTTGAGCGGCTTTATGAACCGGGCGCGACACAGGGCAGCGTTGCCAGGGAGCCTGGTATCACCGGCACACAGTTGAAGACCTGGCGGCTTGAGACCGAAGCGTTCGGCTCAGCTGAAGCCAGGCGGCGGCGGAAGGCGGATGCAGCGGAACCGGCCCGTCTTCGCAAGGAGAACAGGCGCCTGACAGAGGAAGTGGAGATTTTGCACAAAGCATCCGCTTTTTTCGCGACACGGGCGGTGAAACCATGACGAACAAGCGCAGATTCGTCACTGCCCATAAAGCTCGATACGCGGTTTCCACGCTTTGCAGAGTTCCGGCGATTTCCCGGGGCCGGTTTTATGGTTTCCCGGCCGGCCAACCGGCGAGGGATCAGCGTAAAGCAGATCGAGACGTTCGAGATCTGGAACCGCTGCCCAGGATCAAGACCTTCTTCAAAGTCGGCAGGAAATGCTACGGATCAAAGCGGATCCATCAGGACCTGGTGGCCGATGGCGAAACCGTCTCCGAGCGGCGGGTGGCGCGGATCATGAAGGAAAACAAGGTGTCTCCACGCCCGAACAAGCGCCGCAAGCCCGTGACAACGGATAGCAATCACAAAATGAGCCCATCGCCAAACCTGTTGGAACAGGCGTTCCACCGCCTCACCCCCAATACGGTTTGGTTGGCCGATATCACCTGTATCGATACGGATGAAGGGTGGCTCTATCCGGCCGGCGTGAAAGACATGGCCACGCGGGAAATCGTTGGTTGGGCGATGGAGGATCACATGCGGGCCGAGCTTTGCTGTGATGCCCTGACGATGGCCCCGGGGCGCAGAGGCCCTGTTCCCGGTCTGATCCACCACTCCGACAGTCATATGATGGTAACCAGTTCTCGGGTGGTTTGACTCTAACACCGATCGACCATTCGCTGGGTTGGTGCCGCTTGGCTTCTTGGCGTGATCTGACTCTCACTCCGATCGACCTGACTCGTGTCTTTCCCTGGACCTGTCGATCATCCGGGAACGCCTTGCGGTGAGGCTTTGTCTCGAAGATAGTGCGTGACCCAGGAAGGGCCTGACCACTTGGTCTCATGGCTGTCCTGTCCGTGCATTCTTTCCGGCGAAGTATGTCGAAAGCCTTGGCACAGGATGATCCCATGGCCAGAACCAAGCAAACCACCCCAGTCGTAGGTGGGGTTGATACGCATAATACCAACGGCCCAATTAATTGACCTTTATCCATTCTCGATCTGTGATTGAAGTTATGCGTTCAGGGTCGTTCGCAAAGAAGTTCCAGGCCCGGGCGCATTTTTCGAGGATGTCTTCATATGTGTCGAAGACAGAGACAGCGGGTTTGTTCGACCGCAGATAGGCCCAAACGTTTTCCATTGGGTTCAATTCCGGTGAGTATGGGGGCAGTTTTACGAGTGTAGTATTATCTGGCACCTGCAAGCATTTTGCTCCGTGCCAACCAGCCCCGTCGATGATGAGCAAGGCATGTGCGCCGGGTGCGATTGTCTTTGCGATCTCATCGAGATGCAGCCCCATTGCTTCGGCGTTGACGTAAGGCAGGACCAGCCCAGCCGCCGTGCCACAGGCAGGACAGGCTGCGCCGAAGATACAGCTCCATTTGCAGCGCGTATCACGTGGCGCGCGCGGGCGGGTTCCACGCCTGGCCCATTTGCGGGTGAGGGTTCCTTGCTGCCCGACGCGGGCTTCATCCTGGAACCATACCTCAAGCGGCTTCCCCTTTGCATGTTTTGGCAGGGTATCGGCTATGAGGCTGGCAAAGTTTTTTTAAAAGCCTGCTGTGCAGCGGGATCAGTTTTGGGATGCTCCGGGCGCACGGAAAGGCGACGAAAACCATGCCTGGCTGGATACTTGCCAATCGTACGTTCATGTAGCTTTACGTCGAATTCTTCTTCAACGCGGACCTGCAAATCGGCACAGCGCCACCGCACTACGCCATCTTTTGCCGGGTCAGGCCCAGCCTCAACCCAAGCCACAAACAGCGCCTGTTGCTCCAGGGACAGGCGTGGTTTTGCACCCTTGCCACACCGATCAGAAAGCCCACCAAGGCCCTCTGCATTGTAGCGATGCACCCGGTCTCTGGGAGTTTGGCGATCCATACCGCTGCTACGGGCCGCTGTTGCGCGATCCACATCGTCAAGCACCAGCGCTATGGCGAGTATTCGACGGACAACACGACCATCCCTGGTTCGCTTTGCAGCACAACGCAAATCTTGCGCGGACATATCTGTGCGCGTAATCTTGACTGCCCCACCCATGAGCACCTCCTTGCTTCTGGAGGCCATTGATTCAGAAATGCAGTAAATTTGAAATCACAAAAGTGAGTCAGACATTAAGGCCGCTGGTATAAGGACCTTCATGTCGCAGCAGTTGTCGATGACAATGATCAAGTGCTGGGCACGCAGAGCTTTGCCACAACACGGCAAGGCTACAAATCGATGCTGGCGTGGATGCGGTCATTCGGAGATCTGCACCGCATTGGTGTGGAATGCACCGGGAGTTACGGCGCAGGTCTTTTAAGATATATGCAGGTCGCTGGTGTCGACGTTCTGGAGGTTACAGCACCGGACAAACTGGATCGCGGACGGCGTGGCAAGAACGATGACTTCGATGCACAAAGTGCTGCCCACGCGGCTTTCGCCGAGCGGCGCACAGTGACCCCTCGCAGTCGAGATGGAATGGTGGAATCCCTGCGTGTATTGAAGGTTTGCCGCAAAACAGCAGTTCAAGCCCGGCGGATTGCGCTGCAGATAATCCAGACGACAATTGTTTGCGCACCTGACCAATTGCGCGACACACTGCGCAAAATGACCCGTATGCAATTGATACGGACTTTGGCGGCCTGGCGGCCGGATTTGACAGGGTACCGGGATGTTGAAGAAGCCTACAAGATCGCGCTCAAATCGCTGGCACGTCGCTATCTTGAGCTGCACGACGAAGTAGCGGATCTGGATGACATGATCGAAGCCATCGTCAAAGAACTGGCACCTGAACTGATCGCACGCAACTCAATCGGACTGAACAGCGCCGCCCAACTTTTGTTGACCGCAGGTGACAATCCCGAGCGTTTGAGATCAGAGGCGAGCTTTGCTGCTTTATGTGGCGTCAGCCCGGTTCCGGCGTCCTCTGGCAAAACAACACGGCACCGCTTGAATCGCGGCGGCGGTCGCGCAGCCAACAGCGCGCTTCACATCATCGCAATCGGACGGTTGCGGCTTGATCCAAAGACCCAGGAATACGTGGCGCGCCGAGTAGCCCAGGGCCATTCCAAACTCGAAGCAATCCGTTGCGTCAAACGATACATTGCGCGCGAAGTCTTCAACATCATCGCGCGCCGCCACAAACAGATAAATCAGGCTCAGATCGCGGCTTGACACTTAGAAGGGCGTCAGGGGGAGCCAGTACGCCGGTGGCGAGTATCGCAAGCTGATCAAAAAGGCAGGGCTTACGCAATCCATGAGCCGCAAGGGCGAGTGCCTGGACAATGCCCCAATGGAAAGCTTCTTTGCATCATTGAAAAAGGAGTTGGTTCACCGTCGGCGGTTCAAAACACGGGCGGAAGCCAAGGCTGCAATCCTCGAATATATCGAGGTCTTCCACAACCGTCAGCGCCGCCACTCCGCCATCGGATACCAAACGCCGCAACAGGCGTTCAACAATATGACTTGGAAAATGGCCGCATAGGGTCAATAACTAAACTGTCCGGAAACAGGGACGAAGTCCAATCCCGGCCTCAAGCTGAGCTTGATCATCGCGGTATTGGCGCGAGAGTCCGACCGACAAAGCCAGAAGTCCGGCAGCCACAGGGTGCAGATCGTGGCGGTTGGTATCGGCCCCGCGGATCACATCGGACATGCGGGTCAGGGCGGGGCTGTGCAGTTGGAATTCTTCGATCATGGTGTCAAAGGTGCAGATGTCGCCACGATGGCTCCAGAATACATCCTCCACATCAAACGGCGTAGCCGCATAGCGTTCGGCAACACCAGCCACCTCGGCGGGCGACACAAACAGGAACCGTGCGCGCCGGTCGACAAAGCGCCGGATCAACCAAGGACAGGCGATGCGGTCAACCTTGGGGCGGTGGCGGGTAACCCAGAGGCTCGCGCCGTATACGGGATTTAGAAGCATTTCAAAGGGGATACGTTGCGTTCCTGATGTATCTCTCCAGCCATACATCCCGCCCGACAGATACCGGCCCCCGATCCCTTCCGAGCATAGCCACGCCGTCAGGCCCTGGCTTAACTTGATACCCTTCTGGCATACGATCACTGCGTGCGCGCCGTTCAGCCGGTTGATCAGGCCGGGAATATCGCTATGGGGATGCCGCCATGATCCGGGGATCAGATAAGGGTCTTCGGTAAAATCGGGATCAATGCAGATATCCACGATCTCGGGGCATTCGGGCGTGCCGATCAGGCGATTGAGTTGGGGTACGGTGACTTCATTGAGTGCAGGCATGGCACATCCTCTGACAGGGGCGCTTTGACTTGTTCAAAACGTCCTCAGTGGATGCGACTTTGGGCCATAGCCTCACGGGGCAGTCGCATGTTGGCCCCATACCCGCATAGTGTTGATTGTCGGGGGGATGTCAATCGGGATCAGAAAAAGAAGAGGGCAGCCCTAAATGCATCAGAATTGCGTCACAAAAGGGGCCGCTGGTGCTTCTGGTGCCGTAGAATAAGTTGCCTCTGCCGCCGGTTTGGGGGGATCAAACGGGCGGGCTTTGACTCATAGTCGAGATGGCCAAGCTCTGGGAATAGTTTTAGAATTTTCTGACGCGCGGCAGGGCTGATCGCTTTCATCGCCTCGGGGCCAGTATACAGGCTTTCCGTCGGCGCGCCTTCGGCAAAGATGATTTCATGCTGATTAAAAAGCAGGTGGAAATAGTCGACGCTGTCGCATGTGTCATCCACAAAGATGCCCGGCAACGCGACCAGTTTATAGCCGGAATCAAGACGTCAGTTACACCGAACATGCGCTTTGCGATCTTGGACTGCACCAGCATGCGGTGTTGCCGCGATACTGACAGGGTGCGCCGAGGCAGGTTGTGTCCCAATGCTCCGGCGCTGATCGTCACGGGGCGCAATTTGCGGTTCTGGTGGAGGTCAGCGGCGTCCAGCCTGCGTTGGCCAATCCATCGGATAGTTTTGGGGCCGTTGTCCTGCGTCAGCACCTGATCGCCGACGGCAAGCTGTTGAACACGTCTTGGCCCCTGCGGGGTCTCAATCCATGTGTCGCGGGTGAAACAAGGAAAGCCGGTGCCACCTTCCATGCTGGCATAGGTGACAACGGTTCCGGAGGGCAGAGTGAATGAGGCACTGGACAGGCTATAGCTGTTGCCCGATGTGACAGTGATCGTTCCGAAATTCGCATCGTTGATGACGGTGCCGTCCGGCAGGTTGAGCGAGTCGGTGCCGTTGCCGCCACGAATGTCTCCATCAACGGACGAGGCGATGAAGTCCAAAGTGTCATTGCCGCCGCCAAGCCGGACGTTGCCGACGGTGGACCCTTGGATCGTGACGGTGTCTCCGCCGCCCCCGGCTGCGACCGTTCCGTCGACCGTACTGTTGGTGACCGTAACCTCGTCGGCGCCCCCATTGGCGCGGACGTCGCCCGAAATTGTGCTGTCGGCGACCGAGATGGTATCATTGCCACCGCGTGCCCGAATGTCATCGATCGGCGCGCCCTGAGGCGTACCGTTCAACGTTCCGCTGTCGTTTGTGACGTCGATGTCGTCATTGCCGGTGGTGCCTGTAATGTTTGGCATCTCAGACTGTTCGGATCACGTCACAATGTGGATTTGCACGGCGGGCCTGCCGAATAAACATTGTCATTGCTCTCTGCTCAATTCCTCCCGTGTCGTTCTGCGCGGGTATGCGATGTTGATGGCACACTTTATGCGGGTAAATTGGGCGAGCTTGTGGCGTTCGGCGGAAAGTTGCGAATGGCGCACACGCGCGTTGCCTGAACGCCACAGGCCTGTCGCTAAGACGGCGCATTTGACGGACATTTTGGGGAAAGGTGCAGGCTTCTGTTGCCAGGTGCCTGCGAACCCCGCCAAACGCTGCAAAGCGAGAGGACTTAAGTTTTCGATAGATCGAACCGCTTACGCAGCCAGAGCCATCGGAGCTTTGTTGTCATTTGCAACTAGCTTGATTTCGCCGATAACGGTGGCAGACAGCCGAGACAAAGCTAACCCCTTTAGACGTTCGTCGATCCTGTTTCGACCCCATGGTCCCCAAATGAAGGATGTTGGTGGAGTCGCCGGGTACCGCCCCCGGGTCCGATCCGCTTATGACGAGCGCGTTTATGTCCATAGTTCGCCGAAACGAACATTCTGAATATAGGTGCAGCGCGACGGGATTGCAAAGGGCAAGCGCGCGATCAGGGCTGTTTTATCGCATGGCGGCCCAACCAGAGCGAGCCAAAGCCTGAGGCCGGGATCACCGTAAGGCCCGTCAAGGCCACCGCATCGGGCCAATCCTTGAAGACAAGAATGCCCGCCAGCGTGGCGGCGATCAGTTGGGTGTAGATCAGGGGCGCAATCAGGCTGGCATCGGCGCGGCGATTGGCCATCACGATCAGGTAGTTACCGGCCGCCGATCCCAACGCGCTGAGCAGGATCAGCACGCTGAGTGCCGGGTTCAGCGCAGGCAGGGGGCCGCTTATCGCGAATGGTGTCAGCAGGGTGGCCCCGATCAGAAGCTGTGAGAGCAACAGGAAGCGAGGCCGGTAGCGCCCTGCTATCGCGCGCGTGGTGGCCAGGAATGCGCCGTAAAACATTCCGGCCATCAAGGCAAAACCTATGCCAGCCGTGGCCCCGAACCCCGGTTTGACCACCAGCATGACGCCCAGAAAGCCAACGCCCAGCAACAGGCTGCGCCCCGGCGATGGTCGCTCGCCCAGGATCATTACCGCCAAGGCATAGGAGACCACTGGCCCGATGAAGAATGCGCCAAACACATTCGCAATCGGCTCGGTTTTTAAAGCGGTCAGAATGCAGGAAATCCCTCCCGTCACCAGCGCCCCGCGCAACAGGACAGTGGGATGGAGCAGTTGGCGAAGTTCGGTGCGGCTTAGACCGCTCTGAAAGGCAGGAACAGCACAGCCGCCACGGCAAAGCGTGTCCAGGCTACGAAAATAGACGCCACGCCCTGGGCAGTCAGCGCCTTGCCAGCGGTGCCCCCCAGCACGATCAGACAGACGGCGCAGAAGACCAAAGCGCCAAGACGCCAAAGCTCACCCATGGACATGATCATGTTCCCCCGCTGTCTTAGCATCCGCGCTACCGCGACGGGCAGTTAGGGGCAAGGCCAAAGAAAAACGGCGCCACCCCGGAGGCAGCGCCGTCTTATCGCTATGGGTTCGGGATCACTCAGCCGGTTGGCTGACCTCGCTCAGTTTCTCGCGTTGACCATCGCGGTACAGCGCCTTGGCCAGCGCCACACACATCAGGCCCATCACCATGGTAAAGGGCAGGGCGCCAATGATCATCGCGTTTTTCAGCGCGTCCATCGGGTTGTTTTCCCCTGCGGCCAGGATCAGCGTGCCGATCACAGCGGTCAGGATCAGACCCCAGATGATGCGGTGCTTGATGCCGGTTTCCTGAGCGCCGCCCGACATGATGGTGTTCATCACCAGAATGCCGGAGTCAGCAGACGTGACCAGGAAGGTCATGATCAACACCACACACATGACGGTCAGAGCCGAGAGCAGACCGCCTTCGATCATCTGGCCCAGCGTTGCGAAGAGCTGGTTGGTTTGCGACGCGCCGGTAATGGCTCCTGCGGCGGCGCCCGTCAGTTCCAGATCAATCGCTGTTCCGCCTAGGATGGTCATCCATGCGAAACACACCAGTGCGGGAGCAAAGACGCAGCCGATGATGAATTCCCGCACGGTGCGCCCCTTGGAGATCCGCGCCAGAAACAGGCCCACGAAAGGCGAGAACGCGATCCACCAGGCCCAGTAGAACGTTGTCCAGCCTGCCTGCCAGCCGAATTGACGGCCCTGATTGCCCGCCTCGTAGGCAGCGGCCAGCGTGGCCTCGTCCAGCTCGGCTGCGGCGCCTTCAAGACCAGACTTGAAGGTCTCGAACCCGTCCGAACCGCCCCAGGCGTTGGTGGCTCCGGCAAAGAGATCATCGGCCAGAGGCTTGGCGGCCTCGGGCAGGGCAGCGGCGAATTCGGCCGCAGATTGCGGCCCGTAAGCACCAAAGCTGATGGAGGTGAAGTTGATGATGTAATCGACAAAGGCCGAGCCATAAGTGCTCATTGCGAAGGCAAAAGAGCCGAAGATGACGAAGGTCATCAGCAGGATCAGCGACAGGACCAGGTTCAGGTTCGAGAGGTATTTCACCCCACGGCCCACACCGGATACGGCTGAAATGATTGACATGGCCATGATCATTACCAGACCGGCTACAAGACCAACCTTGCTGGGGGTTGGAACATCGCCGCCCATGTTCATGATCCATTCCATGCCGGTAATAGCATAGACGCCGTCGATGAACTGGCTCACGCCGAAACCGATGGTTACTGATACACCAAGGATCGTGGCAACCACGCCCAGTACGTCAACGACATGACCCAGGAAACCGTTCATCATCTTGCCAAAGAGCGGCGTCAGGGCCGAACGGATGGTGAGTGGCATGTCACGCGTGTAGGCATAATAGGCCAGGCTGAGCCCGGTCACCACGTAGATCGACCATGCGTGGAAGCCATAATGCGCAAATGTGTAGCGATAGGCCGATTGAACCGAATCTTTGGTGTTGCCTGCCACGTCACCAGCCACAACGACAGGGTTTGATCCCCAGAGGCTGAGCGGTTCCGCCGTGGCAAAGACCATCAGGCCCACACCCAGACCAGCACCGAACATCATCGAGAACCACGAGAAGTTGGAGAACTCTGGTTTTTGACCGGGCACGCCCATTACGCGGCTGCCGGTTTTCGGAAGAACCGCGACAACCAGCAGGAAGAAGGCGAAAAAGCCCACGATCACGATGTAGAACTGATTGAAAATGTTGAGAAGCTGGCTGTTCAGGCTACCCAGCGTACCATTTGCGTTGGCCGGAAACACCAGTGCCCAAAGCACGAGTGCAACCATGATTCCTTTGGAAATCACGGCAATTGGAAGGCTGTTATCCTTGTAGAAGCCTTCCGCCTGCTTCTTGATCTCAAGATCAGTAAACGGAGGTTTGATGCTCATTGTATGTCCCTGTTTTGTCGTTTGTTTTTGTCGCGCGCATGGGCTGGCCCCTGGGCGCTGACGCGCGTCCACTGGCCCAAAAGGTGTCTTTTCTACCTCAGATTGCTCCCATCCCGCAGGAACCTGTCACGAAACTGTTATCCAGGAACGGCGTTTAGCGGCACTGGCTTGTCAGGATGCGACGTTTTGTCCGTCTGTTGCCCAATAAAACGCCAGTACGAGATGGCTTGCACGCGCCGTGCGTTTGGTGTTTTTCTGGGCAAAATACGATAATGCAGCGATCATTTCGGGACAGAGATCGCTTTCACACCCACAAGAAGGAGCGAACTGCATGGCCGCTAATCTGGACGTCAATTTCGTGCGCGCGCAATTCCCCGCCTTCGCGGAGGCCTCTTTGCTGGATCAGGCTTTTTTCGAGAATGCCGGGGGGTCCTACACCTGCGGACCGGTGATCGAGCGGCTTGCGAGGTTTTACCGGCAACGCAAAGTGCAGCCTTATGCGCCCTATGCCGCCAGCACGCTTGGCGGGGAAGAAATGGACGAGGCGCGCAGCCGCCTGTCCGCGATGCTGGGTGTGGCCGGGGATGAACTCAGCTTTGGCCCCTCGACGACGCAGAATACCCATGTCCTGGCTCAGGCCTTCCGCAAATTCATGGCGCCCGGCGAGGCGATCATTGTCACTGATCAGGATCACGAGGCCAATTCCGGACCATGGCGCAGGCTGGCCGAGGATGGCATCGAGATCCGGGAATGGAAAATTGATCCCGACACCGGCAATCTGCCATTGGAGCGATTGGAAGACCTGCTGGATGAAAACGTGCGGCTGGTTTGTTTCCCCCATTGCTCGAACATCGTGGGCGAGATCAATCCGGTGGTAGAAATCACCGCCCGCGCGCATGCGGCGGGGGCTTTTGTCTGTGTTGACGGCGTCTCTTATGCGCCGCATGGCTTTCCCGATGTTGGGCAAATGGGGGCGGATATCTATCTGTTTTCCAGCTATAAAACCTACGGGCCGCATCAGGGAATTATGGTAATCCGGCGTGAATTGGGACAGCTGCTGCCCAATCAGGGGCACCATTTCAATGCCGGTGATCTTTACAAGCGGTTTACCCCGGCAGGACCCGATCATGCTCAGGTCGCGGCTTGTGCAGGCATCGCCGATTACATCGACGCCTTGGCCGATCATCACGGCATCACGGGCGCGCCTTCAGCCCGAACCGCCGGTGTGCATGACCTGATGCGCGCCCATGAAACGGCGTTGCTGCAACCGCTGCTGGATTATCTGGGTGACAAGAACTCGGTCCGTCTGATCGGCCCTCGGGATGCGACACAGAAAGCCCCGACCGTTGCGGTTGAACTGCCAGGACCGGGTGAGGCCGCTGCGGCTGAGCTGAGCCAGCATGGTATCATGGCGGGCGGCGGTGATTTCTACGGATCGCGCCCCTTGCAATCTATGGGCATCGATCTGGACAAAGGTGTGCTGCGCCTCAGTTTCGTGCATTACACATCCCCGGCGGAGATCGAAAAACTAATCTCTGCCCTGGACCGGATTATGTGATCCACTCCGAGGCCCCCCGCGTATTTCGCCCAAAGAGTTAGGCGCGATAGGCCAGGGGCAGAGATGACCAATTCCTCACCAACCATTGTTTGGCTGCGGCGCGATTTGCGTCTCAGCGACCACCCCGCGCTGTTAGCGGCCTGTCAGCGGGGCGGGCCAGTGATCCCGGTGTTCATCTGTGATGAGAGCGTCGAGGGTTTGGGTGCGGCCCCGAAGTGGCGATTGGGTCTGGGCCTGGAAAACCTTGCCAACCAGCTTGAGGATAAGGAAAGTCGTCTGATCTTGCGCCTGGGCAATGCGTTTGAGACTTTACTGGCGCTGATCGCTGAGACGGGTGCGACCGCAGTTCATTGGTCACGGCTTTATGATCCAGCTGCGATCCTACGAGACAAGGCGATCAAGTCGATGCTGAGGGATGTTGGCGTCGAGGCGGTCAGCCATCCAGGTCACGTTTTGTTTGAACCCTGGACCGTCGAAACCAAGACCGGAGGGTTCTACAGGGTCTATTCGCCGATGTGGCGTGCTGTGAAAGATCGCGACGTGCCCACGCCAAGCGCTGGACCCGCTAATATTCCCGCGCCAGAAACATGGCCGCATAGCGAATCGCTGCATACGTGGCACATGGGCGCGGACATGCAGCGCGGGGCAGCGGTGTGCCTGCCGTATCAGCGGGTGGGGGAAGAGGCGGCACAAAACCGGCTGCACTGGTTCATTGATGGCGCGATCGATGCCTATAAGGATGATCGTAACCTCCCCGCTCTGGATGCCACATCCGGCATGTCCGAGAACCTCGCCTTGGGCGAAATCTCGCCCCGTCAGTGCTGGCATGTAGGCCAGCGCGCGCTGAGCGAAGGCGCGCAAGGTGCCGAGCATTGGCTGAAAGAGCTGGTCTGGCGCGAATTTGCCACTCACCTGATGTATCACACGCCCCATATTCTGACCGATAACTGGCGGCGGGAATGGTCGGCCTTTCCCTAGCAGGAAGATGAGGACCACGCCCATGTGATCGCCTGGAAACAGGGCCGCACTGGCGTGCCCTTCGTGGATGCGGCCATGCGCGAGATGTATGTGAGCGGGCGGATGCATAACCGCGCACGGATGATCGTTGGCTCGTATCTGACCAAACATCTGCTGTCGCACTGGAAGATCGGGATGCGCTGGTTTGAACACTGTCTGACGGATTGGGACCCAGCCTCCAACGCGATGGGATGGCAATGGGTGGCCGGTTCGGGGCCCGACGCGGCACCTTACTTCCGGGTTTTCAACCCCGAGACACAGTTGGACAAATTCGATCCCGATCACGCCTACCCCAAACGCTGGATCGCCGAAGGCACCGCGCCGCCTTCGCCCGAGGCGCTGTCTTATTTTAAGGCAATCCCGCAAAGCTGGCAGCTTTCGCCGACAGATCGCTATCCCGATCCGCTGATTGATCTGGCCGAAGGGCGCAAACGGGCGCTTGCGGCCTATGGGGGGCGCGGCTTTTGAAACTCATCGAGAGGACCTTGCCGGATGCGACGCGTCACATTAACCTGCGAGATGACATGGGGGAACATGGGATGATCCTGACCGATACGACCGGCCAGGCCAATTTGCCGCGTTACTTTTCTAACGTGTTTGCCATGGTCAAGCAGATCAACACAGGTCGGCTGGATTTTGAACTGCCCGATGGGCGGGTATTCCGCGCCGAAGGGCCGAACCCAGGCCCGGTTGGTATCGTGCAGATTCACAACGACGACTGTTTTGCCCGGCTGGTGCGCGAGGGCTATCTTGGCTTTTGCGATGCCTATCTCGAGGCGTGGTGGAGCACGCCCGATCTGCAGGCGCTGATGGACTTCATCCATATGGACAATGACCACGTCTATGACGGATTTCCGGGGATGGGGCTGGTGCGGCTTTATGAAAAGATGCGCCACTGGCTGAACCGCAATTCGCGCGTGCAGGCCAGAAAAAACATCAGCTATCACTATGATCTGGGCAATGAGTTTTATGGGCTCTGGCTGGACGACACCATGACGTATTCTTCCGCCCTGTTTGAGACCGGCCAAGAAGATACCGAGAAGGCGCAGATCGCCAAATATGCCAGCATGGTGGATCAGATGGGCGTTGTCCCCGGCGATCATGTGTTGGAAATCGGCTGTGGCTGGGGCGGGTTCGCCGAATATGCGGCCGGTCAGCGTGGGCTGAAGGTGACAGGCCTGACAATCAGCGAAGAGCAGTTGAAGTATGCCAGAGAACGCATTGAAAAGGCAGGGCTTTCAGATAAGGTTGAATTGAAACTTCAGGATTACCGTGACGAACAGGGCAGCTATGACGGCATCGCCTCGGTCGAGATGTTCGAGGCGGTGGGCGAAAAATACTGGCCGATTTATTTTGACACGGTTCGCGAAAGGCTGCGCCCCGGTAAGATGGCCACCTTGCAGATCATCACGGTTGATGACGATCGCTTTGACGACTATCGAAACGACGTTGACTTCATTCAGAAATACATCTTTCCGGGCGGTATGCTGCCCAGTTCGGCAATGCTGCGCGAACAAGCGGAACGGGCAGGGTTGAATGTGCACAGCAACATCGAATTCGGGGCCAGTTACGATCTGACCCTGCGGCGTTGGTTCGAGACGTTCAACAAGAAATGGGATCAGGTCGCGGCCCTTGGTTTTGACGACAGGTTCCGGCGGATGTGGAATTTTTACCTCACCTCTTGTGCCTCGGCGTTTTTGGTGGGTAACTGTAACGTAGTACAGATCACCATCGCAAAACCTGGTTAAAATGCCCCTGACCGACAACATGCCCACCTCCGCAAAGATGGTTGCCGCCATCGGTTTGGCGATTGTGGGCTGGTTTGCGTCCGAGGCCATTCGCCCGCACCTGCCCGAACAGACGCAGTTTGGCTGGTTCAATCAGGTGAATGTGGGTCTTGGCCTGATCTGTGGCTGGAAGGTGACAGGCAAACGCGTGCAGGGCGGCCTGGCCGAGGCGCTCAGCGGGGGATTGACCGGTGCGGCTGCTCTGACCTTCTGGGCGCTGTTTGCTCAAAGCTTCAACCTGATCTCGCCAATGCGCTCGCGGGGCGTCATGGCGGCCCGTTCGAGGGGCTGACCGCGATCTTCTACAATGCGGTGGACTACGGCCAATACTTGCTGAATGGTCCCGTGATCGGGATCATTCTGGGTGGCGGGATTGTGACCGGATTGATCGCCAACCGCTTTGCCGGCCGCTAGGGCTGCTTCATGACAAAACTGTTTCTTTGCGGCCCCCTGGCGCAGATCGTTCCGGGGCAGGTGCATCGGGTAGAGGGCTATACACTACCCGATGATCTAGGGTGTTTTCCACTGCCCGTGCGCCGTGAAGGGGCGGTTCTGGACGGTGTTCTGAGCACCACGCCCGGGATTGATCTGTTCCAACAGGCGCTTGGAGGAGAGGCGCAGACATCGCCGGACGGTGCCGCGATTTATGTGGCAACTGACAGGCAAGGCGATTGGGACGAACAGGCCTGGTCCCGCCGTTGGGCACGGATTGCACCGCTGGCTGCGCACGAGGCCTTGGGATATGCAGGCCAACTTGATGCAAGAACGCTGGCGCAGCGTATGGGGATGATCCTGGCACGCGCGGCGGCCGAGGTTGCAGCACAGGCCAACGTGCCCACGGATGTCCGCTCGGGGCAGACCCACGACAGTGTTGAGGCCGTGCAGTCGGAGACACCGCATCAGGGGTTTTTCCTGACCCGCACCTACCAGTTGCACCACCCAAGGTTTGACGGCACCACCAGCGATCTGTTGGCGCGTGAAGTGTTCGTGGGCACAGATGCGGCCATTGTCCTGCCCTATGATCCGGCGCGCGACCGACTGCTGTTGGTCGAACAGTTTCGCATGGGGCCTTATGGGCGCGGTGATGTTCATCCCTGGGTGCTGGAACCGGTGGCCGGGCGCGTTGATGCGGGCGAGACACCCGAGGCGACGGCTTTTCGTGAATGCGAGGAAGAGGCCGGACTGCCCTTGCGCGGGCTTGAACATATCTCAAGCCATTACTGTTCGCCGGGGGCGTCGACCGAGTATTTCCACTGTTACCTGGGCCTGTGCAACCTGCCGGACATGGTGCAGGGGCAGGGCGGCCTTGAGACCGAGCATGAGGACATCCGCACTCATGTTCTGCCCTATGAGGCGGCTGCGGCGCTTTTGACCTCGGGCGAGGCGAATGTTGGCCCGCTTGTTCTGATGTTGATGTGGTTACAGGCAAACCGGTCCCGATTGCGCGCAGCCGCTTGAGGTTTCCCCGCGCCCGTCCTAAAGCTGTTATACAGCAATTTCCGGGGGGTAGCTTTGATGGCATTCGCAACTGATCTGGCCGCAGCGGTGGGCAACACGCCCGTGATCAAACTGCGCCGTGCAAGCGAAGAAACCGGCTGTACCATTCTTGGCAAATGCGAGTTTCTCAACCCCGGCCAATCGGTCAAAGACCGCGCTGCCCTGTCCATTATCAAGGATGCCATGGCCAAGGGCACTCTGGCACCGGGTGGTACGATTGTTGAGGGCACCGCAGGCAATACCGGCATTGGTCTGGCGCTGGTCGGGGTCTCGATGGGGTTTAAGACCGTGATCGTGATCCCCGAAACCCAGAGCGAAGAAAAGAAGGATATGTTGCGTCTGGCGGGCGCGGATCTGGTGCAGGTTCCTGCGGCCCCCTATTCAAATCCCAACAATTTCGTCCGCTATTCCGAGCGTTTGGCCGAAAAACTTGCCGGAACCGAACAAAATGGCGTTGTCTGGGCCAACCAGTTCGACAATGTCGCCAACCGGCAGGCGCATATCGATACCACTGGCCCCGAGATCTGGGAACAGACTGATGGCAAGGTCGATGGCTTCATCTGCGCCTGCGGCTCGGGTGGGACGCTGACCGGTGTCGCGATGGCGTTGCAATCCAAAGGCGTCAAGATCGGTCTGGTCGATCCGATGGGGGCCAAACTCTATTCCTGGTACAAACACGGCGTTCTGGAATCCGAAGGTGGGTCGATTGCCGAGGGGATCGGGCAGGTGCGCATCACCAAGAACCTTGAAGGGCTGGTGCCGGATTTCGTCACCCAGGTAAGTGATACCGAGGCATTGCCGATTGTCTTTGACCTGTTGCAGGACGAGGGACTGTGCATGGGCGCATCCACTGGCGTGAACATAGCCGGTGCGATCCGTATGGCCAGGGAAATGGGGCCGGGTCACACCATTGTCACGGTGCTTTGCGATTATGGCACCCGCTATCAATCCAAACTGTTCAACCCTGAATTCCTGCGCGAAAAAGAGCTGCCCACGCCAGGATGGCTGGATCATGCCCCGCGCAGCATTCCCGGAGTGTTTATCGAGTGAGCCATCTCCTGCGCGCCCTTTGCCTGATATTGGCCCTGATGCTTGGGGCCGCAACGCCCGGCCTGTTTCTGCCCGAAACCGCGCATGCCCAACCTGCCATCCTGCCGCCCGACTACGAGGCGTGGCTGCGCACGGCCGACCGGGCTGACGAGGCCATTGAGGCCAGTCGGGCCAGTACAGCCGCACTTGAGACGCTACGTGCCCAACTGGCGGATTGGCGCCAGCAGTTTGTGGCGGCGCAAGGTGTGAACTCCAACGCCATTGCCACAGTGCAAAGTCAGCTTGATGCGCTGGGGCCGGTGCCAGAAAGCGGCGAGGAGCAAGAGAATGTCGCCCGCAGCCGCGAGGTGCTGAACGCGCGTCTGGGCGAGCTTCTGGTGCCCGTACGCATCGCTGAACTGGCCCAGAACCGGGCCGATGGGTTGATCACGGGGATTGACCGGATCATCCGTGACCGTCAGGCCGAAGAACTGCTGCAATTTGGGCCATCCCCGTTGAACCCGATCCAATGGTCGCAAGGGCTGACGGCACTACAAGGGATCGCCAACACCGTCCATGGCGAGTTTTCAGCCGCCTGGGCCAATTCCGTACAGCGGGCCGAGGCCAAAGGGAACCTGCTTGCGGTTTTGGTGTTGTCAGCGCTGGGACTGGTGCTGATTTTGCGCGGTCGCAAGTGGAGCCGCAAGCTCAGCAATTGGATCCTGACTGATCAACCCGGAGCAGGGCGGTGGATCATTGCCTTCATGGTGTCGCTTGGCAGTGTGATCCTGCCATTCATCGGCTTTATACTGTTGATCGGTGCCGTCTTCGCAACCAACTTTGTCGGCCTTCGCGGCGAGCAGATACTGGATGCGCTGTTTGGCCCGATCTTTTCCTTCTTGCTGGCGCGTTGGCTGGCAATGCGTATTTTTCCGGCACGCGAAGCACGGACGCTGCCCCTCAACCTTGATCCCAAACAAAGACAATCGGGTCGGATTTACGGGGCGTCGCTGGGTCTGGTCGCTGGTGGGTATTTTTTCTTTTCGGCGGTCGCGGATTTCTCCAACTGGGGGGATGCTGCCAGCAATGTGGTCCTGTTCCCATTTATCGTGGTCGCCGGGCTTATGCTGGTGCGGGTCGCACGTCTTTTGCAGGCCCATCGAAACCACGAACTGGCCGAAGGTGGCGAAGAAAGCTTCCGAACGCAGATTTCCCGCTTTCTGGCTCTGGCGCTGATGGTGCTGGCAGTCGTCTCGCCGGCGCTGGCGGCGGTGGGGTATTTCAAGCTGGCCCATTTCCTGATGTTTCCCTCGCTGGTGACCCTGCAAATTCTGGGCGCATTGCTGGTGTTGCAGCGGCTTGTGGTTGAGGTCTATGTGGCCGTGACCCGGAACCGCGACGGCGCTCAGGAATCGTTGGTTCCGGTCATGATCGGGATGCTTTTGGTTGTGTTATCCCTGCCGCTGGTCGCAATTGCCTGGGGGGCACGGCCAGCGCAGTTGTGGGAGCTTTGGACGCAGTTTAGCACAGGTGTGAATTTGGGGGGGGCGCGTATCTCACCCACAATCTTCCTGACATTCGCGGCGGTTTTTGCGATTGGTTACATCGCCACGCGGCTGTTGCAGGGAGCTCTCAAAAGCACGGTCCTGCCCAAGACCCGGTTGGATCAGGGTGGACGCAACGCGATTGTGTCTGGCACTGGCTATATCGGAATTTTTCTAGCAGCGTTGGTCGCAGTTACCTCTGCGGGCCTTGATCTCAGCTCGATTGCTATTGTTGCTGGTGCGTTGTCGGTGGGGATTGGTTTTGGTCTTCGCACGATTGTCGAGAATTTCGTTTCGGGAATCATCCTGCTGATCGAACGACCGATCTCGGAAGGGGATTGGATCGAAGTGGGCGGGGTGCATGGCACGGTGCGCGACATCTCGGTGCGCTCGACCCGGATCGAGACCTTTGACCGCTCGGACGTGATCCTGCCCAACGCCGATCTGGTGGCGGGCCGGGTGACCAATTACACCCGCGGCAACACGGTGGGCCGGGTCATCGTATCCGTGGGCGTGGCCTATGGCAGTGACACCCGCAGGATAGAGGAAATCCTGCTGGAGATCGGCACAGCCCATCCGATGGTGTTGGCCAATCCGGCCCCTTACATTGTATTCAAGGGCTTTGGCTCGGACTCGCTTGATTTTGAAATCCGCGCCATTCTGCGTGACGTCAACTGGGTGCTCAGCGTGAAGTCGGACATGAACCACGAAATTGCCCGCCGCTTTGTTGAGGAAGGCATCGAAATTCCCTTCTCGCAACGCGATATCTGGATCCGTAATCCCGAGGCACTACCAGGTGCGGATCACCCCCCTGCGCTGTCACCCGCACCTGCAACAAGCGAACCCACAGCGGGCAAGCCAAAGGTGGCCGATGGCGATGCGGCTGGCGATGGGGGCGATCGGTGAGCGCGTATCTGTTTCGGGACGATCCCTATCTGGCCGAAACCGAAGGCGACGTGATTGCCATCACGCCAGAAGGGAGGGGTCGTGCTGGATGCCACGATTTTTTATCCCACCGGAGGCGGTCAGCCCGGGGATAGCGGGCAGTTGCGGTGGAGCGGCGGTACGCTGTCAGTGGCCACGACCGTCAAGACCGAGACGGATCAGATCGCCCTGGTGCCTGCCGAGCCGCATCAATTGCCAGCCCTGGGCACCCGCGTGTCTCAGGCACTGGATTGGCAACGCCGCCATCGGCATATGCGGGTCCACACGGCGCTGCATCTGCTATCTGTGGTCATTCCATTGCCCGTGACCGGCGGGGCGATTGGGCCGGACAAAGGGCGGCTGGATTTTAACATGCCCGAAGTGCCCGAGGATAAAACCCCGCTCGAGGATGCGCTGAACGCGATGATCGACGCTGATCTGCCGGTCACTGAAAGTTGGATCACCGATCAAGAGCTGCGCGCTAACCCCGGTCTGGTTAAAACCATGTCGGTCCAGCCGCCAACCGGGGCAGGGCAGGTGCGCCTGATCCGCATCGGGCAGGGGCGCGATCAGGTGGATCTGCAACCCTGTGGCGGCACCCATGTAGCGCGCACCGGTGAAATCGACCGCGTACGCTTTGGCAAGATCGAAAACAAGGGCCGTCAGAACCGCCGGGTACATATCCACCTCGACGACTAAGCCGCGCCTTACGGTGTCGATGTCATCCGCTCAAGGCTGCCAACCGGACCCGCGCCCTTGTGTATGGAGCGCAGCTGCCACTGCATGTGCTCATGTGTCAAAATGCCCGTTGCCGCATGCGTACATATAACCGCCATGGCTTTAAGTGATGCCGGGCCTATCTTGCTCACGTCCCAGTTCTTGTTGAGTTTTGGAACCGCCGCAACCCTTGTACCGTTGAGCAAGCCACAACAAAACCTGTCGGGAGCCATAAGGGTGAATCCGCAAACCGACGCGGGTGGCACACAGCCAAATGTGCCCGGCGGAAACCCGAAAGGAGAGGGAGAGCAGGTCGCGGCTACAGACGCCGAAGCTTTGTTGTCTTGCGATTCCCTTGGTGTCTCCACGACTTGTTCGGGTACGGTCTTGGCCGCTGGTTCAGATCCGACGATGTTCTCTAATCTGTCAATGCGTGTTTCCTGAGTTTCCTGCTTTTGATGTCAGAGGTTGCCTTTGTTCTCTTCGAACTCTGAGGTTCATGATGGGGTTGGCTGGGTGTGGGTCGGCAATGTTGAAACCGCAATCATACCGTTGGTCTTGGCTGTTGCTACAGAATCGGCGCCGTGTCTCACGCCCTCCCTCGGGCATCGTCCCAGATGGGAACTTTGATTTAGGAATCCTCGTTGTCGCCTCGTAAGCCTTACGCGGACTGGAAGTCAGTTTTGTCTCGCATAATGGCATGAAGTATGATTGCCAGACGACGCGCCAGAGCCACTCGGGCCTTTCTCATCGTTGAGCGCGCACCGATTGCGAGGGCCCATGTCTTCAATTTGAGCGGAGCGGCATACCGCGTCAGCATCACATTGGCGGCCTCATAGAGAAGCGTTCTGACGCGCACGTCGCCCCGCTTTGAGATGCTGCCCGTGTAGTCGATTTCACCAGATTGATGCCGTCGCGGCACCAGTCCAAGATACGCCCCCACATCACGCGATTTCCTGAAACGCGACGGATCATCAATTGCTGCGGCAAAGGCCAATGCTGTGATCGGACCGACCCCTGGTACCGTCATAAGGCGCTGGCAGACTTCGGATTTGCGGGTCATCTTTTTGATGTCGCCATCAATGGCTGCAACCGCCGCGAGGATTGCTTCGCGTGCTGCGAACAGTCCGCAAATTGCGGCATGGAGGCCAGGCACTCCATCGCTAACTTTTAGCGCCGCGTTTTTGAATGCCGGAGACAAAGCTCGTGGCAGCCGCACGCCGAAGACGACGACCAGACCGCGGATCTGATTGTCGAGCGTCACACGCTGTCCGACCAGCTTCTTGCGGGCTGCGATCAGCGACCGGATTGCGTGCGCTGACAGTGATTTGACATGGGTCGGCTTGTAGAATCCCGTCCGCGCCAGGTGTGCCAAACCGCGGGCATCATTGCGGTCCGTCTTGTGGCCGGCCAGAGATTTAAGGGCCTGATATGCTTGCCTGCTCTCGATGCAAACAACCGGGACACCAAGCTCCGTCAGCCCATGGTAAAGCATTGGTGCCATCCGTCCCGTTTCAAATACAACTTTGGCACATGGTGGTCCAGAAGCGAGGAAGTCAGCGATCGCTTTTGGTGTTGAGCTCGCTTTTCCTTCACGAATAAGGGCCCCTTCACGATCCAGAATGCAGATATGCGTCTCTTCCATGGACACATCCAAACCAGCAAAATATTCCATTGGTCAGTCTCCTTTTCAATTGCATGTGCATCCAGAATAACAGGGGTAACTGAGTGCTGATCCTGATTACGCCATGTTGAAAAGGCCGAAACTGATGACACCAACTCCGATCAGGGCGCCACCAAGCAGAATGAGTTTTTTTCATATAGGGCACTTTCGGTGGCGAGGTGGATATCTTTGGCGGTGTTTTAAATCATAAAACAGTGAGGAAGAGATGCGGGTAAGTCAGCAATAGCGGGCGATCATACCGCCATTTTGGCAACCGGAATGACCGCACAAGCCCCCGCGCGCCAGAACTGGGGCACGGCGCACTTGGATGACGAAACGCGAGATGCCGAGTTTCTTGCGCAGGCGAGGTGGGTCGCCCCGGCTTTGGCAAGATCGAAATCAAGGGCCATCAGAAGCGCCGCGCGCACCTGCATCAGCAGGATTAAGCGTTTTGTGCCAAAATCCGCTTGATGTTGTCCGACCCCGAGCGTTAAAGAGGCGCTTACGGAGCGGTGGCCGAGTGGTCGAAGGCGCACGCTTGGAAAGTGTGTAGGCGGGAGACCGTCTCCAGGGTTCGAATCCCTGTCGCTCCGTCATTATACAATTTGCATGATTTTGACTTCTAACATCTTGAATGGTAAGGATAATTTGGGGGTTCGAAACCCTCCATTCCGGCTGTAGTTCAGGCGCTCTGTGAAGGCCAAACGCAGTACCGTGCGACGGAGGACGAGATGTCCATAATACCAACGGCCCAATTAATTGACCTTTATCCATTCTCGATCTGTGATTGAAGTTATGCGTTCAGGGTCGTTCGCAAAGAAGTTCCAGGCTTGGGCGCATTTTTCGAGGATTTCTTCATATGTAATCGGCGGAGCAATACTCGGCCACGGTAGCGGCGTCGTTGTGTTGTCGCGGGCGGCGTAAAAGTCGTCCACTTTTGCCCTTTCGTTTGATGGGAGGGCCGGGGGATTTTCACCGTGGAATTGTATTTGAAGGTGCGTCGGGCTCATTTTCAGGATGGGTTGAGCGGGCGTCGGATTGCCCGGGATTTTGGGATTGGCCGAGACAGTGTTGCGAAGATGTTGGCCTATTCGGAGCCACCGGGGTATCGGCGGACAGCGCCGGTTAGGCGCCCGAAGCTGGATGCGTTCACCTGCCAGATCGACCAATGGCTTACTGAGGACAAAGCGCGTCCGCGCAAGCGGCGCCACACCGCAAAGCGTATCTTTGAGAGGCTGCGCGACGAGTGCGGCTTTGATGGCGGATACACAATCGTCAAAGACTGCGTCCGGGCCAGGAAGCGCTCTGGCAAAGAGATGTTCGTGCCGCTCAGCCATCCGCCCGGGCATGCGCAGGCGGATTTTGGTGAAGCGCCTGTCGTGATTGGCGGCGTTGAGCGGAAGGCGCACTTCTTCGCCTTTGATCTGCCGCAGAGCGATGCGTGTTTTATCCGGGCCTATCCTGCGGCAACCACCGAGGCCTGGCTGGATGGGCATGTGCATGCCTTTGCTTTCTTTGGGGCGGTTCCCCTGTCGATCCTCTATGACAATGACCGCTGCCTGGTGGCGCGGATCCTGCCGGACGGCACCCGGCAAAGAACCCAACGGTTCAGCGCAATGCTGTCGCATTATGTGGTCCGGGATCGCTACGGCCGTCCCGGCAAGGGGAACGACAAGGGAGCGGTCGAGGGGTTGGTCGGCTACGGGCGGCGCGACTTCATGGTGCCGATCCCGTCCTTTCCGGACCGGGATGCGTTCAACGCTCACCTGGAAGAGCAATGCCGCAAACGGCAGGACGATGTCCTGCGCGGACACAAGGCCAGCATCGGCGAACGGCTGCAAGCCGATCCGGCGGCAATGCAGGATTTGCCCGGCGCACCCTTCGAGGCCTGTGAGTTGCAAAGTGGCCAGGTCACATCGACATCGGTGGTGCGGTATCGCGGTAACGACTACTCGGTGCCGGTCGCATATGGCCACCGCGCGGTCTGGATCAAGGGCTTCGTGATCCGCGTCGTTATCGGTTGCGCCACTGAGGTGATCGCCGATCATCCCCGCTCTTATGACAGCGGTGACATGGTGTTCGACCCGCTGCATTACCTGCCGCTGATCGAGCGCAGGATCATGTCCTTCGATCAGGCTGCGCCCTTGCAGGGTTGGGAACTGCCTGACGCCTTCGCCACGCTCCGGCGCTTGCTGGAAGCCCGGCAGGGCAAGGCGGGCAAAAGGGAGTATGTCCAGGTCCTGCGCCTGTCGGAACGGTTCGAGCTGGAGGTGCTGCATCTTGCCGTCAAAGACGCCCTGCGAATGGGGGCGGTCAGCTTCGATGCGATCAAGCACCTCGTCCTGTGCCGCGTCGAGCGAAGGCCCCCGAGGTTGGATTTGGATGTCTATCCGTTCCTGCCCGGAACCAACATCGCCACCACCTCGGCTTCTTCCTGTATGAGCCTTCTGTCAGGAGGTGACGCATGACGGATGCACCCGAACTGCCGCTGACACACCACCTCAAGACTCTGCGCCTGCCCACCTTCCTGCGCGAGCATGACAAGCAAGCGCGCATTTGTGCGGCGGAAGGCCTGGATCATGTGCGCTATCCAGCCCGGCTGACCGAGCTGGAACCAATCGATCGGGAGAGGCGCATGGTCGAGCGCCGGATCAAGGCGGCAAAGTTTCCAACCGTCAAAAGCCTCGACAGCTTCGACTTTACGGCCATCCCCGGTCTGAACAAGATGATGGTGCTGGAACTGGCGCGCTGTGAATGGATCGAGCGCAGGGAGAACGTCATCGCGCTCGGCCCGTCGGGAACCGGCAAAACCCATGTCGCTCTCGGGTTGGGGCTGACCGCCTGCCAGAAAGGGTTGCCTGTCGCCTTCGTAACCGCCGCAGCTCTCGTGCACGGGATGATGGAGGCCCGCGACGAGAAACGCCTCCTGCAGCTTCAGCGCAAACTGGCCAAGGTCAAACTGCTGATCATCGACGAGCCGGGCTTCGTCCCCTTGAGCAAAACCGGCGCCGAGCTTCTGTTCGAGCTGATCTCTCAGCGCTGCGAGCGTGGCTCAACCCTGATCACATCGAACCTGCCCTTCGAGGAATGGACCGAGACATTCGGCACCGAACGCTTGACCGGCGCGCTCCTGGACCGGCTGACACATCACGTCAACATCCTCGAGATGAACGGCGAAAGCTACCGCCTCAATCAGAGCCGCGCACGTATTGCCAACCCTTCAACCTGACAACTGAACAATCGGCCTGACGGCCAATGCGCCTTGGAACGTGCTTGCTGATTGGTGGCCACACGCCCCAAGGCGCACTCCACAAACTGGCCGACTTTTGCTCCGCCCCAGTGGCCGGATTTTACTCCGCCGTTGACACCACTCAAACCGGGGCATCCGGCCACCCCTGATCCGGGGGTTTGGCGTCTGTTTTGAGGCGATCTTTAACTGGCAACCTTGCCGTTCTTTTTGAATGGGAGGTGGCGCGATGCAGAGATTGTCGATGCGCAAGATACGGGAAGCCCTGCGGCTTCGAGCAGATGGATTTTCAGGGCGTCAGGTGGCGCAGAGCCTGTCGTTGGGGCGTGCGACAGTATCGGAGTATTTCCGGGGCGCGGATGTGGCCGGATTGGTCTGGCCTTTGCCCGATGATCTGTCTGATGTTGATCTTGAGCAGCAGATCTTTCCGCATCAACCTGGCGCGTCGACGCGGGCGATCCCACAACCCGATTGGGCTTATGTTCACGCGGAACTTCGTCGCAAAGGTGTGACACTGGCATTGCTGTGGGAAGAGTATCGCGGCGTCTATCCCGATGGCTACGGATACAGCCGGTACTGCGAACTCTACACCCGCTGGGAGGGTCGCTTGTCGCCGGTGATGCGTCAGCGCCATCCTGCGGGTGAGCGGCTGTTTGTCGATTACGCGGGACACACGGTCGATGTTGTTTGCCCTGAGACGGGCGAAGTGCGTACCGCCCGGATCTTCGTCGCGGCCCTTGGTGCGTCGAACTACACCTATGTCGAGGCAACCTGGACCCAGAGCCTGCCGGACTGGATCAGCAGCCACGTCCGCGCTTTTGCATTCCTCGGTGGTGTGCCTTTCGTGACGCTCATGATGGGCAAGCGCCGCCACCCCGAACAAGCGTATCGTGCCTGCCTCGGGGTGCTCAAATTGGCGCGCGGCTTTGGCAATGATCGTCTTGATCGCGCCTGCGAACGTGCCCTCGAGATCAATGCCTACAGCTACTCATCCCTGCATTCCATTCTGAAGAATGGTTTGGGTCGTCAACGCCGCCAGCCCGCCACGGACGGCCCCACGATCACACACTCCAATATCCGTGGCGCGGGATACTTCCATTGAAGAGGACAAAATATGCTTGATCATCCAACACTGGATCAGCTCAGAACACTCAGGCTCGACGGCATGGCAGAAGCCTTTGCCGAGATGCAGACACAGGACGGCACCGCCGACCTGACCCATGCTGAATGGCTGGGGTTGCTGATCGACCGTGAAGCCACCAGTCGAGAGACAAAACGCTTTGAAAGCCGGATGCGCACCGCGCGCCCGCGCCATGTCGGGGCTGCCCCAGAGGACGTGGATTACAAAACCCGTCGAGGTTTGGACAGGGCGCTCTTCCAGAGCCTGCTCACCGGCAAATGGATACGCGACAAACGCAACCCGATGATCACAGGCCCCTGCGGTGTCGGCAAAACCTGGTTGGCCTGCGCTCTGGCGCAAGCCGCCTGCAGAGAAGGTACAACCGTCCTCTACAAGCGCACGACGCGTCTGTTCGACGAATTGGAACTGGCCCACGGTGATGGGCGCTTTCCTCGTCTGTTCAAAGCGCTGACCAAGACGCAACTGCTCATTCCGGACGATTGGGGACCAGACCGGCTCAATGCCAGCCAACGACGTGATCTGATGGAGATCGTCGAGGATCGATATGGCACCGGCTCAACCCTGATCACCAGCCGGTTGCCCATCGGCACATGGCACGATGTCATCGGCGAACCAACCTTCGCGGACGCCATCCTCGACCGCCTCGTACACAACGCCTGCCGGGTCGAGCTGGAAGGCCAATCGTTCAGAAAGCAGGAGGCCAAATCAGGTGACGAAACCGCCGCGAAATGATAGTTGAAACCTCAAGCCTCAACGCGGCGCGCCAAAAGTGACCGGATGCCCCGGTTTAGGTGGCCGGATGTTGTCGGAATGACCGGCCGGATAGACCGGAATGCGCACGCCTTCCAGCGCGTCGCGGCGAATGGACTTGCGATAGCTGTCACAGCCTTTCTTGAAGCACATGTAGTAAGGATGCTTTTTGCCCGTTTTGCTTTTTGCCCAGTTCGCCGTCAACGGATTTCCGAGATCACCAAGCGGCTGAACAGCACGTAGGAGTTCTATTGAAGAGGAGTTCTTTCCAGCCAGCAACGGATTGCTTCCTTCGCAAC
This sequence comes from Roseovarius sp., assembly GCA_965207105.1. Lineage (GTDB taxonomy): Bacteria > Pseudomonadota > Alphaproteobacteria > Rhodobacterales > Rhodobacteraceae > Roseovarius. Next base: position 65,571 of record CBDBLS010000082.1, on the reverse strand, counting down.
TGAGCGCATGACGTTCAGGACAGATGTATTGATCGTGCTCGGCGTCCCATTCGAAGTCGGCACGGGACCAGGTTCCGCCACAACGACCTGCCTTGTCGAAGACCGGGATGTGCGGCGCAGTTTTGCGGTCGACAAGCCAACCCAGCATCGGACTCGTGCCATACCTGTTTTCTTGTAGATCTGCGGTACTTTGGTGCGGCGCATCGAATGTTTTCCATATGAACCCGGTTCCAAAGTAAAATATCCGCTGCACTGGCGAACCTGCCGCATCATGAACGTTTTATGTCGATAGGGTCAAAAAAGTGGCGACTAACCAGTAGCCGCCACAAGTTCAACAGGGAGAGAGTAACTTTATGTTGTGTGGGGAACCACCAGAGTGGGTATAGACGAGCGCCTCAATACCCTTTTGACCACAGTCCCGATGAACGTATGCCCGGTGCCATGTTCATGTGTCCCCATAACGATCATTCCACAATTGAGTTCTTTGGCGCGCGACAGAATTTCTTCTGCCGGATGACCATCAACAAGCTCAACTGAACTGACCGATGCGTAAGCGTCTTTATCATCAGCCGACAGCGTTTTGACAAATGCCTTCTGGTTGTCTTTCAGCATTTGCTTGACGGAGTCATGGCGTTTTTTGATGGCTTGTTTCCGGGATGCATCATCCTGCATGAACATCTGCATCGTGACCACCGCGTCTTGAGAGAGCGGTTCCGTTACATGAAGCACATGGAGCTTTGCCTTGTTGGCCCGCGCCATGCCTAAAGCAAAGCGCAGGGCGTTGTCGGAGTTCCCGGAAAGATCGGTTGCGACCAGGATATCTTCAATTTTTGGTAGCATTTATTAGCTCCTTCTTTCTGATCGCGGCTCAATATCCAAAGAACCTTGGTAGCCAAAGGGATATCTCTGGGAAAAAGGCGATAATGAAAATCGCGATTGTGTTGATGAAGGCGAACGGCAGTGCTGCCACCGAGATCTTCTCAATCGAGATGTTCGAAATCCCCGACGCGATGAACAGGTTTTCGCCCAGAGGTGGGGTCTGGAAACCAATACCAAGGCAGCAGACCATCACTACACCGAAGTGGATGGGGTCGATACCAACGCTATAGGCCACCGGCAACATAACCGGCACGAGGATCAGGATGGTCGCCAGGGTTTCCATGAACATGCCGACGAACAGCAGGAAGAAGATGACCAACGCCCAGATGATGTAAATGTTGTCAGTAACCGACAGCATGCCGTTGGCGATGACCGCTGGAATTTGATTTTCTACCAGAAGGCGGCCGAACACCGTTGCGGTGAACATGATCAGTAGAACCCGACCGGTGAGCCAGGTCGTGGTTTCAAGCGCAGTGAAGAGCTTCTGCCAGTTAAGTTCGCGGTAGATGAACGCACCCACGACCAACGTGTAGAAGATGGCTACAATCGCGGCTTCAGTCGGTGTGAAAAAGCCGGAATAGATGCCACCAAGGATAACCACCGGTGCCATCAGTGCCCAGAAGCCACAGTATAACTCACACCATATCAGGCGCGCTGACCATCCTTCGGACGATCCTTTGTAGCCGTGCTTCTTTGCAAGGATGTAGTTCATGACCAGCAGGCTGCCTGCGATCAGGAATGCAGGCATGAAACCAGCGATAAACAGTTTAGGAATGGAAACGGTTTGGAACTGACCAAATTGCTCGACAGCCGCAGGTGGGGGTGGCATGCCAAGAGCCGCAATCCCAAATATGATCAGAGGGATCGAAGGTGGAATGACGATCCCCAAGCCACCGGAGGACGCGGTGATTGCGGAGGAAAAACTACGTCCGTAGCCACGTTCGATCATCGCGGGGATCATAAGCATCCCCACAGCGGCTGTGGTTGCCGGGCCTGAACCGGAAATCGCTCCAAAGAAGAGGCAAGCAAATACAGTTGCCGCTGACATCCCCCCCGTGAACGGCCCAGCGAAACTTTCGGCCACGTTTATAAGTCGCCTTGATAAGCCTGATGCTTCCATAAGCGCGCCGGCAAGGATGAACGCAGGCAGCGCCATGAGTGGGAACGACCCGACTGACGTAAATGCGATCTGCACAAACTTGATAGGATTTTCGTCGAGATACAGAAAGGAAATCAGCGTTGAAACACCAAGGGCCACAGTGATGGGCGCCCCGATGAACAGCAGCAGCAGGAAGCCTCCGAAGAGGATGAGTACAATTTGCGATTCCATTACTTATTCTCCTGCTCAGGTGAGTCAGTTTCTGCGCGGACTTCCTCAAGATCGATGGCGTCAGGGTCGCGGAGATCTTCGTTGAGGATGATTTTCTTGTAGTTCACCTGCAACACGCGGAACGTCATCAGCGAGAAAGCAATGGGAAGAACGATGTAGACCCAACTCAGATGAAATCCCATCGTCTGCGAGGACTGGAATTTGTTCATCTTGTTGAAAATGAAGTCTATCGCCAGATACACGAAGTAGACGTTGAAGAAGATCCAGAACAGGTCGGCGAAGGCCTCGATATACTTGATTGCGCGTGGCGGCAGGAACTTGAACTGAAAGGTCACGCGGTTATGCGCACCCATCTTGGCTGCATAGCTGGCGCCGAAAAAGACAAACCAGACGAACATATAGATTGAAAGCTCTTCAACCCATGAGAAAGAGAAGTCGAACAAGGTTCGCACTATGACCTGCAGGAATAGCAGGCATACAAATATCGCTAGCAACGTACGACAGATGTAGCTTTCTATATTATCAATCACATACCAGAATTTTGTCATTGGCCCCTCGCTGTCAGTTAAGAAAAGCGCGCGAAGGCGCTTTTCAGTGTTTTGTCAATTTGGGTTACTCAGAGACAGGGTCCCGACCGATCGCTGCCAATACTGCGTTCAGTTTTTCAATGCCGCCAATGCTTTCGTAGAACTTCGGCCACACAGCTTCGGTTGCAAGCTTGATGAACTCTTCTTCGTTGTTCTCTGGATCGGAGATTTCCATACCTTCATCCAGCAGGATTTGCTTAATCTCAGCTTCCTTTTCACGCAGGAATGTGGCTGAGGCCTGTGTCGCGGCTTTGCCGGCTTCCAGGATGATCGCTTGATCATCTGCGGACAGATCCTGGAAAACCTGCTCAGAAATCAGCAGAGGTTCGATCGAGAAGATGTAACGGATATTGGTCACATACTTCTGAACTTCGTAGAATTTCATCGCGTTGATCGTCGTGTATGGATTGTCCTGACCGTCCACAACTTTGGTTTGCAGACCCGCGAAGGTTTCAGACCACGCCATCGGAGTCGGGCTGATGCCCCACGATTTGTATGTGTCAATCATGATCTCGTTTTTTGGAACACGAATGACCAGGCCTTGCAGGTCAGCCACAGATTTGACGGGCTTCTTGGAGTTGGTCAAAACCCGGAACCCCGTATAGGTCCACGCAATGATACGCACGCCAGCGTCGTTAATTGTGTTCTCTGTCAACTCTTGCCCGATAGGACCTTGGGTCAGCGTTTCAGCATCCTCCAAGCTCAAGATCACATATGGCAGCGTGAACACGCCAACCGTAGGAGAGAATGGGGTGATGTTGTTGATCGCCAGAAGCGACATATCCAGCGTGCCAATCGCCGCATCGTTAACGGTGTCCTGCTCCGAGCCAAGCTGACCGTTCAGGAACAATCTTGCGGTATGTGCGCCTCCGGACAGTTCTTCGAGGGCTTTCACAAAGCCAAGACCAGTGGCCTCCTGGCTGCTACCGCCGCTGTCGCCGACAGCAATTTTGAAGTTTTTGGCATATGCCGGTGCGGTAGCCATGAGTGTGACAACAGAAGCCATAGCGGCAGCCGTCGATAGGTATTTTATGAGTTTCATCTGGTTCCCTCCAGTTGTTGGTTTTAGTTTTTTTGCCCTAAGCTTGCAGGCAAATCGGATTATCCGTCAATCTGCATAAAAAAGATATAGGCCTTAAAAGACCTCAATAGATTGCTTCTTGGTTGCAGTTAATACAAAGTTATTGACCTATGCTTCGCTGAATTGGAAACCTTTTATGGTACGAAAAATTGCTAGCAACCGCATTACTGATGTGGACATCAAACTGCTGGACATATTCAAGACTGTTGCGGCATGCGGGGGGTTTACCGCTGCAGAATTTGAGCTGAACATCGGCAGATCGACAATCAGCAAGCATATTTCCGACCTTGAAACTCGTATTGGATTTAAACTGTGCCATCGTGGTCCGGCCGGGTTTTCGCTGACATCTGACGGAAAGCTCACTCTGGAAGCTGCCGAGGACTTGTTTTTGTCCTTGGACAGATTTCAGGAAAGAATTGATGAGACGCATTCCGATTTTTCCGGGAAACTCAGGATCGCTTTCATGGACCATTCTTCAACCAACCCTGAGGCAAAGGTTTTTGAGGCCATTCGAATGTTTCGGGACATCGCACTTGGGGTGACGCTCGACATTTCCCATGAGACACCCAATGTCATCGAGGATGGTGTAATCAACGGAAAGTTGAATCTTGGGATCGTTCCATTGCATCGAAAATCTCCGATGCTGACCTATGCAACGTTATACACTGAAGACATGCGTCTGTATTGCGGCAGGGGCCATGCTCTTTACGGAAAACTGACCAAAGATCTGGATTTGGACAGGCTTAGAAATTTTGCATATGCTGGACTGAGCTTCAATTCGCCGAACATGGCAATTCATCAAGAGCTTGGCTTACGCAAATCGGCCTTCGTGCAAAATGAAGAGGCGCTAACACTTCTCATTTTATCCGGTCGTTACCTCGGCTTTTTACCTACCCACACAGCAAAACCGTTCCTAGAAGCAAAGCTTATGCATGAGTTGCAAAGCGACACTGCAAAATACACATCAAACATGTCTGCTGTTGTGCGAAAGAGTGCATCTACCGGCAGGCGACTAAAGACCTTCTTGGATTGCCTGGCTGCTGCTCACTCTTAGCGCTGTGTTCGCTACTGCTCTGTTAGGGCGGCTTCAGACCTGTAAGATTGCACGAAATCAACGCCAGTGTAAAACGCGGAGCAATATTGGGCCACAGAAGCGGCTGCATATCGCAGTTGTAGCGGAGTAAAAGTCCGCCAGTTTGTGCCCTTCGTTTATTCGGAGGGCGGGAGATGTATTCTGTGGATATTTATAGTCGTGTGCGCCGTGCTTGTTTGAAGGACGGTATGTCTGGCCGAGAAGCGGCGCGGTTTTTCAACATGGCGTAATCAGGATCAGCACTCAGTTACCCCTGTTATTCTGGATGCACATGCAATTGAAAAGGAGACTGACCAATGGAATATTTTGCTGGTTTGGATGTGTCCATGGAAGAGACGCATATCTGCATTCTGGATCGTGAAGGGGCCCTTATTCGTGAAGGAAAAGCGAGCTCAACACCAAAAGCGATCGCTGACTTCCTCGCTTCTGGACCACCATGTGCCAAAGTTGTATTTGAAACGGGACGGATGGCACCAATGCTTTACCATGGGCTGACGGAGCTTGGTGTCCCGGTTGTTTGCATCGAGAGCAGGCAAGCATATCAGGCCCTTAAATCTCTGGCCGGCCACAAGACGGACCGCAATGATGCCCGCGGTTTGGCACACCTGGCGCGGACGGGATTCTACAAGCCGACCCATGTCAAATCACTGTCAGCGCACGCAATCCGGTCGCTGATCGCAGCCCGCAAGAAGCTGGTCGGACAGCGTGTGACGCTCGACAATCAGATCCGCGGTCTGGTCGTCGTCTTCGGCGTGCGGCTGCCACGAGCTTTGTCTCCGGCATTCAAAAACGCGGCGCTAAAAGTTAGCGATGGAGTGCCTGGCCTCCATGCCGCAATTTGCGGACTGTTCGCAGCACGCGAAGCAATCCTCGCGGCGGTTGCAGCCATTGATGGCGACATCAAAAAGATGACCCGCAAATCCGAAGTCTGCCAGCGCCTTATGACGGTACCAGGGGTCGGTCCGATCACAGCATTGGCCTTTGCCGCAGCAATTGATGATCCGTCGCGTTTCAGGAAATCGCGTGATGTGGGGGCGTATCTTGGACTGGTGCCGCGACGGCATCAATCTGGTGAAATCGACTACACGGGCAGCATCTCAAAGCGGGGCGACGTGCGCGTCAGAACGCTTCTCTATGAGGCCGCCAATGTGATGCTGACGCGGTATGCCGCTCCGCTCAAATTGAAGACATGGGCCCTCGCAATCGGTGCGCGCTCAACGATGAGAAAGGCCCGAGTGGCTCTGGCGCGTCGTCTGGCAATCATACTTCATGCCATTATGCGAGACAAAACTGACTTCCAGTCCGCGTAAGGCTTACGAGGCGACAACGAGGATTCCTAAATCAAAGTTCCCATCTGGGACGATGCCCGAGGGAGGGCGTGAGACACGGCGCCGATTCTGTAGCAACAGCCAAGACCAACGGTATGATTGCGGTTTCAACATTGCCGACCCACACCCAGCCAACCCCATCATGAACCTCAGAGTTCGAAGAGAACAAAGGCAACCTCTGACATCAAAAGCAGGAAACTCAGGAAACACGCATTGACAGATTAGAGAACAAAGATCGTAAGACGATCGCGAAGATGCTGCGCCATGAACTTCCGCCTGGGTATCGTCGGTCGGAAGCGCCTCGGCGGCCAACGCTTGATGGTTATGTTGGTGTGGTCGATGAGATACTGCGCACAGACAAAGCCCTGATCAAAAAGCAGCGACACACGGCCAAGCGCATCTTTGAACGGCTGCGCGATGAGCATGGATATGCCGGCAGCCTGACCACGGTGACCTATTACGTGCGCGAGCAAAAACGGCGCACCAAAGAGGTGTTTGTGCCGTTGTCGCATCGGCCGGGCCATGCGCAGGTTGATTTTGGTGAGACGCTGGGCGTGATCGGTGGCGTGGAATGCAAGATCCACTTCTTCGTGATGAGCTTGCCACATTCTGATGCGGTGTTTGTGAAGGGATATCCAGCTGAGACAACCGAGGCGTTTTGCGATGGCCATGTGTCCGCCTTTGCATTCTTTGGCGGCATTCCGCAATCCATTCTCTACGACAATACCAAGATCGCCGTGGCTCGGATACTCGGGGATAAGACGCGCATCCGCACACGTCGGTTTACGGAACTGCAGTCGCATTACTTGTTTGATGACAAGTTTGGCAGACCCGCGCGAGGGAACGATAAAGGCAACGTTGAGGGCATGGTTGGATACACCCGCCGCAACTTCATGGTTCCCGCACCTCGCTATGACAGCTTTGATGATCTGAACGCACATTTGGAAGAGAAGTGTTTAGCACGTCAGGCCGATACGTTGCGGGGTCACACCCAAACCATAGGCGCACGCCTGATGTCGGATTTGGATGCTCTGATGGGATTGCCCGTCGCAGAATATGAAGCCTGCGATCACGTCAGCACGCGTGCAACGTCGATCTCAATGGTGCGCTATCGCAGCAATGATTACTCGGTGCCAGTAGCCTATGCGCACCACGATGTTCATGTGCGTGGGTTTGTGCATGAGGTTATCATCGGCTGCGGCAATGAGATTATTGCGCGGCACAAACGATCCTACACATCAGCGGATATGGTCTTTGACCCATTGCACTTTTTGCCCCTGCTTGAACAAAAGGTGGGTGCCCTGGATCAGGCCGCGCCTTTGCAGGGTTGGCATTTGCCAGATGTATTTGCCACGCTGCACCGACTGCTTGAAGCCAGAATGGGTAAGCCGGGCAAGCGAGAATACGTTCAAGTCTTGCGCCTTTTGGAGACCTTCGAAATGGATGTTGTGCAAGGCGCAATCCAGCAGGCAATAGATATGGGTGCAATTGGCTATGACGCCGTAAAACACCTTGTACTGTGTCGGGTTGAGAAGCGGCCACCACGATTGGATTGGCTCAATTAGCATTGATTATGCGTGGCGTGTTACAGGCAGGATGCCTGCTGCTGCGGCAAGTATCGCGCGCGGCGTTTGGTGGCTCGGAAGGACGGCAAGGTGGAACCACCGAAGGCAGCTGTCCAGGTATTTGGTTGCGATACCCCGATGGCGGCGCGGAAAGGTCTTTAACCGCTCATGCCGACTGTTCACGGTTTGAATGTGCAATTCACCACGGACACGTTCTCCGGCGGTCCGGTTGAGACTTTCATGGCTGACGCCCGTTTCTGCGGCGCAGGGCGGGTACCCGGTGCAGCCATCAGTCACCGGGAGAGCGTCCCCATCAAGACGTGGCTGCAGAACCGTTTTGAGATGTTCGGCTGTCACCGCAGGCAAGACAGCACTGATGGCGGTGCCTGATCGGCCGACCGCAACGAGGACCGGAACCTGCTCCTTCGACAATCCGCGTTTTGAGGTCTTTCCCCCGCGTTTGCGGGCTTTTCCGGAGAGATTACGGCCCCCTTTCCGGCTGTGCAGAAAGAACGTCCCGTCGGCTTCGACGATCCCGCACAGCTTGACCGCACCGACCGTTACAGCCTGAAGAAAGCGATGACGCCAACGAAAAGCTGTGGTGTCGGCCACCATACAACGCCCGTCGGACGCCTTTACCGTTTCGCCGTCGCGCAGGGAAGCTGCAAACTCTGCCCATCTGTCCCTGTGGCGCAAGCGGGCAAGCGGCGTCCCGGTCAGCGCGTTGAAGGTTTTGCGACAGCTTTTGCAAAAGAACCTCGTCAGGCCACTTGCATGGCCTCTGATGATCGCACCGCCCGAAGCGCAGTGCGGACAGATACGCCCCTCGCGAACAGTCGCCTCAAGGAGATCGATCACGCTTTCCAGCGACGAAACCCCGGCAACAAGCCGTCCGGTTTCAGCCCGTTGTTTCGATGAAAGGTCGTCGATCTCGTTGAGCCACACCAAAAAAGCCTGATGATCCATGTGCCGCACCCCATAATTTTGTTCATGTTCTGTGCTGTCACAGGTTGGCACGCATAATCAATGCTAATTGAGCCATTGGATTTGGACTTCTATCCATACTTGCCCAAGGCCAATGTCGGCACAACACGCCCATCCAGTTACATGAGCTTGATGGGAAGGACCGCGGCATGACCGAAGCCCCTCGGATTCTTCTACGGCATCATCTTAAACAACTGCGACTGCCAACGTTCCAAGGCGAGTATGCCAAACAGGCGCAGCTCTGTGCTGCAGAGAACAAAGATCACATCCACTATCTGGCGCGGCTGTGTGAGATGGAATTGATCGACCGCGAACGCCGGATGATTGAACGGCGCATCAAAGCGGCGAAGTTCCCCAGCACCAAGAGCTTGGATAGCTTTGACTTCAAGATCATGCCAAGCTTGAACAAGCCCCTGACGATGGATCTGGCACGATGCGATTACGTTAATCGCAGGGAGAACATCATCGCGCTCGGCCCGTCAGGCACGGGCAAGACACACATCGCCCTGGGACTTGGGCTGGCTGCATGTCAAAGAGGACTGAAGGTGCGCTTCACAACGGCTGCGGCATTAGTCCATGATCTGATCGAGGCTCAAGATGAGCGGAGATTGCAGCGCCTTCAAAAGCAACTGACCAGCCAGAACCTGTTGATCATTGATGAACTGGGCTTCGTACCGCTCAGCAAATCTGGCGCAGAGCTGCTCTTCGAGGTCATATCCCAATGCTATGAACGCGGCTCCATCATCATAACCTCGAACCTGCCCTTCGATGAATGGACTGAAGTCTTTGGCTCTGAGCGGCTGACCGGTGCGCTACTCGATCGTTTAACCCATCACGTCCACATCCTCGAGATGAATGGCGAAAGCTATCGGCTCAAACACAGTCGCAACAACCGAAAATAACCAGCCCGCAATCACAGTCAGAATAATGCTGGCCTTATGGCCAGCATGCGCTTTGGCACGCTTCAGCTTTGTGACGAGCACGCGTGCAAAAGCGCCACAAAACATCAACCGAAGTGGCCCATTTTTACGCCGCGACATGGACCCATTTTACTCTGCGATTGACACAGGAGCCTTCCGATTTCGTCGAGACCAATGCGGAAAATGGATTTGGCGTATCGCCCATGAGACTTTCGAGGCCGTTTCCGTGTTCCGAGCCTGGTGGATGCCACCTTTGCAGCCCATGCCATGGCCAGGGCAAGGAGACCGACCAACAAGCTCGACTTTTCGGCGATCGGGAGACGGGTGTCTTCCAGGTTGAAACCCCTGGTCTTCGCTTCGGCGAACAGGCATTCGATGGCCCGGCGTTTGCGGTAGGTGGTCAGGGCGTGATGGGCTGGTTGGTTGCTGACAACGACAGGCAATTCCTTACCTTTGATGCGCCTGGCTGCGAAGTTCAGCCAGAGCGGCGCAGTGCCCCCGGCAGCCTTGAAGTGGGCCGTGAATGCGCGCGGGCCACGGCAGGTGCGCGGCAAGGTTCGCAGGCTTTGCCGGACGCCATCCCCGCCTGTCACGTACCGGTTCGACTTCACGCGGATGATGAAAGGAACGTCCTGTTCATGCAGGAAAGTCTACCAATCAAGGCCGATAAACCCACGATCCGCCGGAAGGCACCTGATGCTTCCGGACCCGAACAGATCCAGACAGCGCTTCATCAGTGCAATGCGCTCGCAGGTGTTGCTGTTGCCCGCCTTGCCCGACACGGTCCAGATCAGAGGCACGCGATAGCGGCGCGTGGCGACGGCAGGAACCAGCAGGTTGATCTCCTTGCGCCCGATCTTCCGGTTCGTGCGATCAAGGCACAGATGCCGACTCCCGGAGAGCCCGGGCATCCGGACAACAAGAGGGGCAGACCAGTCTTTCCCGAGGTTGACACGCTGAAAAAAGCGCTGCAATCGATGGTAGGTGCTTGTCTTATGACTTTCCCCGGGTTTCATGCGAAGTTTGAGTCGAAGCCAGTCACGCCATATATGGCGTGACTGGCTTCGACGGTCGCTGGATCGTGAGGGGCCTGGTTGTAATGAACCGTGCTACAGTTTGATCAGCCACCGTCTTCGCATGAGGCCTGAACGGATACGCAGCAGCTGCTGGCTCTGCACGACAGGCACAGGACATCGAAGATAATGAAGGACAGCATCGGGATCGACATCTCCAAAGCGCATTTGGATGTGCATCGGATCAAGACAGGACAACATGCCCAATTCGACAACACCGCTTCCGGCTTTCGCGCGCTCAGGCGCTGGATCGGGAGCGAACAGCCACAAATCGTGGTCTTTGAACCAACGGGTGCTTACCATGCCTCCTTCGAGAAGACGTTCCCGGGCAAATTGCCTCTGGTGAAGATCAATCCACTACAGGCCCGCCGCTTTGCCCAGGCGCATGGAACGCGTGCCAAAACAGATGCCGTTGACGCGCGCATCCTGGCCACGATGGGTTCGGCGTTCGATCCGGTACCGGACAGGCCTTACAACAGGAATGAACGTGAACTCAAAGAGTTGCAGATCGCGCGGATGGCCCTGGTCAAGGACAGAACCCGGCTGTTGAACCGTGTGAAAACACAGACTCTGGCGTTCACACGCCGCCAGACAAAACCACGCCTGACGCAGGTCAAACGCCAGATCGCGGCTCTTGACGATGAACTCGGGACGCGTCTGCGTGATTGTCGGAAAAGGGCGCGCGCACATGATATTCTCCGCTCCATTCCCGGCATCGGCGAGGTCGCTGCCGTCGCCATCCTGGTCGAATTTCCAGAGATCGGAACACTGGACCGCAGGAAGGCAGCCAGTCCGGCGGGCCCCGCACCCATGACGCGACAGTCCGGGCAATGGCGCGGCAAGGCCTTCATTCAGGGCGGTCGTAAATTCCTGCGCGACGCTCTTTACATGCCGGCTCTCGTCGCGGCACGCCACAACCCTGACCTCGCAAGGAAATACCAGGCCATGATGGCAGCCGGAAAGCCTGCCAAAGTCGCTCTCACCGCGCTCATGAGAAAACTGATCGAGATGGCAAATGCGCTTGTCAAGGCTGACCGCGAATGGTCGCAAAATTCTCCTTGATCAAGACGGATACTTTCAACCTTGGCCTGCGTCGGCATCTCACCGCAAATGTGGCTCAAATTGACGGTTCGAACGCTGGCAATGCCAATCACCGGAAGGCAGAGTGTTTCGAGGCGACTATTGCTCAGCGACAAGCCATCGGATAGTTTCGCCGAGAGGGTGTCGATTGCTTTTCGGATCATGGGAGGCTCCATCGTAATTTGAAGAATCCCAATGAAAATCACAAATCTGCGCCCTCAACCACCTCTACTGTCGTGTACAGGGGTCGCGGTCACAGCCGCTCGGAGTATCACTGGTTTTCCTGATCTTGTCTCTCGACTTTTCGCCCATAATCCTCCGCTGAAAACCACCGCATTCCCTTGCATCCGCCATCACCGTCAGGCGACGGGCGGAACCCGGTAAATCTCACCTGTCGTCATCAAGGCCCATGCCGTACGTGCCATCTTGTTGGCCAATGCAACGGCAACCAGCATTTTTGGCTTGCAGGTCAACATTCTCGCCAACCATGATCCGTCCGGTGCGCCGCCACGCCTCTCGGCAGCTTGAATCACCGACATCGCTCCGATAATCAGCAACCGCCGGATATCGCGCCGGCCCATTTTCGACGTTCGCCCCAGTCGTGCCTTGCCACCCGTCGAATGCTGCTTTGGGGTCAAACCGGCCCAGGCCGAGAAATCCCTACCTTTGGTAAATGTCGACCCAGGTGGCGCGAGTGTAGCCAATGTTATAGCGCAAATCGGGCCAATACCTGGAATTGTTGTCAAACGACGCATGGTTTTGTTTTTGCGTACCATCGCCTTAACCTGCCTGGTCAGGGCATCAATCTGCGCGCTCAAAGCCAGGATGTGGTCGAAAAAATGGCGACAGAGCGCAATCACCCCCTCTGTCAAACCGTTTCCAGGGCCATCGAGTGCCACCTCAAGTTTCTTCAGGTGCACCGGGCCTTTCGGGGCGATGATACCAAATTCGGCCAAATGACCCCGCAATGCATTGATCGTTTGCGTGCGTTGGCCTGTCAGCAAATCACGTGTCTTCAGCACCATCGCCTGGCCCTGCTGACTGGCACTTTTCACCGCAACAAAGCGCATTGTCGGCCGGGATGCAGCCTCAGCGATGGCTGCCGCATCCGCAGCATCATTCTTTTGACGTTTCACATAAGGCTTCACATATTGCGGCGCGACCAGACAAACATCATGACCCAGCCTCTCAATCTCTCGTCCCCGGTAATGTGCACCGGCACAGGCTTCCAAAGCCACCAGACAAGGTGCCAGCTTGTCCAAAAATGATAATACCCGACTTCGCGGCAAGGCTCTGCTGAAAACAGCTGACCCATCTACCGCCGCTCTATGTGCATGAAACGAATTCTTCGCAATATCCAATCCAACTATGCCAACTTTGTCCATGGACGCCTCCGTTCTGCAGCAAGTTCAAACAACGCTGCCTTGGCACATTACGATGCCGTAGGGGGCGCCCACCCCATCGTAATGGCAGAATACCCGCTCGAGCGGATGTATCGCGATAACCGGATCGAGCGCATCTATGTCGGCACCACAGAAATAATGAAACTGGTGGTCGCCTGCGGCCTGTTGAAGGACTGAGAACAATGCAGGATACGGATCCCATTTTGCAGATTGTGGTTGCCGATAACATCGCAACTCTGACCCTGAACCGTCCGGCAGCGCGCAACAGCCTGTCGATTGATATGCTTCTTGCGCTCAATACGGCCATCATCGATTGCGGAGAACGTTCAGACGTTAAGGTTGTCGTCCTGGCGGCAAATGGTCCGGTGTTCTGCGCCGGTCATGACCTGAAAGAAATGACCACAGCGCGAAACGACGCGGATGGCGGTAAAGCCTTTTTTCGCAAGACAATGGAAATGTGCTCGGCCACCATGCAGGCCATTGTCGCCTGCCCCAAACCGGTGATCGCCGCTGTGCATGGCGTGGCCACCGCCGCAGGCTGTCAACTGGTAGCAAGCTGCGATCTGGCCATCGCCGCCGAAGGAATGCGTTTCGCCACCCCGGGCATGAACATCGGCCTGTTCTGTTCTACTCCGATGGTCGCGTTGTCCCGCAATGTCGGGCGGAAACAAGCGATGAAAATGCTGTTGACCGGCGACATGATCGATGCCCAAACCGCCTGCGACTGGGGCCTGATCAGCGATATTGTCGCCGCAGAAACATTGATGGACCAAGCACAGGCGCTGGCCGCAAAGGTCGCAAGCAAGTCCGGCCGAACATTACGTATCGGCAAAGAGGCGTTTTATGCGCAGGCTGAAATGCCCCTAAGCAATGCCTATGACTATGCCACCACTGTCATGGTGGACAACATGATGATCGAGGACGCCCGCGAAGGCATCGAGGCGTTCATCGAAAAACGCCCGCCCGAATGGCAACCCCTTTGACCTTTGGCCGTGAGCGCCTTTCTTCCCACAAATCACCGACAAGGATTCCCCAATGTCCGAGCTTTCCATTGATTTGAACTGGTTCCGCAACACGCCCGAGCTTGCACCGGGAAAAATCGATAACGGCCACGATATCACCTACAATTCGCACTACACCCTGCCCGGAGATGCGGCCCCCGACTGGGGCGGTGATGAGACGGCAACAAATCCAGAGCAGGCGCTGGCGGCATCCTTGTCGAGCTGCCACATGATGACTTTCCTGGCGCTGGCCGCCAAGGCCGGTTGGCCGGTCGCCACCTATGTCGATCACGCCGAGGCTTATCTGGGCAAGACTGATACCGGCATGATGGCCGTGACCGAACTCAAGCTGTCGCCGCGGATTTCGTTTGATACCGGTTTCGACATTCCCGGCACTCAGATCGCGCAGATGCATGAACGCGCGCACCGCTACTGTTTTGTTGCAAATTCGGTTTCTGCGAAGATGACAATCAGCCCCGTGCTCTAGACGTCACAGGCCACATTCTTCTCCCCGCGAAGCCCTAGGCTTCGTACTTCTGCGCTCCCGGATGACGAAGTTCGTTGTCGGGAGCGCACTTTTCCCAAGGCTGTCCAGATGGCACCCGCGTCCCAAAGCCGGTTTGATCTGTTCATGTTGTCAGTGCGACAACATGGTCAGGGCATTTTTGTTTCTGTCATTGTTGCAATCGCAGCCAAGTTCCTGTCGGAACATTATGGCGCTCCGGCCATGTTGATGGCTTTGCTTTTGGGCATCGCATTGCATTTTCTGGTCGAAGACAAGAACAGCGCGTGCGCTGCAGGTGTTGATTTTTCCGGTCGAACCATTCTGAGATTTGGCGTGGCATTGTTAGGCGCGCGGATCAGTATGGATTTAGTGATGGGACTCGGGGCCGAGATGATCGGCATGGTCGTTGCCGGGGTTCTTCTCACTATTTTATTTTCCACAATCTGGTCTAAAACCTCCGACTTTAGTCGGAAAAACATTCAAACGTGCGCCGAAGGCGCTCATGAACCACTGAACCCTCTGACTTTAGTCGGAGGAGGTTCAGTTGGTTTGCTGGGGACCCGGTTGTTGCGGCGAGGATGGCGTTTCGGGGTGTTGACCGGCGGATCTGTGGCCATCTGCGGTGCCTCTGCGGCCATGGCGATCTCGGCAATCCTGCCCAAAAATGAACATTCCGAACGCAATCTGATCTTTACCGTGCTGAGCGTCACCATCCTGTCGACCATGGCGATGATCATTTACCCGATCCTGTCCCAAGTGCTCGCACTCAATGATGATGTCGCCGGGGTATTTATTGGCGGCACAATCCACGACGTTGCACAGGTGATCGGGGCCGGATTTTCAGTATCAGATCGCGCCGGGGAAGTCGCGACTCTGGTCAAATTGATCCGGGTTGCAATGTTGGCGCCAGTTGTGGTGGGTATCACATTAATCGTACGGCAAACATCACAAGAGACAGAAATATCCGCCACACGCCCACCCATTCTGCCACTCTTTGTTCTTGGATTTCTGGGGGTTGCAGTGGCCAATTCTCTGGGTCTCATTCCAGAAAAACTCCTGCCGTTTCTATCTGGGTTGTCTCAATGGGCACTGTTGGTTTCGATTGCTGCCGTCGGTATGAAAACATCGCTCAAAAAAGTACTGGATGTCGGCAGTCAGGCGATTGTTCTGATCATCGCGGAAACCCTGTTTATCGCAACATTCGTTTTGGCAGGTGTGATGTTGCTGCGTTGAGCGCATCTTTATCGGTGGTGATGTCCACCGGATTGCCGCTTTGTCTCAACGACGTTTAGCGCCAAAATCTCGATGGCCTGTTCGGTTCTGCGGCGCAAGTATTGTCCATTTTGGATACGCTATACCTTGCAAAAATGGTCAGTGATCTCGCTGTTGCGCAAATAGATAACCTTTGCTGGCGCGGCTTTAACCTGGCTGCGTGCGCACGCAGCATGAATTCGAGACTTTCGGATGGGCTCAGGGCGTCTCATGCAATCGCAGCGTAATCTGGCATGAACTGATCCGCAAAGCCGCCGCTCCGAAGTTGGGTGGAATTCTATCGACGGCGCGGCGCTGATATCTGGGTAAGGAGGGCGGGTCGGAGGGCAAAAATTGCCAAGAGCCCAATTTCCCGCAGTCACCCCGAAACGCAGAGCCAGGAACAAGGAGTGTCTCATCGGGCAGAAGTGTCCGCTGTTGTCTAAACAGGTCTGGGCAATTCGAGTTCGGCTCGAAGCTGCAGGAAATCTGCGCGATGTCGCTATGCTCAACGTCGCAATTGATAGCAAGCTGCATGGCAGTGACTTGGTGAAGCTCGGTGTGTCAGATGTGGTCAACGCCGATTAGGTTCGGGAGCGCGTGTCAGTGATTCAGAGCAAGACAAAGAAACCTGTGCAGTTCGAACTTACTGGAAACTCGTGTGATTCTGTAGCAATCTGGGTCCAGCCGCCAGAAATGATCGCCCGCATATCTCAGCCTGCCAATATGGCCGGTTGATCCATATTGGGTGACGTCGATTGGTCTGTAACCGGGCGGATAAGGAACGCATTCGTTGAGTCAGACTTGCGACGGCAATACATCTTACTAAAGTGGCTATTAACAGAGTCTATGTGTTCGCGACCCTCAGGCGATTGATCCACAAGCTTTTGGCGGCAACGTGATTGTCTATCGATGGGATGTTATTGATGTCGGGACCTCGGAGGATTGGGCAGCAAAGACGCATGCGTGGTTCGGGCAAATAGATGGCATCGTGATGAATGCCGGCGTCGATCATGCGGCCAGTATCGAAGGAACTGACGATGCTGTTTATGAAGCCCTTTGGCAAGCAGAGTTCATAGGGCCGCTTCGCCTAATGCAGGTTGTCATGCCATCTTTGCGTGTCAACGGCTAACCTTCGCGGCAATGTGAATTGAACTGCAGGAAGACTGGTTCGCGATCAGACGCGTCCGGCACGATTGGACGACCGGTCTGGAGAAATGCGCTCCAGTGCCTAAAATTGCACGCTGTAGGTGCAAGGGCTTTCTGCGAAAGCAATAGCTGCATTTGCAAAAGGCTGCAAAGTCCGCTGAGTTGCCATTCAAGCAGGTGCTTGCAGACACAAGGACCCACCCAGATATGCAGCGCCTTCTTTTCTTCAAAGCGCTGCGCGGAACAGCCCCTCAAGATTGCTCTCGGTCAATTCAATCGGGTTGCCGCCGCAGGATGGGTCGATGATCGCTCCTTTGACCAGATCGGGGATGCTTGCCTCGGTTACGCCCATGTCGGACAGCTTGCGGGGGATGTTCATGCTATCGTTGAACGCCTGCACAAAGCTGCGGAAGCCCTCAAAGCCACCCGTGATGCCCAGATAGCCAGCGGCCAAGTCGAACCGGTCGGCAATGGCGGGCGTGTTGAACGCCAGCACAGCGGGCATGCAAACGGCATTGGTGGTGCCATGATGGGTGTTGAAATGCGCCCCGATCGGGTGGCTCATCGCGTGGGTCGCGCCAAGGCCCTTCTGGAAGGCGGTCGCGCCCATGGCCGCCGCGCTCATCATATTGGCGCGGGCTTCAATATCGGTTCCGTCCTTATAGGCGCGGGGCAGGTTGTCGATCACCAGCTTCATGCCTTCCAGCGCGATGCCCTGGGACATCGGGTGGTAATGCGGGCTGGAATAGGCCTCGACGCAGTGCGCAAAGGCATCGAGCCCCGTGCCTGCGGTGATAAAGGCGGGCATGCCCACGGTCAGCTCGGGATCACAGATCACCACGGCGGGCAGAACCTTGGGATGAAAGATGATCTTTTTCACATGGCTGACCGAGTCAGTGATCACGCTGGCGCGCCCGACTTCTGAGCCGGTTCCGGCGGTGGTCGGTACGGCGATGATCGGCGCAATCGCATCAGCATCGGCGCGGGTCCACCAATCGCCAATGTCTTCGAAATCCCAGACGGGGCGCGTCTGCCCTGCCATGAAGGCGACCATTTTGCCCAGGTCCAGCCCCGAGCCGCCACCAAAAGCGATCACCCCGTCATGATCGCCCGCTTTGTAGGCGGCGACCCCGGCGTCGAGGTTTGTCTCATTCGGGTTCGGATCAACTTCGGAAAACATAGCGCGGCCCAGCCCGGCGGCGTCCATGATGTCCAGCGTGCTTTGCGTGACCGGCAGATCGGCCAGCCCTTTGTCGGTGACCAGCAACGGGCGTTTGATCCCGGCCTGTGCGCAGGCGTCGGGCAGTTCGGCAATCCGGCCAGCGCCGAACTTCATCGCGGTCGGGTAGGACCAGTTTCCTGTCAGGCTCATGATGTCACCTTTTTGGGATGGTAGGATTTTGGACGGGTAAGGTTGTGATAGCCGATGATTGACAATCCACCCCCGCGCCCAGTGTCTTTGCAGCCGGTCCAGTACAGGCCAGGATCAAGATAATCGGCGCGGTTCATGAAAACGGTGCCGGTTTCAATCCTGTCGCCGACGGCGGCGGCACGATCTACGTCTGGTGTCCACAGGCTGGCGGTCAGGCCGAACTGGCTGTCGTTCATGCATGCCACGGCCTCGTCATCGTCTTTGACGGGCATAATGCCCACGACAGGGCCAAAGCTTTCGTCGCGCATCACGCGCATGTCGTGGGTCACGTTGGTCAGAATTTGCGGCGTCAGGTAAGCGCCGCCATCATCCTCGTCAAAGGTCTCGATATGCGCGGTGGCGCCCTGCTCAACCGCTTCGGTAATCTGAGCGCGTACCTCTTGGGCAAAGCGGATATTTGCCATGGGTCCAAGCGTGGTTTCGGGGTTCAGAGGGTTGCCAAGGCGGTAGCCCTTCACGATAGCCATGGCCTTGTCCACAAAGGCGTCATAAAGGCTCTCGTGGACGTAAATCCGCTCGATCCCACAGCAACACTGCCCCGAGTTAAACATCGCCCCGTCGATCAGCGTATCAACAGCGGCATCCAGATCAGCGTCGTCCATGACATAACCGGGGTCTTTCCCGCCCAGCTCGGTTCCGACACCGGTAAAGGTGCCCGCCGCCGCGCGCTCCATCGCCTTGCCGCCGCTGACCGAGCCGGTGAAATTCACGAAATCAAAGGCGCGATCGGCGATCAGGGCGCTGGTCGTGTCATGATCCAGAAACACGTTCTGGAACACATCCTCGGGCACGCCCGCAGACTGAAACGCCTGCGCCATGCGTTCGCCCACCAACAGGGTTTGCGTGGCGTGTTTCAGCACCACCGTGTTGCCCGCAATCAGGGCCGGGGCCACGGTGTTGATCGCGGTCATATAGGGATAGTTCCAGGGGGCGACGACAAAGACAACGCCTTGGGGAATGCGTTTGATGTATCGTTTGAATGTCTCGTCCTCGCCCACCTGGATATCTGCCAGCGCACTTCTTGCGATCTGGGCCATATGGGTGGCGCGTTCCTCGAACCCGCCAAATTCTCCGCCGTACCGAATGGGTCGGCCCATCATATGGGCCAGTTCCGGTACGATTTCGTCATTCATGGCGCCGATGGCGGCAACGCCTGCCAAAATCAGATCAATCCGGTCCTGCAACGGGCGCGCGGCCCAGGCGGCCTGCGCGGCGCGGGCGGCGGCGGCTTTGGCACCGTCCAGTGACAGGGTGTCCCGCTCGGCAAAGACCGAACCATCAATGGGCGAGATGCATTTCAATGTCTGTGTCATGGCGTCTGTCCTTATGCCAGCTCGAACCCGCGGGCGATTTCGTAATCCGTCACCACGCGGGCGAAATCCTCCAGCTCGACCTCGGTCGCGCGGGCATAGTGATCAACCACATCGTCGCCCATCGCCGCGCGCAGCATGGTCGAGGCCAGCAAGGCCTCACGCGCATCGCGCAGATTGGCGGGGATCATCGCATCACCGCCCTGATAGGCATCCCCGGAAAAGGCGGGTTGCAGCTCCAACCCTTCTTCGATGCCCTTGATCCCGGCAGCGATCTGCGCGGCCATGGCAAGGTAGGGGTTGATGTCTGACCCGCCGACGCGGCATTCGACCCGCACCGATTTGGTGCCATCGCCACAGAGGCGGAACCCGGCGGTGCGATTGTCCACCGACCAGATGATGCGGGTGGGGGCAAAGCTGCCCACCTGAAAGCGTTTATAGCTGTTGATGTAGGGGGCCAGGAAATAGGTGAAATCGGGGGCGTATTTCAACATGCGCGCCATGTAGTTTTTCATCAGGCCGCTCATGCCGAGGCTGTCATCGGCATCGTAAAAAGCAGGCTTCCCACCCTTCCAAAGCGACTGGTGCACATGGCTGGAACTGCCCACCTTGTCGTGGTGCCATTTCGGCAGAAAGCTGGCGGCATGGCCCTGTTGATGGGCAATCTCTTTGATCGCGTGTTTGGCGATGGAATGATAATCCGCAGTGTCCATCGCGGCGGCGTATTTGATGTTCAGCTCTTCCTGACCGGTGTCTGCCTCACCCTTGGAGTTTTCCACCGGGATGCCTGCATTCCACAGATGGTTGCGGATGGGGCGCATCACATGCTCTTCGCGGCTGGTCTGCAGGATGTGATAATCCTCGTTATAGCCCGAAATCGGCTCCAGATCGCGGAATCCCGATTGGCGGATTTCATCATAGGTCTTGGCAAACAGGAAAAACTCCAGCTCGGTCGCCATCATCGCGTCATAGCCCATGGCCTCCAGCCGTTTGATCTGGCGTTTCAGGACAGTACGGGGGGCGTGGGACACCTCTTCATGCGTATGGTGATCCAGAATATCGCAGAGCACCATCACCGTGCCGTCCAGCCATGGCAGCGGGCGCAGCGTGGCCAGATCAGGCTTCATCACATAATCGCCATAGCCCCTTTCCCAGCTGGTCGAGGCATAGCCATCGGGCGTGGCCATCATCAAATCAGTGGCCAAGAGGTAGTTGCAGCAATGGGTCTCCTCGTAGGCGCCATCAATGAAATGGCCCGCATGAAACCGCTTGCCCATCAGGCGGCCCTGCATATCGACAAAGCAGACCAGAACGGTATCGATCGTGCCGTCCGCCGCTTGGGTTTTCAGATTGTCAAAGCTTAGCGTCATGGCGATGTCCGTCTCTGTAGCGCACAAAATTCTTCAAAGAATTTTGACAAGTTTTTCGAAAAAACTTGCCCCCCGGCTGCAACCGGGGAGCAAGCAATGCATGTTAGGTATAGCGGTAGGGTCGGCCGGCCTTTTCCATATCGTCATTGTACTGTTTGAAGATGTTCACGACCTTGGCTTTGATCTCGGACTCGGCGGCGATCTCGTCCCAGAAGACGCGCGCGGCGGCCTCGACCTGTGCCCATTCCTCATCGGGAATTGTGGTCAGCTTCATCTTGTCGCCGTTCACGCGCAGATTGGCCTCGCCGCCCCAGTACCACCACTGACGATAGTAATGCGACTGATCACAACAGACCCGGAACAGGGTTTGCAGGTCTTCCGGCAGCTCGTTCCAGCGGTCCACATTGGCAAAGAACGATCCCGCCCAGGCGCCCGAGATGTTGTTGGTCAGGAAGTAATCCGTCACATCGGCCCAGCCTACGGTATAATCTTCGGTGATGCCCGACCATGCGATGCCATCCAGCTCGCCGGTTTGCACGGCCACTTCGATGTCTTCCCAGGGCAGGGTTACCGGCACGACGCCGAATTGCTGCATGAACCGTCCCGCGGTGGGGAAGGTGAAGACGCGCTTGCCTTTGAGGTCTTCAAGGCTGTTGATCGGGTCTTTGGTGGCGAAATGGCAAGGGTCCCATGATCCGGCTGAGATGTGTTTCACACCAACTTTAGAATACTCCGCATCCCAGATTTCGTTCAGGCCGTATTGGTTGAACAGGACGGGTACGTCCAGGCTGTAGCGTGACGCAAACGGGAAATACCCTCCAAATACAGTGACTTCCGTGGGCGAGGCCATGGAGTCATCATCCGACTGCACCGCATCAATCGTGCCGCGCTGCATGGCGCGGAACAACTCACCCGTCGGGACCAACTGATCGGCAAAGAACAGCTCGATCTGCATCCGGTCGCCCGCGATCTTGTTGAACATGTCAATCGCAGGTTTGATCACATGCTCGGCCAGGGCTGGCCCCGCATAGGTCTGCATGCGCCATGTGATGGTGGATTGGGACAGGGCCGGCGTGGCCAGCGGAGCCGCCACGGCGCCGATCCCGGCGGATTTCAAAAACTTACGTCTTGTGGTCATTTTGCTTTCTCCTTGCTTCAAAATGAGGCCTCTTTCCAAGGCTCTTGGGGTGATTATTTTCCGTAAACATAATCTGGCAGCCACAGGGCAATCTGCGGAAAGACCATCACCAGTATCAGCGCCAGAACCATGACCAGCGCGAAGGGGATGATCGAGATATAGATATCCTTCAACCCGATCTCGGGCGGGGCCATGGCACGCATCAAAAACAGGTTATAGCCGAAGGGCGGCGTCATATAGGCGATCTGCGTGGTGATCGTGTAAAGGATACCATACCAGATCAGATCGAACCCCAGCGCGCCCACCAGCGGTACATACAGCGGCGCGACAATAACCAGCATCGCGGTGTCATCCAGAAACGTGCCCATCAGGATGAAACTCAGCTGCATCAGGATCAGGATGGTCCAGGGATTGAGGTTCAGTTGCTCGGTGAACAGGCTGTCGATGGCCTTGACCGCGCCCAAGCCATCAAAGATCGCGCCAAAGCCCAATGCGGCAAGAATGATCCACATGAACATGCAGGAAATCGCCAGTGTCTGGCGGACCGAGGTCTCAAACACCTCGCGGGTCATCCGCCCCTTCAGGATCGCCGCCAGAAACGCGGTCATCGCACCGATGGCTGAACTTTCCACCAGCGACGTCCAGCCCTTCACAAAGGGCACCATCATGGCGGCAAAAATCAGGATCGGCAAAAGTCCCGCGCGCAGCAGGCGCAGCTTTTCTGCCAGCGGCACGTTGCGTTCTTCTTCGGACAAAGGCGGGCCCAGTTCGGGCTGAATCCGGCAGCGCACATAGATGTAGATCACGAACATCGTCGCCATCATCAGCCCCGGGATCACACCTGCCAGCCACAGTTGTCCCACCGGTTGACGCGCGATCATCGCATACAGCACCAGCACCACAGAGGGCGGAACAAGAATCCCTAACGAAGACCCCGCCTGCACCACGCCGGTCACCATGATCTTGTCATAGCCCCGCCGCAGCAGCTCGGGCAGGGCAATGGTGGCGCCAATCGCCATGCCTGCCACCGACAGGCCGTTCATCGCCGAGATCAGAACCATCAACCCGATCGTGCCAATTGCCAGCCCACCTTTGACGTTGCCCATCCAGACATGGAACATCTTGTAGAGATCGTCGGCAATCCGGCTTTCGCTGAGGACATAGCCCATGAAAATAAACATCGGCAGGGTCAGCAGCGGATACCATTTCATTAGTTTCATCGCCGCCGCAAACAGCACGTCCGATCCGCCCGTGCCCCACAGCAACAGCCCGGCAGCCGCCCCCACAAAGCCAATCGCGCCAAAGACGCGCTGCCCCGTCATCAGCATCAGCATCATCGAGGCAAACATCAGAATGGCGATCATATCATAGGACATCAGATCGCCTCGCCTTTGATGCGGGCCAGATCGCGAAACAGCTCGGCCAGGCATTGCAGAAGCATCATGAAGACGCCGAAACACAGGATGGTTTTGACGGGCCACAGGTAAGGCCGCCACGCGGTAGAGCTGCGTTCAAGAAAGCCCAACGGCTCCTTAGCCGCGTCCACCCCTTGGGTGATCAGGGTGCCCAGCAAGTCGGCGAAAAACGAAAACGGTTCGGTCCCGAAATAGCCCAGCGAATAGGCGGTCGACCCGACCGCGCCATAGAGCAGCACGCCCAGATAGAACATCAGAAAAAATACGGTAAAGGCGTCAAACCACGCCTTTTGGCGCAGCGACCAGCCGCCATAAAACAAATCCATGCGCACGTTCGACCCCAGCTGGATCGAATACGGACCGCCCAGCACGTAATAGGCCACCATCACGAACTGTGCGGTCTCCAGCGTCCAGAGGGACGGGGTGAAGACGGTCTTCGAGATTGACGACCACAGCAACACACCGACAAGGGCAAAGATCAGATACATCGCGATCCGCCCGACAAAGCGGTTCATCGCGTCGATCACGCGGATATAGGCCAGCACCGCTCTAGGCATGCCACACCTGTTCGCGGCTCAACGTAGCAAGCGCCGGGGTCAGGAGGGTCAGCAGCTCTTGCGCCATCACCTCAATTCCATCCGCATCGCGAAGCAGATTGTTGCGCACCTCCAGCATGACATTGGCCAATCCGCGCGACAGTCCATGTTCGATCAGCGAATGGGTCACGCCATCGGCAGGGCCATAAGGTTGGTTCCGCTCAATCCGTCGGTGCGGCAGAGAGGGGGCTTCGGCCAACATCGCCTCGGCCAGACGGGCGTCCGCGTCGTGCAGAATGCCAATCTCGACCGCGCGGGGTGTCCCGAAATAAACGGGCGTAAAGCTGTGAATGGTGACCAAAATGCTGGAGGGGCCGCGCGCGTCCAGCACCGCATCAACCGCCTCGCAGAACGGGCGATAGATCGTCTCCACCCGCTCTTCCCGCTCGGCATCCCTCAGCCCGCGATTGCCGGGCGCGTCAATCTGCTCAGACCGTTCGGTCATCGCATCTGGGCTGTCGGGCGGGCGGTTGCAGTCATAGACCAACCGCGACGCGCAGGACGCCACAACCGGCGCATCCAGCGCCTTGGACAGATGCAGGCACAAATCCCGTGCGCCGGGGTCCCAGGCGGCGTGACCGACCCGCTCCGAATCGCTTAGTCCCAGCCCGCCATACCGCGCCGGAATGTGATTCGAGGCGTGTTCGCACAGGATTACCACCGGGCCGAGGCCCTTTGGATTCAGCGTTTCAACGGATTTTTTTGCCTGATCTGGCATCGTGCCTCCCGTGTTTCTGAAAAAATCTTTTCACAGAGATAATTTTATGTCAATATTTATTCAGGCCGCAGCAGAACCGGAGAGTGGACGTGCAAGAGCCCGCCGAAACCGTACGTGATCTGATCCGCGCGCAATTTGCCAAGCTGACCCAGTCAGAGCGCAAATTCGCCACCCATTTGCTTGAGGACTACCCTGGCGCGGGGCTGGCCTCGATCACGGTTGTGGCAGAAAATGCGGGCGTCTCAAGCCCGACCGTGGCGCGGATGGTGCAAAAGCTGGGCTTCAAGGGATATCCGCAGTTTCATCAGGCGTTGCTGGCCGAATTGCAGGCCAAAGTGTCTGGTCCGACGCAACGCCGCGCCAATTGGGCATCTGATGCGCCGGATTCGCATTTGCTCAACCGGTTTTCCACGGCTGTAACGCAAAACCTGGAGCGGACCTTTTCCCATATTGATGCGCGCATGTTCGATCAGGCCGCTCAACAGCTCAGCCAGACAGATGGTAGGCTTTTCGTTGTCGGCGGGCGCATCACCCGCGCTCTTGCCGATTATGCCTTCACCCATTTTCAGGCGATCCGCCCCCGGGTGACGCATATGACGGCATCCTCGGCGACATGGCCGCATTACGTGCTGGATATGGTCGAGGGCGACACCCTGCTGCTATTCGACGTGCGTCGCTACGAGGCGAACCTGCTGCGCCTTGCCGAACTGGCCGTGGATCGCGGCGTCAGCGTGATCCTGATCACCGATCAATGGACCAGCCCGATCTCGGAAGTGGCCACATGTACCTTCAACTGCTGGGTCGAAATCCCGTCAGCCTGGGATTCCAATGTCGGCACCATGCTGCTGCTTGAGGCGCTGATCGCGGCGACGCAGGAAGAACGCTGGCCCGAAACCAAAGAGCGGTACGAGCAGTTGGACACCCTGTTTGACCTGACCCGCCTTTTCCGCAAACCACGGCAGTGAAAAGGCCACGGCCCCTGTCGCATTGCGGGCTGTCATTCGGATTTCCGACGAGTACCCTTATGCTACGAATCGCATTAAAAATTGACTTTCCACAATCTGGTCTAAAGCCTCCGACTTTAGTCGGAAAAACATTCAAACGTGCGCCGAAGGCGCTCATGAACCACTGAACCCGGATTATTCATGACGGCTTTGATTTGGGCGCTTATGCGTTGGCTTTCTGGTGTTTTTCACGGTTTGGGCATGGGGCATCGTTTGCGCGGGCTTTGGCGCTTGCGGCTGATTTGTCGGGTTATGGTTTCAGGGTTCATCGGGAGGAGCAGTCGCGGTCTACGGCGCCTGCGCGTGGCTGGCCTGTCTTCCCAGCAGAGTGTCCAGGATGGTGATGAACAAGGCTTTGTCTGGACAGGCTGAAGCGAAGGCAACCCGGATCCGGGATTGGGTTTCAATAACCCGCGCTCCGATTTTCAGGAGACGGCGTTGGATTGTCTCGAAGTCGGATCGCTTCAACCCGGCGGCCTTCGGCATGGCTGAGCGCACCGCCCAGATCATCCAGTAGGCAATGGTGTGGAGGATCAGCCGCATCTGGTTGGCCGTTGCCGAGGAACAGGATGTACGATCGCTCTTCAACTGGGTTTTGTGGAGCTTGATCAAATTCTCCATCTGACCGCGGGCGCAATAGACACGCTCATAGAGCTGCTCCGGGGTGCCGTCGGCGAGTGAGGTCACAATGTATCTGACAGCCATGCCATGCGCCTGGCGTGCCTCAAACCGCGCGATGACCCGGCGCCTGGTCTCACCCCAACTCGCGGCAGCGTATTGGGTCTCACAAAAGCAGCGCAACACAAGCAAGCCTTCTTTCGCGCGCTGAACCGCACAGGCATCCTGAGCGCGTGTAACGACAGGATCACGACGCAAAGCAGAATTGGCTGGCAAGCCAAAGATGAAGTCCACCCCTGCCTGGGCTTCGCACCAGGCCATGACCTCCGGGCGGCCATAATGCCCGTCTCCGCGCAAGGTGATACGGGTCTGCGGCCAATGAGATCGAATGCGCCTGATGAGGCGACGAACATGGCCGCGCGCTTCCACGCCGGATGGCGTGCGCGCAGGGCGCAGGATGAATGCGACTGGTTTTTCGCTCTGGGCTTCGTACACATGGATCGGGGCATAGCCACGCTCACCATGGTAGCCGTTGAAGAGGGTCAGTTGCTGCTGGCCGTGAGCGGCATCAAACGTGTCATCAATATCAAGGGTCACCGATTCAGGTGGCGCGTCGTAGCTGCTACAAAAGATATCCACCATCTCGCGTCCAACCCGGATCAGGGAACGCTGGCCCACACCATTCTCAAATCGCGACATCGTCGGCTGGCTCACCAACCCTACGTCTTCGCCGGGCGCTTTGCCGAGCGCCATCATGAAGGCAGGGTCGTGTCGCAATTCGTCCAGGTCATCACCGTCTTCATAACCGCACGCGATGGCCATGGCCCGCGCGCGAAGAATGTCACACATGCGATGCGTCACCCGCGAAGGATCGCGACCATCGGGGATTACCCCAACCAAACGATCCACGATCCCCAGACGACGCTCCGCCTGAGCAAGAAGCAAAACACCGGCGTCAGAGGTGATCGCACCACCATCAAAACAGCCCGTAACTTTCTTGGAACGAATGGCTGGAAAAGAGAAGGAAGTCCGGGCTATATCACTCATGGCGGCGTTGGCAGTCATTGTCCGGCGTCCGGGATTGATTGTACACATGTTCTATACGCCAAATCAGACACTTACGCCAGCGCTGCCAACAAAAAACAGCACCGTCATGAATAATCCGGGTGAACCCTCTGACTTTAGTCGGAGGAGGTTCAGTAATCGGTAAAAAACGCAAACTGGCGCTCAGCCACGCATAAAATCGCCAAGCAAAAAAGGGAGAGTGAATCATGAAGGTGCTTGTCTTATGACTTTCCCTGGCTTCGACGGTCGCTGGATCGTGAGGGGCCTGGTTGTAATGAACCGTGCTACAGTTTGATCAGCCACCGTCTTCGCATGAGGCCTGAACGGATACGCAGCAGCTCATGGCTCTGCACGACAGGCACAGGACATCGAAGATAATGAAGGACAGCATCGGGATCGACATCTCCAAAGCGCATTTGGATGTGCATCGGATCAAGACAGGACAACATGCCCAATTCGACAACACCGCTTCCGGCTTTCGCGCGCTCAGGCGCTGGATCGGGAGCGAACAGCCACAAATCGTGGTCTTTGAACCAACGGGTGCTTACCATGCCTCCTTCGAGAAGACGTTCCCGGGCAAATTGCCTCTGGTGAAGATCAATCCACTACAGGCCCGCCGCTTTGCCCAGGCGCATGGAACGCGTGCCAAAACAGATGCCGTTGACGCGCGCATCCTGGCCACGATGGGTTCGGCGTTCGATCCGGTACCGGACAGGCCTTACAACAGGAATGAACGTGAACTCAAAGAGTTGCAGATCGCGCGGATGGCCCTGGTCAAGGACAGAACCCGGCTGTTGAACCGTGTGAAAACACAGACTCTGGCGTTCACACGCCGCCAGACAAAACCACGCCTGACGCAGGTCAAACGCCAGATCGCGGCTCTTGACGATGAACTCGGGACGCGTCTGCGTGATTGTCGGAAAAGGGCGCGCGCACATGATATTCTCCGCTCCATTCCCGGCATCGGCGAGGTCGCTGCCGTCGCCATCCTGGTCGAATTTCCAGAGATTGGAACACTGGACCGCAGGAAGGCAGCCAGTCCGGCGGGCCCCGCACCCATGACGCGACAGTCCGGGCAATGGCGCGGCAAGGCCTTCATTCAGGGCGGTCGTAAATTCCTGCGCGACGCTCTTTACATGCCGGCTCTCGTCGCGGCACGCCACAACCCTGACCTCGCAAGGAAATACCAGGCCATGATGGCAGCCGGGAAGCCTGCCAAAGTCGCTCTCACCGCGCTCATGAGAAAACTGATCGAGATGGCAAATGCGCTTGTCAAGGCTGACCGCGAATGGTCGCAAAATTCTCCTTGATCAAGACGGATACTATTAAGCTTAACAAGACGGGCGTTTCTGACCTCGCTGGCAATGGCCAGTCTGGCCATTGGGGCCACAGCCGCAGCCGCTGAGACCGTAAAAGTGGCCGCGATCTATACGCTGCCAGTGGAACAACAATGGATCAGCCGGATTCACAAAGCGCTTAATGCAGCAGCAGAGCGCGGAGATATTGAGTATTCCTTCTCGGAAAACGTTGCCAATACCGATTACGAACGGGTGATGCGCGAATATGCCGAAGGTGGTGCGCAGCTGATCGTGGGTGAGGTCTTTGGCCTGGAACGCGCGGCGCGCAAAGTGGCCAAGGATTACCCCGATACCGGGTTCCTGATGGGCTCGTCCTTCGGGCCGGTTGCGCCGAACTTCTCGGTCTTTGACAACTGGATTCATGAACCGTCCTATCTGTCGGGCATGATCGCCGGGGAAATGACCGACTCCAACCTGATCGGCATGGTTGGCGGCTACGCTATCCCCGAAGTGAACCGGCTGATGCATGCCTTCATGGAAGGCGCGCGCGCCACCAATCCCGACGTCAAGTACATGGTGAACTTCATCGACAGCTGGTACGATCCGCCCAAGGCCAAGGAAAGCGCCTTTGCAATGATGGATGCGGGCGCTGACATCATGTATGCCGAGCGTTTTGGTGTGTCCGATGCGGCTGTTGAGCGTGGCGTAAAGGCCATCGGCAACGTCATCGACACCTCTGCCGATTACCCCGATACGATCCTTGCCTCGGCGATCTGGCACATGGAAGCGACGATCGACAAAGCCATCGCAAACGTCGGTTCCGGCAGTTTCGAGGCGCTTGATTACGGTCAGTTCAGCTTTATGGCTTACGGCGGTGGCTCGCTGGTGATGGACGAAACCCTGATCCCCGCCGAGGTGGCCGAGGCCGTGCGCGCCAAAGAGGCCGAGATCATGGATGGTCTGTTCCGCGTCAACGTGAACGACGAACGCCCGGTTTCGGACAATTAAGCAAAAGGAGGGCCGGTCACCGCACCGGCCCTTTCAAATATGACCTCTGAAAAAGTTCTTTCCCTCACCGGGCTGTGCAAACGGTTTGGCAGCGTCGTGGCCAACGATGATGTCAGCCTTGATTTGCATCGCGGCGAGGTTCTGGCCCTGCTGGACGAACCCACCGCCGTGCTGACCCCGCAAGAGGCCGACAACCTGTTTGAGAACATCGGCGCGATGACCCGCGATGGGCTTTCGGTGATTTTCATCAGCCACAAACTGCGCGAAGTGCTGGCCTTTTCCCAGCGCATCGCTGTGCTGCGCCATGGCGTGAGAGTGGGTGAGATTGCCACCTCTGACGCCGATGAGCGCGTGATTGCCCGCATGATGGTGGGCGAAGACACCGCCGAGACCGCGCGCACCCCGATGACACCCGGCGCACCTGTGCTGCATCTGGAAAACCTGCATGTGACCGGCCAGACCAGCCGCGACACGCTGCATGACATCACCCTGACGGTGAACGCCCATGAAATCCTTGGCATTGCGGGCGTGTCTGGCAATGGGCAATCGGCCCTTGCCGGGGTGATCTCGGGCCTGATCCGTGCCGATGGGGGCGCCGTGCAGGTCAACGGTACCACGATTGCAAAACCCGACCCGCTGACGATGGTCGAGGCCGGGGTGGGCCGCATCCCCGAAGATCGCCACCATGATGGCATCGTCGGCGCGATGTCTGTGGCCGAGAATATGGTGATCGAACGGCTGGACGATCCCGATATCCAGTCCCGCGGCCTTCTGAAACGCGACGCGATTGTCGCCAATGCTGATCGGCTGGCCAAGGAGTATGACGTGCGCGGTCCGGGTGTTGAGGCGCGCGCGGCTGCTTTCTGGCGGTAATATCCAGAAACTGATCCTGGCGCGGGTGTTTGAGCAAGACCCCAAGCTGATCCTCGCCAACCAACCTACGCGCGGTCTGGACATGGGCGCGGCGGTCGAAGTGGCCCGTCGGCTTCTGGAAGCGCGCGCACGCGGGGCAGGCGTGGTTCTGATCTCAGAAGACCTTGACGAAGTTCTCAGCCTCTCGGATCGCATCATGGTGATTCATGACGGCGAGTTGATCGAGGCGAATACTCGCGACCGTGAAGAAATTGGCCTGATGATGGCCGGGGAAGTGACCGGAGAGATGGCATGATCCGCATTGAACCCCGTGAGGCCCCATCGCGCGCCCTGACCCTTGGGGTCCCGATCTTGTCAGCGGTGATTGCTTTGGCGCTGGCCGCAATCCCACTGGCCTTTGCCGGGGCCAATATCGTCACGGCTTACGCTGAGATGTTCAAAGGCGTCTTTGGGTCGATGTTTGCCTTTTCCGAGATGCTGACCCGGGCCACGCCCCTGATCTTCACCGGTCTTGCCGCCGCTTTGGCCTTCCGCGCCAAGCTGTGGAATATCGGGGCCGAGGGTCAGCTTTATCTGGGGGCCATGGCTGCCGTGGCGATTGGCACCGGCGCGCTGGATGTGCCGGGGTTTGTCCTGCTGCCATTGATCATTATTCTCGGCTGTGCGGGCGGTGCCGCTGGCATGGCGGTGCCTGCCTACCTCAAAACCCGCTTTGGCGCGGATGAGGTGGTGACCACCCTGTTGCTCAATTTCGTGATCCTGATCTTCCTGCAAATGATGCTGGAAGGCCCGCTGAAAGACCCGATGGGTTTGGGCTGGCCCCAAAGCTCACCCATTCTGGACCAAGGCATGTTGCCGCCTTTGATGGAACGGATGCGCCTGCATTCGGGGCTGATCATAGCTCTGTTTGCCGCAGTGGTCGCGCAGTTCATGCTGGCCCGCTCGGTCTGGGGCTTCAGGCTGCGCGCTGTCGGTGAAAATGCCGCCGCCGCGCGCCATGCGGGTATCCGGGTGAACCGGACCTTGTTCAGCGTTGCCATCGTCTCGGGTGCCTTGGCGGGCATGGCAGGGGTCAGCGAAGTAGCGGGCCTCAAGGGCTATCTGACCGCCGATCTGTCGCCCGGCTTTGGCTATACTGGCATCGTCGTGGCGATGCTGGCGGGCTTGAACCCGCTGGGCGTGGTGATCTCGGCCCTGTTCATCGCCTCGGTCTTTGTTGGCGCGGATTCGATGAGCCGGGCCATGGGCGTCTCCTCCTACCTCGCGGACCTTGTCGTTGCCACGTCGCTGCTGTGCGAGCTGGTCGGCGGGTTCGTCGCCCGTTACCGCATCACGCGGGTCAAACCGGCGGAGGCGGCATCATGATGGACATCCTCAACATCCTGATGTCCGAAAGCTTTTGGGCGGCGTCCATCCGCATCGCCACGCCGCTGATTTTCGGCGTCATCGGCGCGTTGCTATGCGAGAAGTCCGGGGTTCTGAACCTTGGGATCGAAGGCATCTTCGTCGCCGGGGCCATGGCCGGTTGGATGGCCGTCTGGCTGGGCGCTGGCCTCTGGGGTGGCGTCATCGTGGCGGCGTGCGCCGGTGCGTTCTTTGGCCTGATCCACGCGATCCTGACGGTGCCGTTGGGCCTGTCTCAGCACGTCTCCGGCCTTGGGGTGACGATGTTTGCCACCTCGGTCAACTATTTCGCCTATCGTACCGCGCTGCCCAATGTGTCGTCCCCGCTGCGGATCGAACCGTTCCGCGCCATGGATATTCCTATCTTGTCTGATCTGCCGTTTGTCGGACCCGTTCTGTTCCAACAAACGGCGATGACGTGGCTGGCTTTCATAATGGTCGGGGTCGTGTGGTACGTCATGAAACGCACCGCCTTGGGCGTCGCCATTCAGGCCGTTGGCGACAATCCCGACAGCGTCGATGCCCAGGGTCTGTCCGTCTACGCCCTGCGCATGGGCGCGGTTGTCGCAGGCTCGGCGCTGATGGCACTGGGTGGCGCTTTCCTGACCATGTCGGCCTTTGACGCGTTCTTCTTTGGCATGGTCAACGGGCGCGGCTGGATATGCATCGCGCTGGTGATCTTTGCCAGCTGGCGACCGGGCAAGGCCCTGCTGGGTGCGCTGCTCTTCGGAGCCTTTGATGCGCTGCAAGTGCGCCTGCAAACCGAGGTGGGTGCGTTGGTGCCCGGACAGGTGTTCCTGATGGCACCCTACATCCTCAGCATCATTGCCCTGGTCATCGCCGCGCGCAGCGCCGATTATCCCCGTGCCCTGCTGACCCCGTGGTTCAAGGGCCAGAGATAGGAGGCAGATATGTTCGATCTGATCGTCAAAAACGGGACCCTGCCGGATGGCACAACCGGGATTGATCTGGCCTGCAAGGACGGTGTGATTGCCGCCGTTGAAGCCGGAATCACCGCCGAGGCGGGTGAGGTGATCGACGCCTCGGGCTATCTTGTTTCCCCCCGTTCGTAGACCCGCATTTCCATATGGATGCCACCCTGTCACTGGGACGCCCCCGGATGAACGTTTCGGGCACTTTGCTGGAAGGTATCGGCCTCTGGGGTGAGTTAAAGCCGTTGCAAACCGTGGATGAGATTGTCGAGCGGGCTCTGCGATATTGCGATCTGGCCGTCAGTATGGGGATCGGTGCGACCCGCAGCCATGTGGACACCTGTGATGATACTCTGAAGGGTGTTGAGGCGCTGTTGGACGTCCGGGAAAAGGTCAGCGACTATCTTGATCTGCAACTGGTCGCCTTCCCACAGGATGGCGTGCTGCGCGACCCCACAGCAATGCAAAACACGATCCGCGCGCTGGATATGGGCGTCGATGTCGTGGGCGGCATCCCACATTTTGAACGCACCATGGCCGATGGTGCTGACTCTATCCGCCAGCTCTGTCAGATCGCGGGTTGATGGTGGACATGCATTGTGACGAAAGCGACGATCCCCACAGCCGCCATATCGAGACGCTGACTTACGAGACCCAAAGGCATGGCCTGCAGGGGCGCGTGGCAGGCTCGCATCTGACCTCGATGCATTCCATGGACAACTATTATGTCTCGAAACTGATCCCCCTGATGGTCGAGGCCGGGGTGCATGCCATTCCCAACCCGCCGATCAACATCATGCTGCAGGGCCGCCACGATACCTATCCCAAGCGTCGCGGCCTGACCCGCGTGCGCGAGCTGCGCGATGCCGGGATCACCGTTGGTTTCGGCTCGGATTGCGTGATGGATCCGTGGTATTCGCTGGGCAAGGCCGACATGCTGGATGTGGCCTTTATGGGTTTGCATGTGGGACAACTCAGCAGCCGGGCCGACATGGCGTGGTGCTTTGACGCGGTCACCACTAATTCGGCGCAGATCATCGGGCTGGAAAGTTATGGGCTGACCAAAGGCTGCGCGGCCAACATGGTGCTGTTGCAGGCACGCGATCCGATCGAGGCAATTCGCCTGCGCCCGACACGGCTTGCCGTGATCCGCAAAGGCCACGTGATCTCTCGTCAAAGCCCTGCAATCGCGCAGCTTTCGCTTGACGGGCCGCCCGCAGAGGTCAATCCGGCAGACTACGCGCCCAAAGTTCCCTGACCGCCCTCTGGGTCGTCCGCATGATCCGCGCCTATGGCACCGATGCCTGGCTGGTTCCGAACGGCGCGACCACCTATGACGATCTGACCCGTGACATCGGCGGAATGCGTTCCGAGGCCGAAGTGATCTGACTGAAGCGTCATGAATTTGCCCGCAAAGCTGCTGATATCCTGTGGCGACGCAGCAAATTGGGCTTGCGCCTGAGGCCTGATCAGGCCGAAAAGTTGAAAAACCGGATGCAAACCCGTTTGCCTGTTGTCAGCCAAGCTTGTCGCTTTGGCCTGTCTTTCGCCGTGCCATCGGGTAGGATAAATGCACAGAACAGGGGGAGGGCACGATGAGCCATATTCTTGCAATTGATCAGGGGACAACCTCGTCGCGAGCGATTGTCTTTGATGATGCAATGCGCGTGGTCGCCACTGCCCAACAGGAATTCCCTCAGCATTATCCGGCCTCGGGTTATGTCGAACATGACCCGGCGGATTTGTGGGAGACGACCTTGAGCAGTTGCCAGTCGGCCCTGTCCAAAGCTGGCCTTGAGGCAAAAGACATCGCCGGGATCGGAATCACCAATCAACGCGAAACCACGGTGGTCTGGGACAAACATACCGGGCAGGCCATTCACAACGCCATCGTCTGGCAGGATCGCCGCACCAGCGACACCTGCGCGGCTCTGCGTGAGCAGGGCCATGAAGAGATGATCACCGCGCAGACCGGCCTGCTGCTGGACCCCTATTTCTCAGGCACCAAACTGGCGTGGATTTTGGATAAAGTTGACGGGGGCCGCGCCCGGGCCAAGGCAGGTGATCTGCTGTTTGGCACGGTCGACAGCTATCTGATCTGGCGGCTGACCGGCGGGGCGACCCATGCCACCGATGCGACCAATGCCGCGCGTACCCTGCTCTATAATATCCACACCGGGCAATGGAGCGCCGAGATTTGCGCGCTGCTCGATATCCCCATGCAGATGCTGCCCGAGGTGCGTGACTGTGCGGCACCTTATGGCCACACCACTGCCGACCGGCTGGGCGGTGAAATCCCCATTCTTGGGGTCGCTGGCGATCAACAGGCAGCCACGATCGGGCAGGCGTGTTTCAGCCCCGGTATGATGAAATCCACCTATGGCACCGGCTGCTTTTTGCTGCTGAACACCGGCGATACCCCGGTGCGGTCGCAAAACCGGCTGCTGACCACCATCGCTTATCAGTTGGACGGCAAACCAACCTACGCGCTGGAAGGGTCGATCTTTGTGGCCGGGGCCGTGGTGCAATGGCTGCGTGACGGGCTCGGGGTGCTGGACGCTGCAGGCCAAGCGGGTACGCTGGCCGAGGCGGCAGATCCGGAGCAGGGCGTGATCATCGTTCCGGCCTTCACCGGGCTGGGCGCGCCTTATTGGAATGCCGACTGCCGCGGTGCGGTCTACGGTCTGACGCGCAATTCAGGACCTGGCG
Organism: Roseovarius sp.; assembly: GCA_965207105.1. Lineage (GTDB taxonomy): Bacteria > Pseudomonadota > Alphaproteobacteria > Rhodobacterales > Rhodobacteraceae > Roseovarius. Next base: position 29,452 of record CBDBLS010000082.1, on the reverse strand, counting down.
AGCTGGCGCGTGCGGCGCTGGAATCCGTAGGGTTTCAAACCCGCGATCTGCTTGAAGCAATGCACGCCGATTGGGCAGCGGAGGGCACTGCACCGGTCTTGCGTGTCGATGGCGGGATGAGCGCATCTGACTGGACCATGCAGTTCCTGTCAGACATTATCAACGCCCCGGTTGATCGCCCCGAAGTGCTGGAAACCACCGCCCTGGGCGCGGCCTGGCTGGCAGGCATGCAAGCGGGGATTTATCCGCCATTGGAGGCGTTTACCAAAGGCTGGACAGCACAGGCGCGGTTTACTCCCGCCATGGATGTCGCCACCCGGGATGCGAAATATGCACGTTGGCAGCGCGCGGTTGCAGCCACGTTAAGTGTCTGACCAAAATTAATAATCTTTCTCAAAGAATATGCCGATCCCGGTGTCACCCTCATTGTCGGCACTGCCGCGCACGGTCACGCGTTTGTTGATGTCGATGTTCAGATTGATCTCTTGCCGCCCGTCGCTGTCGGCCACCACTTCGGAATAGATATTGTCGGAAATATAGGTACCGGCGCGTAGTTGCGTGGCCCCTTCATCTGTGGTCGAGATGTTCAGATCACTCAGCCCCAGAGAATGGCGCAAACTGCCCGTCAGCCCGCCATTGTAACGCCCCGACAGGGTGGCCACGGCGGTAACCAGTTGGGCCGCCTGAAAGGGAGAAATCGAATCGAGGCTGCGCCCGAACAAAAGCCGCGCCACCACCTCTTCCTGTGGCAATTCTGGCTCAGAGGTGAACAGCACATTCGGCGCGCTGGCCAGCCCCTCCAGCACCACACGGACCACCACGTCATCGGCGGTCGTTTCGGCCACAAAGAACAGATACGGATCAAGCGAGCCGCGCATGTCGATCAGCCCCTGGGTCAGATCCAGTCGCTTGCCAAGGATATCCAGACGCCCCCGGATCAGTTCAAACACCCCGCTGGCGCTGACATCCGCTGTGGTGCCGGTCAGGCGCAGATTGCCCCCTAATTCGGCGTCCAGCCCGCGACCGCGCACAAAGATGCGGCTGGGGGCGTTGATGGTCAGATCAATGGGAAAGCTGACGCTGCTTTGCGCGGCCTGCCCGGTCAGCCCGGCGCGTGCGCGGGTCCGGGCCACATCGCGCGGTTCCCTCACATGGCGCAGCTCGGGCAGGGTGCCGATGATCACGCCACTGCCCGAGGGAACGCGCAATTCCGTCGGGTCCAGACTTATAGTGCCCGCAATACGCGCGCCGCCCAGAAGGGGGCCATCAACCGTCACATTGCCGTTCACCGTGGTCTGGTACAGTTCAAGATCGCGCAACCCCAACCCCAGCAATTGCACCGCCAGATTGGCCGCATAGGGCGGCGTCAGAGTGATCGGCCCGCCAACCTCAAAGCGCCCGGCGTCGCCTGTATTGCCCGAGATATTGACCGTGGCCTGCCCATTGGCAAGGGCCACATCGCCGCTCAGATCGCTGAGCGAATACGCCAGCGTTGGCAGGGAAACGCGCGCACCGTCAAAGGCCAGAGTGCCCGACAAGGAGGACAGGCTCGGCGGTCCGTCAAGGCGCAGATCGAAACGCGCAGGCCCCTGCACGGAGCGCGGCGAGATAAACGGATTGGCCAGCTGCAACGGGGCCGCCCCGGCCAGATCAAGCGCCATCGCCTGACCATACTCATTGATTGCGCCGGTGATCTTTGCGGTGATCCCGCCGGGGCCGGTGGCGTCCAGATTGACGTCCACGCGTCTGGCCAGACGGTCCTGAATATTCAACGTGCCACGCGCGGCGGTCTGCCCCGACAGGCCCGGGGTCAACAGCGCCAGATCGCTCAGCCGCGCCGAGATTTTCACCGGTTCGCCGGGTCCCTCGCTTGAGGCATTGGCGCGCACCTGTGCGCTGACCAGCTTGAGATATTGCAGATCCATCTGATTGGCATCCAGCGCCACGGCCCCAACCGCCTCGATATCGCCGCCCATCAACCGATCCAGATCAGCAACTCCCGAGCGGACATCGCTGCCGGTCAGGCTGAAATTCAGGCGCATCACATCTCCCTGCACCTCTGCTGCGCCATCCAGTGCCAGATCGGCCCGCCCTGCCAGCGCCATACCCGTCAGCTTGGCAAAGCGCGACAGGTCGGGGGATTGGAGGCTCACCTGCCCGCTGACCGGCAGTTTCGGATCGGCGGGGTCAAGTTGCCCCGTCGCGCTCAGGGTCGTTTCGCCCAATGTGGCCTCAAGCTGTTCGAGGATCACAGGTTGGCCCGTCGTCCAGCGCAAGGCCGCCAGTGCCGTGCCCGGGCCTGCCAGCCTGGGTTCGACCAGCGCCAGATCGCTGAGGCGGCTGTCAATCGTCAGTTGCCCGGCTTGCGAATTCAGTGCGCCCGACAGGGCAATCACCGCCCGGTTGTTGCTGATGCTCAACGTTTCCAGCTGGGTGCCCTCGGTGTTGCGCGCGGCCACAAAGGCCAGTTGCGTGCGCCCGGCCAAAAGCGGATCCAGCCGGGGCTCGGCGATCTGCAAATCGTCGGTGGTGCCGTCCAGTGTAATGTCAAACCCGCCGCCCAGAAGGGTGGCCGAGCCGATGATCGTGGCCCGGGTGCGGCCTGACAGGTTGCGCCCCGCCAGACCGGAAAACCGAGACAGATCGGGGGCGCCAATCGTCGCTTCGCCGCGGATTGGCAGGCCCTCGGCCAGCTGTTCAAGGCGCCCGCGTGCGCTCAGGGTCATGTCGCCGCTTTCCAGCAGAAGATCGGTGATCTCCAGAGGCGTTTCGGCCTGCCAGTTGAACGTGACAGTGCCCGCCGGGTTGGGGCCAATAGCGCGGGTCAAATCGGCGTCGCCGGTATCCAAGGATTGCACAGCAAACCCGATCTTGCCCGTCAGCGCGGCGTCGGGCGCACGGGCAATCGTGCCCTCGCCCAGCAGTTGGGCAAAGGGCAGAGATATCCCGTCACGCTCAAACCCGCGCAGGATCATCTGGGTGGTCCAGCCGTCGTCCATGGCAGCGTCATAGGTGGCGGCAATCGTGGCGGTTTCCATCGTGGTGGCAGGGCCGGACAGCGGCAGGCGTACCGCCTCGCCATTGCCGATATGCCCGCTAAGCTCAAAGTTCTGCGGCAGCCCGTCAGCGGCCAGTGCCAGATTTCCTGCAAGGCGCATTTCGCCCGAGGCCAGCGCGATCCGATCAAGTGTCAGGCGACCATCGCCATGGGTTGTGCCCAGAAAGGACAGGCTCGAGCTTTCGCCGAAAAACGGATGCAGATCAGGGCTAAACAGCGGGCGCACATCCCCGCTCAGATCTGCTGAAATCACATAGTCCTGCGCGGGCTGGTCTTCGGGTGTTGCGCCCTGCGCGCGGATCGACACGGGCCCGCCAAACCTGCGCTGTCCATCCGAGGACAGGGCAACCTGCGCGGTGAACTCGGAAATAGGTGCATCCCCAGCGATCTGCAACTCCAGCGCCGGTTGGTCCGGCACGTTTAACAGTTGCGAGACGATCCCGCCTTCGTCCTCGAAGAAATCAAGATTCAGGCGCAGCACCCGGCTGGTGTTGGAAAACGCGCCGTCAAGGCTCAGTTGATCGTTGCGATCCGTTCGGTCGATGTCCAGCAGCGCCTCGCCCGCGCCCTCGGCCAGTTGCACCTTGCCGTTCAATGACAGCGTTGCGGCCTCGCCCATCACCTCGGGGGCGAGGATGATCTGGCTGACGTCCATCGCCTCGATATTGATCGACACGGGCAATTCGGGCAGCGAAAAGATCCCGGCCTCGGCATCGGCCACCTCAAGCCCCTCCTGGGGTTCGGGCAGGCGCAACAGTTCGATCTGACCCACGCGTAGCTCGTCAATCTCCAGCTGGCCGGCAAACAGCGCCCGCCGTGTCCAGATCAGCTGCGCATCGCTGAGGATCAGCCAGATGCCATCCTCATCCGAAATGGTCAGCCGCCCAAGACGGGCATTGGAGGATAAAGCGCCTTCAAATCCGGTGATTGACACATCGCGCCCGGCACCAGAAAGCAACTCTTGCAACTTGTTTTCCAGAAAGGTGCGATCGCTTTCGGGATCGTCCTGCGCGGCGACAGGGGCGGCAAGGCCCAGACACATCACGATGATCAGCAGACCCCGCATCAGAACGCCTGCCCAATGCCGATATACAGTTCAAAATCCTTGCCCGCGTCATCGCCAAGCGGCGTGCCCACATCAACGCGAACCGGGCCAAAGCCGGTGTCATAGCGCACACCCAGCCCGGCCCCCGCATGCCATTCGCCATTTTCGGTGCCCCAGCTGTTCTTACCGATAAAGCCGCTATCGGCAAAGCCGACGACAGACCAGGGGCCAGACAGCTTGTTGCGCACCTCGCCGGAAAAGCCAAAGAACGACCGCCCTCCGACCCGCAGGTTGCCGGGCAGTTCCACGGCCAGCGACTGATAAGACTGACCGCGCACCGTGCCCGCACCGCCTGAGAAGAACAACATACCGGGGGGGACTTCGGCCAATCCTGCGCCGATCACCGATCCGAGTTGCGCGCGTGCCGCAAAGACCAGCTTGTCGCTTGATCCAAAACTGCGATAGCTGCGCGCGTCCACATAAATCCGTCCGCCCGAGCCGGAATTGCCCAGGCCCGCAAAAGGCGTCACATCCAGATCAAGATACAGCCCCCTGGTGGCATTCAGCGGATCATCGCGGTTGTCAAAGGTCAGCCGTGCGGGCAGCAGTACATGTTCCAACGTGCGCGAACCAAAGTCGTCATCGACCTCGGTATATTGATAGGCCACACCCAATTCGCCGGTCAGCGTGTCAGAGAAGATATGGGTTAATCCCGCACCTACTCTGGCCGTGCGTTCGCGGTAATCCGGATCGTCCTGCTCTTCGATAACAGTCTCGATGAACAGGCCGGTGTCCGGCGTGAAGGTGGCGGGGCGGTCAAAACGGGTCGAGAGGCGATAATCTTCGCCACCGGAATCGCCGCCAATGCCGCTGATCTCGGCCTCTACGCGCAGCCGCTCGGCCCCGCCCAGCAGATTGCGATGCATCCAGAACCCGCTCAGCGCCAGACCTTCCAGCGAGAACAGCTCGATCCCGGCCCCCACGCGGCGCGGTTTGGAATCGACCAGGGTGGCGTTGATATCCAGCGTGTCGCCCGGGCCAATCGTTTCGGCCTCACTCAACACGACCGAGCGGAACGCGCCGGTGCGCCGCAACCGGACGGCGGCATCCTCCAGCTCTTCGGGCGAAAATACGTCGCCACTGGGCAGCCCGGCAATCTCGCGGATGCGGCGGGGTTTGAGCTTGCCATTCTCGGCGATGTTGAGCGCGCCAAAGGTCAGGCGCGGGCCGGGGGCCAGCCGGATATCGGCCGACAAGGTGGCGTCGCGATGATCTGCCGTCACGCTTTGCTGGGTGATGTCGGCCTTGGCATGGCCCGCCTCGCGCCACCCCTCAACAGCGGCACTGGTGGCATCATTGATTCTACGGCTAAGGGCGGGTTGTCCGGTTTTGAACCCCTCGGGCAGTTCGGTGCCGGGTGCAACCGGGGCAATCTGTGCCTTGCTAAAGCGAAAAAGCGGCCCGGGATCGACCCGAACGGTGATCTGCTCCACGCTGAGCGGCCCATCTATGGGCGAGATATTGGCCGCCTCGCGCCCGTCGATCAGAACGCTGACCACCCCGCCATAATACCCCAGCTCGTACAGTGCGCCGACCATGCGGCCATAATCGGCCCGGGCAGCGGCGACCAGATCCTGCGGTGTGGCCTCGGGGTTGGCAGCGGTTTGCACAACCAGCGATGCGCCGCGCAGATAGTCGGCCTGATCCTCGGGAAAGGTCGCGACCTCCACAACCGCCTCTGCCGCAGCGGCCACAAAGCCATGGCCGCAAAACAGCAACGCCAAGGCCCAGCGTTTGATTTTGGTCAGTTTCAACACATCGGGCTCCGCACTTGCCCAGCTTATCCCCAATGATCCGCATCCTACCAGATCATGTCGACCTGTGACAGCGTACCACCATATCCTGCAGTCTTTTCACTACTGCATGCCTACAGCGCCGAAAGACAGCATAAAAGCCGATTGAAGGCGGATTATTTCGCAAGGCGGCGGAACTTGGCCGCCCAGACCGTCAAATCCCCGTGATCAAAGGGGCTGGGGGTGTGTTTTCGGGGGCATTTCACGGGCACGGCCCGCAAAATCCCACTTGACGGACAGCCGATCATGACCGATGCGCTCGGGTACAAGATTGCCACTATTTTCCCGGAACCTCCCCCGTATGTCAGACCACGATATGCCGCTTGAGCAGCTGCTTGGCCACCTCAACACCCTCGCCAACGAGGCGTTGTCATTGTGGCCTCTGCCCGAAGGTGCCCATGCCCGGCTGATCAATGTGGCCGAAAACGCCACTTATCTCATCAAGGCTGGGGGCGGGTTTCGTGCCATCCTGAGGGTGCATCGGGAAAACTATCACAGCCTGCGCGCTATTGAATGCGAGTTGGAATGGATCGCGGCTCTGTCTGACACGGGCACGGTGATCACCCCGGGCCATTATCTGGGCCGTGACGGCAAGGCGATCCAACAGGCAGGTGTGCCGGGTTTGCAGGCCCCGCGTTACATGGTGCTGTTCCATTTCGTTGAGGGCGCGCATCCCAGTGAGACCGGTGATCTGTCCGGTCCGTTTGAGGAACTGGGTGAGATCGCCGCGCGCACCCATATCCAATCCATCGCCTGGCAGCGCCCGGCGGATTTTGAACGGTTGATCTGGGATGTCGATACCGTTTTTGGCCCCCAACCCACTTGGGGCAACTGGCGCGATGCGCCGCATGTGGATGCGGATATTTCCGAAGTGCTTGAGGCGGTCGAGGCCACCGTGATCCGACGCCTGAGTGCGTTTGACAAATCACCGGATCGCTATGGCCTGATCCATGCGGATATGCGGCTGGGTAATCTGCTGATCGACGGCAATGGCACCCGCCTGATCGACTTTGATGATTGCCGGCTGGGTTGGTTCCTCTACGATTTCGCCGCCGGAATCAGCTTTATCGAAGATGATCCGCAAATTCCCGCGCTCAAATCCGCGCGGCTGCGCGGCTACCGCAAAATGCGTGATCTGAGCGCAGAGGATGAGGCCGAGATCGACACATTCGTGATGCTGCGCCGCATGGCGCTTCTGGCCTGGATCGGCAGCCATATCGAGGCCCCCGAGCCTCAGGCGCTGGCCCCGATTTCGCCCGTGTCACGGCCGAGCTGGGCCGCGCCTATCTGAACAGGTTTGCTTGATCCGGCCTTGCCGCCCGCTATCCAGCATTTCACTGCGATCTAGGCTGTGGGTGACATGTTTATCTGGCATGATCGCCCCCTCCGGATATTTAAATCCTAGCCGAAAGACGCGCGCGCTGAAACTCTGGTGAAGGGCTCAGCGCCGATACCTATCTTCGGCGGCGTAATAGTCCTCAAACCCAATGCGATGGCGCAGCTCGTCAAAGGGCATCAAGGTGTCAGTGTGATCCTCGCCCGCCTTTAGCATCTGCAATGTCTGCACCATGGCGCGCATGGCCGCCGAAAGACACGCCAGCGGATAGGCAGCGATGGCAAACCCGATCTCGGCCAGTTGCGCCGGGGGCAGGATGGGCGTCTGCCCGCCTTCCAGCATGTTGGCGACGGTGGGCACGGGTACCTCGGCGCAGATGGTGCGCATTTCAGCCTTGCTCATCGGTTCTTCGATGAAGACGATATCGGCGCCCAGTTCCGCGAAGACCTGCGCCCGGGTGATTGCCTCGGCCAACCCATGATCGCGGCGCGCATCAGTGCGGGCCTTGATCACGATATCGGCGCGGCCCCGGGCGGTGACGGCGGCGCGGATACGGTCATAAGCCTCTTCGCGGTCCACCACAGCCTTGCCCTTGGTGTGGCCGCAGCGTTTGGGGCCCCCCTGGTCTTCGATCATTACCCCGGCGCATCCGGCACGGGCGAAGCCTTCGACGGTGCGTTCCACATTCATCGGGTTGCCATGTCCGGTATCGCCATCCACCATCATCGGAATATCTATGTTTTCCATGGTATTGCGCGCCTGATCCAGCACCTCGCCGTAGCTCATTAACCCCACATCAGGGGCGCCGATCCGGCTGGCTGAGGCGGCAAAGCCCGACAGAAAGGTCAGCTCAAACCCCGCCTGCTGGATCAGCTTCGCCGACAGCGCATCAAAGCAACAGGGCATCATGATCAACTCGTCCTGGCACAACAGTGCGCGCAACCGGTCGGCCTGTGGGTTGGGTAATGGTTTAGTCATTCTCAGGCTCCTGGGTATAGGGGGCAGCTGTTGCCAGCGCGGCACATCGCGACCCATCCGGTCCAGCAACGCCTCAAGCGTGTCGCGCTCGGTATCGCTCAGACAGGCAGTCAGGTGGGTCTCGGCCTCGGCGAACCATGCCATCACCACATCATGCTGCGCCCGTCCGACCGGTTCCAGATACAGCAGCTTGCGCCGTCCATCTTTCGGGTCAATCTGGCGGCGGATCATATCCTTGTCCAACAGGGCCGAGACTGCGCGGCTAATCGTGTTTGAGGGCTGCTCGGTCACCTCGCAGATATCGCGCGAAGTCAGGCCATCACGGAAGACAAGGCAGATCAACACGGTCCATTCGGGGCGGATCAACCCATACTCCCGCTCCATCCGGCGCAACAACGGTTCGCGCATGAAGTTGGTCAGAAAGGCCAGCCGATAACCGATCGGAATCGGCGTCGCGCTTAGAATGTTGATCAGTTTCATGGTATGCCTTTTCCCAGAGCATGGCGGGTCAGATAGATTATCTCCAAATGGCGCTAAATTAGTTCCATATGGAGGTATTTTGCGCTAACCTGCCACGAAAAGCAATCGGGACCAACGATGTCAGGACAGGAAAACTCAGCGGATACCAGACTGGCGCGCGCGGTGATCAACCTGCTGGCCGTGCTGGTGATCGTGTTGATGCTGGCGGTGGCGGCACAGGTGATCTGTAGCTTCTTTGACATCAATCCGCTGGCCGGTTTTGACACCCCGTTGCCAGTCCTGGGCAAAGCGATCACCCTGAATTCACTGCTTGATCTGCAATGGCATCTGTTTGCGCTGATCGTATTGATCCCCTCGGGCATCGTGCTGCTCAGGGGCAAACATGTGCGGGTCGATTTTCTCTATTCCGGCCTGCGCCCCGGCAGGCGCCGTATGGTCGATTTGCTGGGCCATCTGATCTTTGCGCTGCCGTTTTTCATCATGGCCCTGCCTGGCGCCTGGGATTTCGCGATGCGCGCGTGGCGCTCTGGTGAAGGCTCCCGCAATGGTGGGCTGAACGATCTGTTGGTGATCAAACTGGTGCTGCCGCTGGGCCTTGGGCTGTTGGCACTGGCGATTGTGATCGAGGTGGTTCGCCTGCTAAAGATCCGCGCCGATGACTGACTTCGCGCTGCCCCTCGCCATGGCGGCCCTCACCATGATCGGCATCCTGTCGGGGTATCGCGTGGCGCTGGTTCTGGCGGGCACGGCGGCGATTTTCATCCTGATCTCGGACCTGCCAACGGCGTTCTTCAAGCTGATCGTCAGCCGGATTTACGCCAATGTGCTGTCCAACTGGCTGTTCGTGGCAATTCCGATGTTCATCCTGATGGGCCTGATCCTTGAGAAATCCGGCGTGGCCGAACGCGCCTTGCGCGGGGCACAGCGGGCGTTGGGCGGCTCCCCTGCGGGTATGGGCATTTCGATGCTGGTGGTGGGCTTGTTGCTGGCTGCCTCCTCGGGCGTGGTCGGCGCATCGGTGGTGTTGCTGGCGTTGCTGGCGTTGCCACGGCTGACCGAGGCAGGATATGACACACCCACCAGCGCGGGGTTGATCGCGGCGTCGGGGACGATGGCGATCCTTGTGCCGCCGTCTGTCATGCTGATCGTGTTGGGCGATCAATTGCAAACACCAGTGCCAGATATGTTTGCCGGAGCGATTGGTCCGGGTCTGGTGCTGGTCGCGCTGTATGGGGCCTATGTTTTATGGCGGGCGCGGGGCTTGCCGCGCGATGCCCTGACCCCGGAACAGAACCGTGGCTTCACCGCCCTGATCCTGGATGTCGCCCCGCTTTTGATCCTTGTGATCAGCGTTCTCGGCTCGATCATCGCCGGGCTTGCGACCCCAACCGAGGCCAGCGGATTGGGCGCTCTGGGTGCGGTGATTGTCACGGTGATCTATCGCCGGTTCAGTATTGCAATGCTGATGGAGGCCGCACGCGGTACGGTGATCACCACAGCCATGGTGGGCCTTGTCATCATTGGTGCCACCTGCTTTGCCGCCGTGTTTCGCGGAGTCGGCGGGGACGAGATGATCCAATCGGGCCTTGGCCAGTTCGGCGATGCGCCATGGGTTGTGATGGCGGTGATCATGGTATCGATCTTCCTGCTGGGCTTCTTTCTGGACTGGCTGGAAATCACTTTGATCCTGATCCCGATCTTCGCTCCGGTTGTCGCTGGTTTGGATTTTGGCAACGGGCTGGCCGGGCAAGACCTGTTGATCTGGTTTGGCATTCTGGTGGCTGTGAATCTGCAAACCAGCTTCCTGACACCGCCCTTCGGGTTCGCCCTGTTTTACGTGCGCGGCACGGTTGGCGATCTGGTCAGCACACGCCAGATCTATCGCGGTGCGCTGCCTTTTATCGGGCTGCAATTGCTGGCATTGGCGATCCTGATCGCAGTGCCGGGGTTTATCATCGGGTTCTAATAAATATCTGAAAACGAGAGGAAAATATCATGCTCAAGACAGCTCTGGCGGCCCTGATCGCTGCGGCGCTGGCGCTACCGGCGCAGGCCGAGATCTATAATCTGCAAAGCGCCTTTGGCAAATCACTGCCCGTGCTTGGCGCGGCGGCGGAGCGGTTCGTGGCCAACGTGGCCACGCTGACCGATGGCGCGGTTGAGTTCAAACATCTAGGGGCTGGTGAACTGTCCCCACCGTTTGAGATTTTCGACAATGTCTCGGTTGGGGCGATTGATGCCGCCTGGTCCTTTGCAGCCTATGCCTCGGGCAAGGAACCGGCCGCCGCGCTGTTCGGCTCGGTGCCCTTTGGAGGCGAGCCTTTGCAGTATATTTCATGGCTCAATCACGGTGGCGGGCTTGAGTTGTGGCGCGAGATTTACGCGCCCTATGATCTGGTCCCCATGGCCTGCGGCGTGATCCTATCTGAGGCCGGTGGATGGTACACCAAACCGATTGAAAGCCCCGAAGATCTGCAAGGCCTCAACATCCGCATCGGCGGCCTCGGCGGGGATATCCTGGCCAGGCTGGGGGCAAATGCGATGTCGTTGCCGGTGGGCGAAATCTCGACCTCGCTGGAAACCGGGCGGCTGGATGCGACGGAGCTGAGCTTCCCTCTGGTGGACAAACTGCTTGGCTTCGACAAGGTGGCCAAGAACTACTATTTTCCCGGCTGGCACCAGCCGGCGGGCTTTATCGAGTTCTATATGAACAAGGGGAAGTGGGATGCCTTGACGGATGCACAGCGCACCGCGATCGAGGTTGGGTGCAACGATATCAATCTCTACACGCTGGGCGTGGCCGCCGGGGCGCAGGCCGAAATTCTTCAAGGATTCCGGGATAATGGCGTCAACGTGCAACGGTTTCCTGACAGCGTGATCGACGCCCTGCGGGTGGCGGCTGATGAGGTCTATGCTGAGAAATCCGCCGAGGATGATATGTTCAAGCGGGTGATCGACAGCTACCGCTCTTACGGTGAAAACTACCGTGAGTATCAGGAGCTGAACGCGCTGGATTGAGGTCTGAGCATGGCATACAGCCTGCGTGATTTCGGCAGTTACACGGTGGGCGGTCACATCCACCGTGTCAGCGAGGGGGAACCGCGCGAGGTGCAATTCACCCGCAGCGCGTCTTATACCTAGGCTCAATTAGCATTGATTATGCGTGGCGTATTACAGGCAGGATGCCTGCTGCTGCGGCAAGTATCGCGCGCGGCGTTTGGTGGCTCGGAAGGACGGCAAGGTGGAACCACCGAAGGTAGCTGTCCAGGTATTTGGTTGCGATACCCCGATGGCGGCGCAGAAAGGTCTTTAACCGCTCATGCCGACTGTTCACGGTTTGAATGTGCAATTCACCACGGACACGTTCTCCGGCGGTCCGGTTGAGACTTTCATGGCTGACGCCCATTTCTGCGGCGCAGGGCGGGTACCCGGTGCAGCCATCGGTCACCGGGAGAGCGTCCCCATCAAGACGTGGCTGCAGAACCGTTTTGAGATGTTCGGCTGTCACCGCAGGCAAGACAGCACTGATGGTGGTGCCTGATCGGTCGACTGCAACGAGGACCGGAACCTGCTCCTTCGACAATCCGCGTTTTGAGGCCTTTCCCCCGCGTTTGCGGGCTTTTCGAGAGAGATTACGCTCCCCTTTCCGGCTGCGCGGAAAGAACGTCTCGTCGGCTTCGACGATCCCGCACAGCTTGACCGCACCGACCGTTACAGCCTGAAGAAAGCGATGACGCCAACGAAAAGCTGTGGTGTCGGCCACCATACAACGCCCGTCGGACGCCTTTACCGTTTCGCCGTCGCGCAGGGAAGCTGCAAACTCTGCCCACCTGTCCTTGTGGCGCAAGCGGGCAAGCGGCGTCCCGGTCAGCGCGTTGAAGGTTTTGCGACAGCTTTTGCAAAAGAACCTCGTCAGGCCACTTGCATGGCCTCTGATGATCGCACCGCCCGAAGCGCAGTGCGGACAGATACGCCCCTCGCGAACAGTCGCCTCAAGGAGATCGATCACGCTTTCCAGCGACGAAACCCCGGCAACGAGCCGTCCGGTTTCAGCCCGTTGTTTCGATGAAAGGTTGTCGATCTCGTTAAGCCACACCAAAAAAGCCTGATGATCCATGTGCCGCACCCATAATTTTGTTCATGGTGTGTTCTATCACAGGTCGCCACGCATAATAAATGCTAATTGAGCCTATACCTATGACCCGCAGGGGCAGTTCACCGTGGGGCAGACCTATGTGCAGTATTTCATCCCCGAGGCTCGCCGCGATGTCCCGCCAATGGTCCTTGTCCATGGCGGTGGGATGCATGGCAGCACGTGGGAGACGACACCGGATGGCCGCCTCGGCTGGCTGCATCTGCTGCTGGATCGCGGATATGAGGTGCATGTGGTTGATCTGGTCGAGCGGGGGCGTTCCGGCTTTGCTGCTGGGATCTGGCAGGATGCGCCGACCCTGCGCTCGGCGGAAGAGGCGTGGGCGCTGTTTCGCTTTGGCGCGCCCGAGGAGTTTGAATCCCGGCAGGCATATGAAAATCAACAGTTTCCCATCGATCATCTGGACGCTCTTCTGGCCCGGATGGTGCCGCGTTGGCTGTCGACCACTGCCTTGCAAACCGCCGGGTTGGTTGCCGTTCTGGATCGTCTAAGGCAGGCCACTGTGATCTGTCACAGTCAGGGCGGGGAGATCACGTTTGACGCGATGGAACAGCGGCCCGACGCCGTGACGGGGGTGCTGGCCGTTGAACCGTCGGGCCTGCCTGATGGCGTGCTGAATTGTCCCTTGAGCATCCTTGCCGGAGACTTTCTGGACAGTTCGGAGCATTGGGCTATCCGCGCGAAGTCGTGGATTGCGATTGCCGAGGCGATGACCCGGAATGGCGGGACTGCAACCTATATCGACACCGCCACCCGGACCGCACCGGGGGCAGCCACATGCTGATGATGGATGCCCATAGCACGGAGTGTCTGGCGGCCGGGCGGGATGGGTTGCACCTGCCCGGTTAACCGGTCGGGTTTTTCTTCCTCACGGGAATGTTTTTACTGATCGCTTTACGCGCTTAAAAATTCAACCTATTAGTAGGTAGATAAACTTCGTCTCTCTCTGCCTTCATCAAGGACTCCGGCCATGACCCTCAATTCTGATTTTTCCAAATGTGCTGTCGTGCATTCGGCAGAGGCACCCTGGATCGCCTCGCCAATGCCGGGCGTGGACCGGAGGATGCTGGACCGGATCGGCGACGAGGTGGCCCGCGCCACCAGCATCGTGCGCTATGCGCCGGGCAGCGCGTTTTCGGCCCACACCCATACCGGCGGCGAAGAGTTCATCGTGCTGAACGGTATCTTTCAGGACGAACATGGTGATTACCCGGCGGGCACCTATGTGCGCAATCCGCCGACCACCAGCCACACGCCCAGCTCGGAACATGGCTGTACCATTTTCGTCAAACTGTGGCAGTTCGACATGGAGGACCGCACACAGTTCCGTAAAGATATGGAAAACGAGCTATCCGCGCCTGTTGATGGCCTCGCAACCGCCGAACTGCACCGCGACGAGCGTGAGCATGTGACCTATCGCGTGGCAGAAGCTGCGGCAGGGATCGAGGTGGCAGACAGCGGTGGGATCGAATTGTTGGTGTTGGAAGGCAGTCTGAGAGACGGCGATGACGTACTTACACCCGGATCGTGGTTGCGCCTGCCTGAAGGGGTGCCCTTGTCGGCCACGGCAGGATCGGAGGGTGCCAAGGTCTGGATAAAGACCGGACATCTGCCGTTCGCCAAAGCACCCGCAGTTTAGTCGGTCATGAAAACCGACATCGCAATCATCGGCGGCGGCCTGTCCGGGCTGGCACTGGCCAGGCATCTGGAGCGGGCAGGCCATGACTATCAGCTGTTTGAGGCGCGCACTCGGTTGGGTGGGCGGATCAAGACGGTGGAGCATGGCGGGGCAGGTTTCGACCTTGGACCATCGTGGTTCTGGCCGGGTCAGCCAAGGATGGCGGCCTTGGCGACAGAACTGGGGCTGGAGGTGTTCGATCAATACTACGTCGGTGAACTGGCCTTTGAAGATACGCAGGGGCAGGTGAGCCTAGGAATGGGCATGTCGTCGATGCAGGGCTCTTGGCGGCTGAGCGGCGGGATGATCGGGTTGATCAATGGGCTGGCAGCCGGACTGTCAGATCAACGGCTGCATCAGGGCAGGGCGGTGCAGGCTGTCAGCGGTGACGGGACGCTGCATTTTGCCGATGGGCAGACATGTCACGCAGACCACATCGTATTGGCCCTGCCGCCCCGGGTGGCGGCGGGTCTGTTGCCCGAGGGCGATACTCTGCGCCCGGTGATAGAGGCGATCCCCACATGGATGGGCGGACATGCCAAGTTCGTCGCGATTTACGAACGCCCGTTCTGGCGTGAGGCTGGGCTGTCGGGTGACGCGATGAGCCGCCATGGGCCGTTGGTGGAGATCCATGACGCTTCCGGGGCCAAGGCGGACGATCCAGGCGCGCTGTTTGGATTTCTGGGCGTACCTGCCGCGCATCGTGCGGGGGCGGACACGGCGATTGTCGAGGCGGCTTTGGCGCAGCTGCTGCGGTTGTTTGGACCTGAGGCGGCCCGTCCGGTGCAGACGGCCTATCAGGATTGGGCGCAGGCGCCGCAAACGGCCACCTCGCTTGATCATGCGCCGCTGTCGCATCACCCGGCTTATGGCTTGCCGCCTGCGCTGGAGGGGATGTGGGGCGGACATTTGCATCTGTGCGTGACCGAGACCGCGCCCGAGATGGGTGGGTTCCTTGAAGGGGCCTTGGCGGCGGCCGATCACACCGCGCATCTGTTGGTGAAGGAGCAGGTGTGATGGCGAAGGTCGATACCAGAACGCGGCTGATGGATGTGGCCGAGGATCAACTGCGTCGCAAGGGCGCGGAGGGGGTCAGCTATGGCGATCTGAGCAAGGGGATTGGCATCCGTACGGCCAGTATTCATTACCATTTTCCTGCGAAATCTGACCTGCTGAGCGCGGTGATGGCGCGCTACGGTAAGGTGGTTCTGGCGCATCTTGAGGACACATGGCGGCTGCCCCATGCCGCGCACCGGATTGAGGCCTTTCTTGATCTTTATCGGGAGGCGCTGAAAGACGGTTCCAGCCTGTGCCTCTGCGTGGCCTATACGGTCAGTCAGGAAAGCCTGGATCCCGATACGAGGGGCGAGGTCACGCAGTTTCGGGATGCAGTGATCACATGGTTGATGCGGACCTTCGATCAGGGACGCAAGGACGCATCGGTTCAGAGCGTTGGCGATCTGTCGAGCGAGGCGGCAGCGGCCCTTGCCCTTGCCGAAGGCGCGCAGATTGCCGCGCGCCTTCGGGGGGCAGTGCATCCGTTTGATCAGGCGACACGGGGGCTGCGGCACCGGTTGATACTGACTCCGTTTTAGCGGTCGGCTAGTAGCAGGTCAGACGCCTTCTCGCCAATCATGATCGCGGGGGCGTTGGTGTTGCCCGACGCGATTTCGGGCATGATCGCGCAATCGGCGACGCGCAGGCCTTCGATCCCGTGCACGCGCAACTGATCATCGACCACGGCGTCCGGCCCTTCGCCCATGCGGCAGGTGCCGGTGGGGTGATAGATCGAGGCCGAGAAATTGCGTGCCCAATCCAGCGTGGCGGCGTCATCGTCGATATCGATATCCGCCGAGGGGCGGAATTCTTCGGAAATCTTGCCGTTGAGAGGGGCATGTCGGGCGATGCGCCGGGCGATTTTGACGCCTTCGGTGATCACCTGGCAATCGGTTTCGGTCGACAGGTAATTCGGGTGGATTTTCACGTAAGAGGCCGGGTCCGGGCCATCCAGATGCAATTCCCCGCGGCTTTCGGGGCGCAATTGGCACACGGACATGGTGAAGGCCGAAAACGGGTGTACGCCTTCGCCGGGGCTGTCGGCGGACCAGGGTTGAACGTGGAACTGAATGTCCGGCGTTTCCACATCGGGGCGGGTTTTCATGAAGCCGGTGGCCAGACTGGCAGCCATGGTCATCGGTCCGGCGCGGAACATGGCGTATTTCAGCGCGATCCGGGCCTGATTGATCAGGCTGCGGACTTCGTCATTCAGGGTCGGTTCCTTGCATTTGAAGACCAGCCGGGCCTGCAAATGGTCCTGCAGGCCCTTGCCGACACCAGTGAGGGCGTGGCGCGGGGTGATGCCATTGGCCTTGAGGTGGTCTGGATCGCCAATACCCGCCAGCATCAGGATATGTGGGCTGTTGATGGCGCCTGCGGACAAGACAATCTCACGCGCGGCGTTGACGGTGTGATGCTTGCCCGCCTTGTCACGATAGCTGACCCCGGTGGCGCGTTTGCCATCAAACTCGATGCCGGTGACCAGCGCGTTGGTGATGATCTGCAGGTTGGGGCGCGACTTGATCGGCTTGAGGTAGGCCACGGCGGCACTACAGCGCCGCCCGTTGCGGGTGGTCAGCTGGAAATACCCTACGCCTTCTTGCTCGGCACCGTTGTAATCGGGGTTGAACGGATAGCCCGCGGCCTGCGCGGCGGCGACCCATGCGTCACAAATCGGGCGCTGGATGCGCATGTTCGACACCGACAGGGGGCCGTCATCGCCGTGAAATTCATCCGCACCGCGTTCATTGTTCTCGGCGCGTTTGAACAGAGGCAGCACATCGTCCCAGCCCCAGCCCTTGTTGCCCATCTGACGCCAGCGATCATAATCCTGCGGTTGCCCACGCACATAGAGCAGACCATTGAGCGAGGATGACCCGCCCAGCACCTTGCCGCGCGGCCAGTCAAGTTGGCGCCCGTTGAGGCCGGGATCAGGCTCGGTCCGGTAGCACCAGTCCACAGTCGGATTGTGCATGGTTTTGAAGTAGCCGACCGGGATGTGAATCCACGGATTGCGGTCGACGGGGCCGGCCTCAAGCAGCACGACATTGGTGTTTGGATCCGCACTTAACCGGTTGGCAATAACGCAGCCAGCCGAGCCTGCTCCGACGATGATGTAATCAGTTTGCACAATTTTCCCCCCTCTGCGAAAAAAACATTAGGCAAATTCGCGCAACTGTTCTAGTGTTTTTTGATAGAAAACGTCTCAATAATTGCTGAAATGGGAGGATGCAATGGGAATTAACGATAGAATCAAGGGCGTCTCGCGCCGCGATTTCTTTAGGATCGCAGGGACTTACGGGATGAGCTCGACGTTGTTGGCGGCGGGTGCATTCGGTGGGGCTATGACCGCCGCAAACCTCGCCCAGGCGGCGGAATCATCCTACACCAAGCGATTTTCGAAAGAACCCAAGTTCACTTTGAAGTTTGGTGCGGCCGGTTTTAACCAGCAAAACCTTCTGATCGAGCGTGCGGGCTGCCTTGAGTTTGCCCGTGACCTGGAAGAGCGCACCGATGGTGAGATTCGCATTGAGTTCATCGGCAATAACCAGATTTGTGGTCAGCTGAGCTGTGTTGAGAAGGCCCAGCAAGGCATTATCGACATCTATGCAGCCTCGACTCAGAACTCAGCCGGTGGTGCGCCTTATCTGAACGTGCTGGACTATGCGTATATGTTCCGCAGCCGCGCGGATCAGTACTATTTCATGTACAGCCCGGAATCGCAGCGCATCCTGCGCGAGCCGTTTGAGAAGCGTCATGGTCTGAAATTCCTCTTCACCCACGCTGAACTGCGCGGGATCCAACTGGGTCTGAAGTGGAAAGATGCACCGACCGTTACCTCGATTGACGAACTGGCGGGCACCAAGAACCGCGTGACGGGCACCCAGTTGGGCCGGATCGCGATGAACGCACTGGACCTGAACCCGGTGCCTGTGGCCTGGGAAGAAACCCTTGATGGTCTCAAGCAGGGCCTGATTGATGGCGCGGAAACATGGGCCTCGGCCGTGGCCTATGCCAATATGAGCCCGGTTGTGTCTCAGGTCATCGACCTGCGCTTCTTCTGCGGGACCGAGCACACGGCGATGACAGCTTCGACCTTCGACAGCCTTGGTGGCGAGTTGCAGGATGCGGTGATGGAATCCTCCTATCTGTCACAGGTGCATGTGCAGGCCGCCAACGAGGCCGCACTGGTCAACACCGTGGGCTTCACCGATCCGCCCATGCCCGGCACCATCTTTGCCGAAAATGACGTGCGCGTATCCAAGCTGTCGGACGAAGAAGTTCGCAAGGCCGAAGAGCGCTGCTCGCCCGAGTTCCAGCCGCAACTGTGGGAGCAGTGGCGCGAGCGGATCAACGGCTGGGCCGGTGGCATCGACACCTATCAGGACATCTATAACGATGTGCGCAACAACCCGCACACCCTGGCAGAAAACGTCGAGCCACGTCGGTGGTGGAAAGGCTAAGGCCTTTCGACTAGCATCAAAGTCAGTCCCGCGCGCCGGGGCTGACATTTTTGTCTAAACGAACAGACCGGGTCGCCCTTGACGGATAAGACCGGGCAACGAAATCGCAAGGGAGGGTGACCCGATGTCAATCTGGTCCGACGCAGGAGCGCTGTTCAGCGCCTTTGCCAGTCAAGATTCGTTCGAGATACGCAACGCATTGCGGTCGAACAACATGTATATTCTCGGGACAGTCTATCTGTTGTTGTCGGGCCTTGGTTTGGCGTGGCTGTATCACCGGGTTCCCTTGTTTGAGCGCTATTTTGAGCGCACGGTGATGATCGTCTGCTATCTGGCGGTTGCGATGATCATCTTCTGGGGAGTGATTGACCGCTTTGTTTTCTCCAGCCAGAAACCGTGGTCGACGACCATTCCGCCCTTCCTGTTTATGATCATGGCCTGGTTTGGCTGTGCCTTTAACGTCAGGGTGCGTACGCATCTGAGTTTTTCCGAGTTCCGCACCAGAATGCCACGGACCGCACAGTTTGCCTGTCTGTGCATGGATTTTGTCCTGTGGTTTGGGTTCTCGCTGATCTTCGTGATCACGACCCTGCGGGTGGTGGCGCTGTCGGCGTCGAACTTCCAGATCGTTCTGGGCACCGATAACACCATGCAGTGGTGGTTCTTGCTGGCCGCACCGCTCGCGGGCACGTTGATGGCCGCACGCGCGGTTGAGAACCTGCAGGACGATATCAAGAACTATCGCTCGGGCGAGCCGCTGATCAGGCAAGCCGTCATCGGGGGGAATGCATAATGGCCGATGGTACAATTATTACGCTGATCTCACTTGGGGTCACCATGCTGTTCATGCTGGGCGTGCCGGTTCTTCTGGTCATTGCCTATTGGGTGATTGGCTGTTCCTTTGTGCTGGGCCTGACCCTTGATAATATGGGTGCCGAGCTGCTGAACGTGTTCAACAAAGGCTTTGCCCTGCTGGCGATGCCGCTGTTCATTCTGACCGGGGATTTGATCAACAAATCCGGGATCGCCAAACGATTATCAGATTTCGCCTATGCCTGTCTGGGCTGGATGCGCGGTGGTCTGGCCATGGCGGCCTTGGGCGCTTGCGGGTTGTTCGCGGCGATTTCGGGATCGAATTCGGCCACGACGGCCACCATCGGCAGCATGTTGCACCCTGAAATGGTCAAAGGCGGCTATGATGAACGCTTCTCAGCCGCGACGGCTGCGGCGGGTGGCACGGTCGGGATCATTATCCCGCCCTCGATCATCTTCATCGTCTATGGCTTCCTGATGAACCTGCCGATTTCCGACCTGTTCGTGGCGGGGATCATCCCGGGCACCCTGATGGTTGTCGGCATGCAGTTTGCCTGCTGGATCATCTGTCGGCTGAACGGCTGGGGCTATCTGATCCCGCTGCAACTGAACCGGGTTCTGAAAACCGCGTTTGGGGCTTGGCTGGGCTTTTTCGCCATCGGTCTTGTGCTGTGGGGCATTTACACCGGTAAATTCTCGCCTACCGAGGCGGCGGGTGTGACCGTTGGGTTCTGTATCATTGCCGGTCTGCTGTCCTGGGTGTTTGCCAAGATCACGCGCATGGGTCCCGAAAAGACGTGGGAAGATAAAAGCTATGCCGAAATGCTGGTTGTCGAGGGGTTCACCCTGAAACAGATCCCCGGCATTACTATGCGCTCGGCCGAGATCACGGGCATCCTTGCCCCGCTGATTGCCATTTCGGTGGTGATGCAGCAGATCCTGTCGCTGCTGGGCGCACAGGCTGTGATCGGTGATTTCGTGACCTCGATGGGCGGCTACTATGCGGTTCTGTTTACGGCGATGGTCATCGTGTTCTTCTCGGGCATGGTGCTTGAATCCCTGCCGGTGACGATCATTCTGGCCCCGATCCTGGCGCCCATCGCGATGAGCGTTGGCGTTGATCCGGTACATTTCTCGGTGATCTTCCTTGTGGGCGCTTCGATTGGCTTCATTACGCCGCCTTACGGGTTGAACCTTTATGTGGCGTCGGGTGTGACGGGCGTTCCCTATTTCCGCCTGCTGCGCTACACGGTGCCTTACTTGATTGCACTGCTGAGTGTTTGGTTCCTTGTCGCACTGATCCCGGAACTGGCGCTGATGCTGCTGCCTAACCGGTAGGTTCACATGATGCCCGAAGATCGCATGGTTGATACAAAGGGACAGATCCCAACCAACCTGCGGCTTCTTCTGCTGATCGAAGAAGTCGCGCGATCGGGCCTGCCAATGTCGCCTTCGGCCTTAAGCGATGCACTGGAGTTGCCAAAACCCACAGTGCATCGCCTTTTGGCCACCGCCGAGGCAGAAGGGTTCCTGCAACGTGATGTGGATGGGCGCTCGTTCGGTCCCGGCAAACGGTTGCGTCGCCTCGCCGGGAGCACACTATCCTCGCAACGTATCCGCACCGAGCGGTTGATGATCATGCAA
Organism: Roseovarius sp.; assembly: GCA_965207105.1. Lineage (GTDB taxonomy): Bacteria > Pseudomonadota > Alphaproteobacteria > Rhodobacterales > Rhodobacteraceae > Roseovarius. The sequence goes on along the minus strand of CBDBLS010000082.1, from coordinate 7,894 downwards.
TCGCTGGCCCATGATGTGGGCGAAACCTGTAATCTGGCGGCGGCCGGGCGGCATGGGATGGTCTATCTGGACCGGGTTGAAACCCATTGGCCGCTGCGCATCCAGCTGCCTGTCGGGACGCAGGTGCCGTTTCATTGCACTGCCAGCGGCAAGATGTACCTGTCCTCCCTGCGCCCTGAAAAGCTGAACCGGTTGTTAAGAGCGCTGGACCTTTCGGCGCGCACCGGCCGGACATTGACCACGGCCAAGGACTTGCGGGCCGAACTGGCCCTGACGCAAAAGCGGGGATATTCCACCGATAACGAAGAATTCATGGAAGGTATGACCGCGATTGCAGTGCCGGTCTGTGATAATCTGGGGCGGCTGGTCACCACTTTGTCCCTCCATGCGCCGAACCAGCGCAAGGATATTGCTGGCTTTAAATCGCATCTGCCGCGCTTGCGTCTGGCGGCGAAAGAGCTTGAAGCCCTTATTCTGGACTAAGACTAAAGTGTTTCGACTTTACCTTGAGACGTCAGGTCACGTCCGAACACCCGCAACCTCCTAATATTCCAGGGTGTTTCGGGAAAAGCCGGGACACATGTTTTTCCCGAAACACCTAAAACTGGCTTAGTCGTCGCTGCGATAGACATGCACGGCGCATTTGGCATGGCGTACCACCCGCGAGGCTGTTGAGCCGAGGAAGTAATCCCGCAAATCCGGGCGATGCGATCCGATGACGATGCAATCAACCTTGTTGGTATCCGCATAGTCGATGATCGTGCGGGCCGAATGGCCTTCGATGATCTTGGCGTCGACGCCTTCCAGATGTGTCAATCGCAGAGTAAAATGGGTCCATGTCGCGGCGTAAAAATGGGCCACTTCGGTTGATGTTTTTGTGGCGCTTTTGCACGCGTGCTCGTCACAAAGCTGAAGCGTGCCAAAGCGCATGCTGGCCATAAGGCCAGCATTATTCTGACTGTGATTGCGGGCTGGTTATTTTCGGTTGTTGCGACTGTGTTTGAGCCGATAGCTTTCGCCATTCATCTCGAGGATGTGGACGTGATGGGTTAAACGATCGAGTAGCGCACCGGTCAGCCGCTCAGAGCCAAAGACTTCAGTCCATTCATCGAAGGGCAGGTTCGAGGTTATGATGATGGAGCCGCGTTCATAGCATTGGGATATGACCTCGAAGAGCAGCTCTGCGCCAGATTTGCTGAGCGGTACGAAGCCCAGTTCATCAATGATCAACAGGTTCTGGCTGGTCAGTTGCTTTTGAAGGCGCTGCAATCTCCGCTCATCTTGAGCCTCGATCAGATCATGGACTAATGCCGCAGCCGTTGTGAAGCGCACCTTCAGTCCTCTTTGACATGCAGCCAGCCCAAGTCCCAGGGCGATGTGTGTCTTGCCCGTGCCTGACGGGCCGAGCGCGATGATGTTCTCCCTGCGATTAACGTAATCGCATCGTGCCAGATCCATCGTCAGGGGCTTGTTCAAGCTTGGCATGATCTTGAAGTCAAAGCTATCCAAGCTCTTGGTGCTGGGGAACTTCGCCGCTTTGATGCGCCGTTCAATCATCCGGCGTTCGCGGTCGATCAATTCCATCTCACACAGCCGCGCCAGATAGTGGATGTGATCTTTGTTCTCTGCAGCACAGAGCTGCGCCTGTTTGGCATACTCGCCTTGGAACGTTGGCAGTCGCAGTTGTTTAAGATGATGCCGTAGAAGAATCCGAGGGGCTTCGGTCATGCCGCGGTCCTTCCCATCAAGCTCATGTAACTGGATGGGCGTGTTGTGCCGACATTGGCCTTGGGCAAGTATGGATAGAAGTCCAAATCCAATCGTGGTGGCCGCTTCTCAACCCGACACAGTACAAGGTGTTTTACGGCGTCATAGCCAATTGCACCCATATCTATTGCCTGCTGGATTGCGCCTTGCACAACATCCATTTCGAAGGTCTCCAAAAGGCGCAAGACTTGAACGTATTCTCGCTTGCCCGGCTTACCCATTCTGGCTTCAAGCAGTCGGTGCAGCGTGGCAAATACATCTGGCAAATGCCAACCCTGCAAAGGCGCGGCCTGATCCAGGGCACCCACCTTTTGTTCAAGCAGGGGCAAAAAGTGCAATGGGTCAAAGACCATATCCGCTGATGTGTAGGATCGTTTGTGCCGCGCAATAATCTCATTGCCGCAGCCGATGATAACCTCATGCACAAACCCACGCACATGAACATCGTGGTGCGCATAGGCTACTGGCACCGAGTAATCATTGCTGCGATAGCGCACCATTGAGATCGACGTTGCACGCGTGCTGACGTGATCGCAGGCTTCATATTCTGCGACGGGCAATCCCATCAGAGCATCCAAATCCGACATCAGGCGTGCGCCTATGGTTTGGGTGTGACCCCGCAACGTATCGTCCTGACGTGCTAAACACTTCTCTTCCAAATGTGCGTTCAGATCATCAAAGCTGTCATAGCGAGGTGCGGGAACCATGAAGTTGCGGCGGGTGTATCCAACCATGCCCTCAACGTTGCCTTTATCGTTCCCTCGCGCGGGTCTGCCAAACTTGTCATCAAACAAGTAATGCGACTGCAGTTCCGTAAACCGACGTGTGCGGATGCGCGTCTTATCCCCGAGTATCCGAGCCACGGCGATCTTGGTATTGTCGTAGAGAATGGATTGCGGAATGCCGCCAAAGAATGCAAAGGCGGACACATGGCCATCGCAAAACGCCTCGGTTGTCTCAGCTGGATATCCCTTCACAAACACCGCATCAGAATGTGGCAAGCTCATCACGAAGAAGTGGATCTTGCATTCCACGCCACCGATCACGCCCAGCGTCTCACCAAAATCAACCTGCGCATGGCCCGGCCGATGCGACAACGGCACAAACACCTCTTTGGTGCGCCGTTTTTGCTCGCGCACGTAATAGGTCACCGTGGTCAGGCTGCCGGCATATCCATGCTCATCGCGCAGCCGTTCAAAGATGCGCTTGGCCGTGTGTCGCTGCTTTTTGATCAGGGCTTTGTCTGTGCGCAGTATCTCATCGACCACACCAACATAACCATCAAGCGTTGGCCGCCGAGGCGCTTCCGACCGACGATACCCAGGCGGAAGTTCATGGCGCAGCATCTTCGCGATCGTCTTACGATCTTTGTTCTCTAATCTGTCAATGCGTGTTTCCTGAGTTTCCTGCTTTTGATGTCAGAGGTTGCCTTTGTTCTCTTCGAACTCTGAGGTTCATGATGGGGTTGGCTGGGTGTGGGTCGGCAATGTTGAAACCGCAATCATACCGTTGGTCTTGGCTGTTGCTACAGAATCGGCGCCGTGTCTCACGCCCTCCCTCGGGCATCGTCCCAGATGGGAACTTTGATTTAGGAATCCTCGTTGTCGCCTCGTAAGCCTTACGCGGACTGGAAGTCAGTTTTGTCTCGCATAATGGCATGAAGTATGATTGCCAGACGACGCGCCAGAGCCACTCGGGCCTTTCTCATCGTTGAGCGCGCACCGATTGCGAGGGCCCATGTCTTCAATTTGAGCGGAGCGGCATACCGCGTCAGCATCACATTGGCGGCCTCATAGAGAAGCGTTCTGACGCGCACGTCGCCCCGCTTTGAGATGCTGCCCGTGTAGTCGATTTCACCAGATTGATGCCGTCGCGGCACCAGTCCAAGATACGCCCCCACATCACGCGATTTCCTGAAACGCGACGGATCATCAATTGCTGCGGCAAAGGCCAATGCTGTGATCGGACCGACCCCTGGTACCGTCATAAGGCGCTGGCAGACTTCGGATTTGCGGGTCATCTTTTTGATGTCGCCATCAATGGCTGCAACCGCCGCGAGGATTGCTTCGCGTGCTGCGAACAGTCCGCAAATTGCGGCATGGAGGCCAGGCACTCCATCGCTAACTTTTAGCGCCGCGTTTTTGAATGCCGGAGACAAAGCTCGTGGCAGCCGCACGCCGAAGACGACGACCAGACCGCGGATCTGATTGTCGAGCGTCACACGCTGTCCGACCAGCTTCTTGCGGGCTGCGATCAGCGACCGGATTGCGTGCGCTGACAGTGATTTGACATGGGTCGGCTTGTAGAATCCCGTCCGCGCCAGGTGTGCCAAACCGCGGGCATCATTGCGGTCCGTCTTGTGGCCGGCCAGAGATTTAAGGGCCTGATATGCTTGCCTGCTCTCGATGCAAACAACCGGGACACCAAGCTCCGTCAGCCCATGGTAAAGCATTGGTGCCATCCGTCCCGTTTCAAATACAACTTTGGCACATGGTGGTCCAGAAGCGAGGAAGTCAGCGATCGCTTTTGGTGTTGAGCTCGCTTTTCCTTCACGAATAAGGGCCCCTTCACGATCCAGAATGCAGATATGCGTCTCTTCCATGGACACATCCAAACCAGCAAAATATTCCATTGGTCAGTCTCCTTTTCAATTGCATGTGCATCCAGAATAACAGGGGTAACTGAGTGCTGATCCTGATTACGCCATGTTGAAAAACCGCGCCGCTTCTCGGCCAGACATACCGTCCTTCAAACAAGCACGGCGCACACGACTATAAATATCCACAGAATACATCTCCCGCCCTCCGAATAAACGAAGGGCACAAACTGGCGGACTTTTACTCCGCTACAACTGCGATATGCAGCCGCTTCTGTGGCCCAATATTGCTCCGCGTTTTACACTTTTTATACTCAAACCCCGGACGGCGCATCAGCCTGGCGGCCCCCGAGGGACTGTAGCTCCGCCCGTATTCCGCCGGAACATACGCACAGACCTCGTCTACGTTCCGTGCCGGGTTTTCGGCAAAACGGGCTTTCAAAGCCCGTTCGCGCTCCCCCGACAAATGCCCTTGTCGCTGGCTGTAATCCTTCAAGCCGAAAAACGACAGCCCCGCCCCGGAAAAGGCAAACCGCCACTCCGTCAGAACCGTCGGTCCGATATCCAGAATCCGGCAAACCGTTCCGGCGTCTTCTTCTGCATCCAACAGCGGAAACGCACGGGCGCGCCTCCAGACAAGCGCTTCAACCTTGCGGCGGCGGCAAATGGCCTCAAGGGCCAGGCGCTGATCGGCAGATAGCGAAACCGTTTTGTGGGGCTTGTTCATGCTCTCAAAGTGCATGCTGTGATACGTATGACCATGCGGCAAATTGAATCAGCCTCTCTACAAAATCTTCAGGTCAATTCAGGCGCAGTAGTATACATGGGTTTCTCCTAATTGTGGCAAAATGCCTTGTTACCAAGGGTAAAGCACTATCTTGGGCGCAGCAACGCGTCCTTGTCTGAGATCGGCAAATGCAGCGGCCCCATCGGCCAATGCCCGGGTTTCAACCCAGTTCAGATCTCCCAGACGTCCGTCAAAAATAGCCTGAGCGGTCTGGCGGAAGTCTTCTGCCGTATAGGTGTAGGTGCCGATAAAGGTGATTTCCTGCAGGGTCATGCGGCGCACATCAAGGCCCCCGGTATCTTCGCCCAGACCCACATGGGCAATCACGCCGCCCGGAGCCGCAAGGGCCGAGGCGGTGGCCCGGGTGGCCCCGTATCCAACCGCGTCGATCACGATGGAATAAAGGCCATCGCCTTCGGAAACGACTGTCTGGTGGCAGGTTTCGGCGAGGAAGGCGCGGCGCGCGGCGTTGGGTTCAACAACGGTGATATCCGTGACGCCCATCGCCTTCAGCGCAAGGGCCGCAGCCAGCCCGATTGCCCCGCCGCCGATCACCAAGGCACGGCGTTCGTTGCTGTCATGCAACGCCTCAAGCGCCAATCGCGCGGCGTGCCAGCTGACCGCCAAAGGCTCGGCCAGTGCAGCTTTGTCCAGTGGGATGTCATTTGGAACCGTCACAAGATTGGTGTCCGGCATCGAGATATACTGGGCAAAGGCCCCTTCGCGGGGTTGCATCGAAATGATTTGCCGGGTCGGGCAGAGGTTTTCGCGTTTGGCTTCACAGGCAGGGCAGGTGCCACAGGTGACAAGCGGATTGACTGTCACGCGTCGGCCATCAAGGGCACCACCGATGACAACGCCAGCGGCCTCATGCCCGAGGATCAGCGGGGCAGGGCGGCGCGCATCATGGCCCAGATAGGCATGCATGTCTGAGCCACAAATCCCCACCGCATCGACGCGGATCAGGTGTTCGCCGTCCGCCGGTGTGGGATCAGGCACATCGCGGTAGCCCAGCGTTTCAACGCCGTCATAAACCAGTGCTTTCATTTCGCCGTGAACCCCCCATCGACCATCAGAACCTGCCCGGTGACGTAAGCAGACGCGTCCGAACACAGGAACAGCAGCGGGCCGTCCATGTCTTCCATGCGGCCATTGCGGCCAGCGCAGGTTTGCGCGGCGTTTCGCGCGGCACGGTCGGGATCGGAAAACACCGCCTCGGTCAATTCCGTCGGGAAAAACCCGGGGCCGATGGCGTTGGCGGTGATCCCAAAGGGCGACCATGCCTCGGCCATCGCGCGGGTCAGTTGTCCGATTCCGGCCTTGGTGGCACCGTATGCGATGCCGCCGGGAAAGGCGCGGGTGGTTTGCAGCGAGGCAAAGTTGACGATCCGTCCCCAGCCCTTTTCCTTCATCGCAGGCACCATCGCCTGACTGAGAAAAAACGGGGCCGAGAGGTTCAGCGCGACGGTGGCATCCCAGCCCTCGGGGGTGACCTCATCCGCAGGTTGGCGGGTGTTCACCCCTGCGGCATGGATCACGATATCCGGTGCACCAAAAGGGTCCGAGATTTTCGCCAGAAGATCGGGGATACCATCGCGATCTGCCGCATTGGCGACCACATAAGCGGCATTCTCGCCAATCTCGGACTGCATGTGCTGCAAGGGGTTGTCGCGCCGAGCGACGCCGACCACCTGTGCTCCGGCCGCAGCCAGCGCGGTGGCCGCCCGCCGACCAAGGCCGGAACTGGCCCCGGTGATGCAGGCCACGCGGCCCGATAGGTCAAAGAGCGCGCGGGGATCAGCCATCGGCGGTCAGGTCAAATTCTTCATCGGGGAAGTATTTGGCCAGACGCACATCGGCGGTACGGGCGTGCCCCTCCATGCCTTCGAGACGGGCGATCCGGGCGGTCGCCTCGGCCACGGCCTTGGCACCTTCGCGGGTGGAGCGCTGCCAGGTGACGATCTTCATGTATTTATGCACACTGAGGCCCCCGGTATAGTTGGCCGCGCCCGAGGTGGGCAGTACATGGTTGGTCCCCGAGGCTTTGTCGCCGTAGGCCACGGTGGTTTCTTCGCCCAAAAACAGCGAGCCATAGCAGGTCAGACGGTTCAACCACCAATCGAGGTCTTCGGCCTGAACGGTCAGGTGTTCGGGGGCGTAATCATCCGAGGTGGCGGCCATGTCTTCGCGGTCGCCGCAGAGGATCACCTCGGCATAATCGCGCCATGCGGCGGTGGCGTTGTCGCGGTTCACATCCGGAAGATCATTGATCAGCTGCGATACCAGCTCCATCACCTTTTGTGCCAGCGCGCGATTGTCCGTGACCAGCCAGACGGGCGAGTTGTAGCCATGTTCGGCCTGACCCACCAGATCGGTGGCGACAATATGGGCATCGGCGGTCGCATCGGCGAGGATCAGACTGTCGGTGGGGCCGGCGATCATGTCGATGCCGACGCGGCCAAACAGGATGCGTTTCGCCTCGGCCACGAACTGGTTGCCGGGGCCGACGAGAATGTTGGCGCGTGGCAGACCGAACAGGCCGAACGTCATCGCGGCCACGCCCTGCACGCCACCCATCGCCATAATCTTGTCAGCGCTGGAAATATGCGCAGCATAGATGATCGCGGGGGCCACGCCGACGCCGGGATGCGGAGGCGAACAGGCGGTGATGTGATGGCAACCGGCCACCTTGGCGGTGGTCACGGTCATGATCGCGCTGGCGATATGGCTGTACCGTCCGCCGG
>CBDBLS010000081.1:0-39835 GCA_965207105.1 Roseovarius sp. | reverse complement strand
TGCACCCGCTGCACCACCTCGCGCCACAGGATGCCCGACTCCATTACATTGGCCTTTTCCATCGAACACACCCGGTTGTCGCGGCGCTTGGCCAGCTCGAACGCGGACCGTGCGATGCGGTCGATCTCGGATTCGGTATAGCGCTGGGTGTTGATGCCCACACGCTCGTTGCCTTCCTCGAAAATTCCGCGCGGCTCGCCGAAATAAACGCCCGACGTCAGCTCGCGCACGATGACGATATCGAGGCCAGCCACGATGTCTTTCTTGAGCGACGAGAAATCGGCCAGCGCGTCAAAGCACTGCGCCGGGCGCAGGTTGGCATACAGGTCCATCTCCTTGCGCAGACGCAGCAGGCCACGCTCGGGCTTGACCGAGAAATCCAGATCGTCGTATTTCGGCCCGCCTACGGCGCCCAGCAGAACCGCGTCTACTTCAAGGGCATGCGCCATCGTGTCGTCATGCAGCGGTGTGCCATGCGCATCATAGGCCGCACCACCCACCAGATATTCGCTGACGTCAAAGGTGAGGTCGCGTTTGGCGCCAAACCAGTCGATGATCTTGCGAACCTCGGTCATGACCTCGGGGCCGATCCCGTCACCGGGCAGAATAAGAAGGGAAGGGGTGCTCATCACGGGGCGTCCTTTTTCGAGTATGTGTTGGCAACCGCCTAGCGTGACAGGCCCGGAGGGTCAAGAAAGCTGCGGCCTCAACCCCTCTTCCAACGCGGTCCAGACAGTGGCGATACGCGGCGTGTGGCGCAGGGCCTGATGGGTGACCAGCCACAAAGGCAGGCTTGGCAGGTCCAGCGGCAGGTCAATGCGCTCGACCGCCGGATCGCCCTCGGCCACATGCACTTGGCCAAAGCCAAGGCCGCAGCCCGCATGCACCAACTGCCAGTTGACCGGGTGGCTGTCACAGCGCAGCGCGAACCAATCACGAGTCGCAGGCCAGCCGCGCTCCTGCATGCCGCGCAGGATTTCCTCGTTGCGGTCATAGCCGATCAGCGGGTGTTCGAATAACGCGTCAACAGTCTGAGGTCGCCCCGCACGATCCAGATAATCGCGCGATCCAAACAGGCCCAACGGCATCTCGCCCAGTTTCCGCGCCACCAGTTCCAACTGCTCGGGCTGGTACATGCGCAGGGCGATATCGGCCTCACGAAACAGCAGGTTTTCGGTGCTGTCCGTTGCCACCAGTTCGATCTGGATGCCCGGATGCTCCCACCGCAGCCGGGCCAGAATGTCGGGCAGGATCGAGACGGACACCATATCGCTGGCCGTGATCCGCACCGACCCTTCGATTTGGGTTTGCTGCCCGGCGACGGTCAGCGAAATCTGGTGCATGGCGTCGCGCATCTGCGTGGCGGGCGCCAGCAGGGCGCGGCCATTCCCGGTCAGGTGTAGCCCGCGGGGGCGGCGGTGAAACAGCACTTGTTGCAGGTCGGTTTCAAGCTGCCTGATCTGGCGGCCCAATGTTGGCTGACTGGCGTTCAGGGCGCGGGCGGCACCCGACAGCGAGCCATGTTCGGCCACCGCCAGAAAGCTGCGGATGAGGGACCAATCGAGGGACTCAAGTATTTTATCCATTCATTATTGAATACCATATGTCAGAATTTTGGCAATTTCTATTCTTAGCGGAATGGACATACTGTCCTTGATCACCAATGAGAAAGGGATCGGATCATGCGGAAATCAGTTTTGATACTGGGCAGCACGGGCCGGTTTGGCCGCCATGCCGCCGAAGCCTTCTGGAATGCAGGCTGGGGCATTCGCAGTTTTGATCGCCAGCATGATGATCTGGATCAGGCCGCGATGGAGGCGGATGTGATCGTGGCCGCCTGGAACCCGGCATACCCTGACTGGGCCGATACCATTCTGCCGCTCCATGCGCAGATCCAGCGCGCTGCCAAGGCCAGCGGGGCCACCGTGATCCTGCCCGGCAATGTTTATGTCTATGGCGCCCTGACCCCGGCACCCTGGAGTCCTGACACGCCACATCAGGCGACCAATCCGCTGGGCCAGATCAGGATCGCGCTGGAACGCAGCTATCGTGACAGCGGGGTGCAAACCATCGTGCTGCGTGCGGGTGATTTTCTGGATACCGAACCGTCGGACAGCTGGCTCGACAAGGTGATCCTGTCGAAATTGCCCAAAGGGCAACTGACCTATCCGGGCCGGATGGATGCGGCCCATGCCTGGGCCTATCTGCCCGATCTGACCCAAGCGGCGGTGATGCTGGCCGAACAGCGTGGTGAGCTGGAGCGGTTCAATGACATCGCCTTTCCCGGCTATACGCTGACCGGTGCCGAGTTCGCTCAGGCCGTGGGCGAAGCCACGGGCCGCACGCTGCGCGCTGGTAAAATGCCGTGGTGGCCGTTGCAACTGGCCCGCCCGGTCTGGCCCATGGGGCGGTGCCTGCTTGAGATGCGTTATCTTTGGGATGTGCCGCACAGTCTGGACGGCACCCGTTTCCAAACGCTGTGCCCCGCGTTCCGGCCTACCCCGGTGGAGGAGGCCATGGCGAAGGTCGTGCATCCCTTCATCACGCCCAACGCCAAGGGTGCGCTAGGATCACGCGGCGGCCGACAACTCAGCGCAACCTGAGTCAATCGAACATCAGGTCAACCCAGACCAACCGATGTTGGCTGGCGGTCTCGGCAACGCTCTCCATCGCGTCACCGGGAGAGGGCCACTGAACCTCCTCCGACTAAAGTCAGAGGGTTCAGTGGTTCATGAGCGCCTTCGGCGCACGTTTGAATGTTTTTCCGACTAAAGTCGGAGGCTTTAGACCAGATTGTGGAAAGTAAACCCCCGCCGCCTCAACACGCAGATCAGCCGAGGGCAGCAGATAGCTGACCCGCAGGTGCCCCGGGACCGGGCCACGCCGCCGTGTCCAGCCGGGGATCGCCTGCCTGATCCGGGGTGTCGATCAACGGGCCGTCCGGGCGCATCGGGCGCGGATCTTGCAGGCGCGGGTCGGCCAACAGACCCGTGATCGCAGGTTTGATCCCTTCGCCATCCACCGGATCCAGATTGCCCACACCAGCCAACACAAACCGATCCTTTGGGGCCGGGCCAAAACCGCCATCCAGGTAGGATTGCCAGAACCTCAGTTCATCATGATTGCGCCGCCCATTGCGATCCTCGGGGCCGTCAAACACCGGCGGGCTGGCATGAAAACTCATCAGATTCAGGCGTTCTTCCCTAATCAGCACCGGCACCACCCAATGGGCGACCGACGACAGACGCTGAACGGTTTGCGCCTCGGGCGAGGGGAAGGGCTGCCCATTCATTGCCGGTAATAGGGCACCCGGCACATCGCGCCAAAGCAGGAGGGTAAAATCCTGCACGTCCTCATGGGCAATCGGATAACGTGACAGGATCGCCATGCCCCCTGGCCAAAGAACCTCCCGTACCCTTGTGCATCGCGTGGCCCGCCCAGACGGCCATCGCCATCCAGATCAACGCCGCTGTCCAACCCTGCGTTGGGCGCGCGGGCAAAGAGATGGGGATAGTCGGGTCCGTCTTGCGCCAGCCAGTCGCGCAGGGCCGTCAGCGTGACCAGCCCGTGATCATAATCAACGCCCTGTAGCACCAGAATATCCGGGCTGGTGGCGGCGATCACCTGCCGCACCGCGATCAGCTGTGCGTCGTCTCCTTTGAGGATGTCGCGCAGCAACAGGCCCGGGCCATCACGTTCCAGCTCGGTATGGAAGGTAGCAATGCGCAGCGGCTCGGCCAAAGCCGGGGCGGCAAGCCCCAGCATCACGCACAGCCAGAGGATCACAGCGTTTCGCCAAAAACCTGACTCACAGTTTTTGTCGGAACGCCCGGTGATATATGGGTGTCGCGCGGGCCTCGTCTTTATCTGATGGCTCAGGTTAGAGGCGTGACGCTTCAGGCGCGTTGCATCCCGGCTTTTTTCGGATCGTTCTGCGCTTCGGCATAGGCGCGGGGGCGCTTATCCTCGACCATGTCGGCAATCCTGCTCATCGCGATACCGCGCATGATCATGCTTGCAGGTAGGAATGCCCATGCGCTTACCGTCCATATCAACGTCTGCGGATCCGAGATCGAAATCGGGTCGATCAGATCCGACGCGGCTTTGACCGCTGCGGGTATGATAAACGGCAAGAGCGCGCCAAGCACAATGTTCAAACCGGCATCCCGCTTTAGACGGGCCAGTACGTCACCGCCCCCGGTCGGGTCAAACAGCGGCAGATTGGTCCGGACATTGAAGGCACCCGAACGTGTCGGCCAGCCCAGCAGGCGCACGAATGTCAGGAAGACGAGCATCATCAAAAGCGATGCCATATAGGCAATACCCGATGCGGTACGGACCAGATCAACCAGTTCGGGCCAGGCGTTTTCCGGCATCATCAACACCATCAGGCGGACGGGCGAATAGGGGAAGTCGATCGCATTGCCCAAGTCATAACCCAGTTGTGACAACAACGCGGTGGTGTAAGCCGGGTCGATCTCGCTCCGGCAAATCAGGCTCAGCAATACGATTGACGTGCTGAGGCCCGCAAATTTCAGACGGTTATAGGGCGGCGCAAACCGAAACTCGATAATGCTGGGTGAGCGACCGTAATATTCGATGAAGGTCATTGAGGCGGCGATGATCGCGAGGATCACGACCAGCTGTTCGGTATCGGATCCGGTGCTGGACAACAGCAACGACGGTGCCATCACCAAAAGGGCGACCAGAAATGCACGCGCCAGCGCGCTTGTCAGCTGTGAAATCACTGCTCGTTTCCCTTCAACCTGGCCCGGCGCAGTGCGATGCTGCGCCATTGTCCCAACTTGATCCCGCACATTGTGGCGGTATGCCTCATTCTTGTCCAATTTCTGCCTTCTTTCGTGACGCACCTCAAGAACTTGGTTAACAAGACTTAAAATTTGGCTCAATTAGCATTGATTATGCGTGCCAACCTGTAATAGAACATACCATGAACAAAATTATGGGGTGCGGCACATGGATCATCAGGCTTTTTTGGTGTGGCTCAACGAGATCGACGACCTTTCATCGAAACAACGGGCTGAGACCGGACGGCTCGTTGCCGGGGTATCGTCGCTGGAAAGCGTGATCGATCTCCCTGAGGCGAATGTTCGCGAGGGGCGTATCTGTCCGCACTGTGCTTCGGGCGGTGCGATCATCAGAGGCCATGCAAGTGGCCTGACGAGGTTCTTTTGCAAAAGCTGTCGCAAAACCTTCAACGCGCTGACCGGGACGCCGCTTGCCCGCTTGCGCCACAAGGACAGGTGGGCAGAGTTTGCAGCTTCCCTGCGCGACGGCGAAACGGTAAAGGCGTCCGCTGAGCGTTGTATGGTGGCCGACACCACAGCTTTTCGTTGGCGTCATCGCTTTCTTCAGGCTGTAACGGTCGGTGCGGTCAAGCTGTGCGGGATCGTCGAAGCCGACGAGACGTTCTTTCTGCACAGCCGGAAAGGGGAGCGTAATCTCTCTCGAAAAGCCCGCAAACGCGGGGGAAAGGCCTCAAAACGCGGATTGTCGAAGGAGCAGGTTCCGGTCCTCGTTGCAGTCGACCGATCAGGCACCACCATCAGTGCTGTCTTGCCTGCGGTGACAGCCGAACATCTCAAAACGGTTCTGCAGCCACGTCTTGATGGGGACGCTCTCCTGGTGACCGATGGCTGCACCGGGTACCCGCCCTGCGCCGCAGAAATGGGCGTCAGCCATGAAAGTCTCAACCGGACCGCCGGAGAACGTGTCCGTGGTGAATTGCACATTCAAACCGTGAACAGTCGGCATGAGCGGTTAAAGACCTTTCTGCGCCGCCATCGGGGTATCGCAACCAAATACCTGGACAGCTACCTTCGGTGGTTCCACCTTGCCGTCCTTCCGAGCCACCAAACGCCGCGCGCGATACTTGCCGCCGCCGCAGGCATCCTGCCTGTAACACGCCACGCATAATCAATGCTAATTGAGCCTAAAATTTTGGGCGCTTTCGTGGACAACCTGGTGCGGGAATGCATCAATTCCGGCACCGAATTTGGGCAATGTTGTGGGAGGCCACAACATCTTGGGGTGCTGCCCTTGGGCACCACTAAACATCAGTTCTGATTTGGAAAAAGGCTGTTTAGGCCCGGACCCACCCTATGCAACGGGCCCGGGCGGTTTTTGGATCAGACCCAGGGGCGCTGCGCGCTGGCCTGTGCCTCGAATGTGTCAATCGAGGCGACCTTTTCCATGGTCAGCCCGATATCATCCAGACCGTTCATCAGGCAGTGTTTCTTGAAGGCATCCACCTCAAAGCTGAACACCTCGCCATCCGATGTGGTAATGGTCTGGTCCTCAAGGTCAATGTCCATCCGGGCATTGGCGCCCTTCTCGGCATCTTTCATCAGCACATCGACCTGCTCTTGGGTCAGCGCGATGGGCAGAATGCCGTTCTTGAAGCAGTTGTTGTAAAAGATGTCGGCAAAGCTGGGCGCGATGACACAGCGGATGCCAAAATCCTTGATCGCCCAAGGCGCATGTTCGCGGGACGACCCGCAGCCAAAGTTATCGCCAGCCACCAAAATCTCGGCCTTGCGATACTGCGGCTGGTTCAGCACGAAATCGGCAATCTCATTGCCCTGCCGGTCAAAGCGCATCTCGTCAAACAGGTTCGCGCCAAGACCCGAGCGTTTGATGGTTTTCAGGAACTGCTTGGGGATGATCATATCGGTGTCGATATTCACCAGCGGCATAGGCGCCGCGATCCCGGTGAGTTGGTTGAATTTGTCCATATGTCAAAGTCCTCGTGACTTGTTCAGCCACTCTGTTGGGTTCCACTGAGCAGTACGGCTGCCCAGTCCTTCAAAGTGCGCGGAAGGGTTGTTGGTGTGTACAAAAGCTACAAGCGTATGTCCAAACAACAACTGGTGCCGCGACTCGGTTTCAATAATATCAAGTACAGCGTGAGCCATTTCGTTGCTCTTTTTTGGGGTCCCAGAAAACCGGCTCTATACCAACACGCGAGGATGAGTTTCTGTCGTAGCACCTCCCATAGCGTCGCTAAGAGCATTAAGGTTCAGCGTTTTGGGTTCGTATCCAAACTGTTCTTGCCAGCGTAGGGCCTCAGAGAAATCCCGCAACATCGTCGTTTCATTCACACAATCGATCTTGCGCTCTGCGTATCCTTCACGCTGCATGATCTCTATTGCGTTTTCCAGCACCTCTTGCCGGAAGAACAAAGTGACTGCGCCGTTCTGAATGAACGGCCAATCCGCATGATTACAAATATTGCTCATCTGCCCTTAGATCTTCTGCTACATCATCTCCCGCACATCGGTCAGTTTGCCGGTGATCGCCGCTGCTGCGGCCATGCCCGGAGACACGAGATGCGTGCGGCCTTTATAGCCCTGACGCCCCTCGAAATTCCGGTTCGAGGTCGAGGCGCAACGCTCGCCTTCGGACAGTTGATCAGGGTTCATCGCCAGACACATCGAACAGCCCGCAAGACGCCATTCAAACCCGGCCTCTTTAAAGATATCCGCAAGCCCCTCTTCCTCGGCTTGCGCCCGCACAAGGCCCGAACCGGGCACGATCATGGCGCGCAAACCTTCCTTGATCTTCTTGCCCTTGAGGATTTCCGCCGCAGCGCGCAAATCCTCGATCCGCCCATTGGTGCAGGAGCCGATAAAGACCGTATCAATCTCGATATCGGTCAGCGGGGTGCCGGGCGTCAGGCCCATATAGTCGAGCGAGCGTTGCGCCGCGCCGACCTTGCCACCCTCGAAATCATCCGCCGAAGGTACTTTCGCGGTGATCGGCAACACATCCTCGGGGCTGGTGCCCCAGGTGACGACGGGGGCGATATCCTCGCCCTTCAGCGTGATCACCTTGTCCCAATGCGCATCATCGTCGGAATACAGCGTCTTCCACCACGTCAGGGCGGCTTCCCACTGTGCGCCTTTCGGGGCGTGCGGGCGACCTTTGACATATTCATATGTGGTCTCATCCGGGGCAATCAGACCGGCGCGCGCGCCACCTTCGATGGCCATGTTGCAGACGGTCATGCGACCTTCCATGCTGAGATCACGGATCGCTTCGCCACAGTATTCGATCACATAGCCGGTGCCACCTGCCGTGCCGGTCTCACCAATCACGGACAGGGTGATGTCCTTGGCGGTCACACCGGGGCGCAGCTTGCCGGTGATCTCGACCTTCATGTTTTTGCCCTTACGCTGAATCAGGGTCTGCGTAGCCAGCACATGTTCCACCTCTGATGTGCCGATGCCGTGGGCCAGCGCGCCGAACGCCCCATGCGTGGCCGTATGACTGTCGCCACACACAACGGTCATCCCCGGAAGCGTCCAGCCCTGTTCGGGGCCGACAATATGGACGATGCCCTGACGGACATCGTTGACCGGGTAGTAATGAATACCGAAATCCTTGGCGTTCTTGTCCAGCGCCTCAACCTGAATGCGGCTGTCCTCGGTCATGGTCGCGGCATTGGCGCGGTCCAGCGTGGTGGGTACGTTGTGATCCGGCACGGCGATAGTCTTGTCCGGTGCGCGCACGGTGCGACCCGCCATGCGCAACCCCTCAAAGGCCTGCGGGCTGGTCACCTCATGCACAAGGTGGCGATCAATATAGAGCAGGGACGTACCGTCGTCGGCCTCATGCGCCAGATGCGCGCCCCAGATTTTATCATAGAGTGTCTTGGGGGACATGTGTCCTCTCCCATCGCTGATTGGAATAATTGGCTGACAAGGGGTGCCGCCTTATAGGCGGGCAAGCACCGTGCAGGACGCACCGAAAAACCGCCAGGGCAGGCGCGCGCGATCATCCATGTCAAAAATCCGTGTCATGCAGATGATCTACGGCCTAGAGTGCAAGACTTCAAGGATTCTCCTTAGGGCAATAGATCAAAGGCGCGCGCATGTCGGCATATTTCGGATCGCAGGAAACGCAACGGCTGCAGCGCAAATCAGATTTGCTCATGCCCCGGATCATGGAGACACCGGGTCTGTGTGTGACCGGGCGGCTGATGGCGGCCGATAACTGGCGCGCCGTGGACTGGAACATGATCCTTAAACATCTGGAGCAAGACCGGATGTTCGGCTTTCGCTGGATACCGCCTGAGGATACGGTCGAACTGCGTGAGACATTTGCCGATATCGGCATCAACTTCTTTGAATGGAATGGCTTTATGGGCGAGCGCGAAACGCTTGATGCCCCCAGCAGGAAACGCCTGAACGATCCGCTGCCGCAGGGTTTTGTCGCAGGGTCTGTCGGGCCAGACCGTTTGCCAGACGTGCAGGCGTTTCTGGCCGATCACGGCATCTCGCCGCTCTCTGCCGATCTGATGGGGGGCGTGCTTTGCCCGGCGATGACACTCGTGATCGCGGATCAGGCGGGCGCAATCGTAGCGGCGGGTTTCACCGGCATGTTGCAAAACCGCTTTTCTGCCCTGGCTGATTGCGCATGGATGGGGTTGATTGCGGTTGCGCCGTCGATACGCGGACATGGGTTGGGCAGCTATGTGGCCGCGCGGTTGTGTCAGGCCAGCCTGACGGATCTGGGCGCAGAACGGGTTATCGCGTTTGCCGCCCCGGACAACGCAGCCTCCATCGCGATGCTGACTGGCGCGGGCCTGGCCCCAAGCGCCAGAAAATCCTGCGTCGCGGCGATATCCGATGACCGGCCAACCCGCTGACATCGTATCGTGCCAGATCGTTTGACCCCAGCGCACCCGTTCGCCCTCGGGTTTCTCTTCAGCCGAAATCTGAAGAAAGCGTCTGGCGGGTTCACATCAACAGATAATTGCCTAGCGGGCGTTGCATTCGCTGAAAGCAGTCGTTCGGCGCAGTCTGAGCAGAAGGTCAGCTAGGCGGGACGAGGACGAAACCGCTCTCGCGGTATTGGCGCTTGTGTCGAGGGTTTCGCGCTGATCGAAGCGCCGTGATTTTGTGAACTGACGATTCTGTTGGACGATTGGGACCTTCTCAATCTGACGATAGGAGGTTTCAATGTCAGACCAATATGTACCTGCACTGCGCCAGCGATTTCTCGAAGATATGCGGATCAAAGGGCTGCAGTCGAAAACGCAGACAATGTATTTGCGAGGGATGCGGGATTTTACGCGGTTTCTGGGTCACGCGCCGGATAGCGCGACACCGGAAGATCTGCGGGCGTTCCAGCTCGATATGAAGGAGCGCGGCATTGGCGCACCGACCTTCAACAACCGGCTGACAGTGTTGAGTTTCTTCTTTGCGACGACGTGCCCGCGTCCCGAGATGAAGCGGCATATGCGCTATCAACGGGCGGCTAAGAAGATCCCCGTTGTGCTCAGCGCCGAGGAAGTCGCGCGTATTATCGAAGCGGCACCTGGGCCTGGGTTACGATACCGCGCGGCCTTCAGCGTGGCCTATGGTGGCGGGCTGCGCGCCAGCGAGGTCACCCATCTCAAAGTTGGCGACATAGATAGCGACCGGATGCTGATCCGGATTGAGCAAGGTAAGGGTCGTAAGGACCGGCAGGTCATGTTGTCGCCGAACCTTCTGAGCCTGTTGCGCGACTATTACCGAGAAGTGCGGCCGAGAGGTTGGATGTTCCCGGGTCGTAACCGGATCGATCCAATCTCGACGCGGCAGTTCAATCGGGCCTTTGGGGTCGCATGCGATTTTGCAGAGATCAAGAAGCAGGTGTCGCCCCACACTCTGCGGCACAGCTTTGCCACGCATCTGCTGGAGGGTGGGACCGACATCCGGGTGATCCAAGTGCTTCTGGGCCATGCCAAGCTGGAAACGACGACGATCTATACCAAGGTGGCAACCAAGACGATCCAGAGTGTCACCAGCCCGTTTGATCTGCTGGTGCGGCGGGAGGCCGGACCCGGTTAAACTAGGCTTCCATGTCTCGCCTCAAGCTGGAGGTCGCAGACATCTTCCGCGCCCATGGTGCTACCTATCGCCTGGCCCACGCCGGACACTTGAACCTACAGCAGTTAAAAGTGATGTCGGCGATAGAGAGCTGCCGGACCGCTGTGCTTGGCGGGCATGTTGCCGCTTGCACCAAATGCAGTCACCAGCACATCGCCTACAACTCGTGCCGCAATCGGCATTGCCCGAAGTGCCAAGGTGCAGCGGCGCAGGACTGGATGCAGGCGCGCATGGAAGACTTGTTGCCCATTGAGTATTTCCACGTGGTCTTCACGCTGCCATCGCAAATCGCCGACATTGCCTTCCAGAACAAAGCGGTGGTCTACGGCCTCCTGTTCAAGGCGGCGGCGCAAACTCTGCTGACAATCGCAGCCGATCCAAAACATCTTGGTGCAAAGATTGGCATGACGAGCGTGCTGCATACATGGGGATCCGCGATGACGCACCACCCGCATGTGCATATCATCGTGCCGGGCGGTGGATTGTCGTCCGATGGCAAGCGCTGGAAGAACTGCCGCTCAGGCTTCTTCCTGCCGGTAAAGGTGCTCGCGCGTTTGTTCCGCCGCCTGTTCCTCGAAGGGCTGAGCGGATTGCACAAAGCAGGCAAGCTGCGCTTCTTCGGCAAACTGGCAAAGCTGGCCGACCCCGATACCTTCGCCGCCCATCTCGCGCCGCTGCGCAAAACCAACTGGGTGGTTTATGCCAAACCACCCTTCGGCGGGCCTGAGGCCGTGCTGGCGTACTTGAGCCGTTACACGCACCGCGTGGCGATCTCAAACCACCGCCTGATCAGCGCTGATGCCAACACTGTGGCCTTCCGGTGGAAAGATTATCGCATCAAACGTGGGGACAGGATGAAGGTCATGCGTCTGCCGACGTCCGAGTTCATCCGTCGCTTCCTGATCCATGTCCTGCCCTCCGGCTTCCACCGCATCCGCCACACAGGCTTCCTCGCGAACGGCATCCGTCGCGACAGGATCGCAAAGATCAGGTCTTTATTGGAGGTTGAAGCAGACGCCATTCCGAAAGCCCATGAGGATCAAGGTGTCGATACCGACGAACGAGACCAGTCCCAGCCGTGCCCCAAATGCGGTGGCGCAATGATCATCATCGAGACCTTCATGCGGGGCCAAACACCCAAGTCCCGCGCACCGCCATGGGAGGACGCCGCATGATACGACTATCAAATCGGGTCCTTCATTACGCGGACGCCGGACCCATCGGTGCGACCATCCCGCCAAAACCTGCGCTACAACAGGCCAATGGCGGCAAAACGGGATATCAATCAGCCAAATCGGGCTGGGAAAATCGACTTATCAGCGCTGCTTGTCATCACGCAGCCGATAGTTCTGCACATCAATCACCGCAGCCATAGTACACAATCCCCATAGCACCGAAATCCGCCCACGCTTTCCTCCTTGTCAGATTTGTCGCCGCTGCATCTCACGATGACAACAGCCACAAACCTTAACCAACTGGGTGGTTTATGCCAAACCACCCTTCGGCGGGCCTGAGGCCGTGCTGGCGTACTTGAGCCGTTACACGCACCGCGTGGCGATCTCAAACCACCGCCTGATCAGCGCTGATGCCAACACTGTGGCCTTCCGGTGGAAAGATTATCGCATCAAACGTGGGGACAGGATGAAGGTCATGCGTCTGCCGACGTCCGAGTTCATCCGTCGCTTCCTGATCCATGTCCTGCCCTCCGGCTTCCACCGCATCCGCCACACAGGCTTCCTCGCGAATGGCATCCGTCGCGACAGGATCGCAAAGATCAGGTCTTTATTGGAGGTTGAAGCAGACGCCATTCCGAAAGCCCATGAGGATCAAGGTGTCGATACCGACGAACGAGACCAGTCCCAGCCGTGCCCCAAATGCGGTGGCGCAATGATCATCATCGAGACCTTCATGCGGGGCCAAACACCCAAGTCCCGCGCACCGCCATGGGAGGACGCCGCATGATACGACTATCAAATCGGGTCCTTCATTACGCGGACGCCGGACCCATCGGTGCGACCATCCCGCCAAAACCTGCGCTACAACAGGCCAATGGCGGCAAAACGGGATATCAATCAGCCAAATCGGGCTGGGAAAATCGACTTATCAGCGCTGCTTGTCATCACGCAGCCGATAGTTCTGCACATCAATCACCGCAGCCATAGTACACAATCCCCATAGCACCGAAATCCGCCCACGCTTTCCTCCTTGTCAGATTTGTCGCCGCTGCATCTCACGATGACAACAGCCACAAACCTTAACCAACTGGGTGGTTTATGCCAAACCACCCTTCGGCGGGCCTGAGGCCGTGCTGGCGTACTTGAGCCGTTACACGCACCGCGTGGCGATCTCAAACCACCGCCTGATCAGCGCTGATGCCAACACTGTGGCCTTCCGGTGGAAAGATTATCGCATCAAACGTGGGGACAGGATGAAGGTCATGCGTCTGCCGACGTCCGAGTTCATCCGTCGCTTCCTGATCCATGTCCTGCCCTCCGGCTTCCACCGCATCCGCCACACAGGCTTCCTCGCGAACGGCATCCGTCGCGACAGGATCGCAAAGATCAGGTCTTTATTGGAGGTTGAAGCAGACGCCATTCCGAAAGCCCATGAGGATCAAGGTGTCGATACCGACGAACGAGACCAGTCCCAGCCGTGCCCCAAATGCGGTGGCGCAATGATCATCATCGAGACCTTCATGCGGGGCCAAACACCCAAGTCCCGCGCACCGCCATGGGAGGACGCCGCATGATACGACTATCAAATCGGGTCCTTCATTACGCGGACGCCGGACCCATCGGTGCGACCATCCCGCCAAAACCTGCGCTACAACAGGCCAATGGCGGCAAAACGGGATATCAATCAGCCAAATCGGGCTGGGAAAATCGACTTATCAGCGCTGCTTGTCATCACGCAGCCGATAGTTCTGCACATCAATCACCGCAGCCATAGTACACAATCCCCATAGCACCGAAATCCGCCCACGCTTTCCTCCTTGTCAGATTTGTCGCCGCTGCATCTCACGATGACAACAGCCACAAACCTTAGACGTCTCCGCCATCCCGCGAATACGCATGTCCTCGATCATCCGCGCACGCAGCGGGCTCATCTTCTCCTGTGTCATGGGAACCTCCTGTCCAATTGAGAAAGCTCAATCGTCAGTCAGATCAGTCACATCGCAAAATGCGCGGCATCAGTGAAGTTGTCGTCCGTTAGCCACACGCGCCAATGCCGCGAGAGCGGCTTAGTCCAAGAGCCCATTTTGACCGATGCTGCATTGGAAACGAAAGTCTGCTCTGGGGCTGAACTGCAGCAGAGCAGCCAAGTAAGAGAACTTCCAGGAAGCGTGCTTAAGAAACTTCGTGGAAAAGCCGGATGGCAACTATTCTTTCACCTTGTATCCGCACCACTTCGGAAATGTGTGCTTCTCCGAAAAGACCGCTGTCAGCCCCCAGGACCTGGAATGTGCCCTTCATGGGATAATCTTCGAAATTCTCGGCATTTTGATGCCCGATTACAGTGACTGAACTGATGGACAGAACAGCGTTTTCAAAGGAGATTTCAACCGCTCCTTCTTTGGAGAAGGCTCAATTAGCATTGATTATGCGTGGCGTATTACAGGCAGGATGCCTGCTGCTGCGGCAAGTATCGCGCGCGGCGTTTGGTGGCTCGGAAGGACGGCAAGGTGGAACCACCGAAGGTAGCTGTCCAGGTATTTGGTTGCGATACCCCGATGGCGGCGCAGAAAGGTCTTTAACCGCTCATGCCGACTGTTCACGGTTTGAATGTGCAATTCACCACGGACACGTTCTCCGGCGGTCCGGTTGAGACTTTCATGGCTGACGCCCATTTCTGCGGCGCAGGGCGGGTACCCGGTGCAGCCATCGGTCACCAGGAGAGCGTCCCCATCAAGACGTGGCTGCAGAACCGTTTTGAGATGTTCGGCTGTCACCGCAGGCAAGACAGCACTGATGGTGGTGCCTGATCGGTCGACTGCAACGAGGACCGGAACCTGCTCCTTCGACAATCCGCGTTTTGAGGCCTTTCCCCCGCGTTTGCGGGCTTTTCGAGAGAGATTACGCTCCCCTTTCCGGCTGTGCAGAAAGAACGTCTCGTCGGCTTCGACGATCCCGCACAGCTTGACCGCACCGACCGTTACAGCCTGAAGAAAGCGATGACGCCAACGAAAAGCTGTGGTGTCGGCCACCATACAACGCCCGTCGGACGCCTTTACCGTTTCGCCGTCGCGCAGGGAAGCTGCAAACTCTGCCCACCTGTCCTTGTGGCGCAAGCGGGCAAGCGGCGTCCCGGTCAGCGCGTTGAAGGTTTTGCGACAGCTTTTGCAAAAGAACCTCGTCAGGCCACTTGCATGGCCTCTGATGATCGCACCGCCCGAAGCGCAGTGCGGACAGATACGCCCCTCGCGAACAGTCGCCTCAAGGAGATCGATCACGCTTTCCAGCGACGAAACCCCGGCAACGAGCCGTCCGGTTTCAGCCCGTTGTTTCGATGAAAGGTTGTCGATCTCGTTAAGCCACACCAAAAAAGCCTGATGATCCATGTGCCGCACCCATAATTTTGTTCATGGTGTGTTCTATCACAGGTCGCCACGCATAATAAATGCTAATTGAGCCTTGGAGAAAGACAGGCTGGCGTCGACGTCTTGCCCGTTTGCTGCAACCGCAATCTTTGGTGTCGTCGCATCCGAGCGCTGCGTCAGAGTGATGTAGAGCCCGGGCCGGAAGTCCTGGCGCAGCCAGCTTTTCGCGACCAGCGACAAACAGATCACAGTGGCAGCCGCTGCAAGAAGGCGCGGTAGGGGGTCGTCCCAGATCAGCGTTGCATGCAGCACCAGGCTGCCAATCGCAAGCGACGCGATGAGGCTGGCGACCAGCGGATTTGCCAAGATGCGCGGCAATCGCGCCCGCCCGACCGACTGACCACGCCTGCGCCCCGCAATGATCAGCATTGCAGGGAAAAGAGAGGCTATGATCGGTGTTAGCAACGCCCCCTGCAGTTCAAGGGGTTTGATAAAGGAGGCGTTACCGCTGGCGAAGGACCACTGGACGTAGGCAAAAATCAGGATCAATGGCCCGAGGGCGATGAGATTGGCGATGCCGTAACGGTGTCGGATACTGGCGGCAAAAGCTTCGCGGCCAATGTTGAAGATTCCCAATGAGAAATGAACCGAGCCCATCCCAAGCGCCAGCACAACAAACATCGTCCCGAGGACCTGCACGGTTGGGCCTCCGACTTCGGCCAGAGGGATCAGCGCTGTGCCGCCTTCACTTTTCAGCCGCTCCGGTGAAATGGCGCTGCCGATGCTGACGGTCCAGAGCGCATAGACCGCCATCGCGGCGATCATGGCAGCCACTGTCCCGGAAATCAGCGATCGACCGTCCGGTTCCCGTCTGAGTACCGCTTGCGCGCAGTTGCTGACCGACACATGCCCGAAATAGGCAGCCATCACGATACCGAAAATCAGTTGAAAAGGGCTCGGGTCAAAGGAGTCTGCACCCACGAACGGCACGCGCCCCGCAGTGAAGAACTGTGCATCAAAATGGCGCAGCGCAACAAGCGACAGGATCACAAGGATCGAGATATTGATGATGCCGATCAAAAGCGCAGAAGACAACGTGCCAACAAGGCCGCGCCGAAGGACGGCGAAGGCGGTAATGGCGAACATCATGACCGCCCAGACATAGGGTGGCACTCCACTGAACGCAGAGAGCGTTGAGGAAAAACCGGTATAGTAGGCGATCAGCACGGAACAGCAAAACAGGAACAACGCCGCGCGCACCACGAAAGATGCTGCCGGGCCAAGGAAATCCTGCACCAGTTTTCCGATAAAGGCGCTGCCATAGACGATCGTGCCGTTGCGGGCCGAGGCTTCGGCCAGATAGGCCACGGTCACAATGTTGATCAACCCGACGAACAAAAGGATGCCAAGCCCCGCGATTGGCCCGATTGTGGCGAGCGCGATAGGCAGAGCGAGCGTTCCGGCACCGCCGATTTCTGTCAGTGTGAGCGCGAATGCGGTCCAGAACGGGGGCAGCGATTCCAGAGCGGCAGAAAGGCGCGACCAGCGCCACCCCAACGCTTGCAGAGGTCGAAAGCCTGTGTCGTAGATGCTGTCGAGCGGGGCATCGAACGCGGTGCGAAAAGCGCGCGCGGCGTCCGTTTCCTCAAGTCCCAGCGCCGCAATTGTTGCAGGGACGTGGGACGCTTTAAAGCGGTACTTTTCACTCAGAAGTTTAGCCATCCAGGCACGGACTTCGGGGTGCCCCGGTGCAATATCACTCCAGGCTTCGGCGCTCCTTTCGATGTCGCGCATACTGACGTTGGAAACTGATCCATCGCGCTCGGCAATCGCGGAAAGATAGGCGGATGTCCCGGCCGAAAAGGCGCCCTCTGTCTGATAGGGTGCGTTGACCTGACCTCTGTTTCGTTTCTCACGCTCGGCACGGGCCTCGATCAGCGCCAGCGCGGTTTCACCACGACGCCGGTCGCCCCCCCAATCCCTGCGATAACAACTCGTTTCGCGATATAAGTGGCGGAGCCGTCACTTATGTCACCAGATCATGGGCCAGAGTGCGATATGCAGATGCCAGGCTGTGTTCGGGATATTCAATGGAGAACACGTCACCCGAGGCCAGCATCATCATTTCATCGGAATGCGGGAGGACCTCGACGTCGCACACACCATACGCATCTGACACGCGTGTTCTGACCCCCTCCACATCCACAGATGAGGGCGTTTTATTGACCACGAGTTTCATGCGTGGCACCTCAAGCGAACGCGCCACTTCAACCGTCACACCGGTGCCTTCGTAATCCTGATGATCAGGACGCATGACGATGACCAGCGCGTGACTGATCGCGATGGAGAACAGCGTTTCCTCGTTCAGGCCCGGATGGGTGTCGATCAGCAGGACATCGAGGCCCAGTTCATCGAGCAATTGCCGGAAGCCTGTGGTCAGAAGTGAAACATTGTAACCTTCGCGCAGCACGTTGACGATCTCGCTTGCCGAAGAACTCGACGGGATCAGGAAGACCTGCCCCGACAGGCCGGAGGGTGTGACGCCATAGGCCGCATCGACAATTGCCGCCTTGTTCCAAAGATAGTCGTTCAGCGTCTTTCCAACGTCCTTGCCCACCATGCCGAACAACACGTGAATTCCCGGAGATTGGATATCGATGTCTATGACACCCACCTTTTGTCCGGTCATTGCCAGTTGCACCGCAATATTTGCCGTAGTGTTCGACTTGCCGGTCCCGCCCCGAAAGGAATGAACTGAAATGATCTTGCCCATAATCTTGCCTTCTCTAATCCGATCCTGTCGGTTCTGTGTTGGAATTCAGCATCGTGCGCAGGCCATCGGCCCGCGTTTGAAGCTCTTTGAAATAATCGGTTTCGGTGATGGTTGTGACCTGCGCGTCGCGCGCCTTTTTGTCGATCTTGATCTGAAGATCGATCACTTTGTTGCGCAGTTCCTTTTCGCGGTCATGGACCTGCTTTGCCATCGTTATGAACATGCGTGCCAGC
The DNA here is from genome assembly GCA_965207105.1 of Roseovarius sp. GTDB lineage: Bacteria > Pseudomonadota > Alphaproteobacteria > Rhodobacterales > Rhodobacteraceae > Roseovarius. The sequence continues at coordinate 21,397 of CBDBLS010000081.1, read as the reverse complement.
TGCCCCAGCGGGTCAGACCGCGCCGCGACACTGTCCAGCTTCAGATCATCCGGCCGGAAATCATCACGCTCAACCAGAGAGGCGGCCAATGTCAGGCGTTCGACCTGTTCAAGGTATTCCACTTCGATGTCGCGGAGCTTTTTCTTTTCAAGGCACGCGCCAAGGCGGGCCTTCAGCAGGACGGGTTCCAAAAACTTCGGGAGGTGATCTTCGGCACCGCATTCAATTGCACGGGCGATATCCTGGATATGGTCCAGCGCCGAGATGACGATCACGGGGATGTCGCGCAGGACGGTGTCGTTTTTCAGAAATTCCAACACCGCATAGCCATCCATCACGGGCATCACGAGATCGAGCAGGATCAAGTCGACAGAGAGCGTCTGCAAAGCGGCCAAAGCCTCCTGCCCACCCGCGGCGATTTCAGCCGTGTAGCCAAGCTGGCGCACCGCCAGTGACAGTTTCAACCGATTGGTCTGGTGATCATCCACGATCAGAATACAGGCTGGCTTGGTCATGCGTTTCTACTGCGTTTGAAAGGAACATGCGGATCGGTCCGCATTTGCCGTGGCGGGAACAGCTTTGCCTGCGATGGTCTTCTGGCGACCAGCAGCAGGCCGATCAAAAGTAACAGCAGCGCCCCGGCCGTGGTCAATGTGATCGTCGCCCCCAGAAGGATTATGCTCCAGATGACGCCGCCGAGGGCGGTGGTGAAGGACTTCTGACCCGCAAAAACAGACCCGGAATGGCGCACCAGTTCGATCATGGCGATGGCTCCAACCGCCTCAGCCACTGAGAAGGTGAGGATCGCGATGCCGGCGTCAGCCAGATAGACCGGCAGATCCGGCAGACGGCCCGTGGCGGCGACGACTACGAACATGGCGCCTGCCGCGACGGCGAAAATCGTTGCGGCCAGAGGCGCCAGATCCGCGCTGCGAATACGCTGCGCACCGGCAAGAAGCGTCCGCAGCGCGAAGGAGATCGGCATCAGAACGGTCAGCAGGTGAATTGCCCCGGTTTTACCGGAGAGTAAAACACTCTACAGGTGATCCATATGACCAAGAAGAAATACAACCCCGCCTATCCTGCCGAATTGCGTGCCCGTGGTGTTCGGCTTTTTCAGGAACAACGCAGTAATTACACCGGTGATACAGCCGCTTGGCGGGCGACAGCGCCTGAACCGGGATGCTGGGCAGCGCGACGGTTTAACAACGGCAGAGAAGGATCGTATTAAAGAACTGGAACGCGAGGTTCGTGAACTTCGTCAGGCCAATGAAATCCTGAAGAAGGCGTCTGCATATTTTGCCCAGGCGGAGATCGACCGCCCGTTCAAGCGATGATCGCCTTTATCGAAGAGCATAGAGTGATCCACGGGGTCGAGCCGATCTGCAGGGTTCTGCCGATTGCCCCATCTACATTTTATGCCCGTACGGCCGTTGCCCGCGATCCTGATCTGGCATCGGACAGGGCCAAACAGGACATCATCGACCGAGAGAAGATCAGGGAAGCCTTTGATGGCAGTGGTAAACGATATGGCGCGCGTAAAATCTGGCATGACCTGCGCCGGACGGGTCATGATATCGCGCGCTGCACAGTGGAACGTCTGATGAAAGCTATGGGAATACAGGGCGTTGTGCGCGGTCAAAAGCCAATCACCACCAACCCTGACACCTCTCGGCCATGCCCGGACGACAAAGTCAATCGTGACTTCACAGCCACCATGCCAAACCAGCTCCGGGTCAGTGATTTTACCTATGTCTCAAGCTGGCAGGGCATGGTTTATGTTGCCTTCGTGATTGATGTCTTCGCTCGTAAGATCGTCGGTTGGCGCGTGTCCACGTCCATGACGACCGGCTTTGTGCCGGACGCTTTGAACCAGGCAATCTATCAGCGCGTTCCTTCCGGGGATTTGGTGCACCATTCGGACCGTGGGTCGCAATATCCATCCATTCGCTACACCGAACGACTGTCCGAGGCCGGCATCGATCCATCCGTCGGAAGTGTTGGCGACAGCTATGACAACGCCCTGGCCGAAAGCACAATTGGCCTGTTCAAAACCGAAGTCATCGACTTCATGGGGCCATGGAAATCTGTCGGACAGATCGAATGGGAAACCCTGAAGTGGGTCAATTGGTACAACACAAAACGCCTGCACAGCAAAATCGGATACGTCACGCCACAAGAAGCAGAGGAGAATTTCTATGAAGCCTTGATCGAAGCTGAAAAAGCAGCCTAATATTTGAAACAACAACCCTCCGGTAAAACCGGGGCAATTCAAAAGCTCAATCGTCAGTCAGATCAGTCACATCGCAAAATGCGCGGCATCAGTGAAGTTGTCGTCCGTTAGCCACACGCGCCAATGCCGCGAGAGCGGCTTAGTCCTTGAGTAACCTCGATCATCATGGCAAGTGGCGGCCTGCATTAACGGACCAAATTATGTCCAACAATGCATCTGCACAATTGAAAGATAGTACCAATCTTAAGACTTGCATTGTGGAACGTCTGGGTTGAGCGGGTTTGTTTGCCAGGGTCAAGCGCACCATGCGTCAGGACGCAAACACTCCCAGGACGATCCAAGTCAGGTAAACCCACGCTGCAAAACCCACGATCCACGCCAGGGAGCGCAGCAAAGGAATACCAGCCAGCGAAACCGCGGCATAGGCAGGCCTTGCGATCAAGAAGATGATCGCGATCAGTGGGACGTGCACATGCGATTTTTCGGGGGCAACCGCTACCGCAAGGACCGCGACGGGCACCCAGAGCATCAGGGCTTCGGTCTGATTGGTGTCAACGGCGGAGTAAAATCCGGCCACTGGGGCGGAGCAAAAGTCGGCCAGTTTGTGGAGTGCGCCTTGGGGCGTGTGGCCACCAATCAGCAAGCACGTTCCAAGGCGCATTGGCCGTCAGGCCGATTGTTCAGTTGTCAGGTTGAAGGGTTGGCAATACGTGCGCGGCTCTGATTGAGGCGGTAGCTTTCGCCGTTCATCTCGAGGATGTTGACGTGATGTGTCAGCCGGTCCGGGAGCGCGCCGGTCAAGCGTTCGGTGCCGAATGTCTCGGTCCATTCCTCGAAGGGCAGGTTCGATGTGATCAGGGTTGAGCCACGCTCGCAGCGCTGAGAGATCAGCTCGAACAGAAGCTCGGCGCCGGTTTTGCTCAAGGGGACGAAGCCCGGCTCGTCGATGATCAGCAGTTTGACCTTGGCCAGTTTGCGCTGAAGCTGCCGGAGGCGTTTCTCGTCGCGGGCCTCCATCATCCCGTGCACGAGAGCTGCGGCGGTTACGAAGGCGACAGGCAACCCTTTCTGGCAGGCGGTCAGCCCCAACCCGAGAGCGACATGGGTTTTGCCGGTTCCCGACGGGCCGAGCGCGATGACGTTCTCCCTGCGCTCGATCCATTCACAGCGCGCCAGTTCCAGCACCATCATCTTGTTCAGACCGGGGATGGCCGTAAAGTCGAAGCTGTCGAGGCTTTTGACGGTTGGAAGCTTTGCCGCCTTGATCCGGCGCTCGACCATGCGCCTCTCCCGATCGATTGGTTCCAGCTCGGTCAGCCGGGCTGGATAGCGCACATGATCCAGGCCTTCCGCCGCACAAATGCGCGCTTGCTTGTCATGCTCGCGCAGGAAGGTGGGCAGGCGCAGAGTCTTGAGGTGGTGTGTCAGCGGCAGTTCGGGTGCATCCGTCATGCGTCACCTCCTGACAGAAGGCTCATACAGGAAGAAGCCGAGGTGGTGGCGATGTTGGTTCCGGGCAGGAACGGATAGACATCCAAATCCAACCTCGGGGGCCTTCGCTCGACGCGGCACAGGACGAGGTGCTTGATCGCATCGAAGCTGACCGCCCCCATTCGCAGGGCGTCTTTGACGGCAAGATGCAGCACCTCCAGCTCGAACCGTTCCGACAGGCGCAGGACCTGGACATACTCCCTTTTGCCCGCCTTGCCCTGCCGGGCTTCCAGCAAGCGCCGGAGCGTGGCGAAGGCGTCAGGCAGTTCCCAACCCTGCAAGGGCGCAGCCTGATCGAAGGACATGATCCTGCGCTCGATCAGCGGCAGGTAATGCAGCGGGTCGAACACCATGTCACCGCTGTCATAAGAGCGGGGATGATCGGCGATCACCTCAGTGGCGCAACCGATAACGACGCGGATCACGAAGCCCTTGATCCAGACCGCGCGGTGGCCATATGCGACCGGCACCGAGTAGTCGTTACCGCGATACCGCAGCACCGATGTCGATGTGACCTGGCCACTTTGCAACTCACAGGCCTCGAAGGGTGCGCCGGGCAAATCCTGCATTGCCGCCGGATCGGCTTGCAGCCGTTCGCCGATGCTGGCCTTGTGTCCGCGCAGGACATCGTCCTGCCGTTTGCGGCATTGCTCTTCCAGGTGAGCGTTGAACGCATCCCGGTCCGGAAAGGACGGGATCGGCACCATGAAGTCGCGCCGCCCGTAGCCGACCAACCCCTCGACCGCTCCCTTGTCGTTCCCCTTGCCGGGACGGCCGTAGCGATCCCGGACCACATAATGCGACAGCATTGCGCTGAACCGTTGGGTTCTTTGCCGGGTGCCGTCCGGCAGGATCCGCGCCACCAGGCAGCGGTCATTGTCATGGAGGATCGACAGGGGAACCGCCCCAAAGAAAGCAAAGGCATGCACATGCCCATCCAGCCAGGCCTCGGTGGTTGCCGCAGGATAGGCCCGGATAAAACACGCATCGCTCTGCGGCAGATCAAAGGCGAAGAAGTGCGCCTTCCGCTCAACGCCGCCAATCACGACAGGCGCTTCACCAAAATCCGCCTGCGCATGCCCGGGCGGATGGCTGAGCGGCACGAACATCTCTTTGCCAGAGCGCTTCCTGGCCCGGACGCAGTCTTTGACGATTGTGTATCCGCCATCAAAGCCGCACTCGTCGCGCAGCCTCTCAAAGATACGCTTTGCGGTGTGGCGCTGCTTGCGCGGACGCGCTTTGTCCTCAGTAAGCCATTGGTCGATCTGGCAGGTGAACGCATCCAGCTTCGGGCGCCTAATCGGCGCTGTCCGCCGATACCCCGGTGGCTCCGAATAGGCCAACATCTTCGCAACACTGTCTCGGCCAATCCCAAAATCCCGGGCAATCCGACGCCCGCTCAACCCATCCTGAAAATGAGCCTGACGCACCTTCAAATACAATTCCACGGTGAAAATCCCCCGGCCCTCCCATCAAACGAAAGGGCAAAAGTGGACGACTTTTACGCCGCCCGCGACAACACAACGACGCCGCTACCCTGGCCGAGTATTGCTCCGCCGATTACACTGATTGGAGCGCACCATTGCAAGCCGCCTGGCAAAGACACCCTCTTCGATGCGATTGTCAAAGTTCGAAAGAGCGTATTTTGGGGCTGACTTACTGACGCGGACGAGGGGCTGAAGTGAAAGCAATCCCGCCAAGAGGACAACGTTCCAAAGAGTGACTGATACCAACGGCCCAATTAATTGACCTTTATCCATTCTCGATCTGTGATTGAAGTTATGCGTTCAGGGTCGTTCGCAAAGAAGTTCCAGGCCCGGGCGCATTTTTCGAGGATTTCTTCATATGTGTCGAAGACAGAGACAGCGAGTTTGTTCGACCGCAGATAGGCCCAAACGTTTTCCATTGGGTTCAATTCCGGTGAGTATGGGGGCAGTTTTACGAGTGTAGTATTATCTGGCACCTGCAAGCATTTTGCTCCGTGCCAACCAGCCCCGTCGATGATGAGCAAGGCATGTGCGCCGGGTGCGATTGTCTTTGCGATCTCATCGAGATGCAGCCCCATTGCTTCGGCGTTGACGTAAGGCAGGACCAGCCCAGCCGCCGTGCCACAGGCAGGACAGGCTGCGCCGAAGATATAGCTCCATTTGCAGCGCGTATCACGTGGTGCGCGCGGGCGGGTTCCACGCCTGGCCCATTTGCGGGTGAGGGTTCCTTGCTGCCCGACGCGGGCTTCATCCTGGAACCATACCTCAAGCGGCTTCCCCTTTGCATGTTTTGGCAGGGTATCGGCTATGAGGCTGGCAAAGTTTTTTTAAAAGCCTGCTGTGCAGCGGGATCAGTTCCGGGATGCTCCGGGCGCACGGAAAGGCGACGAAAACCATGCCTGGCTGGATACTGTCAATCGCAGAGTAAAATGGGTCCATGTCGCGGCGTAAAAATGGGCCACTTCGGTTGATGTTTTGTGGCGCTTTTGCACGCGTGCTCGTCACAAAGCTGAAGCGTGCCAAAGCGCATGCTGGCCATAAGGCCAGCATTATTCTGACTGTGATTGCGGGCTGGTTATTTTCGGTTGTTGCGACTGTGTTTGAGCCGATAGCTTTCGCCATTCATCTCGAGGATGTGGACGTGATGGGTTAAACGATCGAGTAGCGCACCGGTCAGCCGCTCAGAGCCAAAGACTTCAGTCCATTCATCGAAGGGCAGGTTCGAGGTTATGATGATGGAGCCGCGTTCATAGCATTGGGATATGACCTCGAAGAGCAGCTCTGCGCCAGATTTGCTGAGCGGTACGAAGCCCAGTTCATCAATGATCAACAGGTTCTGGCTGGTCAGTTGCTTTTGAAGGCGCTGCAATCTCCGCTCATCTTGAGCCTCGATCAGATCATGGACTAATGCCGCAGCCGTTGTGAAGCGCACCTTCAGTCCTCTTTGACATGCAGCCAGCCCAAGTCCCAGGGCGATGTGTGTCTTGCCCGTGCCTGACGGGCCGAGCGCGATGATGTTCTCCCTGCGATTAACGTAATCGCATCGTGCCAGATCCATCGTCAGGGGCTTGTTCAAGCTTGGCATGATCTTGAAGTCAAAGCTATCCAAGCTCTTGGTGCTGGGGAACTTCGCCGCTTTGATGCGCCGTTCAATCATCCGGCGTTCGCGGTCGATCAATTCCATCTCACACAGCCGCGCCAGATAGTGGATGTGATCTTTGTTCTCTGCAGCACAGAGCTGCGCCTGTTTGGCATACTCGCCTTGGAACGTTGGCAGTCGCAGTTGTTTAAGATGATGCCGTAGAAGAATCCGAGGGGCTTCGGTCATGCCGCGGTCCTTCCCATCAAGCTCATGTAACTGGATGGGCGTGTTGTGCCGACATTGGCCTTGGGCAAGTATGGATAGAAGTCCAAATCCAATCGTGGTGGCCGCTTCTCAACCCGACACAGTACAAGGTGTTTTACGGCGTCATAGCCAATTGCACCCATATCTATTGCCTGCTGGATTGCGCCTTGCACAACATCCATTTCGAAGGTCTCCAAAAGGCGCAAGACTTGAACGTATTCTCGCTTGCCCGGCTTACCCATTCTGGCTTCAAGCAGTCGGTGCAGCGTGGCAAATACATCTGGCAAATGCCAACCCTGCAAAGGCGCGGCCTGATCCAGGGCACCCACCTTTTGTTCAAGCAGGGGCAAAAAGTGCAATGGGTCAAAGACCATATCCGCTGATGTGTAGGATCGTTTGTGCCGCGCAATAATCTCATTGCCGCAGCCGATGATAACCTCATGCACAAACCCACGCACATGAACATCGTGGTGCGCATAGGCTACTGGCACCGAGTAATCATTGCTGCGATAGCGCACCATTGAGATCGACGTTGCACGCGTGCTGACGTGATCGCAGGCTTCATATTCTGCGACGGGCAATCCCATCAGAGCATCCAAATCCGACATCAGGCGTGCGCCTATGGTTTGGGTGTGACCCCGCAACGTATCGGCCTGACGTGCTAAACACTTCTCTTCCAAATGTGCGTTCAGATCATCAAAGCTGTCATAGCGAGGTGCGGGAACCATGAAGTTGCGGCGGGTGTATCCAACCATGCCCTCAACGTTGCCTTTATCGTTCCCTCGCGCGGGTCTGCCAAACTTGTCATCAAACAAGTAATGCGACTGCAGTTCCGTAAACCGACGTGTGCGGATGCGCGTCTTATCCCCGAGTATCCGAGCCACGGCGATCTTGGTATTGTCGTAGAGAATGGATTGCGGAATGCCGCCAAAGAATGCAAAGGCGGACACATGGCCATCGCAAAACGCCTCGGTTGTCTCAGCTGGATATCCCTTCACAAACACCGCATCAGAATGTGGCAAGCTCATCACGAAGAAGTGGATCTTGCATTCCACGCCACCGATCACGCCCAGCGTCTCACCAAAATCAACCTGCGCATGGCCCGGCCGATGCGACAACGGCACAAACACCTCTTTGGTGCGCCGTTTTTGCTCGCGCACGTAATAGGTCACCGTGGTCAGGCTGCCAGCATATCCATGCTCATCGCGCAGCCGTTCAAAGATGCGCTTGGCCGTGTGTCGCTGCTTTTTGATCAGGGCTTTGTCTGTGCGCAGTATCTCATCGACCACACCAACATAACCATCAAGCGTTGGCCGCCGAGGCGCTTCCGACCGACGATACCCAGGCGGAAGTTCATGGCGCAGCATCTTCGCGATCGTCTTACGATCTTTGTTCTCTAATCTGTCAATGCGTGTTTCCTGAGTTTCCTGCTTTTGATGTCAGAGGTTGCCTTTGTTCTCTTCGAACTCTGAGGTTCATGATGGGGTTGGCTGGGTGTGGGTCGGCAATGTTGAAACCGCAATCATACCGTTGGTCTTGGCTGTTGCTACAGAATCGGCGCCGTGTCTCACGCCCTCCCTCGGGCATCGTCCCAGATGGGAACTTTGATTTAGGAATCCTCGTTGTCGCCTCGTAAGCCTTACGCGGACTGGAAGTCAGTTTTGTCTCGCATAATGGCATGAAGTATGATTGCCAGACGACGCGCCAGAGCCACTCGGGCCTTTCTCATCGTTGAGCGCGCACCGATTGCGAGGGCCCATGTCTTCAATTTGAGCGGAGCGGCATACCGCGTCAGCATCACATTGGCGGCCTCATAGAGAAGCGTTCTGACGCGCACGTCGCCCCGCTTTGAGATGCTGCCCGTGTAGTCGATTTCACCAGATTGATGCCGTCGCGGCACCAGTCCAAGATACGCCCCCACATCACGCGATTTCCTGAAACGCGACGGATCATCAATTGCTGCGGCAAAGGCCAATGCTGTGATCGGACCGACCCCTGGTACCGTCATAAGGCGCTGGCAGACTTCGGATTTGCGGGTCATCTTTTTGATGTCGCCATCAATGGCTGCAACCGCCGCGAGGATTGCTTCGCGTGCTGCGAACAGTCCGCAAATTGCGGCATGGAGGCCAGGCACTCCATCGCTAACTTTTAGCGCCGCGTTTTTGAATGCCGGAGACAAAGCTCGTGGCAGCCGCACGCCGAAGACGACGACCAGACCGCGGATCTGATTGTCGAGCGTCACACGCTGTCCGACCAGCTTCTTGCGGGCTGCGATCAGCGACCGGATTGCGTGCGCTGACAGTGATTTGACATGGGTCGGCTTGTAGAATCCCGTCCGCGCCAGGTGTGCCAAACCGCGGGCATCATTGCGGTCCGTCTTGTGGCCGGCCAGAGATTTAAGGGCCTGATATGCTTGCCTGCTCTCGATGCAAACAACCGGGACACCAAGCTCCGTCAGCCCATGGTAAAGCATTGGTGCCATCCGTCCCGTTTCAAATACAACTTTGGCACATGGTGGTCCAGAAGCGAGGAAGTCAGCGATCGCTTTTGGTGTTGAGCTCGCTTTTCCTTCACGAATAAGGGCCCCTTCACGATCCAGAATGCAGATATGCGTCTCTTCCATGGACACATCCAAACCAGCAAAATATTCCATTGGTCAGTCTCCTTTTCAATTGCATGTGCATCCAGAATAACAGGGGTAACTGAGTGCTGATCCTGATTACGCCATGTTGAAAAACCGCGCCGCTTCTCGGCCAGACATACCGTCCTTCAAACAAGCACGGCGCACACGACTATAAATATCCACAGAATACATCTCCCGCCCTCCGAATAAACGAAGGGCACAAACTGGCGGACTTTTACTCCGCTACAACTGCGATATGCAGCCGCTTCTGTGGCCCAATATTGCTCCGCGTTTTACATGGGTATTGATCAGATATTCCGGCACATCGTGGACGCGGTATGACCGCTCTTCCACACGCCCATGATCAGCATCAATAGTGCTATATTCATCAACGTAATCAGTAGCCTCGTCTTCCACAAAAGCCCGGACATCGGCCAACATGTCGCCCTGATTGCCTTTGAGTTGAAGGCAGTGGTTACCGCCCTCTTTTACGATCAATTCACAGGTCTCTCGCTGGCAATGTAACGCATCAGCGGTGATGGTGATGCCATGAATGTCAAGCATCTCGATCAACTCGCGCAGGGCCAGGATCCCGCCACCGCCCCTGGCGCCCTGAGTAATCCCAAGGGTGAGACGTGCCCCATGTGCAAAGGCCGTGACAATATTCATATTCGACTGCCCGGCGGCCTTGTCAAAGCTGCGTCGCATCTCCTTGCCATCAATAGCGATGGCTGGTTCCTCTCCACATCCAGCCGTAAAATCGGCACGAAACTTGTCATAAAACGCTTGAAAGCTCGTCGGCTTCATCACCCGGAACAGCCGGGAATACGCGTCATGGCAAGGTATCCCGTGAGGCAACTCAAGAAACTCACGCAAGAAATCCTCCTTCATATGACCGAAAAGCTCCATGTCGACCGCTGTATCGCCGCCGCAAAGCGCGCATAAAAGGCTGATCGTCATAAGATCACAGAACTTATGACGTGGCGCATTGCCGCCGCGTGGGTCATCCATCTCATTGAAATAGCTGTCCAGGTTGGGCATCGCGAAGCTCCATCAAGTGATGAAACCTCCAGAATCCAATTCGCAACCGCTGTCAAACTTTAAGCGCGATTCCCCTGATTCGACATGGTAATCTCCAAATGGACTGGGGGATGCGTGAAGGCGAGGTTTTCCGGTCGCTCTTAGGCGGACTTCAGAAAGACCTCTGCATAATTCAGGGTTCCGCCAAACTTTAGATTTTGATATCTTTAGGCCAATCGGATTTGGATGGCGATATGGATCTGTTTTTACGTGAAGCGACGGATCGGATTGGATTTGAAGACCCGCTTTTCAAGATCGATGCGCTTTTGGACTGGGGTGAGTTTTCCGCCATTCTGAACCGCGGTCCTGGACGGTCTGGTTTGGGCCCTTCCGGCTATACACCTCTTGTTTTGTTCAAGTGCCTGTTAGTGGGTCAGTGGCATGGCTTGTCGGACCCGAAGCTTGAACGTGCCTTAAAGGTCCGGCTGGATTTCATGCTGTTTTGCGGGCTTGATCTACATGGCCCTGTGCCAGATGAGACCACCCACTGTCGATTTCGCAATGCATTGGTTCACGCTGGTGTCTATGATGATCTTCTCGCCGAGGTTTGCCGACAGATCGAGAAACACGGCCTCAAGCTCCAGGAAGCCGAGGCGGTGATTATCGACGCAACCCTGATAGAGAGCGCCGCCCGCCCGCGGACCCATATCGAGGCGCCGCAGGATCGCGAAGAAGGCGACACACAGGAGAACCCGGATGTGCACTACAGCGCAGATAAGGATGCCCGCTGGGTGAAGAAGGGCTCAAAGTGCACGCTGGGCTTCAAGGGTTTTGCCCGCACAGACGAAGAGGGGTACATCGACAAGGTGCATGTCCCGCCCGCCAATGCGGGCGAAAGCCCGGAGTTCAAAACGATGATCAAGGGGGCCAGTGCGCAGCGCGTATTGGCCGACAAGGCCTACGCGGGCAAAGCCAACAGAGCCGCCCTGAAAGGACAGCACCGCGATGGCATCATGCGCAAGGCTGCACGGAACCGCCCTTTGCGCCAGTCCGAGAAACGTTTCAACAAGCAAATCTCCAAACGTCGGTTCCGGGTTGAGCAGTGCTTTGGCACGATGAAACGTCTCTTCGGTCTACACCGCGCGCGCTACTTTGGTGTCGCTAAAACCCATGCGCAGATGGTCATGGCCGCCATCTCGCAGAACCTCCTCAAGGCCGCAAACAAAATAACTCTCAACCAACAAACCCAGGCAATCGCGTAAACCAAACCCGCAAAACCAATCCGCCTCAAATCCAGAGGCGGAACCCAAAAGCTGGCTCAAAAATCAATAAATCCCCAAATAGCGCAATCACGCAGAGGTCTTTCAGATGTTGCTTTGTCAGAAACTTCGGAGTGTGCGACTTGGTCCATTCTTCAGATTCTTGGCTGAACTTGGGCTGTTTGACTTGGACGTAATCGCGATCGCTTTGAACTCTTGTCAGGTCCAACGCCGGGGTGGCGAGCATCTTCGCGAAGCCGATTGCAGCAGTCAGGCGACGGCCAAGGCTTGGCCTCAAGCTTGGTTCGGCGGCAACGTAACGCCGCACAATGTCCTCAAAGGCTTCGGGCATGCGACCGCCAACGATCTCAACATCATGGGTCGGCGCGTTCACCGCAAAGCTGCCGCGACCGTATTCTTCGGCGTAAATTGCGAGTTGCGACACGGCTGCTTCGGTGTAATTGGACGGTGGCTTTACCCGCAAGGCCTTGGTCATCATCTTTTCGGGGATGTCCATGTATCTGACCCTGAGTCCCAGTGCCCGCCCCATTGCGGCGGCGATGTCATTGGGTGACAGAAGTTCTGGACCCGTGGGACGGTAGCGCTTGCCGGCGTGGGTGTCCGGATCAACCAGCGCACCGACGACAACGCGCGCGATGTCCTCATTCGAGGGCGGTGCATTTTTCTTTTCGTCGCCGGGTCCAAGCGGCATCGTAAACATGCCAAGGTGTGCCGCCGATGCGAGCACCATAAGGTAGTTGTCCGCGAACCAACCCGGATCGACAGAGGTGACCGTTGTGTTTGGTGACATGTGGGCCAGAACGTCAGAGATATAGACCTCTCGCGTGAACAGTGACGGATGGTCGACGCTGGAAAGCCATTGGCCGAGAATGACCACATGCTCGAGTTTTGCTTCGAATGCCGCTGCAGTGAACACAGCGTTGAAGTGCAGCCCATTTGGTGCGGTCGGTGCGCATTGATAGGCCCGTTTCACGCCATCCATCGCTTTTCGCATGTCCGAAAGGTCGTATTGATTTCCGACAAACACCTCGGCTCCAGCGCCTCTCAGCAAATTGGAGCGATGATCCTCGCGCCGGACGAATGCACGGACGGGCACCCCTTTTTCCAACAATTGAAGAGCGATCGGGAGACCAGTTTTTCCGCCAGCGCTTGTGACAAGTATCCTTCGTTCTGTTGACATAGTCGGGCCTCGATTCCATATTTTCAGTTAGGCAAATAAAGTTGTTACTTTATTTTTTAAAGTAACATTTCCGTGAGGCGTAAATGGCAAAACCACGGTCCTATAAACTGCTCTGTCCAATCGCGCGCGGCCTTGATCGGGTTGGTGACCGCTGGACACTGCTTATCTTGCGAGATTTGCATGCCGGGCCTGCGCGTTTCACTGATCTGCAACGCGGGCTGACCGGGATTGCAGCTAACCTTTTGGCCGAGCGGTTGGCGAAACTGGTTAAGGACGGGCTGGCAAAGAAAATCGAAGGGCCGCATGCAACGGCGCTGTATGAACTGACTGAACTTGGTCGCAAGACGCGCGCATTCATGTTCGAACTGGCGATGTTCGGTGCACGGTTTCCGGCCGAAGAGGAAACTGTTGCACCTGGAAATCTAAGAACCGTCGCCGTTACATTGGGCGCGGCAGCTGAGAAGGTTTTGCCGGGCGATCTGCATGTGGTTGCTAGCTTGATTGTCGACGACGAACAGATGGAACTGAAGTCCGAAGGCGGTACCGCATCAGTTTCGTACCATCCAGCTACAGACCCTGATGTAAAACTTGAAACAAGCTACAGCGCATTGATGGCCCTTTCGGAGGGCGAGATCTCGGAACAGATCTTCTTGCAAGATCATTGCCGGATCGAGGTGCGCGTGCCTGGAAAAGAATGTGACCTGTTCCAATTGTTTTCAATGATCCTCGCCGTGTTTGAGGCGAGCTAGGCACATGAGCAATACAAAACCGACGCAGATCAGATATGAGACGTCATCATGCACGGCATCAAACGACCTGTCATGATGCTCAACCTGATCAGCCCAAGTGCGGTGGCCCGACTACCCGGCCACACCTGATATGGCGCCACACGTTCCGATTTCGGGCCGCCAAGCCTGTGTCGGTGTGTGAAGCGTTTAGCATCTTGAAGCGTCGGTCGGTCACCTAGTGTTCAGAGTCTGACACTTCTTACCTATTTCCGCGGATTTCATCCAGCGTGTCGAGTGCGCGGCGTTCTCGGGTGAGGATATCCTTGGCGCTCCTGGTCCATTTGAAAGGCTTCGGTTTCTCGTTGTGGAGCGCCGGATAGTCGTAGATCGCAGCCTCCAGGTCATCGACGCTGGAATAGCTGCCGCGTCGGATGCGCCCGGCGGTGATCTCGGCGAAGAAGCGCTCGACCAGGTTCAGCCATGAGGCGCTGGTGGGGGTAAAATGCAGCTTGAAGCGGGGGTGCTTTTCGAGCCAGGCCTTGACCTCGGGTGTCTTGTGGGTGGCGTAGTTGTCGAGCACCGGATGGACCTCGCATCGCACTGGCGTGGCCTTGTCGATACTGCGCAGGAATTTCAGGAACTCCCTGGCTCTGTGGCGGGGCATGCAATTGCCGATGACCGTGCCCGTCTTCACATCAAGGGCGGCGAACAGCGTGGTCGTGCCGTGGCGTTTGTAATCATGGGTCATGGTGGCGGCGCGACCCTTCTTGAGCGGCAATCCCGGCTGGGTGCGATCAAGTGCCTGAATTTGCGACTTCTCGTCGACGCACAGCACCACCGCCCGCTCCGGCGGGTCAAGGTAGAGCCCGACGATATCGGCGACTTTCTCCTCGAACAGCGGATCGTTCGACACCTTGAACCCTTTCGTGAGGTGCGGCTTCAGGCCCGCCTCGGCCCATATGCGTCCCACGCTCGAAGGCGAAATACCCACGGCCTCGGCCATCAGGCTGCGGCTCCAGTGAGTGGCATTCGCAGGGGACTCCTGAACTGTCTTGGCGATCACCTTCAATCGTGTCGCAATCGGCAGCGGCGGCACCCGCGAAGGTCGGGTCTTGTCACGTTTGAGGCCAGCTACACCCTCATCGAGATAGCGTTGCTGCCAACGCCACACGGTAGGTTTCGAAGTGCCCGCCCGCCGCATGATCTCAAACGTGCCGCAACCATCCGCCGTTGCCAGTACGATCTCGGCCCGCCAGACCAGTTTGCGAGGGCTGTTGCGGTTGGCGATCAGGGCTTGAAGCTCAGAACGCTCGGCGGGGCCAAGGTAAAGGCAGATGTCAGTGCGTCTCATGGGCCGGGTATGGCACAGAAAACCGACAGTGGGAATCTTATGTCAGGTGCTGAACACTAGAGTTTCTCGGAAAAGCTAGCGCGTTTTTTCATCGGGCAATGTGATGATAGTAGGTTATTTCTGAACACCAGAGTTCATCTGGGTTTTTCTCAAGAGCGACAGCCGGAGCTGACGTTTGTTCAATTTGCAGCATTGGACAGTTTGGGCTTCGAGGACTAAGCCGCTCTCGCGGCATTGGCGCGTGTGGCTAACGGACGACAACTTCACTGATGCCGCGCATTTTGCGATGTGACTGATCTGACTGACGATTGAGCTTTCTCAATTGGACAGGAGGTTCCCATGACACAGGAGAAGATGAGCCCGCTGCGTGCGCGGATGATCGAGGACATGCGTATTCGCGGGATGGCGGAGACGTCACAGAAAGCCCATATCCGGGCGCTCAAGGATTTCACTGCATTTCCGGGGCGCTCACCGGACACCGCGAAACCGGAGGAGTTGCGCGCCTGTCAGCTTCATATGACGGACACTGAGGTCACACCTTCGCTCTACAACGCCCGGATCACAGCGTTGCGGTTCTTTTTCGGCATGACGTGTGATCGCGAGGACATGAAGAAGTACATGCAGTTCCGCACCGAGCCGCGCAAGCTCCCGATTGTTCTGAGCATCGAGGAGGTTTCGGCGGTTCCGGCGGCGGCACCGGGACCGGGTATGAAGTATCGGGCTGCTTTGAGCATTGGCTGCGGTGCCGGTCTGCGCGCCTCCGAGGTGACCAACCTGAAGGTCCGGGACATCGACAGTGACCGCATGCTGATCCACGTCGAGCGGGGCAAGGGCGGCAAGGACCGGGACGTGATGCTGTCGCCATCTCTGCTGGAGTTGCTGCGGGCCTATTGGCGCGAGGCCCGTCCGCAAGGCCGGCTGTTCCCGGGTCAAAGCCGGGTCGAGCCGATGTCACCCCGTTCGTTGAACAGGGCTTTCAACTCGGCAAAAGCAATGGTGGGGATAAAAAAGCCTGCGACGCTGCATTCGCTCCGGCACAGCTTCGCGACCCATCTTCCGGAGGCTGATACGGATGTGCGGGTAATACAGGTGTTGCTTGGCCACGCCAGGCTGACCACGACGGCGCGATATACCCATGTCGCCGCCAAGACACTGCGCAACGTCGCCAGCCCATTCGAGCATATCCGGGATGTGACCTGACGGATCGGTCAGCGTGCCGCGGCACGCGCTGGAGGTTGCAGACATCTTTCGTGCGCATGGTCCAGCCTACCGGCGGGCCAATGCAGGGCATCTGAGCCTCTCGCAGCTCAAGGTGATGTCATCCATTGAGGCTTGCCGGACGGAAGCGCTCGGCGGGCATGTGGCGGCTTGCACCAAATGCGATCACCAACACATCGCATACAACAGTTGCAAAAACCGGCATTGCCCGAAGTGCCAGGGACCAGCCGCGCGTGACTGGATGGCGGCGCGGGCAGATGATCTGCTGCCGGTGGAGTATTTCCATCTGGTCTTCACCTTGCCAGCCGAGATCGCCCGGATCGCTTTTTGGAACAAAAAGGCCATCCACGGCCTGCTGTTCAAAGCATCGGCAGAGACGGTGACGACCATCGCCGCCGATCCCAGGCGTATGGGTGCCCGCGTCGGTATGACCAGTGTGCTCCACACCCGGGGATCGGCAATGACGCACCATCCCCACGTCCACATGATCGTACCAGGAGGCGGGCTCTCGCAAGATGGCGTCCGTCGGGTTGGCTGCAAGCCTGGGTTCTTCCTGCATGTCCGGGTGCTGTCCAGACTGTTCCGTCGGCTGTTCATCGAAGGTCTGATCGCGTTGCATCGGGCGGGAGAGCTCGCCTTCTTCGGCGATCTGGCCGGGTTGGCAGACGTTGATGCATTTGCCGCCTGGCTTGCGCCGTTTCGCAAGTCCGAATGGGTGGTCTATGCCAAACCGTCCTTCGGCGGACCCGAAGCCGTACTGGCATACTTCAGCCGCTACACGCATCGGATTGCCATCTCCAACAGCCGCCCTGTCAGCGCTGATGCCCGAACCGTGGTGTTCCGCTGGAAAGACTGCCGGATCAAACGTGGAGACCGTATGAAGGTCATGCGGCTTGATACGCACGAGTTCTTGCGCCGGTTCCTCATCCATGTGCTCCCAGGCGGGTTCCACCGCATTCGTCACTACGGCCTGTTGGCCAGCGCAACCCGCAAAAGCAACCTTGCCAGGACCCGCACGTTGCTCGGCGCGCAACCAGCAATGCAGCAAGACGCATCCACCGCCGATGTCATCCCGATGACATTGCGGGAGCCATGCCCCGACTGCGGCGGGCGGATGCGCATCATCGAGACCTTCCGGCGCGGGGAGCTTCCACGGTCTCGTGCTCCACCACGGAGGCAGGCCGCATGAGCGAAAGCCTGTCCATCCCGTCCACCCCAGACCGTTGCTGCGGCAATGCCGGCCAAGCCACCTCGTCTGCAGCGCCCCGACAGGCCGCGCGAACGACGCAAAAGGACATCCATCCGAGGCAAATCCTCTGGCAAAACTCGGAGACGACCGGCCTGAACCCCCAAGCCGGTGCGTCCGTGACAGTCAAAGACAAAGCCAACCGCACTCTTTCCCCATAGATAGCACCTAGCCCCCGCGGCTTCCTCCCTGAGAGGTTTGTCAACACGGGCCACAGTCAGACCGTGCCGAAACCCCGCGCAATGACCCGCGTCGAAAAACCTTCATCGAGGCGGGCATTGGCCCTTACACCATAAAACCCGGAGCTTGGCGCCCCGGGGGTTGTGTCGTGTGGAGTGAATGGTTCAGCGGGGTTTATAGTCTATGCTGTCAACCCCTCAGGCTCTGCCAGCCCGTTGGCGCGGCAACACGCCGTCACCGTGTTGGCCAGCAGGCAGGCAATGGTCATCGGACCCACGCCACCCGGAACAGGTGTGATCGCCCCGGCCCGCTCGGAACAGGAGGCGAAATCTACATCTCCGACCAACTTGTTCTTGCCGTCCCGCTCGATCCGGTTGATTCCCACGTCGATCACGGTGGCGCCTTCCTTGATCCAGTCGCCCGGCACCATTTCAGGGCGGCCCACTGCGGCCACCACGATATCGGCGCGGCGCACCACATCAGGCAGGTCCTTGGTACGCGAATGCGCAATGGTTACGGTGCAGCTGTCGCCCAGCAGAAGCTGCGCCATCGGTTTGCCCACGATGTTCGAGCGGCCAATGACCACCGCGTCCATCCCGACAGGCTACCGTGGTGATCACGCAGCATCATCAGACAGCCCAGCGGCGTGCAGGGCACCATGGATTTCTGTCCGGTCCCCAGCAGGCCCACGTTCGAGATATGGAACCCATCCACATCCTTGGCCGGGTCAATCGAATTGATCATCAGATCTTCGTTCAGATGCCCCGGCAGCGGCAATTGTACCAGAATGCATGCACGGCCGGGTCGTTGTTGAGCTTGTCGATCAGCGCCAGCAATACGCCTTCAGAGGTGTCAGCATCCAGCTTGTGCTCGTAAGAATTCATACCGACCTCGACGGTCTGCTTGCCTTTCGAGCGTACATAGACCTGGCTTGCCGGGTCTTCGCCCACCAGCACCACAGCCAGTCCGGGCGTGATGTCATTTTCTTCCTTCAGCCGCGACACATGAGCCCGACCTTCTCACGCACGGTCGCTGCAAAGGCCTTGCCGTCGATAATCTGCGCTGTCATTTTCGTCTTTCCTTTTCAAACAGGTAAGGCGGGGAAACCCCCGCCCTACACCAATATCGGTAGGGCGGGGTTCACCCCGCCACTCATCTTTTAGAACAGGCCTTCGATCTGACCGTCATCATTGAGATGAATGCTCATCGCCGCAGGCTTGCTGGGCAGACCCGGCATGGTCATGATCTCACCGCAGACCACGACGACAAAACCAGCACCAGCACTCAGGCGCACTTCACGCACTGGCACCGAATGGCCGGTGGGTGCGCCACGCAGGTTGGGATCGGTCGAAAGCTGTACTGCGTTTTCGCCATACAAACCGGCAGATCGCCATAGCCCTGCTCTTCCCAGAGCTTCAGCTGATCGCGGATCTTCTTGTCGGCCAGAACCTCATCGGCGCGGTAAATGCGCTTGGCGATGGTTTCCACCTTTTCGAACAGCGACATATCGTCAGGATAGATCGGTGCAAAATTGGCGTTGCCAGCATCGACAATCTCAACAACTTTCCTGGCCAGGTTTTCCGACCCTTCCGAGCCGAATTCCCAATGCTTGGACACAACCGCTTCGGCGCCATGCTCGGCTACATAGGCGGCCACGGCGTCCACTTCGGCATCCGTATCGGTGACGAAATGGTTGATCGCGACAACCACGGGAACACCAAAGGATTTGAGGTTCTCGATGTGACGGCCAAGGTTCGGACAGCCCGCTTTCACGGCCTCGACATTTTCCGGCCCAAGGTCCGCCTTGGCGACACCGCCGTTCATTTTCATGGCGCGGATCGTGGTCACCAGAACCACCGCCGACGGGGCAAGCCCTGCTTTGCGACACTTGATGTTCATGAACTTCTCAGCGCCCAGATCGGCACCAAACCCGGCTTCTGTCACCACGTAATCCGCGATTTTCAGCGCGGTGGTGGTGGCAATCACCGAGTTACAGCCGTGTGCGATGTTGGCGAAGGGGCCGCCATGTACAAAGGCCGGGTTGTTTTCTAGGGTCTGAACAAGATTGGGCTGCATTGCGTCTTTCAGCAGGACGGTCATCGCACCTTCGGCCTTGATGTCGCGACAGAAGACCGGGCTGCGATCACGGCGATAGGCCACGATCATGTCGCCCAGACGCTTTTCCAGGTCTTTCAGGTTCTTGGACAGACACAGGATCGCCATCACTTCGGAGGCCACGGTGATATCAAATCCGTCTTCGCGGGCGAACCCGTTGGACACGCCGCCCAGAGACGAGGTGATCTGACGCAAGCTGCGGTCATTCATGTCCACCACACGCCGCCATGTTACGCGACGGGTGTCGATATTGGCCTCATTGCCCCAATAAATGTGGTTGTCCAGCATCGCGCTCAGCAGCGAATGCGCCGAGGTGATGGCGTGAAAATCACCGGTGAAATGAAGGTTCATATCCTCCATCGGCACCACTTGCGCATAGCCGCCACCGGCGGCCCCGCCCTTCATGCCAAAGTTCGGTCCCAGCGACGCTTCACGAATGCACACCATCGCCTTCTTGCCGATCCGGTTCAGGCCATCGCCCAGACCCACGGTCGTGGTGGTCTTGCCTTCACCTGCGGGTGTAGGGTTGATCGCAGTGACAAGGACCAGCTTGCCGTTTTCATTGCCCTGAACCGAGTTGATGTAGGCCTGGCTTACCTTTGCCTTGTCATGGCCATAGGGCAACAGATGCTCGGTCGGAATTCCCAGTGTGTCGCCGATTTCCTGGATCGGTTTCTTCTGGGCCTCGCGGGCAATCTCAATGTCGGATTTATAGCTCATGTCGGTTCCCTCATGCGGACAAGGCAGAAATGCTGATCTGCTATAGCCGGTCTGCAGTGGTATACAAATTGCGAATCCGACATTTCCACCGCTTCTTGCGGCGATACGCCGCCCGACGTTTCGGATCGGAAACAGCACGGCCATAAACCCAAGGCACTGCAGTCAGTTCACTGTTCTCAAAATACTCATGCCGACGGCCTCGCAACGACGTCCCGCCCCCAAGGCTCACGTCACCTCTGATCCCAGCCCGAGGCGGACGACGCGAGGAGGACAACGAGACATCAGGCATGCGCGCTTGCGCATTCCATCAGATCAGCTCTGTTTGACTGTCAGACAGCTGCCCAGATGCGCCCAGACCCGTTGATCCGGCACATGCAGCACCAGCTCATCCCCACGGCCAGTGGCCCTTCCCTCTCGACCCAGGCGGTCACGCCCCGCCGTCCCTTGGCCGCGGATTTGTAGGCTTTGCCATAGCCCGGTTTGTCCTTCTCAACCTCTTTGGCAGGATAGAGACAGGGACGGTTCAGCATATCGATCACCAGCGACGTGCCCGCCGCATTCATCAAGCGGGAGGAGGGCGGCACATGGGTGAAGTCATCGAGTCCCTCAACGATCATCGAGGCGCCCACCCATTCCGGCTCTAACCGATCCAACCCCATCTCGGTGGCTGTCGCGGCCA
>CBDBLS010000080.1:0-52005 GCA_965207105.1 Roseovarius sp. | reverse complement strand
TCGCCCGCGCCGCCGTTGATCGTGTCGGCGCCATCGGTGCCATCGAGACTGTCATTGCCCGCGTCCCCGGCCAGAGCCGGGTTGGCGGCCTGCGCTGTGGCGAGCTCATCCATCTGCGCCGCACTCAGGGTCGTGTCCCCGAAGACGAACGCCTCGACATTCGTGACCGTATCCACGCCCTCCGCCGAGACGATGGTATAGACCTCTCCGGACTTGCTCACGGCGAATTCGCCGATGGCCACGCCGAAACGCGCCTGATCGGCACCGGCACCGCCATCGATCGTGTCATCGCCGGCACCGCCGTCGAGAGTGTCACTGTCAGAGCCGCCATCGATCAGGTCATCGCCACGACCGCCGAAGATCGTGTCATGGCCATCGGTGCCGTCCAGCATCTCACCGGTGAGCGCGGCGCGGGCATCCATCTCCTCCGCACTCAGGGTCGTGTCACTGAAGACAAACTCCTCGACATTCCTGACCGTATCCACGCCCTCCACCGAAACGATGGTATAGACATCTCCCTCTTTGGTGACGGTGAATTCATCGCTCGCCACGCGGAAATGCGCCTGATCGCTACCGGCACCGCCGTCGAGACTGTCATTGCCGGCCCCGGAATAGATGACGTCATCGTCATCGCCGGACGTGATCGTGTCAGCGCCACGGCCTGAATAGATCGTGTCATTGTCCGCGCCGGACGTGATCGAGTTGTCGCCCCCGTAGGCCCAGATTAGATCATCGCCCGCGCCGCTGTCGATCGTGTCGGCGCCATCGGTGCCATCGAGACTGTCATTGCCCGCGTGCCCGGCCAGAGCCGGGGTACCGGCCTGCGCTGTGGCAAGCTCATCCATCTGCGCCGCACTCAGGGTCGTGTCCCCGAAGACGAACTCCTCGACATTCGTGACCCTGTCGACGCCCTCCGCCGAGACGATGGTATAGACATTTCCGGACTTGCTCACGGCGAATTCGCCGATGGCCACGCCGAAACGCGCCTGGTCGGCACCGGCACCGCCATCGATCGTGTCATCGCCCTCACCGCCGTCGAGAGTGTCATTGTCCGCGCCGCCCCCGATCGAATCATCGCCACGGCCACCGGTGATCAAGTCATCGCCGTCGCCGGAATCGATCGTGTCGTGGCCATCGCCGGACCTGATCGTGTCATTGCCGGTGCCGGACGTGATCGAGTCATGGCCCGCACGGGAATCAATCAGGTTGTTGCCGTCGCCGCCATCGATCGTGTCATTGCCGGAGCCGGAAAAGAGCGTGTCATCGCCATCGCCGCCGTCCAGGTCCTGGTCGGCGGTCTCGACAATGGCATCCATCTGCGCCGCATTCAGGGTCGCGTCCCCGAAGACGAACTCCTCGACATTCGTGACCGTATCGGTGCCCTCCGCCGAAACGATCGTATAGACATCTCCCTCCTGCGTGACGGTTTTGGTGACGGTGAAATCGCCGTCAGCCACGTTGAAACGCGCCTGGTCGAAGCCCGCACCGCCATCGATCGAGTCATTGCCACCGCCGGCATCGATCATGTCGTTGTCTTCGCCGCCGTCGATCGTGTCATGGCCATCGCCGGACCGGATCGTGTCGTCGCCGGTGCCGCCATCGATCGAGTCACTGTCATCGCCGGACGTGATCGAATCATCGCCGGCACCGCCATCGATCGTGTTGTCGCCATCGCCGGCATCGATCGTATCCGCCATGCCCCGGCCAGTCAGCAGGTCGTCGCCATCGCCGCCGACCAGCAGCCGGTTGCTGCCACTGGCCCTCCCGGCACGGGCCTCCATCTCCTCCGCACTCAGGGTCGTGTCCCCGAAGACGAACTCCCCGACATTGGTGACCCTGTCGACGCCCTCTTCCGAAACGATGATATAGGTATCTCCGTCCCTGAGGACGGTGACATCGTCGGCGGCCACGCCGAATCGCACCTGGTCAGTGCCGGTACCGCCGTCGATCGTGTCATTGCCGTCGCCACCGTCGATCGTGTCATCGCCATCGCCACCATCGATCGAGTCATGGCCATCGCCACCATCGATCGAGTCGTTGTTATCGCCGCCCCCGATCGTGTCATTGCCGGTGCCGCCAAGGAGCGTGTCGTCGCCGGTGCCGCCGGTCAGACTGTCATCGCCATCGGTGCCGGCCAGGTCCTGGTCGGCGAGCGCGGCGCGGGCATCCATCTCCTCCGCACTCAGGGTCGTGTCACTGAAGACAAACTCCTCGACATTCCTGACCGTATCCACGCCCTCTTCCGAGACGATGGTATAGACATCTCCCTCTTTGGTGACGGTGAATTCATTGCCCGCCACGCGGAAATGCGCCTGATCGGTACCGGCACCGCCGTCGAGACTGTCATTGCCGGCCCCGGAAAAGATGACGTCATCGTCATCGCCGGACTTGATCGTGTCATCGCCGGTCCCGGAATAGATCGTGTCATTGTCATCGCCGGACGTGATCGAGTTGTCGCCCCCGTAGGCCCAGATCAGGTCATCGCCCGCGCCGCTGTCGATCGTGTCATCGCCCGCGCCGCCGTTGATCAAGTCATCGCCATCGGTGCCATCGAGACTGTCATTGCCCGCGTCCCCGGCCAGCAGTGGGTTAGCGGCCTGCGCTGTGGCAAGCTCATCCATCTGCGCCGCACTCAGGGTCGTGTCGGTAAAGACGAATTCCTCGACATTGCTGAGCGTATCGGTGCCCTCCGCCGAGACGATGGTATAGACATCTCCGTCCTGCGTGACGGTTTTGGTCACGGCGAATTCATTGCCCGCCACGTTGAAACGCGCCTGATCGACGCCCGCACCACCGTCGAGACTGTCATCGCCGGTCCCGCCGGTGATCAGGTCGTTGTCAGCGCCGCCATCGATCGTGTCATCGCCATCGCCGGAAGCAATCGTGTCGTCGCCCGCGCCGCCATCAATCGAGTCGTTGTGATCACCGGACGTGATCGAGTCAAAGCTGGCACCGCCATCGATCGTGTTGTCGCCATCACCGCCGTGGATCGTATCCGCCCCGGCACCGCCGGTCAGCCGGTCGGCACCGGGGCCACCGGTGAGGCTGACTCCGGTACGGGCATCCATCTGCACAGCACTCAGGGTCGTGTCCCCGAAGACGAACGCCTCGACATTCCTGACCGTATCGGTGCCCTCCGCCGAGACGATGGTATAGACATCTCCCTCCTTCGTGACGGCGAATTCATTGCCCGCCACGTTGAAACGCGCCTGATCGAAGCCCGCACCGCCATCAAGACTGTCATTGCCGGCACCGCCGTCAAGCGTGTCATTGTCAGCGCCGCCAAGGAGCGTGTCATGGCCGGTGCCGCCCTTGAGCGTGTCATCGCCACCGCCGCCATCGATCGAGTCACTGTCAGCCCCGCCATCGATCAGGTCGTCGCCACGACCGGCGTTGACCGTGTCATCGCCGGAGCCGGAAAAGATCGTGTCGTCGCCATCGGTGCCGACCAGGTCCTGGTCGGTGATCAAGGCACGGGCATCCATCTCCGCCGCCGTCAGGGTCGTGTCCCCGAAGACAAACTCCTCGACATTCCTGACCGTATCCACGCCCTCCACCGAGACGATGGTATAGACATCTCCCTCTTTGGTGACGGTGAATTCATTGCCCGCCACGCGGAAACGCGCCTGATCGGTACCCGCACCGCCGTCGAGACTGTCATCGCCCTCGCCGCCGGTGATCGTGTCGGCGCCGGCCCCGGACGTGATCGTGTCATGGCCACGGCCGGCATCGATGTAGTCATTGTCGGCGCCGGACGTGATCGAGTCGTTGTCACGACCGGAGAAGATCGTGTTGTCGCCATCACCACCGTGGATCGTGTTGTCGCCATCACCGCCGTGGATCGTATCCGCCCCGGCACCGCCATCGAGACTGTCGTTCTCCGCACCGCCGATCAGAGCCGGGTTACCGGCCTGCGCTGTGGCAAGCTCATCCATCTGCGCCGCACTCAGGGTCGTGTCCCCGAAGACGAACTCCTCGACCCGCGTGACCACATCGACGCCCTCCGCCGAAACGATGGTGTAGAATTCTCCGTTTTTGGTGACTGTGAACTCGCCGATGGCCGCGCCGAAACGCACCTGATCGATGTCGGTACCGCCGCCGACAACCAGGTTGTCGTCGTTACCGCCATCGATCGAGTCATTGCCATCGCCGCCGGTGATCGTGTCATTGCCGCGACCGGCAAAGATCAGGTCATTGCCATCGCCGGCATCGATGTAGTCATTGTCATTGCCGGACGAGATCGTGTCATCGCCGGTGCCGGAATGGATCGAGTCGTTGTCATCGCCGGAATCGATCGTGTCATCGCCCGCGCCGGAATGGATCGTGTCATCGCCACGATTGGAATTGATCGTGTCATTGCCCGCACGGGAATCAATCAGGTTATCGCCATTGCCGCTGTCGATCAGGTCATTGCCATCGCCACCAAAGAGCGTGTTGTCGCCACTGTCGCTGAAGCTGTCCAGCCTCTGGCCGGAGGTTTCGGCAATGATGTCCATCTGCGCCGCGCTCAGGGTCGTGCCCCCGAAGACGAACTCCTCGACATTCCTGACCGTATCGGTGCCCTCCGCCGAAACAATCGTATAGACATCGCCCTCCTTCGTGACGGTGACATCGCCGATGGCCACGTAGATACGCAGTAGACCTGTTTCGCAATAGGCAGTAGACCTGTTTCGCAATAGGTAGATTTCTGCTATTCCAGCTTCACCGAAGCAGTGGAGTTTGCCGGAATGGCCGTACTGAAAGTTTTACGGGCACGTCCAGAGTTGTTTTTCCGCCTTTCCGGAATACGTCCGGCGGATTTTGATGCTCCGGTTTGTCAGCTTCACCCGATTTGGCTTGCCGGTGAAGCCGCGCGTTTGTCCCGAAAGAACAGACAACGGGCCATCGGGGGCGGCAGGAAGTATCGGCTGCAACTGGCGGAACAAATGCTTTGGCTCAATTAGCATTGATTATGCGTGGCGTGTTACAGGCAGGATGCCTGCGGCGGCGGCAAGTATCGTGCGCGGCGTTTGGTGGCTCGGAAGGACGGCAGGGTGGAACCACCGAAGGCAGCTGTCCAGGTATTTGGTCGCGATGCCCCGATGGCGGCGCGGAAAGGTCTTTAACCGCTCATGCCGACTGTTCACGGTTTGAATGTGCAATTCACCACGGACACGTTCTCCGGCGGTCCGGTCGAGACTTTCATGGCTGACGCCCGTTTCTGCGGCGCAGGGCGGGTACCCGGTGCAGCCATCGGTCACCGGGAGAGCGTCCCCATCAAGACGTGGCTGCAGAACCGTTTTGAGATGTTCGGCTGTCACCGCAGGCAAGACAGCACTGATGGCGGTGCCTGATCGGCCGACCGCAACGAGGACCGGAACCTGCTCCTTCGACAATCCGCGTTTTGAGGCCTTTCCCCCGCGTTTGCGGGCTTTTCGAGAGAGATTACACTCCCCTTTCCGGCTGCGCGGAAAGAACGTCCCGTCGGCTTCGACGATTCCGCACAGCCTGACCGCACCGACCGTTACGGCCTCGGGAAAGCGATGACGCCAACGAAAAGCTGTGGTGTCGGCCACCATACAACGCCCGTCGGACGCCTTTACCGTTTCGCCGTCGCGCAGGGAAGCTGCAAACCCTGCCCATCTGTCCCTGTGGCGCAAGCGGGCAAGCGGCGTCCCGGTCAGCGCGTTGAAGGTTTTGCGACAGCCTTTGCAAAAGAACCTCGTCAGGCCACTTGCATGGCCCCTGATGATCGCACCGCCCGAAGCACAGTGCGGACAGATACGCCCCTCGCGAACATTCGCCTCAGGGAGATCGATCACGCTTTCCAGCGACGAAACCCCGGCAACGAGCCGTCCGGTTTCAGCCCGTTGTTTCGATGAAAGGTCGTCGATCTCGTTGAGCCACACCAAAAAAAAGCTTGACGATCCATGTGCCGCACCCCATAATTTTGTTCATGGTGTGTTCTATTACAGGTTGGCACGCATAATCAATGCTAATTGAGCCAATGCTTTTGTGCCTGATCCATTACCGCACATACGCCAGCCAGGCCTTTGTTGGCCTGCTTTTCGACATTTCCAGCCCTACAGTTTGTCGCCGCGTTCGCGCCATGACGACGGTGATGGCTGGCCATTTCGCCATGCCGGAGCGCAGGATCAAATTATCGACACAGGAAAGAAACGATCTTCTCTATCTTATAGACTCGATTCGCAATAAGGGCGGTTATTTTTGAACGGAGGTATCCCTGCCCATTTGGTCAGGCTGTTTTCAAATTCAGGTTTGCCAGGGCCGCTACATTCCTTGCGATCATATCCGCCTGGCCATTATTGCGATGGGTATCGGCAAAAATCCCGAACTTTTTCATGCGGCAACTTCCATGCTCTACGCCGATGCGCGGCTTTGCGTGCCATGTGTTGCAGCTTTTCCGCTCTTTGGCAAGGGGATGGTTCTTTGAGACAGGGCAATCGCGCTTCAAAAGCCTTTGATTAGTGTTCGCAGGAAATCATTACTCCAGCCCGCTTTTTTGAATTTGCCGCGATTTGATCCTTTTGCAGGATTGGCCTTGATGATGCTCAAGGCAATCCGCCTCAAAGCGGCAAAGTTGGCTGGCGCGTGATCTTTTCGCGCGCGGTGTCGGTCGTCGTTCATCACCACGTCGAGAGACCAATGCAAGCTGTTCCCAATTTGCCACTGGCCGCGGATCAGTGTGGCGGCCCCCTGAGCCGCGGGACATTTGGAGAGCGGATAAAGCCGTTCGGCGTGACTGGTTTTGTCGCCAACCGCGCGCCTGGAGGCGACATGGACGAAAGCCCGAAGAGGCGGCCACTTATGGGTATTGATCAGATATTCCGGCACATCGTGGACGCGGTATGACCGCTCTTCCACACGCCCGTGATCAGCATCAATTGTGTTATATTCATCAACGTAATCAGTAGCCTCGTCTTCCACAAAAGCCCGGACATCGGCCAACATGTCGCCCTGATTGCCTTTGAGTTGAAGGCAGTGGTTACCGCCTTCTTTTACGATCAATTCACAGGTCTCTCGCTGGCAATGTAACGCATCAGCGGTGATGGTGATGCCATGAATGTCAAGCATCTCGATCAACTCGCGCAGGGCCAGGATCTCGCCGCCGCCCCTGGCGCTTTGCTTGATGCCAAGGGTCAGCCGCGCCCCATGTGCAAAGGCCGTGACAATGTTCATATTCGATTGCCCGGCGGCCTTGTCAAAGCTGCGTCGCATCTCTTTGCCATCAATAGCGATGGCTGGTTCCTCTCCACATCCAGCCGTAAAATCGGCACGAAACTTGTCATAAAACGCTTGAAAACCGGTCGGCTTCATCATCCGGAACAGACGGGAACAAGCGTCATGACAGGGTACGCCATGAGGCAATTCGAGAAAATCGCGCAGAAAATCCTCCTTCATATGACCGAAAAACTCCATGTCGACCGCTGTATCGCCGCCGCAAAGCGCGCATAAAAGGCTGATCGTCATAAGATCACAGAACTTATGACGTGGCGCATTGCCGCCGCGTGGGTCATCCATCTCATTGAAACAGCTGTCCAGGTTGGGCATCGCGAAGCTCCATCAAGTGATGAAACCTCCAGAATCCAATTCGCAACCGCTGTCAAACTTTAAGCGCGATTCCCCTGTCCCTGAGGCTTTGAGCGGGACTTCCAGCGACGTTCCCGGATAACCGGGATCGCCCGGGACAGGCACACCGGGGGGCTTGTCCACGCGCGCTTCATCATATATCCGCCTGTCGTGCTTTCGCCCGGGCTGTGCAGGACCAACGGCCAGGATCCTTTTCCTGTCGTCGGTAATGATCCGGTGCGACGCTGTATGGCGTTTCTTCTTTCCTGAATAACTGGCTTTGCGCCTTGACGGCGTCCCGGGGCGCTGAACAGGGCGCTCGGTACCATCGATCATAAGATAGAGAAGATCGTTTCTTTCCTGTGTCGATAATTTGATCCTGCGCTCCGGCATGGCGAAATGGCCAGCCATCACCGTCGTCATGGCGCGAACGCGGCGACAAACTGTAGGGCTGGAAATGTCGAAAAGCAGGCCAACAAAGGCCTGGCTGGCGTATGTGCGGTAATGGATCAGGCACAAAAGCATTGGCTCAATTAGCATTTATTATGCGTGGCGACCTGTGATAGAACACACCATGAACAAAATTATGGGTGCGGCACATGGATCATCAGGCTTTTTTGGTGTGGCTTAACGAGATCGACAACCTTTCATCGAAACAACGGGCTGAAACCGGACGGCTCGTTGCCGGGGTTTCGTCGCTGGAAAGCGTGATCGATCTCCTTGAGGCGACTGTTCGCGAGGGGCGTATCTGTCCGCACTGCGCTTCGGGCGGTGCGATCATCAGAGGCCATGCAAGTGGCCTGACGAGGTTCTTTTGCAAAAGCTGTCGCAAAACCTTCAACGCGCTGACCGGGACGCCGCTTGCCCGCTTGCGCCACAAGGACAGGTGGGCAGAGTTTGCAGCTTCCCTGCGCGACGGCGAAACGGTAAAGGCGTCCGACGGGCGTTGTATGGTGGCCGACACCACAGCTTTTCGTTGGCGTCATCGCTTTCTTCAGGCTGTAACGGTCGGTGCGGTCAAGCTGTGCGGGATCGTCGAAGCCGACGAGACGTT
This sequence comes from Roseovarius sp., assembly GCA_965207105.1. Lineage (GTDB taxonomy): Bacteria > Pseudomonadota > Alphaproteobacteria > Rhodobacterales > Rhodobacteraceae > Roseovarius. The sequence goes on along the minus strand of CBDBLS010000080.1, from coordinate 43,382 downwards.
CTTTCCGCGCAGCCGGAAAGGGGAGCGTAATCTCTCTCGAAAAGCCCGCAAACGCGGGGGAAAGGCCTCAAAACGCGGATTGTCGAAGGAGCAGGTTCCGGTCCTCGTTGCAGTCGACCGATCAGGCACCACCATCAGTGCTGTCTTGCCTGCGGTGACAGCCGAACATCTCAAAACGGTTCTGCAGCCACGTCTTGATGGGGACGCTCTCCCGGTGACCGATGGCTGCACCGGGTACCCGCCCTGCGCCGCAGAAATGGGCGTCAGCCATGAAAGTCTCAACCGGACCGCCGGAGAACGTGTCCGTGGTGAATTGCACATTCAAACCGTGAACAGTCGGCATGAGCGGTTAAAGACCTTTCTGCGCCGCCATCGGGGTATCGCAACCAAATACCTGGACAGCTACCTTCGGTGGTTCCACCTTGCCGTCCTTCCGAGCCACCAAACGCCGCGCGCGATACTTGCCGCAGCAGCAGGCATCCTGCCTGTAATACGCCACGCATAATCAATGCTAATTGAGCCAAAGCATTTGTTCCGCCAGTTGCAGCCGATACTTCCTGCCGCCCCCGATGGCCCGTTGTCTGTTCTTTCGGGACAAACGCGCGGCTTCACCGGCAAGCCAAATCGGGTGAAGCTGACAAACCGGAGCATCAAAATCCGCCGGACGTATTCCGGAAAGGCGGAAAAACAACTCTGGACGTGCCCGTAAAACTTTCAGTACGGCCATTCCGGCAAACTCCACTGCTTCGGTGAAGCTGGAATAGCAGAAATCTACCTATTGCGAAACAGGTCTTATGATTGATGGTACCGAGCGCCCTGTTCAGCGCCCCGGGACGCCGTCAAGGCGCAAAGCCAGTTATTCAGGAAAGAAGAAACGCCATACAGCGTCGCACCGGATCATTACCGACGACAGGAAAAGGATCCTGGCCGTTGGTCCTGCACAGCCCGGGCGAAAGCACGACAGGCGGATATATGATGAAGCGCGCGTGGACAAGCCCCCCGGTGTGCCTGTCCCGGGCGATCCCGGTTATCCGGGAACGTCGCTGGAAGTCCCGCTCAAAGCCTCAAGGAACCATCCCCTTGCCAAAGAGCGGAAAAGCTGCAACACATGGCACGCAAAGCTGCGCATCGGCGTAGAGCATGGAATTTGCCGCATGAAAAAGTTCGGGATTTTTGCCGATACCCATGGCAATAATGGCCAGGCGGATATGATCGCAAGGAATGTAGCGGCCCTGGCAAACCTGAATTTGAAAACAGCCTGACCAAATGGGCAGGGATACCTCCGTTCAAAAATAACCGCCCTTATTGCGAATCGAGTCTAGTTCAGAAGCCCGTTTCGGCCATGGAAGCGGTCGATCCACTGGCCGTTCAGGTCGGCCAGCGCAGCCAGGTTTTCGGGCATGGCCAGCGTGTCGGTCTCCAGCCGCCCCGTCTGCGCGGCCGGGGATGCCTGCGCGAGGTCCGCCCGCCCCGCGGATCTCGCGCATGACGGGGTCGTGGGCGAGACGGCCAGCGTCATTCACATCCTCGTAGCCGACGACCCGCCCATGGACCGCTTGCCGGAACAGCCCATCAAGCCGGTGGACGGTGTTTTTGCCCCGACGGCTGTCGCGCAACGTCACCGAAGCCAGATCGGACAGTCCGGGCGCGTCATCAAGTTCGCGCATCACCAGGAGACCGCCATCCGGACCGAGCCGCGTGCCCTTGAACTCCAGTCCCCCTGTACACGACAGTAGAGGTGGTTGAGGGCGCAGATCTGTGATTTTCATTGGGATTCTTCAATCTGCGACAGGAGCATCCCATGATCCGAAAAGCAATCGACACCCTCTTGTCCTACAAATAACCCGGCTCTCATGTGATTGTGGAGCCACTGCCCGGCACGTCGTTTATGACGGGCAGTGGCGGGGGTCGGACCGTTCCCCTCCCGGTCGTTGTGGACCGTCGCCGAGTATGGTCGCCCCCGTCTTTTCCGCTGACCTGAACGGATACATGGGCTTTGGGCTCGCATGACAGGACGAGGTAAGAAAAAGACATATGAACGATACCATTGGAGTCGACATCTCGAAAGATACGCTGGACGCCTTTTGGCTTTCAAAACGGAAACACAAGCAATTTGCCGACACCAAAACAGGCTTGAGGGCTCTCACCGGCTGGATACGAGAGGCAGAAGTGTCTTCAGTCGTGTTCGAGGCCACCGGCATTTACCACCGGCTGCCGGAAACCAGCCTTGCAGAGCATGACTTTTCTTTTGCACGGGTAGAATCCCCGCCAGGCACGTCGCTTCGCCGAAGGCACCGGGACACTGGCCAAAACGGATCGGGTTGATGCAGCAATGCTGGCCAGAATGGGGTCTCTTCCGGAGTTGCAAGCTGACAAGCCAAAAAGCGAAATGCTTCATAATCTCAAAGGGATGACAACCGCCCGACAGGCTCCAATCAAGGATCGGACGGCCGCAGGGACTCGGCTTGCAACCGCAACACACCCGTTGCTCGGGAAGCAGGCCACTCTGCGCCTGCGCCAGGTTGAGCGTGACATTGCGCAAATAGATGCAGCGATTGAGACGACAATCCCGGCTGACAAAGCACTCTCCGAAAAGGCTGATATTCTCATCAGCATTCCCGGCATTGCGAAAGTCACTGCATTTGCGATACTGATCGAAATGCCTGAGCCGGGCAGCTTGAGCGGCAAGCAAGCCGCGAGTCTGGCAGGTCTTGCCCCAATCTCCCGGCAATCCGGCAAATGGCAAGGCAAAGAGCGCATCCAGGGCGGGCGGGCCTGCCTGCGAAGAGCGATCTACCTGCCTGCCGTTGTCGCCACGCGCTTCAATCCGGATATGAAAGCAAAATATCACGAGCTGATTGCCAAAGGGAAATGCAGGAAACTTGCGATTACTGCGGTCATGCGCAAGCTTGTGGTCATGGCAAATGCGTTGCTGCGTGACAGTCGGAAATGGACTGAAACACGGACTTGACCAATACGGATACTCAGCGATGGCACGCTGGGTTCGTCTGACCAGCCATTTCCCGGCACCGTCGCGCTGGATGGTAATCTGACCGAGGCGCTGTTGAGCGAGATCGCCACCGGTGCGCTGCTGACCAAGGCCGATCTGCGCCTGGCACCCGCCTCTCCCGGCAAGGCCCAACGCCTGCTGCCTTTCCTCAGCCACGGTAAGGCGGTGCTTTATGTTAATCTGGAAGAGGCTGGGTTGCTGTGCCAGACCAGTTTCACCCACACCTCTGAGGCCGCCGAGGCCCTGCTGAGTCGGGGTGCCAAACGCGTGTTGATCACCGATGGCGCCAACCCGGCTTGTGATGGTGCGCCCTCGGGGCTGATCACCGGGCAACCACCGCAGGTTTTGGTCACCCGTGTCACCGGCGCTGGCGATATGTTCATGGCGGCCCATATTGCCGCCGATCTGGCAGGTGCCGACCGCGAGGCCGCGTTAGAACGCGCCCTGCAGGCCGCCGCCGCCCATGTATCCGGAGAGACCTGAGCAATGCCCCTTTTTACCCTTTCCCCAGAAGTGGCACAGGCCAGGGTCGATGGTGCCCCGATCGTGGCGCTGGAAAGCACGATCATCACTCACGGGATGCGTTATCCGGACAATCTGGAGACCGCGTGGAAAGTCGAAGAGGCCGTGCGCGACGCAGGGGCTATTCCTGCCACCATCGCCGTGCTGGATGGCACGTTGCATATCGGCCTCTCTGAAGGTGCCCTGGAAACTCTGGCCAATGCACAAAACGTCGCCAAGCTCAGCCGCGCGGATCTGGCTATCTGCATGGCCGAGGGACGGACCGGGGCGACGACCGTGGCCGCAACAATGATCGCCGCGCATCTGACGGGCATTTCGGTCTTTGCCACGGGTGGGATTGGCGGCGTGCATCAGGGCGCAAGCGACAGCTTTGACATCTCGGCCGACCTGCACGAGCTGGCGCAGACCCCGGTCACTGTGGTCTGCGCCGGGGCCAAGGCGATCCTTGATTTGCCCAAAACGCTGGAAGTACTGGAAACCCTCGGTGTGCCGGTGATTGCCTATGGTCAGGACAGTTTCCCCGCCTTCTGGTCGGCCACATCACCCCTGACCGCGCCTTTGCGCATGGATGCCCCCGAGCAAATCGCAAAGGCCCATCTGATGCGCGCCAGGCTGGGGCTGCCCGGTGGACAGCTTGTTGCCAATCCGATTCCGCTCGCGACTGAGATTCCGCTGAATCAGATTTCCCCGATCATCGCAGAGGCGCAGGCTGACGCCGCCGCCCAAGGCGTCGCGGGCAAGGACGTCACGCCCTTCCTGTTGGGGCGCATCCATGAGCTGACAAAAGGGCGCTCGCTTGCGGCCAATATTGCACTGGTTCTGAACAACGCCCGGCTGGCGGCGGCCATCGCTGCCCGGCTGATGCAAAGCGATACCCACTAACCCCCATTGTCGAGCGGCAGCTTTCTGCTTACATAACAATTGAAACCGCTGCTGACCGAGCCCCATGAACACACCATTTGACGAAGAGCCCCCTCATCCGCGCAAGGCAGGGATGTTTTCAGGACTGCGCGCCAGCTTTCTGACAGGCATCGTGGTGATTGCCCCGGTGGCGCTTACCATTTGGTTCCTCTGGGCCTTTATTGGCTGGGTCGACAGCGTCGTACTGCCACTGGTGCCCTATAATTTCCAGCCAGAGAAATACATCGGCATCAATCTGCGCGGCATCGGTGTGATCATCTTCCTGGCCTTTACCATTCTGGTGGGCTGGATCGCCAAGGGGCTGATCGGCAAATCCCTGATCAATTTTGCTGAATCTCTTGTCGATCGTATGCCGGTGGTGCGCACGATTTACTCGGGCGTCAAACAGATCGCCGAAACGGTGTTCGCCCAGTCCGAGCGCAGCTTTGAAAAGGCCTGCCTGATCCAGTATCCGCGCAAGGGAATCTGGGCCATAGGGTTTGTATCAACCACCGCCAAGGGCGAGGTTGCCACACGCGCCGAAACCTCGGGCGATCTGATGGGGGTGTTCGTGCCCACCACGCCCAATCCCACCTCTGGCTTTCTTCTGTTCTTTCCGAAGGAAGACGTGATCGAACTGGACATGACTGTCGAGGAAGCCGCAAAACTGGTGATCTCGGCGGGCCTGGTCTATCCGGATCACAATGGTGGCGTTGAGGTCACTGAAGACTAAAGCCAGCTCATCTGGACTTACTGTACGCCCGCTTTGCTCTGACTTTGTTGAGAAAGCCACAGGTTTTGGCGCATTTCTGGGCGTGCATCGGGCTTTTTACACTGCATCAAATTGTCATCCAGCCGCTGACTGCCAAAGCGCGTCGATCATCAGAATATCATTTTCGAAAACGAAGACCGGATTGATTTCGATTTCTATAATGGTTTCGGCATTGGCCATCGCATAGTCAGCAAGGCAGGAGAGGCTCGCAACAAGGTTATCTTTGTTTACTGCGGGTTTTCCCCGGAACCCATCCAGAAGCGGTGCAATACGCAGGCTGTCCAGCGCCTCTGCAATCGTGGCGGCGGAAGAGGGCAAAATCAACGAAACCGTGTCGGCCATAAGATCGACGAAGACCCCGCCACTGCCCAGCGTCATGGTCAGTCCAAACTGTGCTTCGCGGCGGATGCTGACGACCAGTTCGGCAAGGGGCTGTGGTGCCATGGCCTCAACCAGAAAATCATCTGTAACGGCTTGTTTGGAATGGCGCGTCACCGCCTGCTTCATTTTGGTGGCAGCGTTTTTCAGCGCCTCGGGCGATGTCAGCCCCAACGCCACGGCACCAGCATCTGTTTTATGGGCCAGCAGAGGGCTCATCATTTTCAGGACCACAGGGTAACCGATCTCATTTGCGACCTCGCAAAGTTGGTCACTTGATGCCGCGCTCCCTATGGGCACCGGCAGTCCGGCCTCAGCCAGTTTCTTCTTGGCCAGCGCCTCGCTCAGCATCTGCGGACGCGACGCGGGCGGCAAGGCCAGTATCGGCTTTGGGCTGTCTTGCAGAATCCTTTTGCGGGCCGCGCCCCACCATGCCGCTCCAAGGATGTAAAACGCGGAGCAATATTGGGCCACAGAAGCGGCTGCATATCGCAGTTGTAGCGGAGTAAAAGTCCGCCAGTTTGTGCCCTTCGTTTATTCGGAGGGCGGGAGATGTATTCTGTGGATATTTATAGTCGTGTGCGCCGTGCTTGTTTGAAGGACGGTATGTCTGGCCGAGAAGCGGCGCGGTTTTTCAACATGGCGTAATCAGGATCAGCACTCAGTTACCCCTGTTATTCTGGATGCACATGCAATTGAAAAGGAGACTGACCAATGGAATATTTTGCTGGTTTGGATGTGTCCATGGAAGAGACGCATATCTGCATTCTGGATCGTGAAGGGGCCCTTATTCGTGAAGGAAAAGCGAGCTCAACACCAAAAGCGATCGCTGACTTCCTCGCTTCTGGACCACCATGTGCCAAAGTTGTATTTGAAACGGGACGGATGGCACCAATGCTTTACCATGGGCTGACGGAGCTTGGTGTCCCGGTTGTTTGCATCGAGAGCAGGCAAGCATATCAGGCCCTTAAATCTCTGGCCGGCCACAAGACGGACCGCAATGATGCCCGCGGTTTGGCACACCTGGCGCGGACGGGATTCTACAAGCCGACCCATGTCAAATCACTGTCAGCGCACGCAATCCGGTCGCTGATCGCAGCCCGCAAGAAGCTGGTCGGACAGCGTGTGACGCTCGACAATCAGATCCGCGGTCTGGTCGTCGTCTTCGGCGTGCGGCTGCCACGAGCTTTGTCTCCGGCATTCAAAAACGCGGCGCTAAAAGTTAGCGATGGAGTGCCTGGCCTCCATGCCGCAATTTGCGGACTGTTCGCAGCACGCGAAGCAATCCTCGCGGCGGTTGCAGCCATTGATGGCGACATCAAAAAGATGACCCGCAAATCCGAAGTCTGCCAGCGCCTTATGACGGTACCAGGGGTCGGTCCGATCACAGCATTGGCCTTTGCCGCAGCAATTGATGATCCGTCGCGTTTCAGGAAATCGCGTGATGTGGGGGCGTATCTTGGACTGGTGCCGCGACGGCATCAATCTGGTGAAATCGACTACACGGGCAGCATCTCAAAGCGGGGCGACGTGCGCGTCAGAACGCTTCTCTATGAGGCCGCCAATGTGATGCTGACGCGGTATGCCGCTCCGCTCAAATTGAAGACATGGGCCCTCGCAATCGGTGCGCGCTCAACGATGAGAAAGGCCCGAGTGGCTCTGGCGCGTCGTCTGGCAATCATACTTCATGCCATTATGCGAGACAAAACTGACTTCCAGTCCGCGTAAGGCTTACGAGGCGACAACGAGGATTCCTAAATCAAAGTTCCCATCTGGGACGATGCCCGAGGGAGGGCGTGAGACACGGCGCCGATTCTGTAGCAACAGCCAAGACCAACGGTATGATTGCGGTTTCAACATTGCCGACCCACACCCAGCCAACCCCATCATGAACCTCAGAGTTCGAAGAGAACAAAGGCAACCTCTGACATCAAAAGCAGGAAACTCAGGAAACACGCATTGACAGATTAGAGAACAGCCAAGACCAACGGTATGATTGCGGTTTCAACATTGCCGACCCACACCCAGCCAACCCCATCATGAACCTCAGAGTTCGAAGAGAACAAAGGCAACCTCTGACATCAAAAGCAGGAAACTCAGGAAACACGCATTGACAGATTAGAGAACAGCCAAGACCAACGGTATGATTGCGGTTTCAACATTGCCGACCCACACCCAGCCAACCCCATCATGAACCTCAGAGTTCGAAGAGAACAAAGGCAACCTCTGACATCAAAAGCAGGAAACTCAGGAAACACGCATTGACAGATTAGAGAACAAAGATCGTAAGACGATCGCGAAGATGCTGCGCCATGAACTTCCGCCTGGGTATCGTCGGTCGGAAGCGCCTCGGCGGCCAACGCTTGATGGTTATGTTGGTGTGGTCGATGAGATACTGCGCACAGACAAAGCCCTGATCAAAAAGCAGCGACACACGGCCAAGCGCATCTTTGAACGGCTGCGCGATGAGCATGGATATGCTGGCAGCCTGACCACGGTGACCTATTACGTGCGCGAGCAAAAACGGCGCACCAAAGAGGTGTTTGTGCCGTTGTCGCATCGGCCGGGCCATGCGCAGGTTGATTTTGGTGAGACGCTGGGCGTGATCGGTGGCGTGGAATGCAAGATCCACTTCTTCGTGATGAGCTTGCCACATTCTGATGCGGTGTTTGTGAAGGGATATCCAGCTGAGACAACCGAGGCGTTTTGCGATGGCCATGTGTCCGCCTTTGCATTCTTTGGCGGCATTCCGCAATCCATTCTCTACGACAATACCAAGATCGCCGTGGCTCGGATACTCGGGGATAAGACGCGCATCCGCACACGTCGGTTTACGGAACTGCAGTCGCATTACTTGTTTGATGACAAGTTTGGCAGACCCGCGCGAGGGAACGATAAAGGCAACGTTGAGGGCATGGTTGGATACACCCGCCGCAACTTCATGGTTCCCGCACCTCGCTATGACAGCTTTGATGATCTGAACGCACATTTGGAAGAGAAGTGTTTAGCACGTCAGGACGATACGTTGCGGGGTCACACCCAAACCATAGGCGCACGCCTGATGTCGGATTTGGATGCTCTGATGGGATTGCCCGTCGCAGAATATGAAGCCTGCGATCACGTCAGCACGCGTGCAACGTCGATCTCAATGGTGCGCTATCGCAGCAATGATTACTCGGTGCCAGTAGCCTATGCGCACCACGATGTTCATGTGCGTGGGTTTGTGCATGAGGTTATCATCGGCTGCGGCAATGAGATTATTGCGCGGCACAAACGATCCTACACATCAGCGGATATGGTCTTTGACCCATTGCACTTTTTGCCCCTGCTTGAACAAAAGGTGGGTGCCCTGGATCAGGCCGCGCCTTTGCAGGGTTGGCATTTGCCAGATGTATTTGCCACGCTGCACCGACTGCTTGAAGCCAGAATGGGTAAGCCGGGCAAGCGAGAATACGTTCAAGTCTTGCGCCTTTTGGAGACCTTCGAAATGGATGTTGTGCAAGGCGCAATCCAGCAGGCAATAGATATGGGTGCAATTGGCTATGACGCCGTAAAACACCTTGTACTGTGTCGGGTTGAGAAGCGGCCACCACGATTGGATTTGGACTTCTATCCATACTTGCCCAAGGCCAATGTCGGCACAACACGCCCATCCAGTTACATGAGCTTGATGGGAAGGACCGCGGCATGACCGAAGCCCCTCGGATTCTTCTACGGCATCATCTTAAACAACTGCGACTGCCAACGTTCCAAGGCGAGTATGCCAAACAGGCGCAGCTCTGTGCTGCAGAGAACAAAGATCACATCCACTATCTGGCGCGGCTGTGTGAGATGGAATTGATCGACCGCGAACGCCGGATGATTGAACGGCGCATCAAAGCGGCGAAGTTCCCCAGCACCAAGAGCTTGGATAGCTTTGACTTCAAGATCATGCCAAGCTTGAACAAGCCCCTGACGATGGATCTGGCACGATGCGATTACGTTAATCGCAGGGAGAACATCATCGCGCTCGGCCCGTCAGGCACGGGCAAGACACACATCGCCCTGGGACTTGGGCTGGCTGCATGTCAAAGAGGACTGAAGGTGCGCTTCACAACGGCTGCGGCATTAGTCCATGATCTGATCGAGGCTCAAGATGAGCGGAGATTGCAGCGCCTTCAAAAGCAACTGACCAGCCAGAACCTGTTGATCATTGATGAACTGGGCTTCGTACCGCTCAGCAAATCTGGCGCAGAGCTGCTCTTCGAGGTCATATCCCAATGCTATGAACGCGGCTCCATCATCATAACCTCGAACCTGCCCTTCGATGAATGGACTGAAGTCTTTGGCTCTGAGCGGCTGACCGGTGCGCTACTCGATCGTTTAACCCATCACGTCCACATCCTCGAGATGAATGGCGAAAGCTATCGGCTCAAACACAGTCGCAACAACCGAAAATAACCAGCCCGCAATCACAGTCAGAATAATGCTGGCCTTATGGCCAGCATGCGCTTTGGCACGCTTCAGCTTTGTGACGAGCACGCGTGCAAAAGCGCCACAAAACATCAACCGAAGTGGCCCATTTTTACGCCGCGACATGGACCCATTTTACTCTGCGATTGACACAAGGACCGCGTTTAGCGCCTCGTGGATGCCTTGCATGGGCGCCACACCGCGAGAGACGAAGGTTTCGCGAATATGCGGCCCGACATTTTCTGGCAGAGTCGCGCAGATCGCAGCGGGCAATCCCGCGTCGGCAGCGGCTTCGGCAAAGGCCAGCGCGTCATTGAGGTAGAGGTGTTCGGTTTCATCAAGGCCGGGGGCCGGATAATCCTGCACCAGCACCGCCGCATCCGCACGAATGCCAGCCATGGCACGGGCAAAGACCGGTTTAGTCAGGTCCGGCTGACCCCAGATCGGGGTTGTATAGTCCAGCGGATTGCTGACGCTGGCGATGGGCAGCAACAGTTTTTCGAGCGCCCGGCGGGTGATGTGATCGGGTGTAGGGAAACTAAGCCCGATGACCTCGCCATGATCTGCCAGCATCGTCGCACCGCCGCCGGAACAGGTGAAGCCCAGAATATCAGGCCCCACAAGAGGACCCGCGATGCAGAGGAATTTCAGCGTTTCCAAAAGCTGCGATGGGTTGGTGACACTGATCACACCTGTGCGGGAAAACAGTGCCTGATACAGCTCATTTGACCCGGCCAGCGACCCGGTGTGGCCCAAAGCCAGGCTTTCACCGATGGACGAACTGCCGGTCTTGAGCGCCACAATGGGCTTGCCCACTTTTAACGCCTTGAGGGCCGCCCGCTCAAACGCAGGAACGTCAGAAAGCCCTTCGATATGCAGCCCGATGGCGCGCACTTCGTCGCGCTCGCACAGCAGGTCGACCAGTGCGCTCAACCCCAGGTCGGCCTGATTGCCAACCGACATCATATAAGCCAGCGGCAGCGAGCGTTGGCTCATCGTGATATCGGAGGAGAACATGCCCGACTGGGTGAGGATCGCAGCCCCATACCCGGGGCAGCTGCCCCCATGGGCAAAAGGCCAAAGCGCTGATTTGCCAACGTAATTGATCAATCCGTAACAGTTTGGCCCGATCAGCACCATGTCACCTAACGCGGCTTTCAGCGCGCCTTCCAGCACACGGCCTGCATCATGCGCCTCGCTGAACCCAGCCGAATAGCAGACGATGCCGCCCGCACCCATCGCGGACAACTCGGCAATGGCAGCAGGCACCGCTGGGGCCGGGATTGCCAGAAACACGGCATCGGGCGGCGCGGGCAGATCGGCAATGCTTGCCCTGCAGGTCAGCCCCCCCAACGTGTCGCGCTTGGCGTTCACCGCCCACATCTGTCCGGTATATCCAGCGCGACGGGCCTCGCCGATGGCGATGGCGGCGTCGGCACCGCCGATAAAGGCAATGTGGCGCGGGTTGAGCAGCCGCTCAAAATTCTGGCGTTTGGCCGGGATCATGGCCTCACGCCCCAAGCGGGCGCAGGATGGATCTTGTGATGATATGGCGCTGGATTTCGCTGGTGCCGTCCCAGATGCGTTCCAGCCGTGAATCACGCCACAGCCGCTGAATGGGAAGCTCTTCCATCAGGCCCATGCCACCATGGATTTGTACAGCGTCATCGGCCAGACGATTCAGCATCTCCGAGCAGAACACCTTGACCATCGCGGCATCCTGATCCGCCATCCGACCGGCCTCGTGGCGGGCCACTGCATCATCCACCATCAGGTCGGCTGCGCGTAGGTTCATGGCACCATCTGCGAGGCGGAAGCCTGTGGCCTGAAACTGCCCAATGGGTTTGCCAAACTGGCGCCGATTGGCGGCCCACTCGCTGGACATGTCAAGCAGGCGCTCGGCCTTGCCACAGCACGACGCGCCCACCCAGATGCGCCCCATGCCCAGCCACTGACCTGCGATGTCAAACCCTTTGCCCTCTTCGCCCAGCACCTGCCCCGGCCCAAGACGGACATTGTCAAAGCTCAGCGCATAGGTCTTGTACCCCCGGTAGCTGACCGATTTGGTGCCTTCGCGACAGTCAAACCCGGGCAGCCCAACGTCCACGAGAAACGCGGTGACACGTTTGCGGGGGCCACGCGGGGTGTCATCCACGCCCGTGGACGCAAACACGATGGCGAAATCGGGCATACATGGCCCGGAAATGAAATGCTTGGAGCCGTTGAGAATCCAATCTTCGCCGTCCTTTACCGCGTTGGATTTCATCCCCATCGCATCCGAGCCCGCTTCGGGTTCAGCCAACGCAAAAAGCTCGCGTTTTTCGCCGCGCACGCAGGGTAAAAGGTAGGTCTCGCACTGATCACCCTTGCAGGCCAGCAGGATTTCCGTGGGCCGCGCGGCCCAGGAATGCAGCGCATGGGTGGTCTTGCCGTATTCGCGCTCGATCAGCTTTTGCGCACGCAGGCTCAGGCCCCCTCCGCCCACCTCTTCGGGAAGATTGCAGGCGAACAGGCCCAGTTCCCTGGCGCGAGCCTCGATCTGGCGGCCCAGATCGTCAGGCACTTCGCCGGCCTGATCGACCATGTCTTCGTGCGGGTAAAACTGCTCGTCCATAAAACTGCGGACAGTGGCCAATAGCAGCTCTTCTTCGTGGGACATTTGCAGGGTCATGTCACGCTCCTTCAGCTTACTGCGCCGCGCAAGCCCAGCTTGTTGCGCGCCTCTTGCGGGGTCAGAATGCGGACCCCCATGCGTTCGATGATCTCAACCGCCCGGGCCACAAGTTGGCCATTGGTGGCGGGCACGCCGCGATCCAGCCAGATGTTGTCTTCCAGCCCCACGCGCACATTGCCCCCAAGGGCGACGGCGGCCGCGGCCATCGGCATTTGCATCCGGCTGATCCCGAAACTGGCCCAGCTGGCGCCCTGTGGCAGCTGGGCTTTCATCGCGGCCATGGTTTCGACTGTCTGATCAGCCCCCCAGGGGATACCCAGACACAGCTGGAACATGGGCGGCGCGTCGATCAGACCCTCATCGACCATCGCCTTGGCAAAGCGGATATGGCCCAGGTCGAACACTTCCAGCTCGGGTTTCACGCCCCATTTCTGGGTCATTTCCGCCATCCGGCGCAAGGTGGGCGGAGTCGAGATATAGATTTCATCGCCATTGCCAAAATTCAGCGTCCCGCAATCGAGCGAGCAGATTTCCGGCAGGCAGTCGCGCACATGGGCCAGCCGCTCATCCGCACCGATCATGTCCGTGCCCGGCCCGGGCAGTGACGAGTCCTCGGCCGAGGGCACCCAATCGCCGCCCATTCCGGCTGTCAGATTGATCACCACATCGGTGTCACTGGCGCGGATCAAATCGACGGTTTCTTTGAACAGCCCCACATCGCGAGAGCCTTTGCCCGTCTCAGGATCGCGCACATGGACATGGGCCACGGTCGCTCCGGCCTGGGCGGCCTCGATCGCAGCATCGGCAATTTCGCGCGGTGTCACAGGCACATGCGGGTTCTTTCCCGTGGTATCCCCTGCCCCTGTGACCGCGCATGTCAGTACAACCTCGAAATTCATGGCGTCTCTCCTTTTTTCCAAATGTGCGCTTTTTCCAAATGTGCGCCGCACCCTCGCAAATAATGTCGATTTTTCGCCGCGCACATTGTATGAATGGCGAAAATATCCACCTATAGCCATCTGGGTTCCACCATGCCAATCGACACGACCTCGCCCGACACCGGCCCCGAGCCAACATGCATCGCCTGCGTGCTTGTTCCGCGTTTCAACATGATGGGGCTGGTCAGCTTGCTGGAGCCCATTCGTATTGCAAATTACCTGTCCAGCACCCCGCTCTATAGCCAGACATTTCATAGCGTCGCGCAGGGCGAGGTGACGGCCAGCAACGGGATGAATATCCCCTGCACCGCCCTGCCGGACAAGCTGACGCGCAAGGATCTTGTGGTGGTTGCGGGCAGTTGGGGCACCGAGCATTACAACGATCCTGCGCTGTTATCCTGGCTGCGGCGGCAGGCAAGTTTTGGTCTGCGGCTCTGCGCGGAAGAAATCGCCAGTTACATCTTTGCGCGCGCCGGGTTGCTGGCCGGGCGCAAGGCCACAACCCATTGGTCCTATCTGGCCGGTTTTCAGGAGAAGTACCCTGATATTCTGGCCGAAGAACAATTGTTTACCATCGACGGTCGGATCATGACCTGTGCCGGATCAACCGCCGCCACCGACCTGATGCTGCATCTGGTTCAACAAGATCACGGTGGGGCGCTGGCAGGAGAGATTTCCGACATTCTGATGCATCATCCGGTGCGTCCAGCCGAGGCACCACAACGCCAGACCATGGGCCGGGGGCTGGAGGCCTTACCCCACGGCGTTCGCACCGCGCTTGACCTGATCGAAAGCCATATCAGCGAACCTTTGCGCGTGCCCGAAATTGCACAGCGGGTGGGCATTTCCCAACGCCAGCTGGAGCGGCAGTTCAACCAGACAATCGGCTGCTCTGTTGTGCAATTCGGCATGCTGCTGCGCCTGCAACATGCACGGGTTCTGCTGATTTCCACCGCACTCGGTGTGCGCGAGATATCAGCCGCATCCGGCTTCAATTCGCTGTCGCATTTTGCCTACGCATTCAAGAAATGTTTCGGGCGCCGCCCCAGTGATTATCGAAATGCATGGCCCGAACAGGAAGCAGCCCCAACCTGGCCCGGCACGCTGTCGAAATATCTCGATACACTACAGGTCAGTGCCCGGGTGAAGGGCGGCGATTAACCCTCATCCCGCAGCGCCCTGAGGATCGCCACGATCTTGCGGTCCCGCTCGGCGGCCATGTCTTCAAAATGACGACCCGCAGCGATCTCGTTGCACCCATCAACCATGCGGTCACGCAGGTCTTTGGTCAGTTCTGGGGCCTCAAGCCGGGTCCATGGCCATTTGAGGGCGGGACCAAACTGATCAAGGTTCGTTGCCATCCCGCCTTCGCCGCAGGCGACGTGAAACGCCATGCATTGGCCCTGGACCGCCATTCGTGGTGCTGGCCCATTTTTCAGCGCAATATCAATATCCTCTGGCGTAGCTTCCCCGTTCGCTACCATGTGTAGTGCCTCGCGCCACAACGCCTCCTGCAGGCGCGTGGCCACAAAGCCGGGGATTTCCTTTTTCATCACCAATGGGGCCTTGCCCGCGTGGTCGTAGAACGCAGCCACCCATGTGACGACCTCAGGGTCGGTGGCCTTGCCGCCGATGATTTCGACCAGCGGCAGCAGGTAAGGCGGATTGAAAGGATGGCCGATCACACAACGCTCGGGGGTGGCGCAATTAGCGGCGATTTCGGTCATTGTCATGCCGGATGTGGAGGAACCGATGATGACCTCAGGCGGCACGATATCTCCGAGCTGTTTGTAAAGCGCCTGCTTGATCTCCAGCCGTTCCGGCGCGCTTTCCTGAATGAACCCGGCCCCTTCCACGGCCTCTTCCAGATCGCTGGTGATTGTCAGCCGCTCCAGAGACGCCCCATCGGCCAGCCCCAGCGCGACAAGGCTGGCCCAACCGGTCTCAATCACCGACATCAGCGCATTGCGTTCTTCCGGATCGTGGATATAGGCCGCAACATCATAGCCACGGGCCAGAAAATGCGCGGCCCATCCACCGCCAATGGACCCTGCTCCGATGCTGGCCACGCGGGTGACAGAAGTGGGGTCCGGATACATGCCTAATCGCCTTTGAAGTTCGGTTCGCGTTTTTCAACAAATGCGGCGACACCTTCTGCGGCATCGTCGGATTTCAGCATCTTGCGATAGGTGGGAAGGCCCCCATCACGCATCTTGGCAAAGGCCTGTTGCAGCGGATTGCATTCGATCTCGCGTTCCACCTCTTTGACCGATTGCATGGCCAACGGTGCAGACCATGCGATGCTTGCGGCCCATTCACGGGCGGCCTCCATCAGTTGATCGGCGGGCACCACCTTGTTGACCAACCCGTAATGCGCAGCCTCCTGCGCGGTCATCCGGCGGCCCAAAAGGAACATCTCCATCGCGATGTTATGCGGAATGCGCCGCGGCAGCCGCTGCAGCGCGCCCGCATCCGGCACGATGCCCAGTGGCATCTCCGGCAGGCCAAATTCCACATGCTCGGCGGCGATCAGCAGATCACAGCCCAGGGCCATCTCAAACCCGCCACCGATGGCCAGCCCGTTGATGGCGGCAATAACCGGTTTGTTGAGCGCCCAGTTTTCGGTCAGACCGGTAAAGCCACCAAACCCGTAATCATCGCTTTCCCACCAGTTATCGAGGCTCATCTCTCCGGCATTGAGCGCCTTCAGGTCCCATCCGGCCGAGAAAATCTTGTCGCCGCCCCCTGTCAGGATTGCGCAACGCAGATCTTTGTCTTCGTGCAGTTCCTGAAACGCGGCTGCCAACGCCTGCGATGTTGGCACGTCAATCGCGTTCACCTTGGGACGGTCCAGTGTGAGCTCCAAGACATGGCCCTCACGGACCACTTTCACTCCATCACTCATGGGTTGTCCTTTCTCAGCGCATCACAAATGGATTGGCTATTGGTGCGTCCGAGGTGTTCATCCACACCGTCTTGGGACGCGTGTAGTCGTACATCGCCTGAAATCCGCTTTCGCGCCCATAGCCCGAGCCTTTGACCCCGCCGAACTCGGCGATGGGCGAAACCACACGGTATGTATTCACCCCAGACAATGCCGGCGCGCACCGCGTCGGCCATCCGCAGGCTGCGCGCGCTGTCGCGGGTGAAAATGCCAGCGGCCAGTCCATGCTCGGTGTCGTTGGCCAGAGCAATCACCTCGTCTTCGGTTTTGAATCGCTGGACGCACAGAACAGGGCCGAACAGCTCGGTATCCACAATCCGCAAGCCCTGCCGGGGGCACTCAAGGATCGTCGGTTCAAAATAAAGGCCACTCATGCCAGGGGGGGGCGTTGGCCACCGGTCAGAAGCGTGGCGCCTTCACCTTTGGCGTGGGCAATTTCGGCTTCGATGTGATCACGCTGACCCGTGGTGCAAAGCGGTCCCATTTGTGTCTCATCCAACAGCGGATCACCCATCCGGATGTCTTTGGTCAATGCTACCATCCGGTCGAGAAATTCGTCTGCAATATCCTCGTGCAGATACAGCCGCGATCCCGCCACACAGCTTTGCCCCGTGGCGCCAAAGATACCGGCGATCGACGCGTTGACGGCACTTTCAATATTCGCGTCGTCAAAAACGATAAAGGGGGATTTTCCGCCCAGCTCAAGGCTGACCTCGGCAAAGTTGTTCTTGGAGTTTTCCAGCACATGCCGCGCCGCGCCCGGCCCCCCGGTGAAGGAAATCCGTGCGACTTTCTTGTGCCCGGTCAGGGCGCGGCCACAAGGCTCGCCGTGGCCGGTCACGATGTTGACCACGCCGGGGGGAAATCCGGCCTCTTCGATCAGCCTGCCAAATTCCAGCATCGCGGCCGAGGCGTGTTCGGACGCCTTGAGCACAACCGTGTTGCCCGCCGCCAAAGCGGGTCCAATTTTGACCGCGACTAGGAATAGCTGAGAGTTCCACAGAACCACCGCCGCGACGACGCCCAGAGGCTCGCGTTTGGTAAAGACAAAGAGGTCCGGCTTGTCGATGGGCAGGGTTTCGCCGCTGATCTTGTCAGCGCAGCCAGCGTAGAAATGGAAGAATCCGGCGGTGTATTTTGCCTGCCAGCGCGTTTCCTTCAACATCTTGCCGGTATCGATGGTCTCGGTGCGGCCCAGCTCTTCGGATTTGTCGGCCAGCAAGTCGGCCAGGCGACGCAGATGCGCACCGCGTTGTGATGGGGTCATTTTGGACCACGGGCCGTTCAGAAAGGCGTCATGAGCCGCCTCGACGGCGCGGTTCACATCGGCCTCGGTGGCCTCAGGGACGCGCGACCAGATTGCGCCTGTCGCTGGATTGACGCTGTCAAAGCTGCCCACATCCGAGGCGTCGACCCACGCGCCACCAATCAGCATTTGATAGGTCCGGATATCGGCCATGGCGTGATCTCCCTGCTTGGTATTCGAGTCCTATTCTTGAGTGATCCACGTCAGATATATGCATCTTTTCGCCATGGCACGGCTAATTTTCTGACTATGCCTGCCCGCGCGAAAACGTCAGGTCAGAATGAGCCGACGCAATTGCACACGGGCGGCGGCCAGTTGGTTCCAGGTGATGTACTCGTCGGGCGCATGGGCCTAGGTCAGGTCGCCCGGCCCCATAACGATGACAGGCAGCCCTGCCCCCTGAAACAACCCTGCTTCGGTTCCGGTGGAAAACTCGACATGGGAGGTGGCGGCAGAAACAGCAAGGCACTCTTGCGCAAAACCGGCCTCGGGCGGGGTATGAAAGCCGGGAAAGCGGACGGTTTGTTCTATGGTGATCGCAGCCTCGGGGATGCGGGTTTGCAGCGCTGTGAGCATGCCTGCGGCCTGCGCGCGACATGCGTCAATCAACGCGTTCAGATCGTCCTGCGGAGCCAGCCGGATATCCCATTCAAACTGGCAATGTTCTGCGATGATGTTGCTGGTGCTGCCGCCTTCGATCCAGCCAATGGAATGGGTCGTGGCGCTGGCAGCACTGCTGCGGGCGGATTGACTGTCGATCCATGTGATCAGATGGGCTGCAAGGGCGGTCGCGCTGACGCCAAGCTCGGGCATGCTGGCATGAGCGGACCGCCCTTTCACGTTGATCGTGTAGATAAACGAGCCCTTGTGGCGGTTGACCGGGGCGAAGCATGTGGGCCCGCCCACCAGAACACCGCGCGGCGCGGGGGTATGTTCGGCGATATGCGCCGCAAGGCTGACGGCAGAGTGGCAAGTGCTCTCTTCATCTGCGGGTAGAGCCAGATGCACCGGGCGCGTAAGCGGCCCTTGCGCCGCCTCTTCAACGGCGGCGATGGCACAGGCGACATGCCTTTCATGTCCGCCGATCCCCGACCGATGATACGATCATCGTCACGGCGCAGCTTGAACGGGTCGCTTGTCCACACCTGCCCGTCGGTGCTGACCACATCGACATGGCCAGACAACACGATACCCTCCGGCATATCGGGGCCGATACTGGCGATCAGGCCGTGGCAGTCACCAGCCGGGGACGGGACAACCGTGATGCGGCATCTGATATCCGTCAGGCGGGACTGAACGTATGTCAGCCACTGTTGATTGCAGAGCCCCGGAATGCTTGGGATGGCCACCAGATCGGCCAGAATATCAAGCTCTGCTGAGGCCTCTGGCATGGATCAGGCCAGCGCAGCATCAGCGGTGCGTTCCTGATCAATCAGCACCTCAAGCTGGCGGCGAAACCGAAGCTGCCCGCCATCAATCGGCAGGTCGATATGGGGCGTTGTCTTGTTCGCCATGCCTTTCTGAAGGCTCAATTAGCATTGATTATGCGTGGCGTGTTACAGGCAGGATGCCTGCGGCGGCGGCAAGTATCGCGCGCGGCGTTTGGTGGCTCGGAAGGACGGCAAGGTGGAACCACCGAAGGCAGCTGTCCAGGTATTTGGTCGCGATGCCCCGATGGCGGCGCGGAAAGGTCTTTAACCGCTCATGCCGACTGTTCACGGTTTGAATGTGCAATTCACCACGGACACGTTCTCCGGCGGTCCGGTCGAGACTTTCATGGCTGACGCCCGTTTCTGCGGCGCAGGGCGGGTAACCGGTGCAGCCATCGGTCACCGGGAGAGCGTCCCCATCAGGACGTGGCTGCAGAACCGTTTTGAGATGTCCGGCTGTCACCGCAGGCAAGACAGCACTGATGGCGGTGCCTGATCGGCCGACCGCAACGAGGACCGGAACCTGCTCCTTCGACAATCCGCGTTTTGAGGCCTTTCCCCCGCGTTTGCGGGCTTTTCGAGAGAGATTACGGTCCCCTTTCCGGCTGCGCGGAAAGAACGTCCCGTCGGCTTCGACGATTCCGCACAGATTGACCGCACCGACCGTTACGGCCTCGGGAAAGCGATGACGCCAACGAAAAGCTGTGGTGTCGGCCACCATACAACGCCCGTCGGACGCCTTTACCGTTTCGCCGTCGCGCAGGGAAGCTGCGAACCCTGCCCATCTGTCCCTGTGGCGCAAGCGGGCAGGCGGCGTCCCGGTCAGCGCGTTGAAGGTTTTGCGACAGCCTTTGCAAAAGAACCTCGCCAGGCCACTTGCATGGCCCCTGATGATCGCACCGCCCGAAGCACAGTGCGGACAGATACGCCCCTCGCGAACATTCGCCTCAGGGAGATCGATCACGCTTTCCAGCGACGATACCCCGGCAACGAGCCGTCCGGTCTCAGCCCGTTGTTTCGATGAAAGGTCGTCGATCTCGTTGAGCCACACCAAAAAAGCCTGATGATCCATGTGCCGCACCCCATAATTTTGTTCATGGTGTGTTCTATTACAGGTTGGCACGCATAATCAATGCTAATTGAGCCTTTCTGAACTTCGTTGAGCACGTCGCGGTCTTCTTCAAAGGCGTGTTTCACGTCGTCACTCATCATGTTTGAAAGCGCCGCGTCATCGGGCCTGATATTACGCAGTTGAAACCAGTAATAGCGGGTACGGGTGCCTGTCTCAGGCGTCATGAAATTGTAGCTGTCCATGACAAAGGTGTTGTCATGAAGCGGACCGCCCTCGCCCCCTGTGCGAGCGGGGGTAAAGACCGCGCGGATCAGCGCGTGGCAGGGATAGCGCACCTCGTAATGCTGAAGTCGGTCACACTTGCCGTCGAACTCGACGATCTTCTTGTAGAACGGCGCGGGGTCCACATCCATCATCCAGCGCCAGACAGTGATGCCATCCTCGTTCCTAGTGATCCGCAGTGGCGTGTCTTCGGTGGCGGCCTGCCCGAACGAAGATTGATGCACCCAAGCCACGTGGGTGGGATCAAGCAGGTTGTCAGTCACGTAGAGATAGTTGCACTCAATCTCGAGCGCCTTGCCGCGGTTCATGCCCCAGTCCGGACTGTCGAAGTTTTCGATCTCGATGATCTCATTTGCGTCGGCAAGCGCCGGGTTGCCCATCCAGATCCAAACCAGTCCATAGCGTTCTTCGGTGGGATAGGCATGAACCTTGGCGTTTGACGGGATTCCGCCCTTGCCCGGCGCATGGATGCACTGCCCAATGCCGTTGAAGGTAAGGCCATGATAGCCGCATTCTCCCCCGCCCTAGAGTTTTTTGAGACACCGTTCAAGACATGACCCAAGGGGATGATTGAGGTGTATCATGACGGAACAAAGGAAGGTTGAGCGCGAAGGATCCGGAGCTGCGGAGACTTCACATATCGCAGCGGATCCGGCTCCGGCCCGGCGCCGGAGACTTACGGCTACACGCAAGCAAGAGGCCGTTCCGCGCGTTCTTCGCGGCGAAGATGTTGAATTGGTCGCACGTTCGTTTGGTGCGACAGCTGCGGATGTCAGCGGTTGGCGGGATGCATTTCCCGAAGGAGGGTCATCAAACCTGAAGTCCCGTCCGCGCGACGTGCGCGATGAGGGGATTGACCGTCTGCGGGCCAGGGTGGGTGAGATCACCATGGATAACGAACTTCTGTATGAGAAGATCGCGAAGATGGAGGCGGGCCACCCTTTCGGGTGCCGGAGGTCGAAACGATGAGTGCCGTCATCTCGATCTCCACGGGCAAAGCCTACGGCGTTTCCCGGGTGTGCCGGGTCTGGGGAGTGGGCCGCGCAAGCGTGTATCGTGACTTGCGCCCGCTTCCGGCGGAACCCGCGCCGCGCCGCCGCCCTGGTCCTCGGGGAGCGATGTCTGCCGCTGATCTGGTCGAGAGGATCAAACAAGTGATCACTGACAGCAGGTTCCATGGCGAGGGCCACCGCAAGATCCGGGCACGTCTGCGCTGCAAGGGCATTCGAACCTCGAAGGCGCGGGTGCTCCGGCTCATGCGGGAGAACGGGCTTTGTGCGAAGCCATGCCATGGACCCGCCCATGGCCCCCGTGCCCATGACGGCACGATCATCCCGGACAACATCGATGAGATGTGGGGCACGGATATGACGGGGACCGTTCCTGGCACAGGTCGCCAGGTTGCCGTCTTCATCGCGGTTGACCATTGCCCGGCGGGCTGCGCAGGCGGTCATAGCCTCTCAATCAGCATCATTCCGAAGGTGTTATGGCTCGCAGTACATCGGCCACGACTTCCAGAACGGGATTGCCTGGCCGGGCGCGAAATCCTCGCCGTCCTTTGTCCGCGCTCCCGAAGACAACGGCCGCGCCGAGCGATTCATTCGAACCCTGAAGGAAAACCTGCTCCGGGTCAGAACTTTCGACACCATCGAGGAACTCCAGGCCGCCCTGCAAAAGCTCAAGGAGGACTACAACGAAGAATGGCCGATCCAGCGGCACGGACACCGTTCGCCAAACCAGTTCAGATGTGACGCAATGGACAAAATCCAGGCCGCCGCATAAGCTTCACGAGTGTCTCAATAACCCTAGGGCGCTACAATTCCACCGCGTCACTTTTGCGTCGCCCTTTGGTCAGCGGTAGCTTGCGATGGGGGCATGCATTTTCAAGGGCTACGATATTACCCGCGCTATCACGAAACATGCACACCCGTTCCTCGAGCAGGATGCTTTCCTGCAGATCTTCGGTGATTTCGTCACCCCAGGCAGCGACATACTAGGCATTTCGAAGAAACATACGGCACGGTCCTTTTCCATGATTACTGAACCTCCTCCGACTAAAGTCAGAGGGTTCAGTGGTTCATGAGCGCCTTCGGCGCACGTTTGAATGTTTTTCCGACTAAAGTCGGAGGTTTTAGACCAGATTGTGGAAAATAAAAAACAGGGAAACGAAGATGACAAAAAGAACAGACAAGATCGCGCTGAAGCGCATGATCGAAGCGGGCCAGCGCCGTGGCATCAGTCGCCGCAGCTTTATGGGCCATGCCACGACGGCGGGCCTGACGGCAAGCGCCGCCACCGGGCTTTGGACCAAGCAAGTCGCGGCCATGACACCCAGTCAGGGTGGCACCTTCCGGGTGGCTATCCACGATGCCAACACCTCGGATGTGAATGACCCGGGCCAATATCTGTCGGTCTTCATGATCCAGCTAGCGCATGCCTCGCGCAGTTATCTGACCGCGATCAAGCCGGATGGCACGGCCGGTCCCGACATGGCTGATAGCTGGGAAGCCTCGGCCGATGCGAAGGTCTGGACCTTCGCGCTGAAAAAGAATGCCTCGTTCCATGATGGCCGCAAATTCACCTCGCGCGATGCCGAGGCCTCGATCCGGCATCACCTGGGCGACGACAGCACCTCGGCGGCCAAGTCGCTTCTGGCCAATGTGGTCAATGCGCGCGCCGATGGCGATCATACCCTGGTGATCGAACTGGATCAGGGTCTGGCCGACTTGCCCTACATTCTGACCGATTATCACATCGCGATCTGCCCGGCGGATGCCGATGGCAATCTGGATTGGAAAAGTGGGATCGGTGCGGGCCCCTACAAAGTTGAGAGCTTTAGCCCCGGTGTCAGCGCAACACTGACCAAACATGACGGATGGCACGGCGAAGGCGCCTATTTCGATGCGGTCGAAATGATTGCCATCAACGACCCCAACGCGCGGCAAACCGCCCTTGTATCGGGCGATGTGGACGCGGTCAGCTCGGTCGACCTCAAGACGCTCGAACTGATGCGCCGCCGCGAGGGCATCGAAATCCTCAACCTGCCGTCCGGCTCAACTGTGACCATGCCGATGCATGTCACCGCCGCCCCGTTTGACGACATCAATGTGCGCATGGCGCTGAAACTGGCGATGGACCGTGACGAGTTGATCGAAAAGATCGTCTTTGGCACGGCCACTCTGGGCAATGATTTCCATATCTCGCCCAACATGCCCTATTATCCCGAAGATATCGAACAGCGCGCCTATGACCCAGACAAAGCCAAGTGGCACCTGAAAGAGGCCGGAATGGAAGGCCTTACGCTGGATGTGTCGGCCTCGGATTCGATCATGCCGGGGGCCGTCGATTTCGTCACGCTTTATGCGGAACAGGCCAAGGCTGCGGGCATCACCCTCAAGCCCATTCGCGAACCCGGCGACGGGTATTGGGCAGATGTCTGGCTGAAAAAACCGTTCATCTTCTCGAAATGGGGCGCACGCCCCACCCCGGATATGATCTATACGCTGGCCTATCAAAGCGGCGCGCCATGGTCTGAAGCGTTCTGGAGCAATGACACATTTGACAAGATCCTGCTTGAGGCCAAAGCCGAGCTGAATGATGCCAAACGCGCCGAGATGTACCGCGATATGTCGATGCTCCTGCGCGATGAAGGTGGTTCCATCGTGCCAATGTTCACCAACTACGTTTACGCCCATAGCGACACGCTCGGCCATGCCGAGACGGTCAGTTCAACTTGGGAACTGGACGGTGCCCGCGCGTATCAGCGGTGGTGGTTCAAGTCCTAAGGTCTCAAACTCCTGAGACCCAGTTGCCTTAGCGGTATCAATCATGCCAGATAACGGCATGGCTGACACCGCGACGGTTACTGAACAATCCCTCTCCGAAGGCGTCTTCGCGACCCTCAAACAGCGCCTCATGCTGGGGCACTACTTGCCCGGAGATCGCCTGTCGATGCGCAAGCTGGCCGCCGAATTCGGCACCAGCACAATGCCCGTCCGTGAGGCCCTGAAGCACTTGGCCTCCGAACGCGTAATCGAAAGTGCGGCCGCCAAGGCGTTCAATGTGCCCAGCCTGAGCAGCAAACGGGCTGCGGACCTGTTTGATCGCCGCGCCCTTCTGGAATGCGCGGTGATGGAGAGTGTCTACACAGCCATCACACCCCAACTGGTCGATGAGCTGGCGGCCCTCAGCGAACGTATGGACGCGCATCTGAAGTTGCGCGATTTCTCGGCCTATATTATTGATAATCAACGGTTCCATTTCCTCATCTACCAGTTGACCGACAATCCTGACATGATTGCGATGATCGAACAGCTGTGGATGAAAACCGGCCCGTCGCTCTGCCTTGGCTTGAGGAACTCAGACGAGGTCAATCTCGACTGGAATGCCGATCACAAACATCTTGTGAATGCCATGCGCACCGATCGCAGCGCAGATTACGCACAGCTTTTGCGGGCGGACATTAAATGGGGGTCCGACTTTTACAGATCCTGACGTCACAACAAGGCGGTTGCGGGCATTCGGGATGCGGGAGCAAACGAGGGCAGCGCTCCGCGCTGCAGTGCTTTGTTGGCGCAGCCAAACATTGCTGAGGCACGGAGGCCTGGCTTGGGACACGCTAAGCGTGGTTTTTTGACAGGACGCATGTCGGCAATGGGCCGCCCAGATCAGACGCCAGAGTCCGCCACTCCTAAATGCTGCGTCGCCTCAGAGGTCTGGTTCGATGTAGGTTTCTCGGACGCCTTGCGCTGTGTTTGAGTGACGCGGTTTCGTTGCTTGGCGTCGGAGAAGCGCTCAAGCGGGAAATCGCGGGGTTGGGCTTTGGTGGGTTGGTTGTTATGGGGATTTGCGCGTTGGGCTTGCGTCTGGTTTGACCTGACAGACTGGTTGAACAGACCTTGTTGTGCTTGCACGGTGTCTGCGTTGCCAACACCTTGTCGATATGCGCGGTGTTTTGTCGTCGTCATCACCTCTTGCTTTATCCACGACAAGATCAGTGCACAATGATGGGTTCGCAGGTGATGTCGCCTGCGGCTGAAGGTGTTGTTCGTTATGTGTGGCGCGCGTTTCATGCTGCGGCCCTTTTTGATTTTGGTGGCGCTCTGGGGTGCTGATTTGGCGCAACTGTGTCGATGATGATCAACCGCCCGCCGCAACACGGACAAGGAAGCGCGAGGACACGGGGCAACTCAATAGTATCGCCGGGACCGTCCTCATCAGTGCGATCTTTGTTTGATCGGTTGGCCCCGAGCAACTGCCTGATCCTGGCGATATTGGCCGCGCGATTGCCGTTCCCGAAGAACCCGTAGTGGCGGATGCGGTGCTGGCCTTTGGGCAAGACGTGGATCAGGAAGCGGCGGATGAACTCAGGCGTCGTTAGCGTCATGGCAGTGTGGCGACCCGCGCCTTTAAGGCGGTAATCCTTGACGCGGAAGGTGACACTGCGCTCATCGAAACGGATCAGGCGGCTGTTGGAAATGGCGATCCTATGGGTGTAGCGCGACAGGTATGCCAGCACGACCTTTGGCCCCGCGAACGGTTCCTTTGCATAGATGACCCAGTCGATCCTGCGCAGCGGTTTGAGGAAGGCATTGAAGGAATTTTGGTCGGTTAGGTCCGTAAGATCGCCAAAGAAGTGCAACTTCCCGGCTTTGTGTAGTTTGACCAGTCCTTCCAGAATGAGACGTCGGTACAGACGCGATAGCACCCGAACGGACAGAAAGAAGTTCTTGCGACAGGCGATCCACTTTGTGCCGTCCGCAGACAAGCCACCGCCCGGCACAATCATGTGGACATGCGGGTGGCGCGTCATGGCCGAGCCCCAGGTGTGCAGCACAGAGATCATACCGGCCCGGGCATCGAGGTGCTTCGGATCGGCTGCGATTTTGATCACCGTGTCGGCGCTGGCCCGCATCAACAGATTGTAGATCTCGCGTTTGTTTTGATGTGCAATGTCGGCAATCTGCTTTGGCAGGGTGAAGACGAGGTGAAAGTACCGCACTGGCAGCAATTCAGCCTCGCGTGCCGCCAACCATACCTTTGCCGCACCTGCCTGACATTTGGGGCAATGGCGGTTGCGACATGAGTTGTAGGCGATGTGCTCGTGGGCGCAGTCGGCGCAGCGTGCCACATGCCCACCAAGCGCCGCTGTGCGGCAGCGTTCGATGGCGTTCATCACCTTGAACTGGTCAAAGCTGATGTGACCTACATTTATGGCGCGATACGCAGCACCATAGGTGCGGAAGATTTCCGCAACTTCCAGCGATGGAGAAGGCAAAGTGGCTTACGAAGGCCTGGCTTTGCCTTTCCTGCGTCTGGATTTGTTCAAGTCATCCAGTGGGCTGTCGACTGCTGCAATCATCCCAGTCGCAACGCTGGCGTAGCGGGCGGTTGTCGTCAGTTTAGTATGACCGGGAAGTGCTTGTATCACCCGGATATCGACGCCACGCTCCAACAGATGGGGCGCAAACGAATGACGCAATGTGTGCAACGTGACCGGCTTAGTGATACCCGCCTCCTGCGCAGTCTGTTTGAACAAGGCTCAATTAGCATTGATTATGCGTGGCGTGTTACAGGCAGGATGCCTGCGGCGGCGGCAAGTATCGCGCGCGGCGTTTGGTGGCTCGGAAGGACGGCAAGGTGGAACCACCGAAGGCAGCTGTCCAGGTATTTGGTCGCGATACCCCGATGGCGGCGCGGAAAGGTCTTTAACCGCTCATGCCGACTGTTCACGGTTTGAATGTGCAATTCACCACGGACACGTTCTCCGGCGGTCCGGTCGAGACTTTCATGGCTGACGCCCGTTTCTGCGGCGCAGGGCGGGTACCCGGTGCAGCCATCGGTCACCGGGAGAGCGTCCCCATCAAGACGTGGCTGCAGAACCGTTTTGAGATGTTCGGCTGTCACCGCAGGCAAGACAGCACTGATGGCGGTGCCTGATCGGCCGACCGCAACGAGGACCGGAACCTGCTCCTTCGACAATCCGCGTTTTGAGGCCTTTCCCCCGCGTTTGCGGGCTTTTCGAGAGAGATTACACTCCCCTTTCCGGCTGCGCGGAAAGAACGTCCCGTCGGCTTCGACGATTCCGCACAGCCTGACCGCACCGACCGTTACGGCCTCGGGAAAGCGATGACGCCAACGAAAAGCTGTGGTGTCGGCCACCATACAACGCCCGTCGGACGCCTTTACCGTTTCGCCGTCGCGCAGGGAAGCTGCAAACCCTGCCCATCTGTCCCTGTGGCGCAAGCGGGCAAGCGGCGTCCCGGTCAGCGCGTTGAAGGTTTTGCGACAGCCTTTGCAAAAGAACCTCGTCAGGCCACTTGCATGGCCCCTGATGATCGCACCGCCCGAAGCACAGTGCGGACAGATACGCCCCTCGCGAACATTCGCCTCAGGGAGATCGATCACGCTTTCCAGCGACGAAACCCCGGCAACGAGCCGTCCGGTTTCAGCCCGTTGTTTCGATGAAAGGTCGTCGATCTCGTTGAGCCACACCAGAAAAGCCTGATGATCCATGTGCCGCACCCCATAATTTTGTTCATGGTGTGTTCTATTACAGGTTGGCACGCATAATCAATGCTAATTGAGCCTTGAACAATCGAGATATCTGGCGGGCCGAAAGGTGTTTGCCACGATAACCGGGGAACAAGACCCGCTCTGGCCCAGGCACATCCTTATCCTGACCCGTTGGACGTTCTTTCCACCAATCACGCAAAAGCCCCGGAATATCGCCGGGCAGCATTACGTTGCGGTCCTTGCGTCCCTTCGCTTGGACAATCCGGATGATCTCTTGCGCGCCGTCGATATCACCAACCTTGAGCCGAACGACCTCGCCCGCGCGCATCCCGCAGCCATAAGCGAGTGACAACATCACCTTCGCCTTCAGACTGGGTACCATCGCCAGGATCCGTTTGATCTCCTTCTTGCTCAAAACCAGCGGCACCTTCACCGGTTCCTTGAGGCTGAAAATCTCAGCAACCAGATCGTGCCGCCTGAGCGTCACACGAAACAGAAACTTGACGCCCGTCATGGTCTGATTGCGCGTGCAGATGCTGGTGCCTGTCTCCATCAGATGAAGCTGGAAATGCTTCACGTCATCGGCTGTAGCCGTGTCCGGAGAGCGCCCCAGCCAAGCCGCAAAACGCTTGCAGGCACGCAGGTGACTGGTCTGTGATGCAGGTCCAGGCGTACGCGCCGCCATGTCCGAAATCATGCGTGCACGAAGCGGTGTCGATTGCTGAATGTTCATGGGAAATCCTCTGTCAATCGAGGCAAAATCACCTCGACAAACAGCAGACACCCGACCTCAAAACCCGCGCAACGTATCCCTGTGCAACCAAACGCCCGCAGCAAGCGCCCTATCGCGAAGCGATTTAGTGCTTGAGCCCACTTTAACCGATGCTGCACCTAAGACGAACGGCAGGTTCCGATGATTAGCTATTGCGCTTTTACCCGGCATCTAGCGCAGCAACGGACGGGATGGCCCGCCGTTTCCATAACGTCACGATGATCGCCGTGACCGCGATCTGGACAAACGCGAAAACGATCATGGCCGACAAAAGACCGAGCAGGTCCGCCAGTGCACCGCTTGCGATCACGGGAAGCGAGAATCCGAAGTAGGCATAGACGAACAGGCCCGCCGTCGCCCGTGCACGGTCGTCCGGCGCACGCAACGAGACTTCTGCCAGGGAGGCGAGATAGGTGAAGCCGTAGCTTGCCGCGCTGGTGATGCAGGTGCCGATGAGAACAAATGCCAAGACCTTCAACCAGACACCGGCCAGAAGAACAAGAAAGCCGAGTGGGATCAGGAAAAACCCGAGGGCGAGCGCCCGTTCGTTGGTCATGCGACGGGCAATCGGCTGGCAAATAAAGCCCACGAAGATCGCCAGAAAGATGACAAGACCCGTCCATCCGCCGAGGTCGTTCGCCGCAAGTTCCAGCGGAATGACCGCGATGGTCATGCCTGTCGTGGACCAGGCCAGCGCCATCGCCGCCCCGAATACCCAGGTGCCCGCAGGGAAGACCGGGAGACGCAGAAGCGATACTGGCTTGGGCTTGTCGATGCGCGGCAGCAGGGGTATCGCATGAATAGCATCTTTTGGTTTGCCTTGATCTTCTATCTCTGATTCAGTTTTCCAAAGTTTATCTCCGGAGGGCGCTGCTTTGGAAAATACCGTGTTGTTTCAATCTTTTGCCTCGTCGATTTCTGATCCCCGCCAGGAGACGTCTGATCCCCGCCAGGAGACGAAGGTGTTGTATCCACTTGATGGGATTCCGCTTTTGAGCCTGTGCGGAGTGGTGTCGGGGTGTGGGAGTTTTGTCGATGTTGCCCTTTATGGCGAGGAAAAGTCGGGTTTCCTGCGCAAGTTGGCTGCGTTTGAGCATGGCATACCCTCCCGTGACACGCTTTCGACGGTGTTTCGGGCGCTTGATCCTGAAGAGTTCAACGCAGCCTTTGCCGCGTGGGCGTCCGGGTTGGCCGGGCGCGTTGGAGGAACGGTCGTTGCCATTGACGGCAAGACAGCGCGAGGCTCAAAGGCCGGTGGTGAAACGCCTCTGCATCTGATCCCGGCCCGGTGTAACGATCTACGCCTCGTGCCCGGCCAGCAAGCCGGCGCGCACAAAAGGAACGGGATCAGGGACATCCCCGTTCTCCTGGATTTGCTCTTCCTTGAGGGAGCAACCGTGACCCTGGATGCGATGGGGCGCCAACGTGAGATCGCCTGCAAAATCCGTGACAAGGGTGCTGACCATGTGCCGACCCTGAAGGGCAATCAGGGGCTTCTCCATGAAGACGTGAAACTGTGGTTCGAAGAACAGGATCGGGAAAACACAGAATCATTACAGACGGTTGACGGCGACAGGGGTAGGATTGAAACGCGAACATACACCCAATGCGACGCCATCGGCCGGTTGAAAAAGCGCCATCCCCATCGGGAGGGGTTGCTCAGCATTGGCCGCGTCGTCCCGCTTCGGGAAAGTGGCGGGAAGACGACACGGCAAACGCGGTACTTCATCCCGTCCCTGCCAAAAGACGCCGCGCGCCTTGCCCATGCCGTACGCTCTCACCGGGGAATTGAAAACCGCCTCCACCGGGTGCTTGATGTCACCTTCCGCGATGACGACAGCCGGATACGAAAAGATCACGCACCCGCCAACTTCGCCGTCATCAGGCACATCGCAATGAATTTGCTCAACAAAGCAAAAAGCGAGAACTCCCTCGGAGGAATGCGGAAAAGGGCAGGCTGGAACAACCGCTTCCCGCTTCAAATCCTCGCGCCGTGAAACTCATGCGATTCCCCTGTGCGCGGCAGTCCAAGGGCTTGTCTTATGACTTTCCCCGGGTCTCATGCGAAGTTTGAGTCGCTGGATCGTGAGGGGCCTGGTTGTAATGAACCGTGCTACAGTTTGATCAGCCACCGTCTTCGCATGAGGCCTGAACGGATACGCAGCAGCTGCTGGCTCTGCACGACAGGCACAGGACATCGAAGATAATGAAGGACAGCATCGGGGTCGACATCTCCAAAGCGCATTTGGATGTGCATCGGATCAAGACAGGACAACATGCCCAATTCGACAACACCGCTTCCGGCTTTCGCGCGCTCAGGCGCTGGATCGGGAGCGAACAGCCACAAATCGTGGTCTTTGAACCAACGGGTGCTTACCATGCCTCCTTTGAGAAGACGTTCCCGGGCAAATTGCCTCTGGTGAAGATCAATCCACTACAGGCCCGCCGCTTTGCCCAGGCGCATGGAACGCGTGCCAAAACAGATGCCGTTGACGCGCGCATCCTGGCCACGATGGGTTCGGCGTTCGATCCGGTACCGGACAGGCCTTACAACAGGAATGAACATGAACTCAAAGAGTTGCAGATCGCGCGGATGGCCCTGGTCAAGGACAGAACCCGGCTGTTGAACCGTGTGAAAACACAGACTCTGGCGTTCACACGCCGCCAGACAAAAGCACGCCTGACGCAGGTCAAACGCCAGATCGCGGCTCTTGACGATGAACTCGGGACGCGTCTGCGTGATTGTCGGAAAAGGGCGCGCGCACATGATATTCTCCGCTCCATTCCCGGCATCGGCGAGGTCGCTGCCGTCGCCATCCTGGTCGAATTTCCAGAGATCGGAACACTGGACCGCAGGAAGGCAGCCAGTCCGGCGGGCCTCGCACCCATGACGCGACAGTCCGGGCAATGGCGCGGCAAGGCCTTCATTCAGGGCGGTCGTAAATTCCTGCGCGACGCTCTTTACATGCCGGCTCTCGTCGCGGCACGCCACAACCCTGACCTCGCAAGGAAATACCAGGCCATGATGGCAGCCGGAAAGCCTGCCAAAGTCGCTCTCACCGCGCTCATGAGAAAACTGATCGAGATGGCAAATGCGCTTGTCAAGGCTGACCGCGAATGGTCGCAAAATTCTCCTTGATCAAGACGGATACTATCACCGCAAGGACCGGAGCCGCCACGAACAGGGTGATGTAGCTCGCTTCGGCGGACAATACGTCGTCACCGTCACCCACCGGAGCCGCCACGAACAGGGTGATGTAGCTCGCTGGCAGGAGCGTCGTCCCCTGCACACCGAGGCTGATACCGGTCGCCAAAGCGCCGCCGCCAAAGCCGAGCGATGTGGCGGAGGTGACAATGAGAGCGGCGTTCTTCGCGCGGTCCGCCCCGACAATTTCCGTCATATAGGCGGTTCCGGCGGTCGTCGCGAGACCGGTTCCGATCCCAAGTAGGAAGCGTGCAATCACAAGACTTGCCCAGCTCGGAACCTGCACAAGGAGCGCCGTTGCCAAAGCTCCGAGGATCAGGGCGAGTGCAATCGGAGCCCGCCGCCCGATCCGATAGCCCGCCAAGCAGCAGCAGCGTTGGCATGAGACCCCCGACATAGGCCGCGAAGGCGACCGTCAGCGCCGTCGCCCCGACATCACTTTCGGCCGCATAGGCATCGTAGAGCGGAGCCTGAAGGTTCACGGCGAACGTCACTGTGAACAAACTAAGTGCAAGCAGTGAAACCGGGATGATTCTGGACATGGGACGCGGACCTCGAAGATTGACTTTGGATCCGAATGCCATGAGACAAATCCCATGACAATTTTTCTATTGTACTAGGGTCTGTTGACAATCATCGTGTTGCAATGAGCATGGCACAGAGGTGCCAGTTGGCAGCGTAGCTTGTATCAGTCTTGTCGTATCGCGTTGCCATGCCTCTGAATTCCTTGATCTTTGCGAAATGGTTTTCGACGGGATGGCGCCACTTGTACATGTGGGTATCGTAGTCCCGTTGAACTTTTCGGTTCGATTTGGGCGGGATGACAGCGGTTGCGCCACGCTCATCAAGGTCTTGCAGGAGCCAGTCGGCGTCGAAGGCCTTGTCGGTCGGCAACGCCCCAAAGGAAACCCCCTTGATCAGAGGAGCGACCCCCTTCATGTCGTGTGCCTGTCCCGGCAAAAGCAGAAACCGGAACAGGTTACCGAGCGCATCGACCAGGGCCACGACCTTGGTCGTCAGTCCGCCGCGAGAGCGTCCGATCGCCTGGTGTTGAGTCCCCCTTTTGCGCCCGAAGCCTTCTGATGAGCTTGAACAATCGTCCCGTCGACAAGGGCATATTCCAGGTCCGGCTCGCCACTCATGGCATTGAAAAGACTCTCGAACACGCCGTTCCCGGCCCACCGACGAAATCGCTTGAACCGGCTGTTCCGGTTGCCAAACTCTTTGGGCAAATCCCGCCATCGGGACCCTGTGCGTACGCGCCATAATACTGCTTCTGTAAACCGGCGATTATTGCGCGCAGTAACACCCGGATCGCCTGCCTTGCCCGGTATAGGCGGCTCAATCTTCTCCCAAAGCTCATCGGAAACAGCCAAACGATTTGCGTCCATCAACACCTCCATTTTGGAAGCTTGAATCAGACTTCAGGCAAAATGGGAACCTCGAATGTCAACAGGCCCTAGGTACAGTGAGGTTATGAAGAAAGCTCGATACATACGCTTGGCCGACATGCTTTCGACCGCGATCCAGGATGGCAAACTGGCTCCGGGCACAAAACTCCCAACGCACCGGGCATTCGCAGAACAGTTCAACGTCGCTCTCGCCACAGCAACACGCGCCTATGGGGTACTTGAACACAGAGGCATGATTGTCGGCGAAGCCGGTCGCGGGACGTATGTCCGCGACCTTGGCCTGCCAACGACGCTGGGTGTCCGTCAAACCGCCAGCGATGGCCTCATCGACTTGGTATTCAACACGCCGGGTGACGCGGCAGATGCCGATATGTTGCGCGCGGGACTCCGGCGGCTTGCGACGGCGGGCGATCTAGAGGCAATGCTGCGCTACCAACCCCACAGCGGGCGGACCCATGAACGCCGGATTATCGCCGAAAGCCTTATATCAACACTCGGTCCCATTGACCCCGAATGCCTGTTGGTCACGTCAGGTGGCCAGCATGGGCTGGCGATCATCGTTCTCGGGCTTTTCCGACGCGGGGACGCAATCGCGACCGACACGCTGACTTATCCGGGCTTCAAATCCGTCGCGGCCTTGCAGGGTCTCGAACTCGTTCCGGTCGAGGGACGGGGCGGCGTGATGGACCCGGATGATCTGGAACGGCAATGCCACGCGCGAAAGCTACGAGCGGTCTATCTGATGCCCACCGTTCATAACCCCTTGGGTGCGGTCATGGACGAGATAACTCGCCTGCGGCTCATCGAGATCGCGCGAAAGTATGACCTTCTGGTCATCGAGGACGCTGCCTATGCCTTTTTGGAGGCAGACCCGCCACCAAGCCTCGTCGCCCTCGCGCCGGAGCGAACGGTCCATGTGGGGGGCTTTTCCAAGAGCCTCGCGACAGATTTGCGTCTGGGCTACGTGATCGCCTCCGCGCCCCATGTCGACCGATTGCTTGAGGCGATCCGCGTTACGACCTGGAACGCCCCGGCGCTGATTTCCGGTCTGGTCATGGGTTGGGTAGAAGATGGCACGCTGGTCAACTCGGAAGAAAACCGAAGACGGGACGGTGCAGAGCGCCAGCATATTTGCCGGACCGTTTTGGGTGGATCGTGCATCCTTTCGCACCGGAATGCAGGTTTTGCCTGGTTGCTGCTTGAAAAGGGTGTTCGGGCCGAGCCAATCGTGACACATCTGAAAGAACACGGCATCTCGGCATCCGGCGCAGAGCCTTTTGCAACGACTGTTGCAGTGCCACAGGCGTTGCGGCTCGCTTTTGGTGGCGTTCCGAAGGATGAACTGAAGGAAGTTCTCCAGTCAGTCCAAGAAGCCATCGAGGAAATTTCGGGATCGTGAAAAATTACGATTGCTGACGTTCGTGCGGTCGCAGAGAAAGCCCGGTCTGTCCGCCAAAAACTGACACTTTCAATACCCGTCCGCCTTCCAACCCAGGAACACTTTGGTGACCTCTTCGCGCACGTCCCAGATCACCCGGGACCCGTCATGCAGGAACAGGCTGTCGCCAGGGCCAAGATCATGGGTTTCGGACGTCCCCAGATCCGTGACCCGGCAGCGCCCGGACAGCACCGTCATCAATTCATCTCCCTGCTCGGTGCATTCAAACACGCCCGGCGTACAGCGCCATATGCCGAACCGTGTGGCGTGCCCTGCCCCGCCCTTGTCTATCCGACCAGATGTTTCCGGAGCACCCTTGATGATCCGGTAATCGCTGGCGGGATTGTCCAACGGCCAGGGTTCAAGCAGGCCAACCTTCTGACCCGGCATGTATTTTTTCACGTCAGCATCTCCCTATCTGTCCCGCAGCGTCAAGCGCGGTTTACTTTCCACAATCTGGTCTAAAGCCTCCGACTTTAGTCGGAAAAACATTCAAACGTGCGCCGAAGACGCTCATGAACCACTGAACCCTCTGACTTTAGTCGGAGGAGGTTCAGTCTACCGTCACCACTCCGGCAAAACTCTCTTGCACAACAGCGCGGATCATCCCCGCGATCCGGCCAATCAGCGCCCCATGGGCCGAGCGTTTGCGCCACACCAACCCGATTGAGCGCGTAATCCGATCGTCCCGAAACGACCGGATCACCACATCGCCACTGTCTGCGCGTGCCTCGGAGTGTACATATAGAGCGGGCAGAAAACTGATCCCCATATCAAGCGAGGTCATCTGACGTAGTGCATCCAGACTGGTGCCCTCGTAATCCTGACGCAAACGTGCGCCCAGCTCTTCGCAGAGCTGCAGGGTCTGACTATGCAGCAGATAGGCGTCCGATAGCGAAGAATATCCTGCCCCGCGAGATCCGCGTCACAGATCACCTCTTGCGCCGCAAGCGGATTGTCCTGCGCCACCGCAAGTTTCATAGGTTCGCGGAACAACCGCTCGATTTCAACATCGCCCGATTGCATGTAAAACGCGGAGCAATATTGGGCCACAGAAGCGGCTGCATATCGCAGTTGTAGCGGAGTAAAAGTCCGCCAGTTTGTGCCCTTCGTTTATTCGGAGGGCGGGAGATGTATTCTGTGGATATTTATAGTCGTGTGCGCCGTGCTTGTTTGAAGGACGGTATGTCTGGCCGAGAAGCGGCGCGGTTTTTCAACATGGCGTAATCAGGATCAGCACTCAGTTACCCCTGTTATTCTGGATGCACATGCAATTGAAAAGGAGACTGACCAATGGAATATTTTGCTGGTTTGGATGTGTCCATGGAAGAGACGCATATCTGCATTCTGGATCGTGAAGGGGCCCTTATTCGTGAAGGAAAAGCGAGCTCAACACCAAAAGCGATCGCTGACTTCCTCGCTTCTGGACCACCATGTGCCAAAGTTGTATTTGAAACGGGACGGATGGCACCAATGCTTTACCATGGGCTGACGGAGCTTGGTGTCCCGGTTGTTTGCATCGAGAGCAGGCAAGCATATCAGGCCCTTAAATCTCTGGCCGGCCACAAGACGGACCGCAATGATGCCCGCGGTTTGGCACACCTGGCGCGGACGGGATTCTACAAGCCGACCCATGTCAAATCACTGTCAGCGCACGCAATCCGGTCGCTGATCGCAGCCCGCAAGAAGCTGGTCGGACAGCGTGTGACGCTCGACAATCAGATCCGCGGTCTGGTCGTCGTCTTCGGCGTGCGGCTGCCACGAGCTTTGTCTCCGGCATTCAAAAACGCGGCGCTAAAAGTTAGCGATGGAGTGCCTGGCCTCCATGCCGCAATTTGCGGACTGTTCGCAGCACGCGAAGCAATCCTCGCGGCGGTTGCAGCCATTGATGGCGACATCAAAAAGATGACCCGCAAATCCGAAGTCTGCCAGCGCCTTATGACGGTACCAGGGGTCGGTCCGATCACAGCATTGGCCTTTGCCGCAGCAATTGATGATCCGTCGCGTTTCAGGAAATCGCGTGATGTGGGGGCGTATCTTGGACTGGTGCCGCGACGGCATCAATCTGGTGAAATCGACTACACGGGCAGCATCTCAAAGCGGGGCGACGTGCGCGTCAGAACGCTTCTCTATGAGGCCGCCAATGTGATGCTGACGCGGTATGCCGCTCCGCTCAAATTGAAGACATGGGCCCTCGCAATCGGTGCGCGCTCAACGATGAGAAAGGCCCGAGTGGCTCTGGCGCGTCGTCTGGCAATCATACTTCATGCCATTATGCGAGACAAAACTGACTTCCAGTCCGCGTAAGGCTTACGAGGCGACAACGAGGATTCCTAAATCAAAGTTCCCATCTGGGACGATGCCCGAGGGAGGGCGTGAGACACGGCGCCGATTCTGTAGCAACAGCCAAGACCAACGGTATGATTGCGGTTTCAACATTGCCGACCCACACCCAGCCAACCCCATCATGAACCTCAGAGTTCGAAGAGAACAAAGGCAACCTCTGACATCAAAAGCAGGAAACTCAGGAAACACGCATTGACAGATTAGAGAACAAAGATCGTAAGACGATCGCGAAGATGCTGCGCCATGAACTTCCGCCTGGGTATCGTCGGTCGGAAGCGCCTCGGCGGCCAACGCTTGATGGTTATGTTGGTGTGGTCGATGAGATACTGCGCACAGACAAAGCCCTGATCAAAAAGCAGCGACACACGGCCAAGCGCATCTTTGAACGGCTGCGCGATGAGCATGGATATGCCGGCAGCCTGACCACGGTGACCTATTACGTGCGCGAGCAAAAACGGCGCACCAAAGAGGTGTTTGTGCCGTTGTCGCATCGGCCGGGCCATGCGCAGGTTGATTTTGGTGAGACGCTGGGCGTGATCGGTGGCGTGGAATGCAAGATCCACTTCTTCGTGATGAGCTTGCCACATTCTGATGCGGTGTTTGTGAAGGGATATCCAGCTGAGACAACCGAGGCGTTTTGCGATGGCCATGTGTCCGCCTTTGCATTCTTTGGCGGCATTCCGCAATCCATTCTCTACGACAATACCAAGATCGCCGTGGCTCGGATACTCGGGGATAAGACGCGCATCCGCACACGTCGGTTTACGGAACTGCAGTCGCATTACTTGTTTGATGACAAGTTTGGCAGACCCGCGCGAGGGAACGATAAAGGCAACGTTGAGGGCATGGTTGGATACACCCGCCGCAACTTCATGGTTCCCGCACCTCGCTATGACAGCTTTGATGATCTGAACGCACATTTGGAAGAGAAGTGTTTAGCACGTCAGGCCGATACGTTGCGGGGTCACACCCAAACCATAGGCGCACGCCTGATGTCGGATTTGGATGCTCTGATGGGATTGCCCGTCGCAGAATATGAAGCCTGCGATCACGTCAGCACGCGTGCAACGTCGATCTCAATGGTGCGCTATCGCAGCAATGATTACTCGGTGCCAGTAGCCTATGCGCACCACGATGTTCATGTGCGTGGGTTTGTGCATGAGGTTATCATCGGCTGCGGCAATGAGATTATTGCGCGGCACAAACGATCCTACACATCAGCGGATATGGTCTTTGACCCATTGCACTTTTTGCCCCTGCTTGAACAAAAGGTGGGTGCCCTGGATCAGGCCGCGCCTTTGCAGGGTTGGCATTTGCCAGATGTATTTGCCACGCTGCACCGACTGCTTGAAGCCAGAATGGGTAAGCCGGGCAAGCGAGAATACGTTCAAGTCTTGCGCCTTTTGGAGACCTTCGAAATGGATGTTGTGCAAGGCGCAATCCAGCAGGCAATAGATATGGGTGCAATTGGCTATGACGCCGTAAAACACCTTGTACTGTGTCGGGTTGAGAAGCGGCCACCACGATTGGATTTGGACTTCTATCCATACTTGCCCAAGGCCAATGTCGGCACAACACGCCCATCCAGTTACATGAGCTTGATGGGAAGGACCGCGGCATGACCGAAGCCCCTCGGATTCTTCTACGGCATCATTTTAAACAACTGCGACTGCCAACGTTCCAAGGCGAGTATGCCAAACAGGCGCAGCTCTGTGCTGCAGAGAACAAAGATCACATCCACTATCTGGCGCGGCTGTGTGAGATGGAATTGATCGACCGCGAACGCCGGATGATTGAACGGCGCATCAAAGCGGCGAAGTTCCCCAGCACCAAGAGCTTGGATAGCTTTGACTTCAAGATCATGCCAAGCTTGAACAAGCCCCTGACGATGGATCTGGCACGATGCGATTACGTTAATCGCAGGGAGAACATCATCGCGCTCGGCCCGTCAGGCACGGGCAAGACACACATCGCCCTGGGACTTGGGCTGGCTGCATGTCAAAGAGGACTGAAGGTGCGCTTCACAACGGCTGCGGCATTAGTCCATGATCTGATCGAGGCTCAAGATGAGCGGAGATTGCAGCGCCTTCAAAAGCAACTGACCAGCCAGAACCTGTTGATCATTGATGAACTGGGCTTCGTACCGCTCAGCAAATCTGGCGCAGAGCTGCTCTTCGAGGTCATATCCCAATGCTATGAACGCGGCTCCATCATCATAACCTCGAACCTGCCCTTCGATGAATGGACTGAAGTCTTTGGCTCTGAGCGGCTGACCGGTGCGCTACTCGATCGTTTAACCCATCACGTCCACATCCTCGAGATGAATGGCGAAAGCTATCGGCTCAAACACAGTCGCAACAACCGAAAATAACCAGCCCGCAATCACAGTCAGAATAATGCTGGCCTTATGGCCAGCATGCGCTTTGGCACGCTTCAGCTTTGTGACGAGCACGCGTGCAAAAGCGCCACAAAACATCAACCGAAGTGGCCCATTTTTACGCCGCGACATGGACCCATTTTACTCTGCGATTGACAATTGCACCGGCAACTGGGTCAGGATCATGTCGTGCCGCCCCTCGATCAACTCGTCCTGCAACACCTTGGGCGCGCCGTCCCGAATGATCAGTTTGAGCGCCGGGTAAGACAACCGCAGCCGCCGCACCACATGAGGCAGAATATAGGGGCCAAGCGTCGGGGTTGATCCCAAACGGATGGTTCCGCCCTCGCCTTGCCGGACCACTTTGCTCATCGCGCTCAGTGCTGCGACCTCATCGAGAATCGCGCGTGCCCGGGTCCGGACATCGCGCCCGCCCGGGGTTAGAACCGCGCCACGCCGCCCGCGCTCCACCAGTTCAAGACCAAGTGCAGACTCAAGCGCGACAATCTGTTGGCTCAGCGACGGCTGACTGACCCCAACCTGCTCTGCAGCACGACGATAGTGGCGGGTTTCAGCCAGAGCCACAAAGTACCGCAACTGCCTGAGCGTCAAATCATCGGACATGCATGGCCTTTCAAATACCGAAGGTGACTTAGGGCCTGTTGACATTCGGGGTTCCCATTTTGCCTGAAGTCTGATTCAAGCTTCCAAAATGGAGGTGTTGATGGACGCAAATCGTTTGGCTGTTTCCGATGAGCTTTGGGAGAAGATTGAGCCGCTTATACCGGGCAAGGCAGGCGATCCGGGTGTTACCGCGCGCAATAATCGCCGGTTTATGGAAGCAGTATTATGGCGCGTACGCACAGGGTCCCCATGGCGGGATTTGCCCAAAGAGTTTGGCAACTGGAACAGCCAGTTCAAGCGATTTCGTCGATGGGCCAGGAACGGCGTGTTCGAGAGTCTTTTCAATGCCATGAGTGGCGAGCCGGACCTGGAATATGCCCTTGTCGACGGGACGATTGTTCAAGCTCATCAGAAGGCTTCGGGCGCAAAAGGGGGACTCAACACCAGGCTATCGGACGCTCTCGCGGCGGACTGACGACCAAGGTCGTGGCCTTGGTCGATGCGCTCGGTAACCTGTTCCGGTTTCTGCTTTTGCCGGGACAGGCACACGACATGAAGGGGGTCGCTCCTCTGATCAAGGGGGCTTCCTTTGGGGCGTTGCTGGCCGACAAAGCCTTCGACGCCGACTGGCTCCTGCAAGACCTTGATGAGCGTGGCGCAACCGCTGTCATCCCGCCCAAATCGAACCGAAAAGTTCAACGGGACTACGATACCCACATGTACAAGTGGCGCCATCTCATCGAAAACTACTTCGCAAAGATCAAGGAATTCAGAGGCATAGCAACGCGATACGACAAGACTGATACAAGCTACGCTGCCAACTGGCACCTCTGTGCCATGCTCATTGCAACACGATGATTGTCAACAGACCCTAGTACATAGGTTTTTCCAATCAAATTTTCAGGATTATACAGCCCTTACGTCAAAACCCGAAATTTCCCGTGAGTGACGATGCGGAATCTGTCTGACACTTGGCTTCGGAAGGTCTTCCACTGATCTGGGATGGTTTCGCGAAAGAATTTCAGGATCGCATTCGCAAACTGTTTTTGTGAGGGGTAGTATTGATTGTGCGTCACATGTTGATGCATGACGGCCCATAATCGTTCAATGGGGTTGAGATGTGGGCAATACGGCGGCAACTGGATCAGGTGGATACGGCAGTCTGGCCTTGCGAGGAAAGCCCTGATGTCTGGCCCTTTGTGATAGGCTGCGTTGTCCCGGATGACGTGAATGATGCGCTTGTCGGGGTTGCGAGCCTCGATCTTGGCGAGAAGCTGTACGGCACTGACCCCGTCAACGGTGGTTGGCTCCACAAAGGGCGTGTCGAAGGTTTCAAGGTTGAGCGCACCATGGATATTCACGCGGCCACGTCCTGCCGTGGTGGTGACCGCTGGGTTTGATCCGGCCTTGACCCAGCCGTATGCAGGCTTTGTCTGATATTCCGGGTGGACGGCATCGGCGAAATACACGGCTTCATCCGCTCCAGGCTCGGTCATCAGGCGTTCATACATCGCAATGAACTCGGCCTGCTTGTCGGCCGATGCTACCTTCGGCAAGGGCTTGGGCTTGCGGTACTCGAAGCCCAACCGAGCCAGAAGCTTGATGCAGCCGGAATGTGAATATTCCAGGCAAAATCTAGACGTAATGTGCGATCCAATCTCAACTGTCGAGCGGCAAAAGCGTCCCTCCAGCCAAATGCATAGTGCAGCTTCCTGTGTCGACGTCAAACGTGATTGACCACCTTTCCAGCCGTCGACGGTAAGTGCGTCCCAGCCGCTGTCACGATAGGTTTTGTGCCAGCCAAGAATGGTGTCGTCGTCCAAATATAGAAATTTGGCAATTTGGACGCAGCTCTCACCGTCATCCAGCGGCAAGATCGCATTTGCGCGCCGGGCTATGCCATGATCCTCGCGCTGCCTGCGAACGCAGGCCTCAAGCTCAAGGCGCTCTGTAGAAGAAAGAAAATCAGGCCGGATCATCACCCTACTTGAATCGATCGCCGCTATGACGTCAACCCGTGAAAATTCGGAGGCCCGAGGACTCGGTGTATAATAGGATTTTTATTTGCCAAAGCCTCCCCATATCGAAAGCCTCCCCATATCGAATGTATCGGCGCGGAGCCCAATCCGCCGACCTAACAAGGAGACCCAGATGCCCACACGACAAATCTCACTGATCGCCCGGATCAAGACCCTGCGTCGCCGTCATCGCGATATTGACGCTCAGGTTGAGGCCGAACAGATGCGCCCCGCGCCCGATGTCTACCGTGTCAAAGAGCTGAAACAACAACGGCTGGGACTAAAGGACGCGATCCGCGTGACCAAGTCGATGCTGGTCCGTTCGGGCGCACAACCGCCGTATTACAGCTAAGGCGCCCTTCAATGTTCAACTTCTATGTCACTTTGATGTCCACACGTTTCTTTCAAAGCGCCGACCTGGATGGTCTGCGCGAAGGGTTGGAAGAAGACAAAGCCACCACTCACAGATAAGGGTGCGCGTCCTACCGCGCCCTCATCACCGGGTCGTCAACGGAGCAAGCGTCCCCTTGTCTCCGTCCATCCGGCCCCGAAGGCCAGAGCGGCCATCTGCCCCCGCCGCTCTGGCCGCATTGTCTGTCGGAAACGCCCCCTCACGGCCCTGCCCTCTCGTGCTAAGCCCCCGCCAGCACTT
Organism: Roseovarius sp.; assembly: GCA_965207105.1. Taxonomy (GTDB): domain Bacteria; phylum Pseudomonadota; class Alphaproteobacteria; order Rhodobacterales; family Rhodobacteraceae; genus Roseovarius. Next base: position 343 of record CBDBLS010000080.1, on the reverse strand, counting down.
GACGGAGGGCCAACATGTCCAACGAAATTCGCCTCGCGTTCGAGCATCCAGCCGCGCGCGCAGATGCCACTGCACCGGAGGGTCCCTTGGACCGGGATTTCGGTGCGCGATCATATTGTCGAGGTCGAAATCGGCGCTTTTCAGGCCGAGCGCGGCATCACCCAGCGAATTTGCTTCAACGTCGTGGTCGAGGTGCGTCCGATAACCGACCCGATTGATGACGATGTGGACCGCATCCTGTCCTATGACAAGGTGACCGAGGCGATCATGGGTGAGTTGGCCGAAGAACGCCTGAACCTGCTCGAAACTCTGGCCGCGCGCATTGCCGAGCGTATTTTGCTGG
>CBDBLS010000079.1:0-67942 GCA_965207105.1 Roseovarius sp. | reverse complement strand
ACCATAGCCCGTACAGATGGACGGGGCGCGCCGCGCCCTGTCCCTTATGCCGGCGTAGAGTCCATCCGGGAGGCAGCCGCGCAGGCGATGGTGGCGGGCTCGGCGGGGTGGGTGCTGGTGTTCTGTCTGGCCGAGGGGGTACGCCCATGGCATGATGCGCTCACGGGGGCCGGGGCGCGTTGGCACGGCACCATGGCCTGGATCAAGCCGGATGCGGCACCACAGTTTGCCGGTATTGGCCCGGCGCGGGGCTTTGAGTGCATTGCTGTGGCCTGGGCGGGATCCGGGCGGCGGCGCTGGAATGGCGGTGGGACGCGGGGCGTTTTGACGTGTAACACCGCCAAAGGCGGCCTGCCGGGCTCCAAGCCCGTGCCGGTGATGGCGGCCCTTGTCGACCAGTTCAGCCAGCCCGGCGAGACGCTCTGTGATCCGTTTATGGGATCCGGCTCAACAGGCATGGCGGCGGTGCAGGCCGGGCGCGGCTTTACGGGGGTCGAGATCAATCCGGAGACGTTCGGGATGGCGCAGGGGCGGATATCGACTGCGGTGCTGTCTCCGTATCTGCCTCTGTGTCCCCGCGCCCGTCAGACGGAGTTGTCTCTGTCATGAGCACTGCTCATTCCGCCCTGCCGGGGTCATTGCCGGAGATCGCCGATCATATCGGCAGGGACGCAGCCTGCGCCATTGCACTCGCCTATGGCGGGCGGAACTGGCGTGTGCCGTCGCGGCTTGACAGCGTGGGCGGGCACGGGCTTGCGGCGTGTGTTGGAAAGGATGCGGCCCGGACACTGATAGCCGCCTTTGGGGGCCATGTGCTGGATATCCCGATGGCGCGGCGGCAGGTGGTGTCCTGGCTGGCGCGCCGGAACCTTACAGCTGCGCAGATTGCAGAGCGGCTGCACATCACAGAGCGCAGCGCGCGCCGATACATCGGACAGAGCGGGAAATCGCGGGGATGAGCGACAACGAGGCTGTTACGGCATTACTGGACCAGGTTGCAGTGCGGCGAGAGGATGTTGATATGGTCGAGGGCATTACGACTGCAATTCCCGAAAACAACGGTGTGGTGGATATCCCGCAGGCGGCGCGGAGTGTCGTCGAGATCCAGTTCCATGGCATCATCGGCCATGGGCAAGACCTGCATGACGCCTGTTTGGCCTGGGTGAAGGCGGCGCAGGCACCGGATCATCGAGGCTCTGGCGGACCATGGTCCGGTGCCAAAGGGCAACGCGCCCTGATAGACTGACGTGCAATCAGTAAAACAGGGCAGACAATGACGCCGACACCGGAACACTGGCAGGACCTTCGCCTCCATTCTCGCTATTATCGCGCTTCTGGGTGGAGCGGCTCTTGGATTGAAGCGCATGGGCTTTTTCCGGGGCAATGGCGATACGTCCGGCACCGCGTCACATACCAGGCTGGAGGGCCGCGTTGAAAGGATCGAGAGCGACGCCGGTGGATTGCGCGAAGATGTCACGCGGCACGGTCACCTGCTGACAACGGTTGAGAAAAGCATGAGCGGCATGCGGGAGGAGACAGAGAAGCACGACCAGCGGATCAGATCGCTGGAGACCGCCTTTCCGTCGCTTGCCACCCGGGATGACCTCGCCGCGCTGCGATTGCTGCTTGAACCGCAAGGCGGCGATGTCCGGGAGATTAAAACAATTCTCGACGGCAGCAAATCGGCGACGGACACCCTGACCCGGACGGTCGCCATTTTGAATGAACATCTTCTGAACGGGAAGGCCTCATGAGCAGCTCCTATACCGATACCCTGAACGCGCACCGCCGCCTTGCGGTGCTGATCCATTTGCAAGCCTGTTCGGACCACCGCTCGAATGGAGAGATCCTCTACGAGGTGGCCAACGGGGTGGGCATTGTGACCAGCCGTGAGGCCATGGCGGCCGACCTGGCCTGGCTGCGCGACAAAGACCTTGTCGGGATCGAGGATCACGAGGGGTTCCTGGTCGTCACGATCACGCCGCAGGGTCTGGATGTTGCTCTTGGCCGGGCGCGGCAGGACGGCGTGCGCCGGCCGGTGCCGAAGGCGGGTTGATATGCGCCGCCGCAAAATCGATCTCCTGCCCGCCGCCTTGCAGGACTGGCTGCGCGAGGAACTCATGGACCGGGGTCACTCGGATTACCGGGAGATCACGGAGGGCCTCAATACGCGCATCGCCGGGGCCGGTATTGAAATCTCTGTCGGCAAAAGCGCCGTCATTGAATACGGCGCGGAGCACCGCGAGTTTGCACAGCTGCAGCGGGAAGCCTCCGGCTGGGCTGCGGAATGGATAGGGGAGGTCGGGCTGGAGGATGAGGCCCGCCGTCATTCGGCACTCTTCGAGATGATCACCACGCTGGCCTTCAAGGCCACGAAGGCCCGCTTCAAGGAGGCCGGAGAGGATATTTCGCCCCGGGATCTGCATTTTCTGGGGCGTATGCTGAAAGATCTGATGGCCTCGTCCGGCCTGCGGGAGGCGCTGTCGGAAAATGAGCGCCGGCGCCTGGCTGCGCAGGAGCGCCGTGCAGGGGGCGAGCGCGCCACCACCGCCGCGCGTCGCGCAGGTCTCAGCCCCGAGGTGGCCGCCGCGACCCGGGCGGCTGTGGAAGGCGGACCCGCAGCACCGGAGGTGACTGCATGAGCGGGCGGGATCTTTTGCCGTATCAACGCAGATGGGTCCAGGATCGGACCGGGTTGGCCGTCATCGAGAAATCCCGGCGCATCGGCATTTCATGGGCCGAGGCCTATCATGCGGTCATGCATGCGGGCGAGGGACGCGGCGATGTCTACTATCAAAGCTATGCCCGCGACATGACGCGTGGCTTCATCGATGACTGCGCGGGCTGGGCCGGCGATCTCGGGATTGCCGCCCACGCCGCCGGTGAAGTCCTGATCGACAACGAAGGCACAGACATTCAGGCGTTCCGGTTGCGTATGGCCTCGGGGCGGCAGATATTTGCAATGACATCGAGCCCGAGGGCCTTTCGCTCGAAAGGCCGGCCAGGCGATGTGGCCGTGGTCGATGAGGCCGCGTTTGTCGATGATCTTGATGAAGTGCTGAAAGCCGCGCTGGCGTTTCGGACATGGGGCGGGCGGGTGCGCATCATTTCCACCCACAACGGCGAGGCCTCGCCCTTCAACACGCTCTGCCGCGATATCCGCGAAGCCCGCCAACCCGGCACTGTGCAGCGTGTAACACTGGCCGACGCCCTGGCTCAGGGCCTTTATGAGCGGATCGCCGCGATCACGCGGCAGCCTGTTACGCCCGGGGCGGCAGGGGCATGGGAGGCTGGCATACGCGCCCAATATGGCCGCTTTGCCGCCGAAGAGCTCGACTGCATACCATCCGCAGGTGGCGGAGCCTGGATTACATGGGACCTGGTGCGCGCGGCGGAACACAGGGATGCGGGCCGTCCGGAAAACAGCACAGGGTCTCCAACCTTCATTGGAGTCGACATTGCGCGCCGTCGCGATCTCTGGGTGGCCGCTGTGATCGAGGATACGGGCGGTCTGCTCTGGCTCCGCCGGATGGTGACATTGCGGGATGCGCCCTTTTCCGAACAGCGGGCCGAACTCGCGCGCCTCGTGCGCATCCATCGCCCGCTCCGGATCGCGGTGGATCAGACCGGGATGGGTGAGGCTCCTGTTGAACAGTATCAGGAAGATCACGGCACCCTGACCGTGGAAGGGGTGCAGATGTCGGCGTCGCGTCGGCTTGATGTGGCGACACGCCTGCGGGAGGCCTTCGAGGATCGCCGGATACGCATTCCGGCCGATGACGCGCTTGGAAACGATTTGCACGCGATACGTGTTGAGCCCGGTGCCACCGGCGCACCGCGTCTTGTAGCGGATCGTTCCGGCACGGATGGTCACGCTGACCGCTTCTGGGCCATGGCGCTGGCCGTGAGCGCCGCCGCCGACACCGCAGGCCCCTTCGAGGCCCGGGTCGGGGCGGGACGGCACGGTGTGATGGATGGACCGGGCTCAGGCCATGAGATCGATGTCACTCTCGGTGTCGCCTGGTCAGCCCTTGGCCGTGCGATGAGGTGAGAGCGATGGATATACCAAACCGACCACAGACCGACGAGATCACGGCTCCGCAACAAAGCTGGATCGGGGGGTCCCCGATATGGAACCGGAGCGCCGCCTGGAGCGATGGCATTGGCCGTGATCCCGGGGCATGGCGCACGGGATCGTCCGACCTGAGTGCGGCGGAGGCGGCACTGCAGGACCCCAAGGTGCGTGCGCTGCTGGGACAACGGATCGAGATGGGTCTCGCGGCCCCGCTCGAAATTGAACCCGGCGGGAAAATGCGTCGGGACCGTATGGCGGCCGGGGATCTGGCGGCCCGATTTGCAAATATCGAAATCGACAGCATCTGTCGCGAACTGGCCTATGCCGCCTGGTACGGATGGTCGATTGCCGAATGCATCTGGGATGTTTCGGGAAGTCAGGTACGTCTGGCGGATTTACGACCCCGCTCACCCCGCATCATCCGATGGGATGCACAGACCCATATGCCTTTGCTGCTGACCCGGGCGGCACCGGGCGGCATTCCCCTGCCGGATGCCAAATTTGTTCTGGTGCGCGCGCCCCGCGCCAATGGTGGCTGGCCACACGGACCGGGTCTGAGCAACTGGTGCCTCTGGCCGATCTGGTTCAAGCAACAGACCGTGCGCATGTGGGCATTGGCGCCGGAGCGATTTGCCTCGCCGGTTGCAATCACCAGGCACAGGGCAAACGCGCCCGACAGTGAGATCAGACTGGCGCTGGAGGCAACGGAGGCGCTGGCGACGGGGGCCTCTATCTCTCTGCGCGAGGGGCAGGATATCGAGCCTCTCGAAAGCTCCAAACGCACCGGTGCCGATTATGCCGACTTTCTCCTGCGGATGGACCGCATGCTTGCAGACGCCATCACCGGGCAGCACGCCACCGCCGAGATCGGCCAGCATGTGGGCACGGGCGCGGCACATCTGAAGATCCTTGAGCGGCTCGTGGCCGCAGATGCGCGGCGCATCTGTGCGGCACTGCAAACAACCATCGCCACATGGCTCACACACTGGAACTTTCCCGGTGCCGCCGTGCCGCGCCTGCGTCGGGATCTCAGCCCGCCGGAAGATCTGCAAGCGCGGGCGCGTCGCGACGCGACCATTGCCGGAGCTTCGGGACTGCGGCCAACGAGGGCCTATGTCGAGGACATCTATGGCGGTCAGTGGGAAGAGACATCCGCCCCTGCCGACGGGCCCGCCGGGACGCCGCCCGCAACACCTGCAGCACCGGCACGCCTCGCTGCCGGGAGCGCGGATGACGATGCGGTGGATCCGGCGACCGCCGCCCTGCTGGGCGATTGGGAGGCGATGATGACCCCGGCGGCGAATCCCGTGATCCAGGCCGTCAGGCAAGCATCCGACTTTGCCGGTCTTCAGGAAACGCTGGGACGCGGTGATCTCTTTGATGCCATGGATACGCAACGGATCGCCGCAAGCCTCGGGCGCGCCGGCGCAGCCGCACAAATAGCGGAGGCCGGTAAAGACGGACCCGGGGGAGAGACATGATGACTGCCACTCAGGATGTCGCCGACATCATCGGGACCATGACCGGCAGCCATGGCTGATCCACCCCCCGATATCCGTGATGTGCCCCCCGAAGAGGCGGTGGAGTTTTTCCGCGCCAAAGGCTACCACATCGGCTATGACTGGCGCGACACAAAAGCCGCATGGCACGCCCGCTCCTTCACTGTCGCGAAGGTGATGCGCCTGGACATTTTGACCGATATCCGCGCCGCCGTCGACAAAGCCCTGGCCGAAGGGCAGACCTTCGAGACCTTCCAGCGCGATCTTGCCCCGCTGCTGATCGCCAGGGGATGGTGGGGCCGCAAGACCATGACGGACCCGTTGACCGGCGAGACCCGTGAGGCCCGGCTCGGAAGCCCGCGCCGCCTGCGCATCATCTATGACACCAATATCCGCATGGCGGTTGCTGCGGGGAAGTGGCAGCGGATCACACGCCTTGCCGACCGGCGTCCCTGGCTGCGCTATGTCGGCGTGCTTGACGCCCGCATCCGACCGCTCCACGCCGCACGGCACGGCACTGTGCTGCCCTGGGATCACCCATTCTGGCAAACACATTTTCCACCCAATGGCTGGCGGTGCCGCTGCACCGTGCAATCGCTCTCCGAGGCCGGTCTTGAGCGCTACGGATATCACGTCACGCCGCCGCCCGCAGGCTGGCGGGAAACCCGGCCGTGGAGCAACGCGCGCGCAGGTGAGATCAGACACATCCCGAAAGGGACAAGCCCGGGCTTTGATCACAACGCAGGCACCGCCGATCCTGTGGCCCGGACCCGCACCCTGCTCCGGGAGAGACTGGCGGGCGCGCCACCCGCGCTGGCGCGCGCCGCCACATCGGACGTGACGGAATGGATTGCGCGCGGGCGCGTAACGCGACAGGCCCTCGTCACCGCCACCGGACTGACACCGGATGATGCCGGCTTTGCCGATAACCTGCGCGGCCTCGTCGCCCAGGACCCTGCATCCGCACGCGCGGCTGGACAGACCGGCGCGCTGATCAGCCCGGCAACACCGGAGACAGGCGCGGATCAGGCCGCCGCACAGGCCGTGCATGCCGCCTCTCTGCGGTTTCCGGCCACCTGGGTGGCGCGCGCCAATATCGCGCCCCTGCGCGCCGCCGGCAATCTGCTGGAGGCCGGCGGATCCTATGCGCCATCCGTCTATCGAGGACGCCCCGCAGCGCGAACACGGCCCGGTCTTGTGAAAACCGATGACAGCGCATGGGTCATTACCTCTCGCGACCCCGGCAACGCCACCCATGAATATATCCACCACCTGCAAGCGGCCATGCCGGAGATTGACCGGCTGTTTCAGGACCTGCATATCCGGCGGACCACAGGTGTGGATGGCACACGCGACGCTGTGGTCCCGCTTGATCCCTGCACGGGCACCGGACGCAAGGATCACTATGTCGATCCCTGCTTCGGACGGGAATACGGAGCTCCGATGCTCACAGGTCTTGACTATGATCCGGACCGCCCCGCCATCGAGGTCATGACCCGCGCCTTCCAGATGCTCTTCCACCCTTTGGCAGGCAAGGATGGCATTGATATCGATCTCGACAAGCTGGTGCGGGACGATCCTGAAATGCTGGACCTGGCCCTCGGATTGCTTTTCCACTACGATCCCCCCTGACGGACAGGAGACCACCAATGGCCATCCATACCATCCGCATGCCGGACCGCCTCTACGGGCGGGACCTGCGCACCATTGTCTGGGATGATACGGCAGGAACCGTGGAGGGTGATCATTCCTCCGTGCCCGGAATCGCGGCGACACTCGCCAGCCCGCCGCCGGTTGATAAAAGCCGGGAAGGCCTGGTGATCTTTCTCGATGATCCCGCCCATGACCCGCGCGACTTCCTGTTCATGCTTGCAGACAGCTACGCGGCGATCCTCGATGAGCCCCTGCGCTCCACATTGCCGCCCGTCTTCGACGGCATCCAACACAGGGCGGGCGTGGACTGGCCCGATCTCCTGCTCGACGAGCGGACCGCGGCCCAGTCCGGGTTTGCAGACGCCTGTTACACAGCACGCAAACAGGGCATGGCCCATGACGCGGCCATCGCCCTGGCCGATACGGAAACATTACAGATCTGGCCCGATTGCCCCGGACATCCCGGCTATGATATCCGACTCCCGTCGACAGCACATGACCCCCACCTTCAACGCCCTGTGCACAGCCTGTTGAACGGGCTCTGAACGGGGATGGGACGGGCTTGCCGCCCGCGCCCGGCGTGCAGGATTTACCCCGAAAAACAGGGTCTCGAACGCCCCGTAAATCCGACGTGGAGTCCAGCCGTTCCGGGCCTGTTCGCCAGCACCTGAAAAAGCCCGTTTCCGGGCCATTCCAGATCAAAAGGCGTCCGGATTGCGCATTTTGCCGTCGCGGAGCCAAAACAGTGCCTCTGTAATCGCGCCCGGTCAAAACCGCTTCAAACGCCTGTTTCAAAGCCCTTTTACAATCCCCGACCGGGCTGGACAGGATTACGCATTTAGATTGTCACCCCACACATTGAACTTCTGCGGCTGGAAAGATCGCAAGGAAGGGGCCAGAAGCCTGAAGCAGATTTATCAGGCCGTAAACGACGGGGAGGCCGCCAAAGCCCTTGATGCTTTCGAGGATGAATGGGGCCAAAAATACCCCTCGATCGCCCCGGGCTGGCGGCGGGCATGGCAGGAGGTGATCCCGTTCTTCGCCTTCCCCCCGGATGTGCGCAAGATCATCTATACCACCAACGCCATAGAAAGCCTGAACCGGGTCATCCGGAAAACTACCAAAACCCGCGGCGGCCTTCCAACCGATGATGCTGCAACAAAGCTGATCTATCTGGCCATCCGCAACTTCGAAAAATCCGGTCGATGTGTCAGAGAATGGGTTGCGGCACGAAACCGGTTCGCTATCCTATACCCGGAACGGTTCAACAGATGACCCGTTTTAACCGCATGGGCCAAACCCCATACACAGAGCTTCGGACATTCCCGGCAGTCTTGCGACCTGTTTCATGTCGCAACCAGCAAAACCAAAGGCTCAATTAGCATTGATTATGCGTGGCGTGTTACAGGCAGGATGCCTGCGGCGGCGGCAAGTATCGCGCGCGGCGTTTGGTGGCTCGGAAGGACGGTAAGGTGGAACCACCGAAGGTAGCTGTCCAGGTATTTGGTTGCGATGCCCCGATGGCGGCGCGGAAAGGTCTTTAACCGCTCATGCCGACTGTTCACGGTTTGAATGTGCAATTCACTGCGGACACGTTCTCCGGCGGTCTGGTTGAGACTTTCATGGCTGACGCCCGTTTCTGCGGCGCAGAGTGGGTACCCGGTGCAGCCATCACTCACCAAGAGAGCGTCCCCATCAGGACGTGGCTGCAGAACCGTTTTGAGATGTCCGGCTGTCACCGCAGGCAAAACAGCACTGATGGCGGTGCCTGATCGGCCGACCGCAACGAGGACCGGAACCTGCTCCTTCGACAATCCGCGTTTTGAGGCCTTTCCCCCGCGTTTGCGGGCTTTTCGAGAGAGATTACGGTCCCCTTTCCGGCTGCGCGGAAAGAACGTCCCGTCGGCTTCGACGATTCCGCACAGCTTGACCGCACCGACCGTTACGGCCTCGGGAAAGCGATGACGCCAACGAAAAGCTGTGGTGTCGGCCACCATACAACGCCCGTCGGACGCCTTTACCGTTTCGCCGTCGCGCAGGGAAGCTGCGAACCCTGCCCATCTGTCCCTGTGGCGCAAGCGGGCAGGCGGCGTCCCGGTCAGCGCGTTGAAGGTTTTGCGACAGCCTTTGCAAAAGAACCTCGCCAGGCCACTTGCATGGCCCCTGATGATCGCACCGCCCGAAGCACAGTGCGGACAGATACGCCCCTCGCGAACATTCGCCTCAGGGAGATCGATCACGCTTTCCAGCGACGATACCCCGGCAACGAGCCGTCCGGTCTCAGCCCGTTGTTTCGATGAAAGGTCGTCGATCTCGTTGAGCCACACCAAAAAAGCCTGATGATCCATGTGCCGCACCCCATAATTTTGTTCATGGTATGTTCTATTACAGGTTGGCACGCATAATCAATGCTAATTGAGCCAAACCAAAATTGTCATAGATAATCAGGAGTTCAGTGGCGGCCGGATTCCAACCCTTCGATTCTCTGCAGCTCTTCTTTTTGTCGATCAAGGTTTCCAAGGCGCATTGAGCAAGTTGTTCAGGCTCGTCACCGACAAAAGCCCGACCACCTTTACCAGCCTCTTCAAGCAACTCAGCCTTGGAAGCTGGCTGGTCCTGCAGCCTTCGCTTTCCAACAAACACAACATCCAGATCTTCACTTTCCAGCAGTGCTTGTGCTTTGCCTGAATTGCCGCCCCTTAACTCAGAAACCTCGATCCTGATCGTTCCAGACGCCGCATACAAGTAAAAGTCCGGGCTCTCGCCCTTTACCGCTTCTATGGGCTGATCAGGCACCAAGCCTGGCCGCAGGATGATCGCTTTCTTGAAAGTGTAGTATTCGCGTTGGTCATTGGTTCGGTCCGTCAGCGATGGGGCGACGTCGACGCGGAGATTTTCGAGAAACTTCACAAACTCACGTCTGCTTCCAGCGCTAGATATTCGTGGGTAGCCACGGATCACACCATCATTTCCTTGGTCGCACTCAGGGTGATGTCGGGAAAGTCCCGTTCCACCCGGTCGATATCCCATTGCAGACGGGTCAGGTATACCACGTCGCCATCGTGATCATGCGCGATATGCTGTTTGTTGGTATTTATAAAATTATCAATGGCTTGGTTATCACCCTTCACCCAACGGGCTGAGGTGAATTGCGCCGCCTCGAACCGGACCGGCAGCCCGTATTCCAGCTCGATCCGGCTGCCCAGTACCTCGAATTGCAGTGCCCCCACAACGCCAACGATAAAGCCCGAGCCGAGGTTGGGTTTGAACACCTTGGCCGCTCCTTCTTCGGCGAATTGCATCAGCGCCTTTTCCAGATGTTTGGATTTCATCGGATCGCCCGCGCGGCAGCTTTGCAGCAATTCAGGCGCGAAGGACGGGATGCCGGTGACGCGCAATGCCTCGCCCTCGGTCAGGGTGTCGCCGATGCGCAGCTGGCCGTGGTTGGGAATGCCGATAATGTCGCCGGCCCAGGCCTCTTCTGCCAGTTCGCGATCCGAGGCGAGGAACAGAACCGGGTTGGAAATCGCCATCGGTTTCTTGGACCGCACATGGGTCAGTTTCATCCCGCGCTTGAAATGCCCCGAGGCGAGGCGCAGGAACGCCACACGGTCGCGGTGCTTGGGATCCATATTGGCCTGCACCTTGAAGACAAAGCCGGAAACCTTTGTTTCTTCTGGCAGAATCTGGCGCGGTTCGGCCCGTTGTGGCTGTGACTGAGGTCCGTAAGTGCCGATGCCCTGCATCAACTCCTGCACCCCAAACGAGTTGATCGCCGAGCCGAACCAGATCGGTGTCATATGCCCTTCCAACACCGCCTGCGGGTCCAGCCTGGGCAGCAATTCGCGCGCCATTTCGATCTCTTCGTGCATCTGGTCGATCAGATCGGCAGGCACGTGATCGGCCAGCGTGGGGTCGTCCAACCCGTTGATCTGCACCGTCTCGGCAACCTTGTTGCGATCCGCGCGGTCCATCAGCTCAAGCCGGTCGTTCAGCAGATCATAACAGCCGATAAAATCGCGCCCGACCCCGATGGGCCAGCTGGCCGGGGTCACGTCAATCGCGAGGTTCTCCTGAATTTCATCAATGATCTCAAATGTATCGCGGCTTTCACGGTCCATTTTGTTGCAAAAGGTCAGGATCGGCAGATCGCGCAACCGGCAAACCTCGAACAGTTTCTGGGTCTGGCTTTCCACACCCTTGGCCCCGTCGATCACCATCACGGCGGCGTCCACTGCGGTGAGCGTGCGATAGGTGTCTTCCGAGAAATCCGAGTGACCGGGCGTGTCTACAAGATTGAACCTCAAGCCATTGAAATCGAATGACATGGCCGAGGCCGAGACAGAAATGCCGCGATCCTTTTCCATCTGCATGAAATCTGATCGCGTCCGGCGCGCCTCGCCCTTGGCACGTACTTGCCCGGCCATCTGAATAGCACCGCCATAAAGCAGGAATTTTTCAGTCAGCGTGGTTTTGCCCGCATCCGGGTGGCTGATGATCGCAAATGTGCGACGCCGCGCAATTTCAGGCGGCAATTCGGGGCGGTTTGAGGGCATATCGGACATGGGGGCCGTATAGAGCGGCGGGTTGGAGGGTGCAATATGGGACACCTGCCTCGGTCCTGTGATGCCGGGGATCAGGGGCCGATTGTTGGAGGCGGTGCAGGCGGAACGCCACCTCCGGACTGGAAGACCTGCATGAGGGTGTTGATCGCCTGCGCGCCTTCGGGGCAAGCAGGAAACCTACCGTGCCGACGATCCCGACGGCACCGGCACCTGAGAGAGCACCAATGATGATCTGCGAGCGTTTCGAGTCGGATTTTGCCAAAAGCGCGGTCAGCTGTTCGATTTCGTCTTTCTGCTGCGCGATAATAGCCTCGAGTTCGGCGATCCTGCGAGCTTTGATATCGGAGCTTTCGAGCACATCGCCGATTGTCCGCAAGGCCACGGCGATGTCGGTAAAGACGCTGGTTTCTTCGGGGTCATTGATTCTGGCCTCGCTGACCGCAAGGTCAATTTGATCCGCGGTTTGCCGGGCCGTAGCGGTGGCAGCAGGCGCGATCCTTAGAAGAAAGGAAACCTGCGTGCGCAGAGCACCTGTCCCCGGATTGCCAGAGGGCCGTTCGGGCGGATCATCTGGTGGTAGGTCAACTTGAGATTCTGTGTGACCCTCATCAAGTTCAGGCCACAATTCTGGAGGAGGCCGGGTGATATGATCGGGGAGGATCGTGCCGCTGTCGCCGATCATACTGTCGATTTGTTCCTGAGACAGGTTTTTCGTGGTAGAGAGGTTCGTATACTCGGCGGCGCTGCCATCGTTTGTGCCCGCCGCCGAGTATACAATTGTTCTGACAATTGCCCTTCTGAGGTTTGCCTATCTGAGGTTGAACCGATTAAACTCGTTCAGCCTCCCAGCGGCTTCGAACGCGCCACGAATGTTGGCGTTTTCAAAATCCGGTTGGAAATCCTTTGCCGTGCGACGGGCGTTCCAGGCTTTGATGCCTTCGAGAAGCCAGTCGACATGGGTTTGGTTGGCCATGGGCACCCCCGATACTCGCACCACAGCGCGGCATCCTGCACGCGCGTCCGGGGCAGCTAAGCGGAACCGCTTTGGGTTGTAAAGCGGCGCGGCTCCCAAGGTGATTCTGGCAGAGAGTGGCGGTGACGCTTGCGTACGTCAGAACCGTGAGGGGCACGCGCCCGGGGCAGCCCGGGCATTGCCACGTCACACCCAGCTTTGCTTGTGTCAACTGGTCGAAGCGCGGCGCAGGAGTGCGGGGGCGTCGAGATCTTTGAGCAGGGTTTCTTCCACCTCAAAGGCCTGATGCGCGCGGATTGAATGCTCGGGTAATGTGTCGGCCAGCGGGCCGATCAGCTCATCGGGGAGCGCGGCGCGCGTGCGGGTATCGACCAGCAGGGTTTCGGCCGCGATGCCTTCGGCATAGATGATCTGATGTTCGTCAAACAGCAGCTGGAAGTAATCAACAAAACCGCCATCCTGACGACTGACCGTATCGCCATTCACCAGATGACGCGCGCGCACCAGCACCTCGGAGCGCCCGGCGCCCAACGCGTCCGAGCGCTGATAGATAAACAAGCGATGATCCGGGCTGACCAGCAGGTCGTTTTCATTGTGCAGCGTGCCGGCCTTGATGCGGATCGGGGAAAACTGACCCACGGCACGGGTGGTGGACTGCCCGACCCAGCGCAACTCTTGTACACCGTCGTCTCGGGTGAGAACCCCAGGTCTTCGACCGGGCGCTGTTGGCCCGAGGCCATGGTGATATGGGTGCTGCGGGTAAAGGACACGCAGGCCACCTCGGCATAACGTTGGCGGGCCGTATCGCGGTTGATCCCGACCAGTGAATACCCGGTGCGCGGCACCATCTTGGCCAGCGGCAGGGCGAACACCTCTTCTACGTCGCCCTGATTGTCGACTTCGACCAGAACAAGCACTTCGGTGGTTTGCCCATTGGCCGACATCAGGGTCAGGCAGCTGTCCAGAAAGACCGGCGCGCCGGGTTGGCCAAGGCGCGACCCTTCGGCAACGGTAAAATGGCCAGAGGCATCGGTGATCAGGGAAATCGGTTCTGGGCGCGCATTGACGCGCAATTCATAGGTGTCATCCAGATCCAGCTCGTCCGCGAAAGAGACCGGATCGCCCAGATTGGCTCCATTCACCACACTGACCCTCCTCCGACTAAAGTCAGAGGGTTCAGTGGTTCATGAGCGCCTTCGGCGCACGTTTGAATGTTTTTCCGACTAAAGTCGGAGGCTTTAGACCAGATTGTGGAAAGTAAAATCCCCCGCCAGATAAACAGGGATGGACTGGGCCGGTTTGCGCGACTGTGTGGGCATAAACGTAACAGGACCTGTGTAATCAACCGGGGCACATACGCCTCCAAGGAATACACTAGCCTAGGATTATGGCACCAAAGGGTCAACGTCTTGGTGTTTTGCTGGCAATGAGGGAGGCAAGGGTGCTAACCAAGCCTGAACGCAACATATGGGAGAGCTGGAATGGATTTGGGCATCAAAGGAAAACATGCATTGGTCTGTGCTTCCAGCAAGGGGTTGGGGCTGGGCTGTGCCCGGGCGCTGGCCGAGGCGGGGGTTAACCTGGTGATGAATGCGCGCGGGGCCGAGGCACTTGAGGCGTCCGCCGCGGCGATTCGCGATGAATTTGGTGTCGATGTCGTCACCGTGGCGGCAGATGTCACCACCGATGCAGGCCGCGCGGCGGTTTTGTCTGCGGCGGGCGATGTAGACATTCTGGTGACTAATGCAGGCGGTCCGCCCCCGGGCATGTGGAGCGATTGGGAACGCGATGATTTTATCGCCACCCTGGATGCCAACATGCTGACCTCCGATTGCATTGATGAAGGCGCTGTTGCCGGGCATGATGGATCGCGGCTGGGGCCGTGTGGTCAACATCACCTCGCAATCGGTCAAAGCGCCAATTGCGGTTCTCGGCCTCAGCAATTCGGCGCGCGCCGGGCTGACCGGATATGTGGCGGGCACGGCGCGACAGGTGGCGGGGCATGGTGTGACGATCAACAACCTGCTGCCCGGCATTCATGCCACCGATCGTGCCGTGGCGCTGGACACCGGGGTGACCAAGGCGCAGGGGATTTCGATGGACGAGGCCAAGGCGCAACGTTGCGCCGCCATTCCGGCCGGACGTTATGGCACCAGCGACGAGTTTGGCGCGGCCTGCTCGTTTCTCTGCAGCCAGCATGCCGGTTTTATCGTCGGCCAGAACCTCCTTCTGGACGGTGGTGGCGTGAACTCCACGATGTAAGATTTTGAAAAACCATGAAAGATCACCTGTTCAATCTAGAAAAGGTCACTTGGCTTGCGGGGCGTTTTGCGCCACCTTTCGAGGGTGATCAATTCGTTCGGGATGTGATGTCGCGCCTGCCGGAGCTAGAGTTGAAGGCGCGGATCGATTGGATCGCTGAATGCCTGTGCGGATATTTACCCGACGCCTTTCCCGAGGCTGCGGAGCAGGTGCGCGCGGCCTTGCCTCCGCCACTGGATCCGAGGCTGAGGGATGATGATTTTGGTGATTTCATCATCGCGCCGCTTGGTGAATTTGTGGTGAAATCAGGGCTTGAGACTCATCCGGACCTTGCACTGGACCTGCTTGAAGAGCTTACCCAGAGGTTCTCGATGGAATGGGCGCTCAGGCTTTTTCTGAACCGCTGGCCTGACAAGACATGGGCGTTTCTGAACCGGTGGATAACCCATGACAGCTATCATGTCCGACGCCTGGTCAGTGAAGGCACACGCCCCAAGCTGCCATGGGGTATGGGTGTTGATCTGGCCGCAGGGCAGGCCATGCCCTTGCTGGACGTCCTGCATGCTGATGAAACCAGATACGTCACAAGATCAGTCTCTAACCATTTGAATAATATATCAAAGGTGGATTCAGCCTTGGTGATGGACCGCTTGGAACACTGGGCGCAGGAGCAGCGCCAGGACGTGGAAGAGCTGGCCTGGATGACCCGTCATGCGTTGCGCACGCTGATCAAGGCTGGCGACGGGCGGGCGATGCGCCTTTTGGGGTATCGGGACGATCTGGCAATCACCGCGACGCTTGATATCGCGCACCCCCGGCTGAAGATCGGCGAGCCGCTGGAATTTACCTGTCAATTGCAGACCGATGCGCCTGAGCCGGTGCTGATTGACTACATTCTGACGTTCCACCGACCCAACGGGCGGTCCGGCCGCAAGGTGTTCAAACTCAAGCAGACAAAAACCAAGGCGGGAGCCATGCTGGAGCTGTCCAAGCGACACG
Source organism: Roseovarius sp. (assembly GCA_965207105.1). GTDB lineage: Bacteria > Pseudomonadota > Alphaproteobacteria > Rhodobacterales > Rhodobacteraceae > Roseovarius. Next base: position 51,916 of record CBDBLS010000079.1, on the reverse strand, counting down.
CCTTAAAGGCCAATGCCAGCACCTTTACCCTGTATCCCGGCCCGCACCGACTGGAGGTGCAGGTCAATGGCAGGGTGCGGGCCGGGCAGGATTTTGAACTGATCGCCTGACCCCGGCCTACGCACACATGAGATCACGTTCACGTGGTCAGCAAGAAACGGTCTGGATTGGTCCCGGGCCGATTGCTAGGGCGGTCTGAAAGAGAACGGATGGCCCTCATGCAAACCACTGCACTCATTGCGATATTCGCGCTTGTGATCCTTGCCAGCCTGGCCGTAGCCCCGCGCCGGGCCACGGTTGATGGGTTTTTCGGGGGGCGCGCGGAAGATGGCCGCGCGCCGGGGCTTTGGATGCTGGTGCTGAGTCAGGTGACCACCTGGATTTTTGCGCGCTCCCTGATGAACGCCGCCATTCTGGGCTATTTCTACGGCATCTGGGGCGTACTGGCCTACACGGCCTACTATGGTTCTTTCCTGACCGGTGGGTTTGTCGTTGCGCGTCTGCGCGATGCCGGTGCCCGATCGGTGCAGGATTGGCTGATCGCGCGGTTCGGCCAGCTTGGCGTGGGCTGTTACAACCTGGTGATCGCCCTGCGCCTGCTTTCCGAAGTGTTTGCCAATCTTCTGGTCGTCGGGTTGATCTTCGGCGCGGCTTTGCCCGAAGTCGGATTGGCCGAAGAGGGGGCCATTGTCCTCGTCGCCGTTCTGGGGCTGGCCTATAGCGCATGGGGTGGATTGAGCGCTGCGCTGCGCACCGATGTGTTGCAGATGAGCGTGTTTCTGGTGGTCTTTGCCGCAGCCTTTCTGGCGCTGATTGTCAGTCCTGGATTCGACATCGGCGCGGTGCTGACATCCAGTGGCACATCGGGCGCTTGGAATGGGCCTGTCGGGAAAGTGTCTTATTTTGTGGATTTATAGTTGTGGTTCTGATTCAATGAATTTGGCTCAATTAGCATTGATTATGCGTGGCGTGTTACAGGCAGGATGCCTGCGGCGGCGGCAAGTATCGCGCGCGGCGTTTGGTGGCTCGGAAGGACGGCAAGGTGGAACCACCGAAGGCAGCTGTCCAGGTATTTGGTCGCGATACCTCGATGGCGGCGCGGAAAGGTCTTTAACCGCTCATGCCGACTGTTCACGGTTTGAATGTGCAATTCACCACGGACACGTTCTCCGGCGGTCCGGTCGAGACTTTCATGGCTGACGCCCGTTTCTGCGGCGCAGGGCGGGTAACCGGTGCAGCCATCGGTCACCGGGAGAGCGTCCCCATCAAGACGTGGCTGCAGAACCGTTTTGAGATGTTCGGCTGTCACCGCAGGCAAGACAGCACTGATGGCGGTGCCTGATCGGTCGACCGCAACGAGGACCGGAACCTGCTCCTTCGACAATCCGCGTTTTGAGGCCTTTCCCCCGCGTTTGCGGGCTTTTCGAGAGAGATTACGGTCCCCTTTCCGGCTGCGCCGAAAGAACGTCCCGTCGGCTTCGACGATTCCGCACAGCCTGACCGCACCGACCGTTACGGCCTCGGGAAAGCGATGACGCCAACGAAAAGCTGTGGTGTCGGCCACCATACAACGCCCGTCGGACGCCTTTACCGTTTCGCCGTCGCGCAGGGAAGCTGCGAACCCTGCCCATCTGTCCTTGTGGCGCAAGCGGGCAGGCGGCGTCCCGGTCAGCGCGTTGAAGGTTTTGCGACAGCCTTTGCAAAAGAACCTCGTCAGGCCACTTGCATGGCCCCTGATGATCGCACCGCCCGAAGCACAGTGCGGACAGATACGCCCCTCGCGAACATTCGCCTCAGGGAGATCGATCACGCTTTCCAGCGACGAAACCCCGGCAACGAGCCGTCCGGTTTCAGCCCGTTGTTTCGATGAAAGGTCGTCGATCTCGTTGAGCCACACCAAAAAAGCTTGATGATCCATGTACCGCACCCCATAATTTTGTTCATGGTGTGTTCTATTACAGGTCGGCACGCATAATCAATGCTAATTGAGCCTTGAATTTTGATGTTGGAACGGAGGATTTTATGGGTCGTAATCAGGTTGAGATGTTTACATCACTGGATGGGCCGGTTTCAGAGGATCACCCCTATCGTCGTTTTGAGGCGGTGGTGGACCTGGCGGTTTTGTCCGGCCCTTTGGTCGCGCTTTATTCGGATCGCGGGCGGCCTGAACCGGGGGCTGAACGCGCGTTCCGGATGCTTGTTTTGCAGTTTATAGAAGACCTCCCGGACTGCGGGATGGAACGGTTCATGCGAGAGAATTTGGCGGGCAAGTGGTTTTGCGCATTTGCCTTGAGTGAGCGCCCGCCCGACCATTCATTCTTCGGCGATTTCCGCCAACGCCCGGGGACGAAGCGATTGATGGACCTGTTCAACCGTTTGCGCGACGGCCTGAAAGAGGCAGGCCTGATCCGCGAGGTGTTTGCCTTTGTTGATGCCGGCAAGTCGGTCTCGAAGCTATCTACCCGGGATGACCGCGACAAAGCCATCGCCAGGGGCCTGGAAAAGTTCAACAATGAGACGGCGGACCAAGTGGCCGCGGACCCACAGGCGCGCTTTGGGGCCAAGGGCAGGGACAAATTCCGGTATGGCTGCAAAGAGCACACCGGTGTTGATATGCAATCTGCTCTGATCAACAGGGTTGCCGCCACGCCGGCGAATGTGACGGATGCCCGGGGCGTGCGCCATGTCTGGCCGGATCAGGGTGCGGTTTTTGGCGACAAAGGGTATTGCACTCAACCGGCACAGGCAGCGCCAAAGCGCAAGGGTTGCCATAATGCGACGATCAAAAAGCGCAATATGAAAGGCAAGGATGCCGATAGGGATCGCCGGTATGCCCATTTGCGCATGCCTTGCGAGCGGGTGTTTTCCAAACGTTCAAATCGTGTGCGATATAAAGGGCAGGCCAAGGTGCGGTTTCAGGTGGCGATGCGGGGCGATCGGCCACAACCTCAAACGCCTGACCCGCCCCGGAGTCGAAAAGGTCCCGATCCTGTCCGCCTGACAAACGGGAGGAGTCCGTCAAAAATCCGAATATTCCCAAAAAATCAGCGGAAAATCAGTCAAAACGACGACAAATCAATCATTGTCATACCTGAATTACACGAGACCCCTTCGAAGGACTGTTTGCCGACGGCCCCGGAATGGGCAGGTTCTGATGCTGGTGGCCTTCCTTCAGGTGTTTTCCTACCCGGTGCATGACCCTGTGATGATGGATCGCGGGTTTCTCGCCGATCCATTGACCACGCGGAAATCCTTCCTGCATGCGTTCTGGATATCCAGTCTGTGCATCATCGCCTTTGGGATGTTCGGCATTCAGGCCGCGCTTGTGGGGGCTGAGTATGAGGGGCAATTGCTAGGCACTTGGGCAGAGATGTTCCCGCCCTGGATTTACGTGGCCCTGCTGGTGTCACTGCTGATCAGCGCACTCAGCACGCTTGATTCGGCACTCGCCTCGGCGGCGCGGCTGGTGGTGGACGAACTGCATCTGGCCCCGCGCAGCCTTGCGGTGGGCGCGGGGCCATGGTGGTGTTCATGGCTCTGGGCGCTGCGCTGACCCTGTGGGGGAACCAAAGCCTGTTTGATGCGGTTGCGGTCAGCGGCACGGCCAGCATGTTCCTGACCCCCGTGCTGATCGCGGGGCTGGTTTTTGGCCGTCCCGTGGCGCTCTGGGCCTATCTGGTGGCCTTTGGCGCTGCGATGATGGGCGCTATGGCTTATTTTGCCCGTGACGGGCTGTTTGCCGCTGTGCTGCCCGAGGGGCATAAGTACGAGCAATTGCTGGTGATCTGCATTGCCGTCCTGGGTGTCGGATGTGCGGCGGTTCTGGCCGGATTACAGCGCCGGGTGTAATCCAAAACCGGCCGACCCTTAAACTGGACTTTCAGTGTTCCAAAAACACTCAATGCGACCCCATGGCTTGCAGGGGGCCAACGCCATTGCTATGTCCGCTTGGGATATCCGATTGATTTGATCGGGAAAAGAAAGGCCGAGTGTTGGAACAAGCCGTTCCCAGACTGGAGATCAAGAACCTCAAACGTCTCTATGAAGGGCGTGTGGTGGTCGATGATGTTTCGCTGAAAGTAGCACCAGGGCACGTGACCTGCCTGCTGGGCCCGTCGGGCTGCGGCAAATCGACGACCTTGCGGATGATCGCCGGGGTCGAGATGCAGGACAGCGGCGAGATCTGGGTCGATGGCAAGCTGATATGTGATACGATCTTTCGTATCCCCCCCGAACGGCGCCATATTGGCCTGATGTTTCAGGATTTCGCTCTGTTTCCGCACCTTAAGGTGGGCGAGAATGTCGCTTTTGGTCTGACCGGCACCAAGGCGGAAAAGACCAATCGCGTGGCGGAATTGCTCGACCGGGTGGGGCTGGGCGGCTACACCAACGCCTATCCGCATGAACTGTCGGGGGGGGAGCAACAACGCGTCGCCCTGGCCCGCGCCCTGGCTCCGCGCCCCAGGATTATGCTGATGGACGAGCCGCTTTCAGGCCTCGATAACCGGTTGCGTGACGGTATCCGGGACGATACGCTTGAGATTCTGCGCGAAGAAGACACCGCCGTTCTGCTGGTCACCCATGAGCCGAAAGAGGCGATGCGCATGGCCGATGAAATAGCCCTGATGCGCAACGGTAAGATCGTGCAACAAGGGGCGCCCTATAACATCTTCAACGCTCCCGTTGATCGGGAGTCAGTGGCCTTTTTTAGCGATATCAATGTGATACGCGGTAAGTCCGAGGGTGCGCTGACACAAACCGCCTTTGGGCAGTTCCTCACGCCGGGCATTCCCGATGGGCAGGAGGTTGAGATCGTCATCCGCCCGCAGCACATCAAGATCGACTTTGATCGCGGGGGGCGCGGCCCTGACCCGACCATTGAAATGGGCACGCCCGTACGAGGCGTGGTCGAGCGGGCGCGCTTCATGGGAAGCGAAAGTCTGGTTGAGTTTCGCATGGATCACGACGGCAGCCGATTACGCGTGACCGTACCCAATGTATTCCTGCCAAATGTCGGTAAGGTGATGTGGCTGATGCTGCGCCGTGACAAATGTTTCGTGTTCCAAACCCGTTAATTTGAGCATTAATACACATTTGCTTGCCAATCTTGCGCATTCCATCTTTCAACCCGGGTCCGAAGGGCTTAGATAAGTTGACGAAATTCCCGGGCAATCAGACCCTGACCCGGGCAATGGGAGATATGGTATGCTGAACAATATTGGCCTTCCCGGCCTTCTTCTGATCGCGGTTGTGGTGCTTGTCCTGTTTGGACGCGGCAAGATTTCGTCGCTGATGGGCGAAGTGGGCAAGGGCATCACTTCGTTCAAAAAGGGCGTGGCGGATGGCAACAAAGAGATCGATGACGCCACCGAAGAGGCGGCCGAGGCGGCCCGCGACGTGACGCCCGAGACCGACAAAGACAAGGTCTGATCCTTTAATGTTTGATCTTGGCTGGACCGAGCTGATGGTCATCGGCATCGTGGCGTTGATCGTCGTGGGGCCGAAGGACCTTCCGGGCATGTTCCGGACTGTTGGCAGTTTTGTCGGCAAAGCCAAAAAGATGGCGCGCGAGTTCAGCCAGGCGATGAACGATGTCGCCGATGACGCGGGCGTTAGTGATCTGCAAAAGACGCTGAAAACGGCGACCAACCCGATGAAATCGGCGGTGGATGAGGTGAAGAAATCCACCGAAAGCTTCACCGAGCAGACAATGAATTCCGGCAAGCCGAAACTGTCACCGGAACGCGCCGAGGCGGCTGAGAAGATTCGCAAAAAGTCAGCCGAAATGGCCCTGGAACGTCAGGCCAAGGAAAAGGCCGAGGCAGCCAAGCCTGCTGTCAAAAAGCCCCCGAACAAAAAAGCGCCTGTCAAAAAGCCTGCGGCCTCCAAGACGACAGCCAAGACCCCTGCGGCAAAAAAACCAGCCGCCAAGGCCCCCGCGGCGAAGGCTCCGGCTAAGACAACGGCAGCAATAACAGCCCCTGCCAAAAAGGCCCCGGCCAAGCGCAAACCGGCGGCCAAGAAGGCGGCTGAGGACAAGGCATGAGCACCTCGAGTGACGACATCGAAGACACCAGCGCGCCGCTGATTGAACATCTGGCGGAACTGCGCACGCGTCTGATCCGCGCGGTTCTGGCCTTTCTGGCGGGCATCATTCTGGCCTTCATCGTGGCCGAGCCGATCCTGCAATTCCTGCTGGCTCCGATCGAGGAAACCCTGCGCGATCTGGGCGATCCGGCACCAACGCTGCAATATACCTCGCCGCAGGAATATCTGTTCACCTTGTTCCGCATCTCTATGGTGTTCGGTTTTATCCTGGCCTTCCCGCTGATCGCGCATCAGCTGTGGCGCTTTGTGGCCCCGGGTCTTTACAAGAAAGAAAAAGCGGCGTTTTTGCCCTTTGTCATCGCCTCGCCGATCATGTTCCTGCTGGGCGCGTCTTTCGCGCATTTCATTGTCACCCCGCTGGCCATGGCATTCTTTCTGGGCTTTGCCGATGTCAGTTCGATCTTTGCCAACCTGCTCTCGGGCGCGGTCAGTGAAGTGCCCACCACGGTCGATCCCAGCCTGCCGGTTGTGCCCGATAACTTTGGGGCTGTTGTCCCCGCGACTGAGGATGGCCTGCGCATCACCTTCTTTGGCAAGGTCAACGAATCCCTTGATATCACACTGAAATTCATCATGGCGTTCGGCCTGTGTTTCCAGCTTCCGGTGCTGTTGACCCTGATGGGCAAGGCTGGGCTGGTCAGTGCCGAAGGGCTGGGCGCCGTGCGCAAATACGCCATGGTCGGCATCTTGCTGCTGGCCGCGCTGGTCACCCCGCCGGATGTCATCACCCAGTTGATCCTGTTCACCGTGGTCTATGGCCTTTACGAGATTTCGATCTTCCTTGTCCGCCGGGTCGAGAAAACCCGCGAAGCACGCCTCCGCGAAGAGGGCGTATGGTTTGAAGATGACGACGACGAGGCCGAAGCCGAAGATGATGAGTTGATGGCCGAGTTCGACGAGGATGAGGGTGAGGCCGAGAAGGGCAAACCGTGAGCGATCCGTATGAGAGGATCGCTGCGGCTCTTGAACGGATGGCCCCGGCGCCGCTTGAAACCCCTGATTTTGATGCCGCCGATGCTTTTGTCTGGCATGTAGAGCCGGACCGGCTGGAACCTGTTGCTCAGGTGAACCGGGTTGATATGGGTCTGCTTGTGGGCATTGGGCGATCACGCGACACGCTGTTGGACAACACCCGTCAGTTTGCCCGTGGTCTGCCCGCGAATAACGCACTGCTTTGGGGCGCGCGGGGGATGGGGAAATCCTCGCTGGTCAAGGCGATCCACGGGGCGGTCCGTGCCGAAGGGCTGGGCCTGAAAATCGTCGAGTTGCAGCGCGAGGATTTGCCCAGCGTTGGACGGCTGCTGAACCTGCTGCGTGCCAGTACGCATCGCTTCCTGCTGTTTTGCGACGACCTCAGCTTTTCCCATGACGATCAGCATTACAAATCCCTCAAGGCGGTTCTGGATGGCGGGATCGAAGGACGGCCCGAGAATGTGGTGTTTTATGCCACCTCAAACCGTCGTCACCTGATGCCCCGCGACATGATCGAGAACGAACGCGGATCGGCGATAAACCCGTCCGAGGCGGTCGAAGAAAAGGTGTCACTATCCGACCGGTTTGGCCTTTGGCTGGGTTTCCATCCTTGTTCGCAGGATGAATATCTTGAGATGATCCGGGGCTATTGCGCCGCTTACAGGGTCGAGATTGACGATGACACGCTCTGGGCCGAGGCCATTGAATGGCAGGCCACACGCGGTGCCCGTTCGGGTCGGGTGGCGTGGCAGTATTTCACCGATCTGGCCGGGCGGCGCGGGGTCAAGCTTTGAGTGGCATGCTTGCTGGTCAATGTGCCCTGATCACCGGCTGTGCCGCCCCAAGGGGCATTGGCCGCCCCACGGCCAGGCTGTTGGCCAGTGAAGGCGCAAATGTTCTGGTCAGCGATCAGCCGGGTCTGCACCCGTTGGACAGCGGTCCGCGCGAACGGATGGACCTGCTGGACGAGGTGGTCAGCGAGATCACAGCGGCTGATGGACAGGCCAAAGCACTGGTTCTGGACGTGACCAAACCCGAGGATATTGCCGCCGCGATAGACGTGGCGCAGGGCTTTGGCGGCGTCGATATTCTGGTGAACAATGCCGGGACCGTCACCGGGGCAGGACCCTTTATGAACAGCACCCCCGCGCAATGGGAGGTCAGTTTCCAGGTGAACCTGCTGGGACCGATGCGTCTGGCCTAGGCGGTGATTCCGGGGATGCAGGCCAAGCGTGCAGGGCGGATCATCAATATGGGCCCGATCGGGGGATTGGGCGGGCGCCCGGCCTTTGGGGCCTATTCGGCAATGAAACATGGGAGTGTCAACGGCGGAGTAAAATCCGGCCACTGGGGCGGAGCAAAAGTCGGCCAGTTTGTGGAGTGCGCCTTGGGGCGTGTGGCCACCAATCAGCAAGCACGTTCCAAGGCGCATTGGCCGTCAGGCCGATTGTTCAGTTGTCAGGTTGAAGGGTTGGCAATACGTGCGCGGCTCTGATTGAGGCGGTAGCTTTCGCCGTTCATCTCGAGGATGTTGACGTGATGTGTCAGCCGGTCCGGGAGCGCGCCGGTCAAGCGTTCGGTGCCGAATGTCTCGGTCCATTCCTCGAAGGGCAGGTTCGATGTGATCAGGGTTGAGCCACGCTCGCAGCGCTGAGAGATCAGCTCGAACAGAAGCTCGGCGCCGGTTTTGCTCAAGGGGACGAAGCCCGGCTCGTCGATGATCAGCAGTTTGACCTTGGCCAGTTTGCGCTGAAGCTGCCGGAGGCGTTTCTCGTCGCGGGCCTCCATCATCCCGTGCACGAGAGCTGCGGCGGTTACGAAGGCGACAGGCAACCCTTTCTGGCAGGCGGTCAGCCCCAACCCGAGAGCGACATGGGTTTTGCCGGTTCCCGACGGGCCGAGCGCGATGACGTTCTCCCTGCGCTCGATCCATTCACAGCGCGCCAGTTCCAGCACCATCATCTTGTTCAGACCGGGGATGGCCGTAAAGTCGAAGCTGTCGAGGCTTTTGACGGTTGGAAACTTTGCCGCCTTGATCCGGCGCTCGACCATGCGCCTCTCCCGATCGATTGGTTCCAGCTCGGTCAGCCGGGCTGGATAGCGCACATGATCCAGGCCTTCCGCCGCACAAATGCGCGCTTGCTTGTCATGCTCGCGCAGGAAGGTGGGCAGGCGCAGAGTCTTGAGGTGGTGTGTCAGCGGCAGTTCGGGTGCATCCGTCATGCGTCACCTCCTGACAGAAGGCTCATACAGGAAGAAGCCGAGGTGGTGGCGATGTTGGTTCCGGGCAGGAACGGATAGACATCCAAATCCAACCTCGGGGGCCTTCGCTCGACGCGGCACAGGACGAGGTGCTTGATCGCATCGAAGCTGACCGCCCCCATTCGCAGGGCGTCTTTGACGGCAAGATGCAGCACCTCCAGCTCGAACCGTTCCGACAGGCGCAGGACCTGGACATACTCCCTTTTGCCCGCCTTGCCCTGCCGGGCTTCCAGCAAGCGCCGGAGCGTGGCGAAGGCGTCAGGCAGTTCCCAACCCTGCAAGGGCGCAGCCTGATCGAAGGACATGATCCTGCGCTCGATCAGCGGCAGGTAATGCAGCGGGTCGAACACCATGTCACCGCTGTCATAAGAGCGGGGATGATCGGCGATCACCTCAGTGGCGCAACCGATAACGACGCGGATCACGAAGCCCTTGATCCAGACCGCGCGGTGGCCATATGCGACCGGTACCGAGTAGTCGTTACCGCGATACCGCAGCACCGATGTCGATGTGACCTGGCCACTTTGCAACTCACAGGCCTCGAAGGGTGCGCCGGGCAAATCCTGCATTGCCGCCGGATCGGCTTGCAGCCGTTCGCCGATGCTGGCCTTGTGTCCGCGCAGGACATCGTCCTGCCGTTTGCGGCATTGCTCTTCCAGGTGAGCGTTGAACGCATCCCGGTCCGGAAAGGACGGGATCGGCACCATGAAGTCGCGCCGCCCGTAGCCGACCAACCCCTCGACCGCTCCCTTGTCGTTCCCCTTGCCGGGACGGCCGTAGCGATCCCGGACCACATAATGCGACAGCATTGCGCTGAACCGTTGGGTTCTTTGCCGGGTGCCGTCCGGCAGGATCCGCGCCACCAGGCAGCGGTCATTGTCATGGAGGATCGACAGGGGAACCGCCCCAAAGAAAGCAAAGGCATGCACATGCCCATCCAGCCAGGCCTCGGTGGTTGCCGCAGGATAGGCCCGGATAAAACACGCATCGCTCTGCGGCAGATCAAAGGCGAAGAAGTGCGCCTTCCGCTCAACGCCGCCAATCACGACAGGCGCTTCACCAAAATCCGCCTGCGCATGCCCGGGCGGATGGCTGAGCGGCACGAACATCTCTTTGCCAGAGCGCTTCCTGGCCCGGACGCAGTCTTTGACGATTGTGTATCCGCCATCAAAGCCGCACTCGTCGCGCAGCCTCTCAAAGATACGCTTTGCGGTGTGGCGCTGCTTGCGCGGACGCGCTTTGTCCTCAGTAAGCCATTGCTCGATCTGGCAGGTGAACGCATCCAGCTTCGGGCGCCTAACCGGCGCTGTCCGCCGATACCCCGGTGGCTCCGAATAGGCCAACATCTTCGCAACACTGTCTCGGCCAATCCCAAAATCCCGGGCAATCCGACGCCCGCTCAACCCATCCTGAAAATGAGCCCGACGCACCTTCAAATACAATTCCACGGTGAAAATCCCCCGGCCCTCCCATCAAACGAAAGGGCAAAAGTGGACGACTTTTACGCCGCCCGCGACAACACAACGACGCCGCTACCCTGGCCGAGTATTGCTCCGCCGATTACACTTTTGAAGGCGCTGCAATCTCCGCTCATCTTGAGCCTCGATCAGATCATGGACTAATGCCGCAGCCGTTGTGAAGCGCACCTTCAGTCCTCTTTGACATGCAGCCAGCCCAAGTCCCAGGGCGATGTGTGTCTTGCCCGTGCCTGACGGGCCGAGCGCGATGATGTTCTCCCTGCGATTAACGTAATCGCATCGTGCCAGATCCATCGTCAGGGGCTTGTTCAAGCTTGGCATGATCTTGAAGTCAAAGCTATCCAAGCTCTTGGTGCTGGGGAACTTCGCCGCTTTGATGCGCCGTTCAATCATCCGGCGTTCGCGGTCGATCAATTCCATCTCACACAGCCGCGCCAGATAGTGGATGTGATCTTTGTTCTCTGCAGCACAGAGCTGCGCCTGTTTGGCATACTCGCCTTGGAACGTTGGCAGTCGCAGTTGTTTAAGATGATGCCGTAGAAGAATCCGAGGGGCTTCGGTCATGCCGCGGTCCTTCCCATCAAGCTCATGTAACTGGATGGGCGTGTTGTGCCGACATTGGCCTTGGGCAAGTATGGATAGAAGTCCAAATCCAATCGTGGTGGCCGCTTCTCAACCCGACACAGTACAAGGTGTTTTACGGCGTCATAGCCAATTGCACCCATATCTATTGCCTGCTGGATTGCGCCTTGCACAACATCCATTTCGAAGGTCTCCAAAAGGCGCAAGACTTGAACGTATTCTCGCTTGCCCGGCTTACCCATTCTGGCTTCAAGCAGTCGGTGCAGCGTGGCAAATACATCTGGCAAATGCCAACCCTGCAAAGGCGCGGCCTGATCCAGGGCACCCACCTTTTGTTCAAGCAGGGGCAAAAAGTGCAATGGGTCAAAGACCATATCCGCTGATGTGTAGGATCGTTTGTGCCGCGCAATAATCTCATTGCCGCAGCCGATGATAACCTCATGCACAAACCCACGCACATGAACATCGTGGTGCGCATAGGCTACTGGCACCGAGTAATCATTGCTGCGATAGCGCACCATTGAGATCGACGTTGCACGCGTGCTGACGTGATCGCAGGCTTCATATTCTGCGACGGGCAATCCCATCAGAGCATCCAAATCCGACATCAGGCGTGCGCCTATGGTTTGGGTGTGACCCCGCAACGTATCGGCCTGACGTGCTAAACACTTCTCTTCCAAATGTGCGTTCAGATCATCAAAGCTGTCATAGCGAGGTGCGGGAACCATGAAGTTGCGGCGGGTGTATCCAACCATGCCCTCAACGTTGCCTTTATCGTTCCCTCGCGCGGGTCTGCCAAACTTGTCATCAAACAAGTAATGCGACTGCAGTTCCGTAAACCGACGTGTGCGGATGCGCGTCTTATCCCCGAGTATCCGAGCCACGGCGATCTTGGTATTGTCGTAGAGAATGGATTGCGGAATGCCGCCAAAGAATGCAAAGGCGGACACATGGCCATCGCAAAACGCCTCGGTTGTCTCAGCTGGATATCCCTTCACAAACACCGCATCAGAATGTGGCAAGCTCATCACGAAGAAGTGGATCTTGCATTCCACGCCACCGATCACGCCCAGCGTCTCACCAAAATCAACCTGCGCATGGCCCGGCCGATGCGACAACGGCACAAACACCTCTTTGGTGCGCCGTTTTTGCTCGCGCACGTAATAGGTCACCGTGGTCAGGCTGCCGGCATATCCATGCTCATCGCGCAGCCGTTCAAAGATGCGCTTGGCCGTGTGTCGCTGCTTTTTGATCAGGGCTTTGTCTGTGCGCAGTATCTCATCGACCACACCAACATAACCATCAAGCGTTGGCCGCCGAGGCGCTTCCGACCGACGATACCCAGGCGGAAGTTCATGGCGCAGCATCTTCGCGATCGTCTTACGATCTTTGTTCTCTAATCTGTCAATGCGTGTTTCCTGAGTTTCCTGCTTTTGATGTCAGAGGTTGCCTTTGTTCTCTTCGAACTCTGAGGTTCATGATGGGGTTGGCTGGGTGTGGGTCGGCAATGTTGAAACCGCAATCATACCGTTGGTCTTGGCTGTTGCTACAGAATCGGCGCCGTGTCTCACGCCCTCCCTCGGGCATCGTCCCAGATGGGAACTTTGATTTAGGAATCCTCGTTGTCGCCTCGTAAGCCTTACGCGGACTGGAAGTCAGTTTTGTCTCGCATAATGGCATGAAGTATGATTGCCAGACGACGCGCCAGAGCCACTCGGGCCTTTCTCATCGTTGAGCGCGCACCGATTGCGAGGGCCCATGTCTTCAATTTGAGCGGAGCGGCATACCGCGTCAGCATCACATTGGCGGCCTCATAGAGAAGCGTTCTGACGCGCACGTCGCCCCGCTTTGAGATGCTGCCCGTGTAGTCGATTTCACCAGATTGATGCCGTCGCGGCACCAGTCCAAGATACGCCCCCACATCACGCGATTTCCTGAAACGCGACGGATCATCAATTGCTGCGGCAAAGGCCAATGCTGTGATCGGACCGACCCCTGGTACCGTCATAAGGCGCTGGCAGACTTCGGATTTGCGGGTCATCTTTTTGATGTCGCCATCAATGGCTGCAACCGCCGCGAGGATTGCTTCGCGTGCTGCGAACAGTCCGCAAATTGCGGCATGGAGGCCAGGCACTCCATCGCTAACTTTTAGCGCCGCGTTTTTGAATGCCGGAGACAAAGCTCGTGGCAGCCGCACGCCGAAGACGACGACCAGACCGCGGATCTGATTGTCGAGCGTCACACGCTGTCCGACCAGCTTCTTGCGGGCTGCGATCAGCGACCGGATTGCGTGCGCTGACAGTGATTTGACATGGGTCGGCTTGTAGAATCCCGTCCGCGCCAGGTGTGCCAAACCGCGGGCATCATTGCGGTCCGTCTTGTGGCCGGCCAGAGATTTAAGGGCCTGATATGCTTGCCTGCTCTCGATGCAAACAACCGGGACACCAAGCTCCGTCAGCCCATGGTAAAGCATTGGTGCCATCCGTCCCGTTTCAAATACAACTTTGGCACATGGTGGTCCAGAAGCGAGGAAGTCAGCGATCGCTTTTGGTGTTGAGCTCGCTTTTCCTTCACGAATAAGGGCCCCTTCACGATCCAGAATGCAGATATGCGTCTCTTCCATGGACACATCCAAACCAGCAAAATATTCCATTGGTCAGTCTCCTTTTCAATTGCATGTGCATCCAGAATAACAGGGGTAACTGAGTGCTGATCCTGATTACGCCATGTTGAAAAACCGCGCCGCTTCTCGGCCAGACATACCGTCCTTCAAACAAGCACGGCGCACACGACTATAAATATCCACAGAATACATCTCCCGCCCTCCGAATAAACGAAGGGCACAAACTGGCGGACTTTTACTCCGCTACAACTGCGATATGCAGCCGCTTCTGTGGCCCAATATTGCTCCGCGTTTTACATTGCGGCCTGCCCAAAGCCTATGCCATTGTGGCCGGTGCGCTTTGTGGCTTGCTGGTGTCGCGTTTTCTGCGCCAGGCTGAGAGCGCCGGGCAATGACGGGCGCTCACTGGGCGCTTGTCTTCGCACTTGCTGTGGCAGCCTTCGCGATCAGGGTCGCAGGTTTGGTTGCAGGCGGCAGGATAAAGGCATCGCGCCACGCATGGGTGCTTGATGATCTGCCCGGCTTGATCGTGGTCAGTCTGGTTGCGGCCTCGCTGTCGGGCCAACCTGTTCAGATGTGGATCGCTGCCGGAAGCGCCTTGGCTGTAGCCGTGGTCACAAACCATGTGGCCGCCACGATGTGCCTTGGTGTGCTGGCCTATGCGGGTATGAATTTTCTTACGATCTGATCCAAAACCTGGCATTGGTCCGTCTGATGGGTGCTGTCGCTGGCACCCCGCGACGGGTGTTCAGCGCAGGTCTTGCAAACAGATCACTTGAGATAGGGAATTGGATCTACGCTGTCGAAGCCTTTGCGCACTTCGAAATGCAGCGCAGCCGTGCCCTGACGGCGGATTTCGGCCAGTTTTTGCCCGCGCGAGACGGTATCGCCTTTCTTCACCGCAACACCGTCCACGTTGGAATAGACGGTCAGCAGATTGTCGGGGTGCTTGACCACGATGATGGGCACGCGATTGGTATCCTCGGTGATCGCGGCCACGACCCCATCGGCGGCCGAGTTGACCCGCGTGCCGGGCGATGCCGCGATGTCGATGCCGTCATTCTTGCCTTTGGAGTACTCGCGGATGATATCACCGCGCACCGGATAGCCCATCCGCCCGGTGCTGGCAGGTTTGGTCTGAGTGCCGCTAAGATCAGGGGCGGCAACGGTTTTGACAGGTTCGGCGGCAGGCGTCGTGTCATTCTCGGGCAGGGGTTTTGAGGCGCTCGGCGGGGTTGGCGTCGGGCTCCCGCTGCCGGGCTGCGTGGTGGGTACGTCACCTGGATCAAACTTGGGTGTGGTTTCGCCGGGCAGGGCCACGGGGATCAGGAGGTACTGACCTTCGCGTATCGAAAAATCGCTGCCCAGGCCGTTCCATTCGGCCAGGCTGCGCACCGAGACGTCATAAAGCCGCGCGATGGTATAGGCGGTTTCGCCGCGCACGACCTTGTAGCGCACAGGCTCCACGCCAACTTGCGCAGCCCCCAGCGGTGTGGCGGTCACAGGTGCCGTGTCGACCGAGCGGATCGCGCCATCGGCCAAGGCAGTGATATCCACCTGACCGGGGTTCTGGATCGGCCCGCCCGCAGGTTCGGCCACGCGCCCCGGCAGGGCGATGACTTCATCTTTGCGCAGGGGATCACCGGGTTGCATCCCGTTATAGCGCGCCAGTTCGTTCACATCTGCCGCGATCCGTGCCGCCAGCGATCCAAGGGTATCGCCACGTTTGGCCACAGCCACCTGATAGCCGGGATAGGAAATGATCCCGCGATCATCGGGCTTGGGGCGATCTGCAGTGGCATTGCGTGCCGCCTGTGCGGTGCTGGGGGCATCGCCAAAAACCCCGCGCATGTCCAGATCAAGCGGTTCATCACAGGCGGCCAGCGTCAGCGCGGCACTGCCTGCCAAAAGCGGGGCATAGGATATACGGAAACTCATCTCGATCAGTCCTCATGACTGCCCCTTGTTGACCGGGGCCTGTTTGCTAAGGGTTACATAACATATTTTAGGTGTCGCGTCCCAGCCCTTCAACAAGAGGGACAAAGCGGACCGGCAAAAGTTCGTCATAGTCAAAGCCAGTGTCGGTTCTGGTGACCCGGATCAGGTGCTGTACTGCATCTGACTGACCTACCGGCACCACCATGATGCCGCCCGGTTTCAGCTGTGCCAAAAGCGGGCCGGGGGGGTCTTCGGCAGCGGCGGTGACGATGATGCGATCAAACGGCGCCTGATCTGGCAAGCCAAAGCTGCCATCCGAGGTCAGCGTGGTGATGTTGGTCAGATCCATGTCGCGGAAAATCTGGCTGGCGGCGCGCACAAGGCGTTTGTGGCGATCCACCGTATAGACCCGGCGTGCCAACTGGCTGAGGATCGCGGCCTGATAGCCCGAACCGGTGCCGACCTCCAAAACCTTTTCACGCCCCGTCAGTTTCAGCGCCTGTGTCATCAACCCCACAACCGAAGGCTGGCTGATGGTCTGGCCGCATTCGATGGGCAGGGGCATGTCCTCATAGGCACGATCGGCAAAGGTGCCGCGAATGAACAGGCCGCGATCCACCTTTTCCATCGCGCCCAGCACACCGGCATCGGTCGCCCCGCGCGAGCGCAGTGCGAAGAGGAACTGCATTTTGCGTTCGGCGATATCTGAGGCGGCGTCACTCATTCGATCGCCGTCAGGGCCTCAAGTGCGTCATGGGCCGTCAGGTCCGCCCGCATCGGCGTGACCGAAATATAGCCTTGCAGGTTCACATCTGCATCCGAGCCAGGCGAGGTGGGCTGTTGCTGTGGTGCGCCTGTGACCCACAGGAATCGGCGCCCTGAGGGGGCGGTGTGTGGTTGAACGCCAAACCCCATGTCGCGGCGAAACCCTTGCCGGGCGGCACGCAGGCCTTTGACGTCCTTGGCGGGGACCGGCGGGAAGTTGATATTGTAGAAGATGCCATAATCGTCCTTGGTCCACACGCCCTTGTCCAGAAGTGTCCGCACGGTTTGCAGGCCATGAACGCGCGCGGCCTCGAACGTATCGTCGAGGTCTTTGTTGGCGGGGCCGTAATATTGGCTGAGGGCAATGGCAGGCACCCCTTGCAGGGCGGATTCCATTGCCGCCCCCACGGTGCCGGAATAGACCGCGTTCTCGGTCGAGTTGTTGCCGCGATTGACATCCGAGAGCACCAGATCGGGGCGCGTATCCTTCATTACGTCATGCAGCCCGGCAAGGATGCAATCGGCGGGGCTGCCCTCGGCCGCGAAGCGCCGTTCGCCCATTTGCGAGATCATCATTGGGCGCGTGTAGGAAATGCAGTGGCCGACACCGGATTGCTCAAACGCCGGGGCCACGGTCCAGACTTCGCCCGATGGGCCAGCCAGTTCGGTTGCGATGTCGTGCATGACCTCAAGGCCCGGGGCGTTGATACCGTCGTCATTGGTGATGAGAATGCGCAAAGCCGGGTCCCCTTCGGTGTTTTAAACTTACTAGCGACGCGCTGCAGGGGGGGCAAGGTAAAGCGGTGGGCAGACGAAAAGGGGACGACTGCAATGCGGGATCAAGCCAGCAGTCGCGCGCACCTGCGCCAAGGGCCGTTTCTAGCTTACATCGGGCGTCAATGCGTCGATTGCTGATACAAGTTTCACAAGGTCAGCGTCATAGAAACCCGCCGCGTTGATACAATTCGTTTCGAGCATCTTCAAACCGTCATCGGTGCGGCAAATGTCGATCACATAGGCTGGCGAATACCCAGGATTGGCGTTCACCAGTCTTTTGGCGAATGCCAGGGCGTCATCGTCAATCTCATGACGGTAGACGACACGTGTTCCCTCTTTGTAAAGCGAGTAGGTGACAATCTCGTCACCGACCACCCAAAGCCGCCATTCCGTTAAAATACGCACCGGTTTGGTAAACATCAGTTCTGTGTCGTGCCGAAGCGAACCATTCGGGATTTCAGATTCGCTCAGAGCCAGCACCTTGTTCGCCAGTTTAAGGATGTCATGGGTTGATTTCACATTTCCAGGCTCTTCTTTGCTGTCATCGACTGGACGTAGAAACCAGTACCTCCCATCGTCGGGCAGTTTTCCGGGAACATCCCGTAACGTCAGGAAAAGCGCATCCGCGCCATTGAGAAGGAATGGGTGCCAGGCCGTTTCGCGAACAAAGGGAGCGATCTTGAAGACGCCCGGCTTAAGGCCGTTCGTTTCAGCGTACCGCCACAACGTATAAGAGCCAAACATGACAATTGCGTTCGTATCTTCCACGACAGGCGCTGGCATCAAATCCCCGACAAAGGGGACAACTTTGTGCCACGAATAGGGGATTTCGAGCCGATCCAGTGCGTCGGCCATCTTCCGAGTGTCTTCAAAATCCTGAAGGAGCCATTGCATGTGCTTGTACCCAATTTGTCAAATGTTGTTGTGACCCCAGAGGGTACTGTCGCCGCGTAGGTTCAACAAAGGATATTGGCTGCAACGTAGAAACGCACCGGGTATGATGTTGGAGCAGGTTATCCCCTGATGGTTTGGAGTGGGCCTAATTCGATAGCGTCGCCAGCAACCGCGCGGCTTCGGCATGGGGGGGTGCCAGGGCCTCGCGATCCTCACCGGGGTGGAAGCGGGCGCGGGTGCCGGTGGGCATCGGCGCAGGCGACAGGATATGCACCTTGGGTCCGGTCTTGACTGCTTCGGCCTGCCAGCTGCGCGCCAATGCGATTTGAGCGGCCTTGCTGGCACCGTAAGCGCCAAAGAATTTTTCGCCCGCGTGATCATCCTCGAAAAACAGGGCCTGACCCGTGTCGCCCAGAAGCGGGGCAATGAATGGGATCAACTGCCCGGTGGCTGTGACATTGCTGGACACGGATTTTTCCCAGTCCTTGGTATCAAGAAAGGCGGTCGGGGCCAGCGGGGCGGCGTGGATAGCTGTGTGTGCCCACAGGTCCAGCTTGCCCCAGCGATCATAGATCGACCGGCACAGTTGGGCCATCGCATCCATGTTGGTGACATCCATGGGGGCGAGCGTGGCGCTACCGCCTTTGGCCTGAATACGGTCATCCAGTTCCTCCAGCGCGCCGGTGGTGCGCCCCAGAGCAACGATGTGGTGGGTGGCGCATAGCGCCTCGGCCAGGGCGGCGCCAAGGCCACGGGAGGCCCCGGTGATCAGGGCGGTTTTTGCTGTCTCAACACTGTTCATATGCGGCAAATCCCATTCCTGAGCGCCAAAAGCAAGGGCTGTGACTTGACTCTTGCAGCATTGCAGCGAAAAAAGTAGGCCAGACAAGAGAAAACATGAGAAAAGGAATTGAGCCGATGCATGATCAGGTTTTGACGAAGGCGGCTTTGGGCCAAAACACGCTGTTGCACAAGGCCGGGCTGGTCTTGGGTGGTTCGATTTTGATCGCACTTGCAGCGCAAGTCAGCATTGGCTGGCCGGTGCCGATGTCGATTCAGGGGCTCGCGATTCTGGTGATCGGCTTCACCTTTGGTTCGCGGCTGGCGGCTGTGACGGTGCTGGCCTATCTCGGGCAAGGGGCGATGGGATTGCCCGTTTTCTCGAACGGAATGGCCACGGCGGCACTGATCGGGCCGACAGCGGGTTTCCTTTACGGCTGGGTCGGCATGGCGTTCCTGGCCGGGCTGGCGGTTGAAAAAGGTGTTGCACGTGGCGTGCTCAGCACGGCGCTTGTGGGTATCGTGGTCTCGGGCCTGCTGTATATCCCGGGCCTGGCCTGGCCTGCCGCAATGCTGGGCAAAACGCTGCCTGAACTTTGGAGCGGCTGGATGGCCCCCTTCCTGATCGGTGATGCGATCAAGGCCGTGATCGCCGCAATGGTGGTCTGGGGTGGCTGGAAGGCGCTGAAAGCGCGCGACGCCTGATCCGATCTAAATGAGTGCAAAAACGCCGCTCCATTTTTGGGGCGGCGTTTTTTGTTGGGCGTCGTCAGCCTTGTGGGATGGCAAGCCGCTGGCTGCTTCCGCCGCGCGCAAGATAAACCGCACCCGGCTCGATCGCCATGACAAGGGCTGTGCCCACCCGGTCACCGGGGCGAACGCGGCGGATATCGCCGGGGCGGATGCGTAGCAGCGCACTTGGTGTCGTGTCATTGATCATGGTGCCCAGCAGTGTCAGCCCACGGGGTGGCAACACATCTTGCTGCGTTGCCTTATCGTGTGTTTCCTGCGGTGTTTGCGTGGTCTCTGCCATTGGGCTGCCTGTTGCAAAGAAGGGATCGAACGGGGCAGATAGTCCTGGATCAGGCATAAGAAAAGAGGAGGGTACCCGCATAGGCGGATTCATGCTGCAGTGCGGCATGAGGCGCGGGTGCCCGCTTATTCAGCCGCTTTCAGCTCAAACCCTTTGGCGATCTGATCGGAGGGGGCCACCGGGTACTCGCCTGAGAAGCAAGCATCGCAATACTGCGGACACTTGGCATTGCGTCCTGTTGCCTCGCCCACAGCGCGGTAAAGCCCATCCAGCGAGATGAACTTGAGGCTGTCGACCTGCAGATGATCGCGCATTTCTTCCTCGGACATGGTGGCAGCCAGCAGTTTGTCGCGGTTGGGTGTGTCCACGCCGTAGAAACAGGGCCAGGCCGTTGGGGGCGAGGCAATGCGAAAATGCACCTCTTTCGCGCCGGCATCGAGGATCATTTCCTTGATCTTGCGACTGGTTGTGCCGCGCACCACGCTGTCATCGACCAGAATCACCCGCTTGTCTTTGATCAGCGCGCGATTGACGTTCAGCTTGAGGCGCACCCCCATGTTGCGGATCTGCTCGGTCGGTTCGATGAAGGTGCGGCCCATGTATTGATTGCGGATGATACCCATCGCGTAGGGAATGCCGGATTCGTGACTAAAGCCGATGGCGGCGGGGGTGCCGCTGTCAGGCACAGGGCAGACGATATCGGCGTCCACCGGGTTTTCGCGGGCCAGTTCGATTCCGATCTGGCGGCGGGTCTCGTAAACCGACTGTTTGCCGATAATCGAATCGGGGCGTGAGAAGTAGACATGCTCGAAAATGCAGAACCGCGGGCTGATCGGGCGGAAGGGCCGGTGGCTTTCCACGCCGTGCTCGGCGGTGATCACCACCATCTCGCCGGGCTCAATCTCACGGACATATTGCGCGCCGATAATGTCCAGCGCGCAGGTTTCAGAACTCAGCACCCAGCCATCTCCGACCTGACCCAGGACCAGAGGGCGCACCCCCAAGGGATCGCGCACACCGATCAGCTTGGTGCGTGTCATGGCGACAATCGAAAACGCACCCTCGACCCGGCGTAGGGCATCCTCCATCCGTTCTGGGATGTTGCGTTGCAGAGAGCGGGCCATCAGGTGGATGATGCACTCAGAGTCCGAGTTGGATTGAAAGATCGACCCACGCTCGATCAGATCTTTGCGCAGGGCATCGGCATTGGTGATGTTGCCGTTATGGGCAATGGCCGCGCCGCCCATTGAGAACTCACCAAAGAAGGGCTGCACGTCGCGGATCACCGGCTGTTTGCCCCCGGCGGTGGAATAGCGCACATGCCCAATCGACAGCGGGCCGGGCAGGGTTTCCATCAGGCTTTGCTTGGTGAAGTTATCACGCACATAGCCAAAGCGGCGGGCCGAGTTGAAACCATGTTCGGGATGATGACAGACGATGCCGCCAGCCTCCTGGCCTCGGTGTTGCAGGGCATGCAGGCCGAGTGCTACGAAATTCGCCGCATCGGTCAGACCGATCACGCCAAATATGCCGCACTCCTCTCGCAGTTTATCATCATCAAAAGGGTGCGCGGGCGGCATCTGATCGGACAAGAGGGGGCAGCTCCGAATCCAGTTTTGGGTTGGGCTTTTACATTCATTATTAAGGGGTCGATGCGCTCTTGTCACGAACCTATCACATTTGATTTCTGTGACGTGACGCGAATGTGACCCGCGCGCGCGTTAGTCTCAGAATTGCGACAGAACAGCCCCGGCGGCGGCAAGGGCCACGGCCAGAAGCCGGGTGAGGGAAATGTCGCGTGGCGCAATCCCGAAGGCACCGAAGTAATCCAGGATCACTGCGGCAAAGAGCTGACCAAGAATGACCAGTATCGTCGTGGTCAGCACACCCAGGATTGGCACGGCCCAAAGCGACGAGAACACAAAGATTGCTCCCATCGTTCCCCCCAGCAACAGCCAGGGCGAGACGGTGTTGAGGCGCAGGAAAGCAGGCGTGTCGCCGATAATTGCCACAACGGCTACCAGCACCACCAGCCCGACCGCAAAGGACACGGCGGCGGCGGCCATCGGGCTGCCCAGCCCTCGCCCAAGCGCGGCATTCATCGGTGCCTGCACGGAGACAAGCGCGCCGGCAAAGGCCACAAACATCATCGCAAACATCATCGCAAAGAGGGTGGATTGAGGCACGCGGTTATTGCTCTACAGGTGCGTCGCACGCCCCGACCAGTTGTTCATATTGCGTGGTGATCCAGCCCAGGGCAGCTTCGGGATTGCCGGTTTCGATCTTGTCGGTGAGGCGGGCAAACACGCGCGCCGAGCGGCTGTCGTCAATGATGGCGATGTTTTGCGAAGTGATCACCGTCTCGTAGACAAAATAGGCGATCGCGATCAACAGAATGCCGCGCGCCACGCCAAACAGGAATCCAAGACCCTGATCCAGCCCCCCAAGGGCCGAGCGTTGTACCGGCGATGAAAACAGCGGTGTGATCAGCGAGGCAACAATCAGCGCCACGGCAAAGACGATGGTAAACGCGCCGATCATCGACAATTCACAGCTGTCCGCAATGAACTCGCCAGCCACGGGGATTTCCTTGACCAGCGGTTCGACCTGCGGGGCAAACAGAAAGGCGACAAAGCCCGCTGCGATCCAGCCCGCAATCGCCAGCGATTCGCGCACGAAGCCACGGGAGTAGGCCAGCAATGCCGACAGGATGATAACAACGGCCACGATGCCGTCGATGATGGTAAAGCCGTCCATATGTCTTGTCCTGTCCCGTTTGTGGCGCTTACCCGGCGCCGAAAATGTCACCCACAAATCCGGTCAGATCGCCAAATTGATTGAGGCTCAGACCGCTGCTCGCGCCGGTCTTACCACCGCTTGGAGCTATTGCGGAGGTGAAACCAAGTTTTTGCGCTTCTTTCAACCTATTTTCGGTTTGCCCCACCGGTCTGAGGGCTCCCGATAGGCTGATTTCCCCGAAAATCACTGTCTCGGCGGGCAGAGCTGTGTCTTCTTGGGCACTCAAAAGCGCGGCGGCGACCGCCAGATCGGCAGCCGGTTCTGACACGCGCAAGCCGCCTGCGACGTTGAGATAGACATCCAGCCCCGCAAACGGGATGCCACAGCGTGCTTCCAGAACCGCCAGCACCATGGCAAGGCGCGCGCTGTCCCAGCCGACAACGGCGCGGCGTGGCTGGCTGTGCGGGGTGGGGGCAACAAGCGCCTGCATTTCCACCAGAACCGGGCGGGTGCCCTCGATTCCGGCAAATACAACCGAGCCGGGCGAGTGACTGCCGCGCCCCGACAGGAACAGCGCCGAGGGGTTGGGGACTTCGGCCAAACCAGCCCCGGTCATTTCAAAGACACCGATTTCATCCGCCGGGCCAAAGCGGTTCTTAACCGAACGCAGGATGCGGAACTGATGTCCGCGCTCGCCTTCAAAATACAGCACCGTGTCGACCATATGTTCGATGATACGAGGGCCAGCAATCTGACCTTCTTTGGTGACATGACCCACCAGCACGACGCTGACGCCCCTGCGCTTGGCAAAGCTGGTCAGCTCATGCGCGGCGGCGCGCACCTGTGACACTGAGCCGGGGGCGCTGTCGATGGTGTCAGACCACATGGTCTGGATCGAATCGATGATCACCAACCCGGGCTTTTCGGCCTCCATCGTGGTCAGGATATCGCGCAGGGCGGTGGCGGTGGCCAGTTGCACGGGTGCGTCGGTCAGACCCAAACGCTGGGCGCGCATACGGAACTGGGCGCTGGCCTCTTCGCCCGACACATAAAGGGTTTTGACTCCGGCATTGGCGAATTGTGCGGCGGCTTGCAGCAGCAAGGTGGATTTGCCGATGCCGGGATCGCCGCCCACAAGGATCGCACTGGCCGGGACAAGGCCGCCGCCCAATACTCGATCCAATTCGTCCATACCGGATATGGTGCGGGGCGGTGGCGCCTCTTCGGTCGAAAGATTAGTCAGGTGCAGCGCGGCGCCGCGCCTGGTGCCGAGCGACTTTGAGCCGGGACCGGCCGAGAGCGGCGCATCTTCGGTGATCGAATTCCATTCGCCGCAAGCCTCACAGCGGCCCGACCATTTGTTGTGGCTGGCCCCGCAGGCATTGCAGGTGAAGGTGGTGGTGGATTTGGCCATATGCGCCTCGGCGTGAGTCGGAATTGGCGCTTTATACGGTGAGAAAGCAGGCCATGCACATCCCCCACAGTCAGCCTGTAAAAGTCCGTCGCCATAAAACCGGATCAGGAAGGGTTACTCTGCAGCTTTTGGCGGCATGCTGATGACGGTTCCGTCGGTGCGGGCCACTTTTTCTTCACCCAGTTCGGGCAGAATCTCGCGCAGCTCGTCCTGCAGGCGCTGAAGTTGACTGGTCGCAACGCTTTCTTCCAGCTCAACCTCATGTACCCAGTGTTTCAGTTCCGAGGTGATTTGCTTGGCCTTGGCAATGCGTTCGTTGAACTGCCCCACCTCGTGTTGACGCTGGCGCAGGAATTCACGGCCCGGGCGACTTTTTCGTCGGCATAGACATCCGCCAGCTCGCGGCTGATATGTGACATCTGGGCGGCGGCTTCCAGCAGGGCAGGTTCCAGGCTTTCCAGATCGGGGTGATCCCGCAGATAGGCCAGACATTCGCGCACGGCGTCAAACTCGGACGACATCTGAAATATGCCTTCGCGGTCGGCAGCATGGGCAAAATGATAGGCTTGGGCGACGTCCCGCATTCCGATGGAAAAGCGGCGATGCGAGTTTTCAAGCCGCATGATCCGGGCATTGGAGGGCAGGAAAAAGCACAGCATCACCGCCAGAGCGGTCAGCCCGGTCTGAGTGTACCATCCAGCCTGATTATAGACGGTGTCACCAATGGTGACGGAAAACCCCAGCTAGGGCGCTTGTCCGGCCGCGGCCATCACGGTGACCACCATCAAGGTCAGCGCGGCCCCGGCAAAACCCAGCACCGCCAGACGCTGCATCAGGAATTGCACCAGAAACGCAAGAGATCGTAAGTGTCCGGTCATGACTTCCCCCCAGAAAGCAGACTGTTCATTAACTAAAGCGCTTCTCGAAGACATTTGGCAGTCCCTTATCGAGAAACGCAGCAACATCTATGCGACGTCGAAACGCCTTTTTGCCATCCCGAGTCGGGTTGACCAAAAAGCGCTGTATCGGCGAGTTTATGCCGAGGCCTTGTGATCTCCAAAGGGGAAATTGCGAAAAACCGTGTCAAGTGTGGGATACATGCACCGTTAACGGGTAATTGTTTCCGATTTGGACACAGTTGTAGCGGATCGCGCGGATTTCTCTGTCAGATGGCCGATGGCAATCGAAGCCAGAATGCATCCCGTGAACAAGTAAAGACCCCAGGCCGTCTCGATCTTGCCGACCCTGATGCCTTTTGAGACGGTAATGTAGAGCGCGATCAGGAAGATATCGGCCATCGCCAGCTTGCCGAGGATTTGCAAGGCTGGCAATGTCTTGCGTCGAAGCATTCCGAAATGAATGAGCGCCAGCCCGATGGTTTTCACATAGGGTGCAAAAAGGGCAAAGAAGGTGACCAGCAGGGCAAGGAAGACGTCCGAGCCCCACAGCGATTGCAACCCCGAGATCACGCTGATTTCGTCCATCCCGAAGATCGGCAAAAGGGCCGCACGCAACAGCGGCGCAAACCACGCGATGGGGAAGAGGATCAGGAGAGTGAGGTTGGCGTAGCGGATCATGGGAATGAGCTAAGCTGTGAAACGCGTCGGTGCAAGCCAAAGGCCCTCGTCCTGCGAGATATGCCTTTCAGCGCAACCTGCCAGACACATGGTTTGCGCTTCGGTTGCATTGCTCGATTGCGGGTCCGTGTCCTCGGAGGAAAATGACAGTAGAGCGATCAGGGACATCGCCAAAGCCCACCCGACCGTCCAAAGGTCGAATCCAAGCATGGGCCAACGGCTGAAAGGCGATATGAAGAAGGGCCAGCGAAAGCGGATTTTGTCGGGCCAGATGTAGTTTTCACGCGCAAAGGTGCGAACCGTCAATCCCAAATATATACAGACTGCGATGGTCCCGGTGATTGCTATGAAATAGAGCACCTCCGAGCCAAGCGCCGCCGCCCCGACAATCGCGCCAAGACATGGGAACAGCAAGAAGCCCTTTGGTGCAAACAACATGATACTATTGTTCTCCCGGGCTTCTTTTGCTTCATGAGTTTTTGCTTGGGCCAGTATCGGTGGGAACCCACCTTCAACTTGCAGAGATAAGATTATGTAACTGAAACTGCCGAAGAGCGCGGCGATTGAAAACGAAGGTAGAGTGATCTCCATCGCGCTTTACCGCACTGCCTCAATCGGACCCTCGGCTTTACCTTGAATGAACTGTTCCAGATAAGGATCACCTGATTGATCCATATCACCCACCGGGCCGGTCCACTGGATCACCCCGTCATGTAGCATCGCCACGTTGTCGGCGATGGCACGCACCGAGATCATGTCATGGGTGATGGTCATGGCGGTGGCACCCATTTCGGTGACGATTTCGCGGATCAGATCGTTGATCACGCCCGACATGATCGGATCAAGGCCGGTGGTGGGTTCGTCAAAGAAAATGATCTCGGGTTCGGCGGCGATGGCGCGGGCTAGGCCAACGCGTTTTTGCATGCCGCCTGACAGTTCGGCGGGGAATTTATCGGCCTGCTCGGATTTCAGCCCGACGCGGCGCAACTTCTCAATCGCGATGTCGCGCGCCTCGTCCCATGGTTTTTTCAAGCTGCCGCGCAGCAGGCGGAAGGCGACGTTTTGCCAGACGGGCAGGGAGTCAAATAGCGCTCCCCCCTGAAACAGCATCCCAAAGCGGGCCAGAAACGTGTCCCGGTCGCCTTTGGTCACGTCCTGACCGTCCAGCGTGATCGTCCCGCTATCAGGGGAGATCAGGCCGAGAATACACTTCAACGCCACCGATTTGCCCGTGCCCGAGCCGCCGATAATCACCATCGAGGTGCCGGATTCAATTGTCAGGTTCACACCCTGCAAAACACGGTTGTCGTCAAAGGCCTTATGGACATCCTGCATTTCGATCATATCGAGAAGAACACCCCTGTCAGCACGAAATTCGCCGCCAGGATCAGCACGGCAGCCGCCTGAACCGAGCCTTTGGTGGCACCGCCCACGCCCTGCGCACCGCGGCCTGAATTGATTCCAAAGTAACAGCCCATCAGCGCGGCGATCACCCCGAATACAGCGCCTTTGACCAGCGAGGAAATGATATCAAGCGCCTCAAGGAAGTTGACCGTGTTGTGCAGGTAAGTTGCTGAATTAAAACCAAGGTTCTTGACTGCGACGGTATATCCCCCGGCAATGCCGATGACGTCGCCGATGCCCACCAAGATAGGCACTGTGATCAGCGCGGCCAGCACGCGGGGGGCCACCAGATATTTCATCGGGTGGGTCGACAACGTGGTCAGGGCATCAATCTGCTCGGTCACTTTCATGGTGGCGATTTCGGCCGCGATGGACGAGGTCACGCGTGCCGCGATCATCAGACCCACCAGAACCGGCCCTAATTCACGCACCATACCGATGGCGACGATCTGGGGCACGACTGCTTCGGCGTTAAAGCGCGCGCCGCCGGAATAGATCTGCAAGGCTAGTGCCCCGCCGGTGAAAAGGGCTGTCAGGCCGACGACGGGCAGCGACAGCCACCCCACCTGCATCAACGCATGGGCGAGTTCGCGTGGATAAAAGGGCGGGCGGAACATGTGGCTGAATGTACGGGCCGTGAACAAAGACACGCGGCCCAGCATCGCAATCACGCCCAGCACATTGCGCCCGATTGTGGCCAGAAGCCCGGTGAGCCAGCTCATCCGCCGATATACCGGCGGTTATAGCGGCCCCCCAGAGAGGTCAGAATTTCATAGCCAATCGTGCCCGCATTCGCGGCCAGATCATCGACGCTCTGACCCGAGCCAAGAATGCGAATGGTCTTGGGGTCATGGCCCAGATCAGTGATATCAACGCCAATCAGGTCCATCGAAATGCGCCCGGCGATGGGACAGGCCACATCATCTGCAATCAACAGCGTCTTGGGGCCCAGGATGCGCATGAGCCCGTCTGCATATCCCGCGCTGATGGTGGCAATGCGGGTCTCGCGCGTTGTGTTAAAGCTGTTGCCGTAGCCCACGGTTTCGCCCGGCTCAAGGTTGCGGCATTGGATAACCGGTGCGTCCAGCGTCACCACCGGCTGCGCATTAGCAAAAGGGAGCCCGCCATAGACGCCGATGCCGGGGCGGGTCATGTCAAAATGATAGTCCGTGCCCAACAGAACGCCACCCGTATTGGCCAGGCTGCGGGGGCAGTCAATGCCATCAGTCATGTCGCGGAAAGCGGCCAGTTGCTGGGCGCTCATCGCGTGATCGGGTTCATCCGCGCAGGCCAGATGGCTCATGATCAGGCGCGGGCCTTGCGCCAGGGCAATATCACGCACTGCCCCCCATTCCACAGGTTCCATTCCCAGTCGGTTCATGCCGCTATCAAGCTGAATGCCAAAGGCATGGCCGGGCAGGGCCTCGACATGGCGGATCATCTGATCCAGCGAATTGATCATCGGGATCAGATCGAGATCGCCGATCATATCGGTGTCGCCCGGCATGTGGCCAGAAAAGACGTAGATTTCAGGTTTCGGCCCCAGTGCCTGACGCAGGGCCGCACCTTCTTCGGCCACGGCCACGAAAAAGCTGGTCGCCCCGGCGCGGGCAAGGCAGCGTGCCACCCGCGCGGCCCCCAGACCATAGGCATCGGCCTTGACCACGGCAGCGGTTTGCCCGGTGCTCATGGCATCCAGCGCGCGCCAGTTGGCGGTGATGGCATCCAGATCAATGGTAAGGGTCGCTGTGCTCATGGGGGTGGTTTTGACAGGCTTGGCGAAAGGGTCAAGGGGGAAACGCGGGCAGGGTGCTGCAAATCAGCAGTCCGGCGTGGGGGTGCACTGCTCGGTACGCAGATCACCGAGCAGCACCAGCATCTCGGGGGTGAAGCCGCTCAGGTCGGTATAGACACACAGCGCATCAATGTGATTTTCCAACCATCCGTCCATCACGCCGTCCCAGACCGGGTCAAGCGCGGTCACCTGTTCCGTGGTGTAAAGCAGATAATCGAGATAGGCGTGATAGGCTGGGTCAGGATCATCCCCGGTGCCGCGACACTCGGCTGGATGGGCCAGATCGGGCTGGGCGATGGAAAGTTCAAGGAACCCGCGATAGATGTCACGCGCGGATTGTGTGGCCTGCACCTGGGCCGTGGCATCGATCTGAAGTTTGACACCAACAAGCGCAAGAAGGGCGACCAAGGCCGTAAAAGCGCCGGCCATTGCCTCGACAAACTGGGCGTTTTCTTTCAGCCAGCGAATGGTCAGAACTCCTGATCGTTGCCGGACTGCTGCCAGGGTTTGACCAGATTACCAAAGCGGGTGAATTGCGCCTCAAAACTCAGCTCGACCGTGCCGATCGGGCCGTGACGCTGCTTGCCGATGATCACCTCGGCCTTGCCGTGTAGGCGTTCCATCTCTTCCATCCATCCGGCCATGGCCTCGGCGTTGTTGTCATCGGGTTTTTCCCGCTCCTTATAGTACTCGCCGCGATAGACGAACATGACCACGTCGGCATCCTGTTCGATTGACCCGGATTCGCGCAGATCGCTGAGTTGCGGGCGTTTGTCGTCCCGAGATTCAACCTGACGGGACAACTGCGACAGGGCGATGACCGGAATTTCCAGATCTTTGGCGATAGCTTTGAGGCCCATGGAAATCTCGCCAATTTCCTGCACCCGGTTGTCTGACGTGCCCCGCACCAGTTGCAGGTAGTCTACAATCAGCAGGTCCAGACCATGGGTCCGTTTCAGGCGCCGGGCGCGCGCGGCCAGTTGGGCAATCGGAATGGCGGCAGTATCGTCGATGAACAGAGGGCAGGATTCCATCGTCTTGGCGGCATCAACAAAGCGGCGGAATTCGCCTTCGGTCATGTCGCCCTGGCGGATTTTGTGGGACGAAATCTCGGAGGCTTCGGCGAGAATACGGCCCGCCAGTTGTTCGGCGCTCATCTCCAGCGAAAAGAAACCAACCACGCCACCGTCAATTGCGCCCTCAGACCCGTCGGGGCGGGTGCCGCGCTTGTAGGTTTTGGCGATGTTATAGGCGATATTGGTTGCCAGCGAGGTTTTGCCCATGGAGGGGCGACCGGCGAGGATCAGCAGGTCAGACTTGTGCAAACCGCCAAGTTTGCTGTCCAGATCGGTCAGGTCGGTGGCAATGCCGGCCAATCCGCCTTCGCGCTGATAGGCGGCATTGGCTACATTAACAGCGTCTGTTACGGCCCTGAGAAAGCTTTGAAAACCGCTTTCTGACTGACCTTGTTCTGCCAGTTGATAGAGTGCCTGTTCGGCCTGTACAATCTGTTCAAGGGGCTCAAGATCAACCTCAGATCGCTGGGCCTTTCCGGCGATGTCATGGCCCAGCCCGATCAATTCGCGACGGATCGCCATGTCATAGATCATCTGGGCGTAGTCGCGCACGGCGAACGAGCTGATCGCTGCCCCGGCCAGACGCGCCAGATAGGTGGGGCCGCCCAGTTCCTTCAGACCTTCGTCATCTTCCAGAAACGCCTTCAGGGTCACCGGCGAGGCCAGGTTGTTCTTGGCAATGCGCGCGGCGGCAACCTCGTAAATGCGGGCATGAACAGGGTCATAAAAATGCTGCGGCCCGATGATCGCGGCAACCCGATCATAGATCTCGTTATTGGTCAGGATCGCGCCGAGAAGCTGTTGCTCGGCCTCGATGGAATGTGGCATCGCCTCGGTTTCGGACGCCTCGGTTCCGGTGGCATTGAAGCTGGCGATCTCGTTCACGTCTGTCCCCCTTTGTTTTTATCTGCTCAGGTGCACCGGGTTTAGAGCAGGAATTGCTGTGAGGCTATCTGTATAAAACTGTGGATGGTGGCCGGGAAAACCCGGTGGATAACTTGTTAACGCAGCTCGAAGCCGCAAGATATAGTAGCAAATGGCACTGGCTTTGCCAAATGCAGTATATGCTGGCGATTCGGGCCGCGCTTATCCGCAGCTGGTTGGGGAGAAGTTTATTTTCCACCTAATGGATTAAAACCACCGGCTTCCAGCCGGTCCGCTTCAGCGAATCTTTGGCTCGCGATCACGTCCACATGTTTCTGTCGATCCCACCAAAGCTGTCGCTGTCCGATGTCATGCAGCGCATCACGCCGTATCCAGATGGAGTTCCCGGAGGTGCGCAAACGCTACCGGGGCAGGCGGCTTTGGGCGCGCGGCTGTTTCTCCACGACCTCGGGAAACGTGACTGACGGTATCAGCAAGCGGTACCTGGAATTACATTCCTCGAAATGATGCCACCGGCTTTAGCCGGTGGTCCTTCACTTCTTGT
Source organism: Roseovarius sp. (assembly GCA_965207105.1). Lineage (GTDB taxonomy): Bacteria > Pseudomonadota > Alphaproteobacteria > Rhodobacterales > Rhodobacteraceae > Roseovarius. Next base: position 20,270 of record CBDBLS010000079.1, on the reverse strand, counting down.
TTTCGTCCTGCCACTTACGTGGGTCGTTCAAAAACGCCTCGACCCCATCCAGTGTTGCGGCATCGAATGCGCCCTGCGTACGGGCCTCGGTCAGAACATCCCACCAGGTGCAGAGATAATGCAGGGCAACGCCATGATCGCCCAGGGTTTTCTCGGTTTCCGGGAAGATGCCATAATAGAAAATTACCGCTGTATGCCCGCAGCTTGCCCCGGTCTCGCGGATCGCATCGACAAAGGACAGTTTCGAGCCGCCATCGGTGGTCAGATCCTCGACCAGAAGCACGCGCTCGCCCTCGCTCATCGCGCCTTCAATCCGGGCGTTGCGGCCATAACCCTTGGGTTTCTTGCGCACATAGGTCATCGGCAGGGCCATCCGCTCGGCGACCAATGCGGCAAAAGGAATACCCGCGGTTTCGCCCCCGGCGATGTTGTCAAATGCCTCGAACCCGGCATTGCGCATCACCGTGACGGTCAGGAAATCCATCAGGGTCGAGCGGATGCGCGGATGGCTGATCAGCTTGCGACAGTCGATATAGGTGGGTGAGGGCAGGCCTGAGGCCAGCGTAAACGGCTCGGCCGCGTTGAAATGCACGGCCTCGATTTCCAGCAGCATCCGGGCGGTGAGGCGGGCCATTTCTTCGGGTGAAGGGTAGGAGGAAGGGATCATGGGACAGGTCCTGTGAAGGTCTAGAAAACGGATTGGTTGAGGGATTTTAGAAAGCGGCGCGCCTTGCCGGGACAGCAGCCTTTAGCATGGCAGGCATGCACCGCGCCTTCCAATTGTTCGGTGGTGCCCATCATCAACCCGTTGGCGCAGCTGTCGATGTGAAACATCTCCATTGGCCCGTTGATCGGTTGAGAAAACGAGATCAGCATCGGGGTGAGTGTCCAGGGTTGCATCGAGTCGTATGGGGGCTTGAGCGAGGGATTCAGCGCGTATTCATAGAAGGTGCTCTGGATCGGGGTATCTGTTACCTCGGCGACGCCATGCACCGAATAAAGCGTGCCTGTGAAGGTTTGCGTGGCTGTACAGGTGGTTTCGTTGGTCCAGTCGGTGCCTGCGCACTCGATGTTACGCGGTTTGGACAGGACGCCGATGCCTAAAGTGTCTGTTTGCTGATAGATCGCCGTGGGTTTGGCCTGCGCGCGCATGATTCTGTCGACACGCTCTTCCAGGCTGACAAACTGGCAATCCAGCGAAAAGACGGCTGTGCCGGTCAGAGTTAACCCGAGGGCGAGTGCAGCCCTTGCGGTCATTCGGCGACCCGCCATGACACGTCAAAGCCCGGATCGAACACAGTCACCGGACCGTCGCCACTGTCGATTTTGTCGGGAAAGGCTGTGATCTCGCCCTTGATCAGCGTGATCTGTCCTTTATTCAACGGCAGGCCATAGAAGGCAGGGCCATTCAGCGAGGTGAAGGCTTCCAAATGCGCCAATGCACCTTCTTCTTCAAACACATGCGCCAGAAGCGCCATTGTATTGGTGGCGGTAAAACACCCCGCACATCCACAGGCGTTTTCTTTCAACGCGTCGGTGTGCGGGGCGGAATCGGTACCAAGGAAGAACCGCGACTGCCCGCTGGTCGCAGCTTTGCGCAGGGCAAGGCGATGTTCTTCGCGCTTGGCGACGGGCAGGCAGTAATAGTGCGGCTTGATCCCACCCACCAGGATATGGTTGCGGTTGATGATCAGGTGATGGGTGGTGATCGTGGCGCCAAGGCTGTCATCGCCTGCCAGAACGTAATCAACGCCGTTCGAAGTGGTGATATGCTCCATCACCACGCGCAGGCCTGGCGTGGTACGGTGAATGGGGTCTAATACGCGATCAATAAACACCGCTTCGCGATCAAAGATGTCGATCTCGGCATCGGTCACCTCTCCATGCACACACAGCGGACAATCGATCTCGGCCATACGTTCAAGCACCGGGCGGACCTTGTCAAAATCGCGCACGCCTGAGGCGGAATTGGTGGTGGCCCCGGCCGGGTAGAGCTTGACGGCTGTGATCAACCCGCTGGCATGGGCGGCGGCCAGATCGTCCGGATCGGTATCTTCGGTCAGGTACAATGTCATCAGCGGCGTGAAGTCATCGCCCTTGGGCAGGGCGGCCATGATCCGGTCGCGATAGGCCGCGGCCTCGGCCCCGGTCACGACCGGCGGCACCAGATTGGGCATGATGATCGCACGGGCAAAATCGCGCGAGGTTTCGGGCAGCACGGCGCGCAGCATTGCGCCATCGCGCAAATGCAGGTGCCAGTCGTCGGGACGGGTGAATGTCAGGGCAGTGGTCATACCTGTGGACTTACACAATCACACAGGCCCATGCCAGAGGGCGATTGCGCCTTAACCCGGATCGGTGGCCTCGGCGTGCAGGTGCTGCTGCGCTGCTAGGCTGTTTTTGGCGCGCGGAGGGCCTTTTGGAAGGGGGGCGAGTTACGTTTGCGCAGAACCGCCTCGGCCAGCCATTGGGTCAGTTGGTGGCGATCATCGCGGGTGGTGCGTTTCAACAGGTTGAACTGGTAGGCGGCATCGTCGCGCCGGGCGCGATAAAGTTTGGACAGGCTGAGCCGATCCAGTTTGCCTGCGCTAAGCTGGGCCAACATCCGCAACAGGATGTTCATACGCACCAGCGCGCTGTCGATGGGCGGACCCTGATGGCGCATCCGGTATTTGGTCACATTCGGGCGGGTGAACAGCGCCGCATGCATCGCGTCCAATTCGTTGTCGGGGTCATATAGCACGAAGGCCTGATCGGTCCCGTCCAGCATATCCGGCGCATAACCATAGCGATCATCAAAGGCCACGCGGCGCATGGCAAGAAACCGATCATCCCACTCGGTCACGCGTGGATCAAGGGTGGCCTGAGGATGGATCGCCAGCACCCGTGCGCCGGGGGAGGCCACAGAAAACGCGCAAGCCGCATATCCGCAGGCACCCGCGCCGTAAAACACCACTTGATCGTAGCCTTCAAAAAACCCCTCATCAATCAGGCGGTCAAAATAGGCATAGACCCGGGTGTCGCGAAACCAAGTGTCCATCTCACTTGCCAGACACAGATGCGACCAGCCCAGGGCCTGCACCATCTGCCAGCCCAGCGGGTGGGCCTTATCCGAGACATCTTCGATCCGGTGATGAGCCTCAAAGCTGACCAGAAGCGTCTGGGTGTTCTTTTTCAGAAACAGGGCGGCGTGACGCGGACCAAGCTGTTTGACGGACCCGTTTGCCCCGATCACAGCGCCCGCAGATTGCACCCAGTCAGGCCAGCTTTGGCCATCCAGAGGTGTGTCGAACATATGGGTTTGGTCCTTCATTTACTCGTTCCTCGTCTCGCACGTGGCCACTGTCATTCGGCGCGTTAGAATTATGATATCGCGCAACTTGGGCAAAACTTTGTAAAATCCAAGGGGTTTCTGAGCAAGGCGCTGTTTTGCCCACCCCTTGACGGCGGCAAGGGGGCCGTGCAGGAGTTTGACCTTCAAGGAAAGGCAGATCGGCATGTCCCCATCTTCGATTGACGACACTCAGGCGCTGCTGGCGGGGCAGGATTACGTCTGTGACCGTGCCCTGGCGACGGTTGTGTTTCTGGCCCTGCGCCTTGGCCGCCCGTTGTTTCTGGAGGGTGAGGCAGGCGTGGGCAAGACCGAGATCGCCAAGGCCCTGGCCACCAGCCTTGGCCGTCGTCTGATCAGGTTGCAATGCTACGAAGGGCTGGATGCGTCCTCGGCCGTTTATGAATGGAATTTCGCGGGACAGATGATCGCGATACGCGCGGCCGAGGCCTCGGGCGGAGTTGAAAAAGGCCGGTTGAAAGACGAGCTGTTCACCGAGGAATTCCTGATCGAACGCCCGCTGTTGCAGGCCATGCGGCCCCAACCTGGCGGGGCACCAGTGCTGCTGATCGATGAATTAGACCGAACCGATGAGCCGTTTGAGGCGTTCCTGCTTGAGGCGCTCAGCGATTTCCAGGTCACCATTCCCGAACTGGGCACGATTGCAGCACCCGAACCGCCGATTGTCATCGTCACGTCAAACCGTACCCGCGAAGTGCATGACGCCCTCAAACGCCGCTGCCTCTATCACTGGGTCGACTATCCCAGCATGGAGCGCGAGCTCGAGATTTTGCAGGCCCGCGCGCCTGAGGCCGCCGACAGCCTCAGCCGCGAAGTTGTTGCCTTTGTCCAGCGCTTGCGGACCGAGGATCTGTTCAAGAAACCCGGCGTGGCCGAAACCATCGACTGGGCCAAATGCCTGCTGGCGCTGGACGTGATTTCCCTCTCCCCCGAGGTGATCGCCGACACTCTGGGCGCGATCCTGAAATACCAGGATGACATCCAGAAACTGCAAGGTTCCGAAGCCAAACGCATTCTGGACGAGGCCAAGGCCGGATTGGACGCCGTGTCGTGAGTGATCGCCCGCTTGTCATTCATCTGTGTGGGTGGCCGGGGCCTGGCGAGCGGGTCATAGGCTTGGCGCTTGCCGGGCGTTTGTCGGCCCGCCTTATTGATAATCACCTGTTGGTGAACCCTGCCAGTGCCTTGTTTGCCCGCGACGACCCACGACATGCGCGTTTGCGCGCTGAGCTGCGTCAGAGCGTTTATGAAGCGGCCTTAACTCTACCGGCACACGTGCCTTTGATTTTGACCGACGCGCTTTCGGACGAGGCTGAGGACTGGCCGCTATTCGCGCCGACCTTGGAGTTTGCCCGCAAGCGTGGCGCGCGGTTCGTTCCAATAATTTTGCAGATATCGCAGGAGGAAAACGTAAGGCGGCTGACAGACCCTGAGCGTAGTGGTCACGGTAAGCTGATGGAGCCAGACGTATTGCTGGGCTACCGGCAAAACCTCGGCCTGTTGCGCCCCGAAGGTGCATTTGATTTGGATGTAGACCGACTGAGCGCTGAGGCTGCGGCGGAGGCAATCGTTGAAATTTGCAATGCGGCGGGTGACGATGCCTGAATACGTGCGCCTTGATCTGCCCGATCACCCGAAGCTCACCCATAACATAACCCATTTTGCGCGGGCTTTGCGCAAGGCCGGGCTACCTGCCGGACCGGGCCGGGTGATTGACGCGATCCGTGCGGTTGAGGCCGCAGGGTTCACCTCGCAACGCGATTTTTTCTACACGCTTAGAGCCTGTTTCGTGAACCGGCCCGAGCATCGTGCTGTTTTTGCCCAGATTTTCCGGCTCTATTGGCGCGATCCGCGCTATATGGAGCATATGATGGCGATGATGCTGCCTGCCATCCGTGGGGTGCAGGAGGATCGCGCGGCCAAACCGGTCGAGAAACGCGCCGCAGAGGCATTGCTGGACGGGATCGAGCCGGACCAGCCCGAAGGTGCTGAAGGCCAGCCTGATCAAGAGACCGAGATTGAGATTGACGCCTCGCTAACCATGTCGGGCGAAGAACGGCTGCGAAGTCTGGATTTTGAACAGATGGGCGTGGATGAGATCGCGGCGGCCAAGCGGATGCTGGCGCGGCTTGATTTGCCGGTCAAACCCTTCGCCTCGCGTCGGGGACAACCCAGTCACACAGGCGCGCGTATTGATGCCCGCAAGACCCTGCGCGCGGCGATGCGGCGGGGTGGCGAGATGCGTAAAGTTTACCTGCAAAAACCGCGCCCGCGCTGGCCCAATCTGGTGGTGCTGTGTGATATCTCAGGCTCAATGAGCCAGTACAGCCGTATGGTGCTGCACTTTCTGCACGCGGTGGCCAACCGGCAAGGGCAGGGGTGGGCCAAGGTGCATGCGTTTACCTTTGGTACGCGGCTGACCAATATTACCCGCCATCTGGCCACGCGCGATGTGGATGCTGCACTGGCGGCGGCGGGGCACGAGGCGCAGGATTGGGAAGGCGGCACGCGGATCGGTGCCTGCCTGCATGATTTCAACCGGGACTGGTCGCGCCGTGTGATGGGGCAGGGCGCTGTTGTGCTGGTGATCACTGATGGGTTGGACCGCGACGATCCGGTTGCATTAGCAAAGGAAATGGAGCGGTTGCATCTGTCGTCCCGCCGCCTGATCTGGCTCAACCCGCTACTACGCTGGGAGGGGTTTGCCCCCAAAGCGGCAGGCATCCGCGCGATGCTGCCCCATGTGGATACGTTTCGCGCGGGCCATTCGATTGCCACACTAGAGGAGTTGGCGGTTGCTCTTTCGCGTCCGGATGATGCGGGGGAAAAGGCGCGTTTGATGGCGGTGCTCTAGACGGCAGTGGGCTAAGATTTTTCGTGCGAAAAATCTATGTCGCGCCTAGTTCGCCGGATCGCTTTTCAGTTTGTGCTGGCGTGTCCCTCCCCCCATATTGGTGGCCAAGGAGCCGTACCATGGACCGATTTGACGATATTCCCGAAACTGCGCTGCGATGGCATGGCGAAGGTAAAGGCGCGGCCTTGGCCACTGTGGTGCAGACCTGGGGCAGCGCGCCACGCCGGGTGGGCAGCCAATTGGCCATTTCGGGTGAGGGCGAAATCGCAGGCTCGGTCTCGGGCGGCTGTGTCGAAGGTGCCGTCGTGGTCGAGGCATTGGATGCCATCGACGAGGGTAAGCCAGTGATGCTGGAATATGGTGTCAGTGATGATGATGCCTTTGCGGTTGGGCTGGCCTGTGGCGGCACGATCCGGGTGCTTGTCGAACCGGTGGGCGTGGTGATGCCAGTGCCAATACTGGAAGAGCTGGTGACGGCCCGTGCGGCGCGCGCGCCCGCTGCCTATGTGACCGGTATGCAAGCGGAGCGGCGGCTGGATCGGCAGGGACACGCCTCGCGCTTTCGCATGGATCGTTCGGGCTTTGAGGAGGACGGCACCACCTTTGTTGCCATTTACAATCCGCCCTTGCGCCTGATCATCGTCGGGGCGGTGCATATCGCGCAGGCGCTTGTTCCGATGGCGCGGATCGCGGGGTATGATCCGTTGCTGATCGATCCGCGAGACAGCTTTGCCTCGGACACACGCTTTCCCGGTGAAACGATCCTGAATGACTGGCCCGATGAGGGCGTGCAGGCCTATGGGCTGGATACGCGCACCGCGCTGGTTCTGCTGACCCATGATCCCAAGCTGGATGATCCGGCCTTGGAACAGGCCCTGGCCTCGGAGGTGTTTTACATCGGTGCGCTGGGTTCGAGCCGCACCCATGCCAAACGAGTCGAGCGGTTGACGGCCAAGGGTTTTACCCCGGATCAGATCGCGCGCATTTACGGGCCTGTTGGTCTGGATATCGGAGCAGCGGGACCGGCGGAGATTGCCATGTCGATCCTGGCGCAGATGACGGATGTGCTGAGGCATGGCGTATGAGATTTGGCCCCGTTCCCGTGGGCGAGGCCGAAGGGGCGATCCTGGCCCATTCGCTGAAATTGCCCGCAGGGCGGATGCGCAAAGGGGCAGTTTTGTCAGCGGCGCAATGCGCGGCCCTGGCCGAGGCCGGGATGACCCAAGTGACGGTTGCGCGGCTTGAAGACGGTGACATGCACGAAGATGAGGCCGCGCGCCAACTGGCCGCTGCAAGCCGACAAAAAGATGCTCGGGTCCATCTCAGCGCGCCGTTCACGGGCCGGGTCAACCTGATCGCCGACGCCCCCGGTGTGGTTCGCCTGGATATCGCTCAGATCGAGGCGGCCAATGCGGTTGATCCGATGATCACCGTGGCGACAGTGCCGCCGTTTCATCAAATTCATACCGGTGGCATGATTGCGACGATCAAGGTAATTTCCTATGCCGTGCCGGAATGGGCCGTGGCGCAGGCAGCAGACTTGCTGCGGAGCTCTGTTGGGCTGGCCACACCGGTGTATGCAAGCGCCAGCCTGATCGTGACGGATATCTCCGGTGGTCCGGGCCGCAAGGGCGAAGAGGCGATTGGCAACCGCCTGAATGGTCTGGGGATCGCGCTGATTGAAACCCGAGTCTGTGCCCATGACGAGGTGGCGCTGGCGAAAGAAATAGCGGCGGCGAATGGCGAGATCGTGTTGATCCTCACCGCCTCGGCCACCTCCGATATCCGCGATACAGCACCCGAGGCGTTGCGTCACGCCGGGGGACAGGTGACGCGGTTTGGCATTCCGGTTGATCCCGGCAACCTTTTGTTTTTGGGCGCTTTGGACGACAGGCCAGTGATTGGCCTGCCCGGCAGCGCCCGATCGCCCGTGTTGCACGGGGCCGATTGGGTGCTCAGCCGGGTGGCCTGTGGCGTGCCGATTGAGGATACCGATTTCGCGGCGATGGGGGTGGGTGGATTGCTGAAAGAAATCCCGACGCGACCACAGCCGCGCCGGGGCGGGCGGAGTTAGGTATTACCTGCATTTTACAAAGGTCTACTTTGCGGGACGAGGACGAAACCGCTCTCGCGGTATTGGCGCTTGTGTCGAGGGTTTCGCGCTGATCGAAGCGCCGTGATTTTGTGAACTGACGATTCTGTTGGACGATTGGGACCTTCTCAATCTGACGATAGGAGGTTTCAATGTCAGACCAATATGTACCTGCACTGCGCCAGCGATTTCTCGAAGATATGCGGATCAAAGGGCTGCAGTCGAAAACGCAGACAATGTATTTGCGAGGGATGCGGGATTTTACGCGGTTTCTGGGTCACGCGCCGGATAGCGCGACACCGGAAGATCTGCGGGCGTTCCAGCTCGATATGAAGGAGCGCGGCATTGGCGCACCGACCTTCAACAACCGGCTGACAGTGTTGAGTTTCTTCTTTGCGACGACGTGCCCGCGTCCCGAGATGAAGCGGCATATGCGCTATCAACGGGCGGCTAAGAAGATCCCCGTTGTGCTCAGCGCCGAGGAAGTCGCGCGTATTATCGAAGCGGCACCTGGGCCTGGGTTACGATACCGCGCGGCCTTCAGCGTGGCCTATGGTGGCGGGCTGCGCGCCAGCGAGGTCACCCATCTCAAAGTTGGCGACATAGATAGCGACCGGATGCTGATCCGGATTGAGCAAGGTAAGGGTCGTAAGGACCGGCAGGTCATGTTGTCGCCGAACCTTCTGAGCCTGTTGCGCGACTATTACCGAGAAGTGCGGCCGAGAGGTTGGATGTTCCCGGGTCGTAACCGGATCGATCCAATCTCGACGCGGCAGTTCAATCGGGCCTTTGGGGTCGCATGCGATTTTGCAGAGATCAAGAAGCAGGTGTCGCCCCACACTCTGCGGCACAGCTTTGCCACGCATCTGCTGGAGGGTGGGACCGACATCCGGGTGATCCAAGTGCTTCTGGGCCATGCCAAGCTGGAAACGACGACGATCTATACCAAGGTGGCAACCAAGACGATCCAGAGTGTCACCAGCCCGTTTGATCTGCTGGTGCGGCGGGAGGCCGGACCCGGTTAAACTAGGCTTCCATGTCTCGCCTCAAGCTGGAGGTCGCAGACATCTTCCGCGCCCATGGTGCTACCTATCGCCTGGCCCACGCCGGACACTTGAACCTACAGCAGTTAAAAGTGATGTCGGCGATAGAGAGCTGCCGGACCGCTGTGCTTGGCGGGCATGTTGCCGCTTGCACCAAATGCAGTCACCAGCACATCGCCTACAACTCGTGCCGCAATCGGCATTGCCCGAAGTGCCAAGGTGCAGCGGCGCAGGACTGGATGCAGGCGCGCATGGAAGACTTGTTGCCCATTGAGTATTTCCACGTGGTCTTCACGCTGCCATCGCAAATCGCCGACATTGCCTTCCAGAACAAAGCGGTGGTCTACGGCCTCCTGTTCAAGGCGGCGGCGCAAACTCTGCTGACAATCGCAGCCGATCCAAAACATCTTGGTGCAAAGATTGGCATGACGAGCGTGCTGCATACATGGGGATCCGCGATGACGCACCACCCGCATGTGCATATCATCGTGCCGGGCGGTGGATTGTCGTCCGATGGCAAGCGCTGGAAGAACTGCCGCTCAGGCTTCTTCCTGCCGGTAAAGGTGCTCGCGCGTTTGTTCCGCCGCCTGTTCCTCGAAGGGCTGAGCGGATTGCACAAAGCAGGCAAGCTGCGCTTCTTCGGCAAACTGGCAAAGCTGGCCGACCCCGATACCTTCGCCGCCCATCTCGCGCCGCTGCGCAAAACCAACTGGGTGGTTTATGCCAAACCACCCTTCGGCGGGCCTGAGGCCGTGCTGGCGTACTTGAGCCGTTACACGCACCGCGTGGCGATCTCAAACCACCGCCTGATCAGCGCTGATGCCAACACTGTGGCCTTCCGGTGGAAAGATTATCGCATCAAACGTGGGGACAGGATGAAGGTCATGCGTCTGCCGACGTCCGAGTTCATCCGTCGCTTCCTGATCCATGTCCTGCCCTCCGGCTTCCACCGCATCCGCCACACAGGCTTCCTCGCGAATGGCATCCGTCGCGACAGGATCGCAAAGATCAGGTCTTTATTGGAGGTTGAAGCAGACGCCATTCCGAAAGCCCATGAGGATCAAGGTGTCGATACCGACGAACGAGACCAGTCCCAGCCGTGCCCCAAATGCGGTGGCGCAATGATCATCATCGAGACCTTCATGCGGGGCCAAACACCCAAGTCCCGCGCACCGCCATGGGAGGACGCCGCATGATACGACTATCAAATCGGGTCCTTCATTACGCGGACGCCGGACCCATCGGTGCGACCATCCCGCCAAAACCTGCGCTACAACAGGCCAATGGCGGCAAAACGGGATATCAATCAGCCAAATCGGGCTGGGAAAATCGACTTATCAGCGCTGCTTGTCATCACGCAGCCGATAGTTCTGCACATCAATCACCGCAGCCATAGTACACAATCCCCATAGCACCGAAATCCGCCCACGCTTTCCTCCTTGTCAGATTTGTCGCCGCTGCATCTCACGATGACAACAGCCACAAACCTTAACCAACTCTGGGTGGTTTATGCCAAACCACCCTTCGGCGGGCCTGAGGCCGTGCTGGCGTACTTGAGCCGTTACACGCACCGCGTGGCGATCTCAAACCACCGCCTGATCAGCGCTGATGCCAACACTGTGGCCTTCCGGTGGAAAGATTATCGCATCAAACGTGGGGACAGGATGAAGGTCATGCGTCTGCCGACGTCCGAGTTCATCCGTCGCTTCCTGATCCATGTCCTGCCCTCCGGCTTCCACCGCATCCGCCACACAGGCTTCCTCGCGAATGGCATCCGTCGCGACAGGATCGCAAAGATCAGGTCTTTATTGGAGGTTGAAGCAGACGCCATTCCGAAAGCCCATGAGGATCAAGGTGTCGATACCGACGAACGAGACCAGTCCCAGCCGTGCCCCAAATGCGGTGGCGCAATGATCATCATCGAGACCTTCATGCGGGGCCAAACACCCAAGTCCCGCGCACCGCCATGGGAGGACGCCGCATGATACGACTATCAAATCGGGTCCTTCATTACGCGGACGCCGGACCCATCGGTGCGACCATCCCGCCAAAACCTGCGCTACAACAGGCCAATGGCGGCAAAACGGGATATCAATCAGCCAAATCGGGCTGGGAAAATCGACTTATCAGCGCTGCTTGTCATCACGCAGCCGATAGTTCTGCACATCAATCACCGCAGCCATAGTACACAATCCCCATAGCACCGAAATCCGCCCACGCTTTCCTCCTTGTCAGATTTGTCGCCGCTGCATCTCACGATGACAACAGCCACAAACCTTAACCAACTCTGGGTGGTTTATGCCAAACCACCCTTCGGCGGGCCTGAGGCCGTGCTGGCGTACTTGAGCCGTTACACGCACCGCGTGGCGATCTCAAACCACCGCCTGATCAGCGCTGATGCCAACACTGTGGCCTTCCGGTGGAAAGATTATCGCATCAAACGTGGGGACAGGATGAAGGTCATGCGTCTGCCGACGTCCGAGTTCATCCGTCGCTTCCTGATCCATGTCCTGCCCTCCGGCTTCCACCGCATCCGCCACACAGGCTTCCTCGCGAATGGCATCCGTCGCGACAGGATCGCAAAGATCAGGTCTTTATTGGAGGTTGAAGCAGACGCCATTCCGAAAGCCCATGAGGATCAAGGTGTCGATACCGACGAACGAGACCAGTCCCAGCCGTGCCCCAAATGCGGTGGCGCAATGATCATCATCGAGACCTTCATGCGGGGCCAAACACCCAAGTCCCGCGCACCGCCATGGGAGGACGCCGCATGATACGACTATCAAATCGGGTCCTTCATTACGCGGACGCCGGACCCATCGGTGCGACCATCCCGCCAAAACCTGCGCTACAACAGGCCAATGGCGGCAAAACGGGATATCAATCAGCCAAATCGGGCTGGGAAAATCGACTTATCAGCGCTGCTTGTCATCACGCAGCCGATAGTTCTGCACATCAATCACCGCAGCCATAGTACACAATCCCCATAGCACCGAAATCCGCCCACGCTTTCCTCCTTGTCAGATTTGTCGCCGCTGCATCTCACGATGACAACAGCCACAAACCTTAACCTTTGCCGCCGTTTGGATGCTCGTCAAAAATGTCCGCTTTCACAAAAAGCCCTCCCGGGGAGAAGGCGATCTCTTTTTAAAGTGTAGGGTTGCACATAATCTCCACCTGAGCACTAAAACGTTGACTTGGATTTCGACCCGTTCGGTCGAAAATCATGAGACTCGATTCGCAATAAGGGCGGTTGTTTTTGAACGGAGGTATCCCTGCCCATTTGGTCAGGCTGTTTTCAAATTCAGGTTTGCCAGGGCCGCTACATTCCTTGCGATCATATCCGCCTGGCCATTATTGCGATGGGTATCGGCAAAAATCCCGAACTTTTTCATGCGGCAAATTCCATGCTCTACGCCGATGCGCAGCTTTGCGTGCCATGTGTTGCAGCTTTTCCGCTCTTTGGCAAGGGGATGGTTCCTTGAGGCTTTGAGCGGGACTTCCAGCGACGTTCCCGGATAACCGGGATCGCCCGGGACAGGCACACCGGGGGGCTTGTCCACGCGCGCTTCATCATATATCCGCCTGTCGTGCTTTCGCCCGGGCTGTGCAGGACCAACGGCCAGGATCCTTTTCCTGTCGTCGGTAATGATCCGGTGCGACGCTGTATGGCGTTTCTTCTTTCCTGAATACCTGGCCTTGCGCCTTGACGGCGTCCCGGGGCGCTGAACAGGGCGCCCGGTACCATCGATCACAGGATAGAGAAGATCGTTTCTTTCCTGTGTCGATAATTTGATCCCGCGCTCCGGCATGGCGAAATGGCCAGCCATCACCGTCGTCATGGCGCGAACGCGGCGGCAAACTGTGGGGCTGGAAATGTCGAAAAGCAGGCCAACAAAGGCCTGGCCGGCGTATGTGCGGTAATGGATCAGGCACAAAAGCATTGGCTCAATTAGCATTGATTATGCGTGCCAACCTGTAACAGAACACACCATGAACAAAATTATGGGGTGCGGCACATGGATCATCAGGCTTTTTTGGTGTGGCTCAACGAGATCGACGACCTTTCATCGAAACAACGGGCTGAAACCGGACGGCTCGTTGCCGGGGTTTCGTCGCTGGAAAGCGTGATCGATCTCCCTGAGGCGAATGTTCGCGAGGGGCGTATCTGTCCGCACTGTGCTTCGGGCGGTGCGATCATCAGGGGCCATGCAAGTGGCCTGACGAGGTTCTTTTGCAAAGGCTGTCGCAAAACCTTCAACGCGCTGACCGGGACGCCGCTTGCCCGCTTGCGCCACAAGGACAGATGGGCAGGGTTCGCAGCTTCCCTGCGCGACGGCGAAACGGTAAAGGCGTCCGACGGGCGTTGTATGGTGGCCGACACCACAGCTTTTCGCTGGCGTCATCGCTTTCCCGAGGCCGTAACGGTCGGTGCGGTCAGGCTGTGCGGAATCGTCGAAGCCGACGGGACGTTCTTTCCGCGCAGCCGGAAAGGGGAGCGTAATCTCTCTCGAAAAGCCCGCAAACGCGGGGGAAAGGCCTCGAAACCCGGATTGTCGGAGGAGCAGGTTCCGGTCCCCGTTGCGGTCGACCGATCAGGCACCGCCATCAGTGCTGTCTTGCCTGCGGTGACAGCCGAACATCTCAAAACGGTTCTGCAGCCACGTCTTGATGGGGACGCTCTCCCGGTGACCGATGGCTGCACCGGTTACCCGCCCTGCGCCGCAGAAACGGGCGTCAGCCATGAAAGTCTCGACCGGACCGCCGGAGAACGTGTCCGTGGTGAATTGCACATTCAAACCGTGAACAGTCGGCATGAGCGGTTAAAGACCTTTCCGCGCCGCCATCGGGGCATCGCGAGCAAATACCTGGACAGCTGCCTTCGGTGGTTCCACCTTGCCGTCCTTCCGAGCCACCAAACGCCGCGCGCGATACTTGCCGCCGCCGCAGGCATCCTGCCTGTAACACGCCACGCATAATCAATGCTAATTGAGCCAAAGCATTTGTTCCGCCAGTTGCAGCCGATACTTCCTGCCGCCCCCGATGGCCCGTTGTCTGTTCTTTCGGGACAAACGCCCGGCTTCACCGGCAAGCCAAATCGGGTGAAGCTGACAAACCGGAGCATCAAAATCCGCCGGACGTATTCCGGAAAGGCGGAAAAACAACTCTGGACGTGCCCGTAAAACTTTCAGTACGGCCATTCCGGCAAACTCCACTGCTTCGGTGAAGCTGGAATAGCAGAAATCTACCTATTGCGAAACAGGTCTATGATAGGAAATATCTTGAAAATTATTGGCTCAATTAGCATTGATTATGCGTGCCAACCTGTGACAGCACAGAACATGAACAAAATTATGGGGTGCGGCACATGGATCATCAGGCTTTTTTGGTGTGGCTCAACGAGATCGACGACCTTTCATCGAAACAACGGGCTGAAACCGGACGGCTTGTTGCCGGGGTTTCGTCGCTGGAAAGCGTGATCGATCTCCTTGAGGCGACTGTTCGCGAGGGGCGTATCTGTCCGCACTGCGCTTCGGGCGGTGCGATCATCAGAGGCCATGCAAGTGGCCTGACGAGGTTCTTTTGCAAAGGCTGTCGCAAAACCTTCAACGCGCTGACCGGGACGCCGCTTGCCCGCTTGCGCCACAGGGACAGATGGGCAGAGTTTGCAGCTTCCCTGCGCGACGGCGAAACGGTAAAGGCGTCCGACGGGCGTTGTATGGTGGCCGACACCACAGCTTTTCGTTGGCGTCATCGCTTTCTTCAGGCTGTAACGGTCGGTGCGGTCAAGCTGTGCGGGATCGTCGAAGCCGACGGGACGTTCTTTCTGCACAGCCGGAAAGGGGGCCGTAATCTCTCCGGAAAAGCCCGCAAACGCGGGGGAAAGACCTCAAAACGCGGATTGTCGAAGGAGCAGGTTCCGGTCCTCGTTGCGGTCGGCCGATCAGGCACCGCCATCAGTGCTGTCTTGCCTGCGGTGACAGCCGAACATCTCAAAACGGTTCTGCAGCCACGTCTTGATGGGGACGCTCTCCCGGTGACCGATGGCTGCACCGGGTACCCGCCCTGCGCCGCAGAAACGGGCGTCAGCCATGAAAGTCTCGACCGGACCGCCGGAGAACGTGTCCGTGGTGAATTGCACATTCAAACCGTGAACAGTCGGCATGAGCGGTTAAAGACCTTTCCGCGCCGCCATCGGGGTATCGCAACCAAATACCTGGACAGCTGCCTTCGGTGGTTCCACCTTGCCGTCCTTCCGAGCCACCAAACGCCGCGCGCGATACTTGCCGCAGCAGCAGGCATCCTGCCTGTAACACGCCACGCATAATCAATGCTAATTGAGCCAAATTATTAGGATGCTAGGGCCTGTTGACATTCGGGGTTCCCATTTTGCCTGAAGTCTGATTCAAGCTTCCAAAATGGAGGTGTTGATGGACGCAAATCGTTTGGCTGTTTCCGATGAGCTTTGGGAGAAGATTGAGCCGCTTATACCGGGCAAGGCAGGCGATCCGGGTGTTACCGCGCGCAATAATCGCCGGTTTATGGAAGCAGTATTATGGCGCGTACGCACAGGGTCCCCATGGCGGGATTTGCCCAAAGAGTTTGGCAACTGGAACAGCCAGTTCAAGCGATTTCGTCGATGGGCCAGGAACGGCGTGTTCGAGAGTCTTTTCAATGCCATGAGTGGCGAGCCGGACCTGGAATATGCCCTTATCGACGGGACGATTGTTCAAGCTCATCAGAAGGCTTCGGGCGCAAAAGGGGGACTCAACACCAGGCTATCGGACGCTCTCGCGGCGGACTGACGACCAAGGTCGTGGCCTTGGTCGATGCGCTCGGTAACCTGTTCCGGTTTCTGCTTTTGCCGGGACAGGCACACGACATGAAGGGGGTCGCTCCTCTGATCAAGGGGGCTTCCTTTGGGGCGTTGCCGGCCGACAAAGCCTTCGACGCCGACTGGCTCCTGCAAGACCTTGATGAGCGTGGCGCAACCGCTGTCATCCCGCCCAAATCGAACCGAAAAGTTCAACGGGACTACGATACCCACATGTACAAGTGGCGCCATCTCATCGAAAACTACTTCGCAAAGATCAAGGAATTCAGAGGCATAGCAACGCGATACGACAAGACTGATACAAGCTACGCTGCCAACTGGCACCTCTGTGCCATGCTCATTGCAACACGATGATTGTCAACAGACCCTAGCCCGATGAAGGTTTTTCGACGCGGGTCATTGCGCGGGGTTTCGGCACGGTCTGACTGTGGCCGGTGTTGACAAACCTCTCTGGGAGGAAGCTGCGGGGGCTAGGTGCTATCTATGGGGAAAGAGTGCGGTTGGCTTTGTCTTTGACTGTCACGGACGCACCGGCTTGGGGGTTCAGGCCGGTCGTCTCCGAGTTTTGCCAGAGGATTTGCCTCGGATGGATGTCCTTTTGCGTCGTTCGTGCGGCCTGTCGGGGCGCTGCAGACGAGGTGGCTTGGCCGGCATTGCCGCAGCAACCGGTCTGGGGTGGACGGGATGGACAGGCTTTCGGTCATGCGGCCTGCCTCCGTGGTGGAGCACGAGACCGTGGAAGCTCCCCGCGCCGGAAGGTCTCGATGATGCGCATCCGCCCGCCGCAGTCGGGGCATGGCTCCCGCAATGTCATCGGGATGACATCGGCGGTGGATGCGTCTTGCTGCATTGCTGGTTGCGCGCCGAGCAACGTGCGGATCGAGAGTGTCCTGTCTTCTGTGTATGAGTAATTCGGTCCATGCTTCCAAACTGAAGGAGCATGACGATAATGACGATTTCCAAGGAACTACCGGGCGAGCTGCCTAGCGGTGTTGAACGACCCAAAGATTTACTTGGCGACAAGGGTCTGATGAAAGAGCTGAAGGTCCGGCCGATGGAGCGGATGTTGGGGGCTGAGTTGACCGAGCATCCGGGCTATGAAGCACACGGTGAACCTGCCAGCCAGCAGACCAACCGGCGCAACGGAGCGACGCGCAAGGTGCTGAAGGGCAATGACGGGGCGGTGCCGATTGATATCCCACGTGACCGTGACGGCAGTTTTGAGCCGGAACTTATCCAGAAAGGCCAGACCCGGACCGACGGGATGGATGACAAGACTACCGGGCTTTACGCAGCTGGTTTATCAACCCGTGATATCAGCAGCCACCTTGAGGAAGTCTATGGGTTACGGGTCTCTGCCGACCTGATCAGCCGTGTCGCCGATGCTGTTCTGGAGGAGGTCCCGGACTGGCAAAACCGGGCTTTGGAGCCGGTTTACCCGATCGTTTTCCTTGATGCCCTACGTGTTGAAATCCGCGATGCCGAGAGCCGTCAGGTCAAGAACAGGGCCGTATACGTGGCCCTGGGCGTCACCCTTGATGGTGAGCGTGAGGTTCCGGGCCTGTGGATTGCCGCCAATGAAGGGGCCAAATTCTGGCTGTCCATTATGAACAATCTCAAAAACCGGGGGCTGGAGGACATCCTGATCGCCGTTGTGGATGGCCTCAAGGGTTTCCCCGACGCTGTCAACGCGGCCTATCCAGATACCACCGTGCAAACATGTATTGTACATCCGGTGCGCCATTCATTGAACTTCTGCGGCTGGAAAGATCGCAAGGAAGGGGCCAGAAGCCTGAAGCAGATTTATCAGGCCGTAAACGACGGGGAGGCCGCCAAAGCCCTTGATGCTTTCGAGGATGAATGGGGCCAAAAATACCCCTCGATCGCCCCGGGCTGGCGGCGGGCATGGCAGGAGGTGATCCCGTTCTTCGCCTTCCCCCCGGATGTGCGCAAGATCATCTATACCACCAACGCCATAGAAAGCCTGAACCGGGTCATCCGGAAAACTACCAAAACCCGCGGCGGCCTTCCAACCGATGATGCTGCAACAAAGCTGATCTATCTGGCCATCCGCAACTTCGAAAAATCCGGTCGATGCTTAGAGGCTGTTCCAAAAGTAGTTGAGTGATATCACGTGTTTATGATTCATTGGTTTTGAAAGAACCTGGAGGATCCCATGACGTGGACAGACATCACCCGCGCGGAGCACAGGCGTAAAACGGGCTTTTATCCAAGCGATTTAACTATGGAGGAATGGGCGCTTGTTCGGCCCCTGTTACCTGCCGCGAAGCGAGGTGGTCGCCCTCGCAAGACGAATCCGCGCCGTGTTGTGAACGCGATTATGTATATGGCGACCACGGGATGTCAGTGGCGCATGATCCCGCGGGATTTCCCGGCGATCTCGACTGTGCAGAACTGTTTTTACGACTGGCGCGACAACGGTCTGTTACACCGGATCAACCATCTGTCAATGATGGCGGCGCGCGAATTGTCGGGCCGTGAGGCGAGCCCCACTGCGGGCGTTATTGACAGCCAGAGCGTAAAAACAACGGAAAGCGGCGGCATTTCAGGCTTTGATGCGGGCAAAAAGATCAAAGGGCGCAAGCGTCACATCGTGACAGACACGCAAGGTTTCCTGTTGCCGATCCTTGTTCACGCCGCCGATATACAGGATCGGGATGGTGCTGTGGATGGTCTCAAAGCACTGCGCATCCGCTTCCCGCAGCTGGGGCACATCTTTGCGGACGCAGGATATGCAGGGCCAAAGCTTCGGGATGCTTTGGCCCTGCAGGGAAAATGGACATTGGAGATTGTCAAGCGCCCTGACAAAGCCGAGGGGTTCGTTCTTCCACCACGAAGATGGGGTGTCGAGCGAGCATTCGCGTGGCCGGGACGTTGCCGTCGTTTGGCAAAAGATCGGGAGGCAACCGTTGAAAGTTCCGTAGCATGGGTTTTGGTTGCCGGTATTCGTCTCTTGACAAGGCGGATAGCAAGGCATTCTGTTCAAACATAAACTTTTGAGTCAGACTCTTAGGTGGCAATTTTCAATTCAAGGTTGCCTTAACCCGGATTATTCACGACGGTGTGACCTGCCCCTTTTATGAGGGCCACCCTTGAGTAGGGTTTGTTCTGGTTTTGTGTGCCATTATTCGGCGGCGTAAGCAATGGGCATCGGCGCGGAGCCCTCACACAACTCAAGCGCTGGTGCCCATTGCGAGACCAGCCCTGCTTGCGCGCCGTACATGTGACAGTACGTAATGTGCAGAAAATCCCTGCTCCTGTCATGGTACGGAAACAGCCTGATACTTTTTGCCTGACTTTGCCCATGCGCAAATCCCGTTCAGCTTCATTGTCGGTGAAGGGTACGTTGCCCTCATCCGGAAAACGCATGACCTCGGTTTTGCGCTTTTGCAGGCGCAGCGCAAGGTTATGGCCGGTTTTGCGTTTGGGGCGGCCCCGGCGTTTTGCGGCTTTGGAAATGGCCTGCACAGGTGGTCGAGCTTCATAAAAGGCAACCGCCCTGGTGAGGATTTCATCATAACGCTGCAAGAGTTCACTCATGATGTTGGCGTCAATTATGCGATCCCCGGCTCTGGTGTCTGCCTGGGCTTCAGCCTCAGGCAGAAAGGTTTTCATGTCGGTGGCCCACGGTTCCTTTTCAATCACAATCAATGCCTGGAGTTCACGAAGATGATGGGCATTGCACAAGGCATGCCGGACGCTTTCCATTGTGAAATACGGGCTCCGGTGATCGTGCACAACAAGCCCGCAGACTCCCGTCGGAAGATCGCCTCTGCGCGACGAGACCCGGAAGTGGCTTGAGAGCGGCGAACAGATCACATGCATTCACTGTGTTTTACCCGCCACTCTGAAGCCGGTCTCATCCAAATGCCTGACGGCCACTTGCGGTCCGCCTGGCCCTTCACATACGGACTTCGCGAAGGGGTGAAGGCGATCCGCTGTGCGCCCGGCAAGCCGGGCCAGGGCAGTTGGAACGGCTGGGAGGCCAGACAGATGGGAGGCCAGACAGATCAGACAACACAGGGGAGAGGCGGTCTTCCGGGATGCAATGACAGCTCTGCAGGTAGCTGGCG
>CBDBLS010000078.1:0-97393 GCA_965207105.1 Roseovarius sp. | reverse complement strand
CGTCGTCCGGGGATCGTGGATCGTTTGGTTGGGGTAATCCCCGATGATCGCGATCCTTCGCGGGTGACGCATCGCATGTGTGACATTCTTCGCGCGCGGGCCATAGCCATCGCGTGCGGTTATGAAGACGGTGATGACCTGGACGAATTGCGACACGACCCTGCCTTCATGATGGCGCCCGGCAAAGCGCCCGGCGAAGACGTAGGGTTGGTGAGCCAGCCGACGATGTCGCGATTTGAGAATGGTGTGGGCCAGCGTTCCCTGATCCGGGTTGGACGCGAGATGGTGGATATCTTTTGTAGCAGCTACGACGCGCCACCTAAATCGGTGACCCGCCAATGCCTGCGGTCGAGGCGCAGGATGTCGTCAGGATCAGGCTGCCCCGGGCTGGTGACGGGATACGTTGTTTCGGTTTTGGTTTTGACACTGTGCCCGGCCCGGACGTGCCCGCGCTGACGCTCGATGTGGGCAATGGTGCGAACCGGGGGCCATGGGGTGCACATGTGTTCGCCGGGAGCATCTGCGGACAACAGGGCGATGCCACGCAGGTCAACCCGCCCATGCCCTGTTTCGGGCCCTGTCCGGGGTGGGTCCTGCCATTCAGCGAGGGGGAAAAACCGGCTCCCGAAAAGCCGTTTCAATCTCCTCCCGAAGGTCTTTCCGGTTATCCTTCACCGCAAGAAGGCAGTCACCGCCCTTGACACGGCCATCGTGGAATGTATTCAGGAACAAGGCGCTGGCTTCCGGTCGTTGGCCGAGGACATTGACACAACCGCTCCCGCCAGTCGGCTGATTTTTTATGTCATGGCAGCCCCCCGGAAGCGACCACGAAGAAACGGCGGGACCGAATGGACCGCCTTGCCAGCGGCATGTTCGCTGCCGCCAGGCACCCCTCCCGTTGTCCGGAAATGCCGGGTCCTTCCCGGCGCAGGCGCTTGTGGGTGTTATGCGCCGCAACGGTTCACTTGTGCGAGCTAACTTTTTTGCATTTCGTTTCGTTTCAGATTTGCGCCGCCGACAACCGATTGCAACCATTCAGGAAATTTTTCCGACGGGTCATCTGAAACGAAATGGCCCTCCCCGCCGAAACGAAATGCCCCCCTGAAACGTGCAGGAAACCGCCGAAGGGGTTGCGGTGAATTGCACATTCAAACAGTGAACAGTCGGCATGGCGGTGAAAGACATTTCCGCGCCGCCATCAAGGCATCGCGACCAGGTACCCGGACAGCTGCCTTCGGTGGTTCACCTTGCCGTCCTCCCGAGTCACCAAACGCCTCGCGCGATACTCGCCGCCGCAGGCATCCTGCCTGTAACCCGCCACGCATAACCAATACGAATTGACCCATCAAAATTGAGTCCTCAGACTAGAGTGGCAACGGGTGGTTTCGGTCCAGGGTGACCTCCGTTTGTCTGTGCAAACAAGCGGAGTTGCACTCCCCGGGCATCAACCGACCCGGTTTCGATCAGGCCCGGGCAACACCCCGGAGACGAAGCGTCAAAAAGCCCGCTCCGAAGAGCGGGCTTTTCGTGTTTGTCCTGTCCCGGAGAAGCCTCAGAAGATCTCGATATTTGCCGACAGGCCGGTGAGGGAGTCCAGGTTCGAGATCGTGATGATGTCGTCTCCGCCAAAGTCGAACACCACAGCGCCGCTCGTGATTGTCGCGTAGTCCGAGACGATATCCACCGCACTCTTCCCGCCGGAAAGGCGCAATGTATCGGTGCCAAGCTCGAAATCATTGATCTCGTCGTGGTCATAGCCGCGTTTGAACACGAAGGTGTCGGCACCGGCACCGCCAAAGATCCAGTCATTGCCATAGCCGGACGCGATCATGTCATTGCCTTCCCCGGACCTGATCGTGTCATCGCCAGCACCGGACCAGATCGAATCACGGCCATCGCCGGAAAAGATCGAATCGTTGTCATCGCCGGTAGTGATGAAGTCACTGCCATCGCCGGTAGTGATCGAGTCATCGCCATCGCCGGACCAGATCCGGTTGTTGCCATCGCCGGTAGTGATCGTGTCATCGCCAGCACCGGAATTGATCGTGTTCTCGCCATCGTCGGTAGTGATCGAGTCATCGCCAGCACCGGACCTGATCCGGTTGTTGCCATCGCCGGACCAGATCGAGTCAGCGCCATCGCCGGACCTGATCGTGTCAGCGCCATCGCCGGACCAGATCCGGTTGTTGCCATCGCCGGAATCAATCGTGTCATCGTCATCCCCGAAAGTGATCGAATCACGGCCACGACCGGAAAAGATCAAGTTGTTGCCAGCGCCGCCAATGATCGTGTTATCGCCAGCCCCGCCGTGAATCGTATCCGCCCCGTCGCCGCCAGTCAGCGTGTCGTTGTCCGCGCCGCCGAGCAGCAGCCGGTCCCTGGCGGTGATCGTCCCGGCGCGGGCATCCATCTGCGCAGCACCCAGGGTCGTGTCACCAAAGACGAACTCCTCGACATTCCTGACCCTGTCGACGCCCTCTGCCGAAACGATGATATAGGTATCTCCGTCCTTCGTGACAATGACATCGCCGATGGCCACGCTGAAACGCGCCTGATCAAAGCCGACACCGCCATCAATCGAATCATCGCCATCGCCGGACCTGATCGTGTCGTTGTCAGCGCCGGAAAGGATCGTGTCATCGCCAGCGCCGGACCTGATCGAATCACGGCCACGACCGGAAAAGATCAAGTTGTTGCCATCGCCGCCAATGATCGTGTTATCGCCAGCCCCGCCGTGAATCGTATCCGCCCCGTCGCCGCCAGTCAGCGTGTCGTTGTCCGCGCCGCCGACCAGCAGCCGGTCCCTGGCGGTGATCGTCCCGGCACGGGCATCCAGATCCGTCGCGCTCAGGGTCGTGTCACCAAAGACGAACTCCTCGACATTCGTGACCCTGTCGACGCCCTCTGCCGAAACGATGGTGTAGACATCACCGTCCTTGATGACGGCGAAATCGCTGCTGGCCACGCGGAAACGCGCCTGATCAATGCCCCCACCGCCGTCGAGACTGTCATCGCCGGTGCCGGACCTGATCGTGTCATCGCCAGCGCCGCCATTGATCGAGTCATGGCCGACACCGGAATTGATCCGGTTGCCGAGATCGTTGCCGATGATGGTGTCATTGCCCGAGCCGCTGGTGAGATGTTCAATCGCGGTCCCGGCTGCAATGCCCACAGTGCCGATCAGCCCCTTCACATCCGAAAAGTGCTGTTCGCGCATGTCCCAGCGGTCGTCCGTCATCGAACTGGATGCGTTGATGTGATCCACGCCGCCGTTGTCAAAGATGGTGAAGGCCACAGGGCCGCCGCGATATTCGCTGTTCGACAGGGAGCCGTCAAGGAAGTCACCCAGAAATCCCGGCAGGTTGGACCCGACACCCCAGGTGGTCGCTCCATTCGTCACGTCGCTGGCCCCGTAGAGGTTCTGGATCGCGAGAATATCCGCCATCATCGGGCCCAGCAGGGTCGCATAGCTGGCATTTGTCCCGGTGTTCTCTCTTTGGTCGAAATAGGACATGACCGACATTTGCCAGCTGTCATTGCTGAATGTGTCGTCCACGCCATAAACGGCTCGCCCGTTGTATCGACCCTGGTGGCCCAGACCCAGCGTGTGGCCAAGTTCGTGGATGTAAACCTGAAGCGAATAGCTGCCGATCGACGTGCCATAGCGCCCAAGCACGCCGGTCCCCACGTTCAATTCGACTCCGCCTGTCGTGAACCCTCTGCCGGGCGCAAACGCGAAAGCGCCGTCTGCCTCGTCATCCATGGTGATCATCTCACCCGAGGTCACCTCGACAAATTCGATATCCGCCACAAGCTCCCAGGCTTCCATCGCCCAGCGGGCCAGTTGCCGACCATCGGCGGTCAGACCCGTCAGGTTTACAGTGATCTCGTTGGAGCTTGATGTGTCAAACGTGTACTGTCGACCACTCCAAAAGCCATCGGTCAGGAAATCGGCCAATTCGTCGAGCGTGGCGGACGGCGCAGGAACCACCAGCGGCGTCGTGCCTTCGGTCACCCCGATCGTATAGGTGCCCGCGTATCTATCCCCATACGCCCCGGCCGAAATGTAATTAGGTGCCCGAGGCACTTGCAGTGAATGTCAGTTGTGAATCTCGGCCAGGCCCGCTGTCGTCATCCCCGGTCACAAGCGATCCCGAACTGTCATAAAGGCGCAGATAGGGATCATGCAAACTGGTGCCGCCGCCGGAACCCGCAAGACTTATGAGATATCTGTCACCGGCGGTCAGTGAAATCGCCACCCAGTCGCGGTCACCGGTGCTGTCAAGCGTCCCCGAAAACGTGTCCTCCACCGACATGGTATAATCTGTGTCGGTACCCGCCGCCGCGTCCGACGTTTCGGTCAACCCGGGCGAGGGCCACCGGCCCCTCGCCCGGGTGACGCGCCGGATCAAAATTTTGCGTCAGTGAACACAGAAAACACATACCTTGACTTCTCCCTGTATCGCCGCCTGGTTCCAAACCCTGTATGCTTTTGAAAGGCGGCTGATTTTCAACCCGAATCGAAATTCTACATCAGATCATCATGATGCCCCCATAGCATCAAGCCTTGATTGTAAACAATTATCCTGTTCCAGCAAGGCGTTTGCAAGATAATGCAGCGTGGCCTGGTCGAGGCCTGTGTCCACCACATCCACACGTATCTCTTTGCCTGTCTGCCGGGGGCCTTGCGGTCCGGCCAACCATGTCATCTGTGCGCCAATGCCTTGCGCATCTGCCGCAGTGATATGCACCGCCACGCCCATATCCAGAGGCCCGGTCACCGCTTCGTCCCCTTGTGGCACACGACGGATTACCGCCCCGGGAACCGCCTCGGACAGGGATTGCGTCATGACTTGGCACAAAGCCTTGCCCGGATCAGTGTCAGGGCAGCTCAGCCTGATGACGGCGCGCGCGGGGCTCACAGCCGCACCGGAACTGGCCCAAAAGGCCTGCCCGCCCGCAGCAAGACCCAAAAAAACACGGCGTTGCATGATTTGGTCTCCATTCGTTACACCCTGAAGTCACGCACAGGATTATAGCAAAGGATCCCAGGACCCAACAGTAGACCTGTTTCGCAATAGGTAGATTTCTGCCATTCCAGCTTCACCGAAGCAGTGGGGTTTGCCGGAATGGCCGTACTGAAAGTTTTACGGGCACGTCCAGAGTTGTTTTTCCGCCTTTCCGTAATACGTCCGGCGGATTTTGATGCTCCGGTTTGTCAGCTTCACCCGATTTGGCTTGCCGGTGAAGCCCCGCGTTTGTCCCGAAAGAACAGACAACGGGCCATCGGGGGCGGCAGGAAGTATCGGCTGCAACTGGCGGAACAGATGCTTTTGTGCCTGATCCATTACCGCACATACGCCGGCCAGGCCTTTGTTGGCCTGCTTTTCGACATTTCCAGCCCTACAGTTTGCCGCCGCGTTCGCGCCATGACGACGGTGATGGCTGGCCATTTCGCCATGCCGGAGCGCAGGATCAAATTATCGACACAGGAAAGAAACGATCTTCTCTATCCTGTGATCGATGGTACCGAGCGCCCTGTTCAGCGCCCCGGGACGCCGTCAAGGCGCAAAGCCAGTTATTCAGGAAAGAAGAAACGCCATACAGCGTCGCACCGGATCATTACCGACGACAGGAAAAGGATCCTGGCCGTTGGTCCTGCACAGCCCGGGCGAAAGCACGACAGGCGGATATATGATGAAGCGCGCGTGGACAAGCCCCCCGGTGTGCCTGTCCCGGGCGATCCCGGTTATCCGGGAACGTCGCTGGAAGTCCCGCTCAAAGCCTCAGGGACAGGGGAATCGCGCTTAAAGTTTGACAGCGGTTGCGAATTGGATTCTGGAGGTTTCATCACTTGATGGAGCTTCGCGATGCCCAACCTGGACAGCTGTTTCAATGAGATGGATGACCCACGCGGCGGCAATGCGCCACGTCATAAGTTCCGTGATCTTATGACGATCAGCCTTTTATGCGCGCTTTGCGGCGGCGATACAGCGGTCGACATGGAGTTTTTCGGTCATATGAAGGAGGATTTTCTGCGCGATTTTCTCGAATTGCCTCATGGCGTACCCTGTCATGACGCTTGTTCTCGTCTGTTCCGGATGATGAAGCCGACCGGTTTTCAAGCGTTTTATGACAAGTTTCGTGCCGATTTTACGGCTGGATGTGGAGAGGAACCAGCCATCGCTATTGATGGCAAAGAGATGCGACGCGGCTTTGACAAGGCCGCCGGGCAATCGAATATGAACATTGTCACGGCCTTTGCACATGGGGCGCGGCTGACCCTTGGCATCAAGCAAAGCGCCAGGGGCGGCGGCGAGATCCTGGCCCTGCGCGAGTTGATCGAGATGCTTGACATTCATGGCATCACCATCACCGCTGATGCGTTACATTGCCAGCGAGAGACCTGTGAATTGATCGTAAAAGAAGGCGGTAACCACTGCCTTCAACTCAAAGGCAATCAGGGCGACATGTTGGCCGATGTCCGGGCTTTTGTGGAAGACGAGGCTACTGATTACGTTGATGAATATAGCACTATTGATGCTGATCACGGGCGTGTGGAAGAGCGGTCATACCGCGTCCACGATGTGCCGGAATATCTGATCAATACCCATAAGTGGCCGCATCTTCAGGCTTTCGTCCATGTCGCCTCCAGGCGCGCGGTTGGCGACAAAACCAGTCACGCCGAACGGCTTTATCCGCTCTCCAAATGTCCCGCGGCTCAGGGGGCCGCCACACTGATCCGCGGCCACTGGCAAATTGGGAACAGCTTGCATTGGTCTCTCGACGTGGTGATGAACGACGACCGACACCGCGCGCGAAAAGATCACGCGCCAGCCAACTTTGCCGCTTTGAGGCGGATTGCCTTGAGCATCATCAAGGCCAATCCTGCAAAAGGATCAAATCGCGGCAAATTCAAAAAAGCGGGCTGGAGTAATGATTTCCTGCGAACACTAATCAAAGGCTTTTGAAGCGCGATTGCCCTGGCCTCAGGGAACCATCCCCTTGCCAAAGAGCGGAAAAGCTGCAACACATGGCACGCAAAGCTGCGCATCGGCGTAGAGCATGGAATTTGCCGCATGAAAAAGTTCAGGATTTTTGCCGATACCCATCGCAATAATGGCCAGACGGATATGATCGCAAGGAATGTAGCGGCCCTGGCAAACCTGAATTTGAAAACAGCCTGACCAAATGGGCAGGGATACCTCCGTATCAAAAATAACCGCCCTTATTGCGAATCGAGTCTAGTAGATGGTTGAGGGTCAGGGCAATCGCGCTTCAAAAGCCTTTGATTAGGGTCTGTTGACAATCATCGTGTTGCAATGAGCATGGCACAGAGGTGCCAGTTGGCAGCGTAGCTTGTATCAGTCTTGTCGTATCGCGTTGCCATGCCTCTGAATTCCTTGATCTTTGCGAAATGGTTTTCGACGGGATGGCGCCACTTGTACATGTGGGTATCGTAGTCCCGTTGAACTTTTCGGTTCGATTTGGGCGGGATGACAGCGGTTGCGCCACGCTCATCAAGGTCTTGCAGGAGCCAGTCGGCGTCGAAGGCCTTGTCGGCCGGCAACGCCCCAAAGGAAGCCCCCTTGATCAGAGGAGCGACCCCCTTCATGTCGTGTGCCTGTCCCGGCAAAAGCAGAAACCGGAACAGGTTACCGAGCGCATCGACCAGGGCCACGACCCTGGTCGTCAGTCCGCCGCGAGAGCGTCCGATCGCCTGGTGTTGAGTCCCCCTTTTGCGCCCGAAGCCTTCTGATGAGCTTGAACAATCGTCCCGTCGACAAGGGCATATTCCAGGTCCGGCTCGCCACTCATGGCATTGAAAAGACTCTCGAACACGCCGTTCCCGGCCCACCGACGAAATCGCTTGAACCGGCTGTTCCGGTTGCCAGACCCTTTGGGCAAATCCCGCCATGGGGACCCTGTGCGTACGCGCCATAATCCTGCTTCTGTAAACCGGCGATTATTGCGCGCAGTAACACCCGGATCGCCTGCCTTGCCCGGTATAGGCGGCTCAATCTTCTCCCAAAGCTCATCGGAAACAGCCAAACGATTTGCGTCCATCAACACCTCCATTTTGGAAGCTTGAATCAGACTTCAGGCAAAATGGGAACCCCGAATGTCAACAGGCCCTAGTGTTCGCAGGAAATCACTACTCCCGCCCGCTTTTTTGAATTTGCCGCGATTTGATCCTTTTGCAGGATTGGCCTTGATGATGCTCAGGGCAATCCGCCTCAAAGCGGCAAAGTTGGCTGGCGCGTGATCTTTTCGCGCGCGGTGTCGGTCGTCGTTCATCACCACGTCGAGAGACCAATGCAAGCTGTTCCCAATTTGCCACTGGCCGCGGATCAGTGTGGCGGCCCCCTGAGCTGCGGGACATTTGGAGAGCGGATAAAGCCGTTCGGCGTGACTGGTCTTGTCGCCAACCGCGCGCCTGGAGGCGACATGGACGAAAGCCCGAAGAGGCGGCCACTTATGGGTATTGATCAGATATTCCGGCACATCGTGGACGCGGTATGACCGCTCTTCCACACGACCATGATCAGCATCAATTGTGTTATATTCATCAATGTAATCTGTGTCTTCGTCTTCCACGAAAGCCCGGACATCGGCCAACATGCCGCCCTGATTGCCCTTGAGCCGCAGGCAATAACCGCCTCCCTCCCGCACGATCAACTCGCAGGTCCCGCGCTGACAATGCAGTGCGTCTGCGGTGATGGTGATGCCGCGGATATCAAGCATCTCAATCAACTCGCGCAGGGCCAGGATCCCGCCACCGCCCCTGGCGCCCTGAGTAATCCCAAGGGTGAGACGTGCCCCATGTGCAAAGGCCGTGACAATGTTCATATTCGATTGCCCGGCGGCCTTGTCAAAGCCGCGTCGCATCTCTTTGCCATCAATGGCGATGGCAGGGTGCTCACCGGAGCCAGCCGCAAAGTCGGCGCGAAACTTGTCGAAAAAGGCCTGAAAGCCCGTCGGCTTCATCACGCGAAACAGCCGGGAATACGCGTCATGGCAAGGTATCCCGTGAGGCAACTCAGGAAACCCACGCAGGAAATCCCCCTTCATTTGTCCGAAAGGTTCCATGTCCACCGCCGTATCACCACCGCAAAGCGCGCACAAAAGGCCGATCGTCATCAAATCACGGAACTTGTGGCGCGGAGCATTGCCGCCGCGTGGGTCATCCACCGCATTGAAACAGCTGTCTAATCCTGGCATCTCGAAACCCCATCATCTGATGAAACCTCCAGAATCCAATTCTCGGACACTGTCAAACTTTAAGCGCGATTCCCCTGAGGGTATCAATTTATGCTTTGGTTGGGATTCTGCCAGGGGAATCGCATGAGTTTCACGGCGCGAGGATTTGAAGCGGGAAGCGGTTGTTCCAGCCTGCCTTTTTCCGCATTCCTCCGAGGGAGTTCTCGCTTTTTGCTTTGTTGAGCAAATTCATTGCGATGTGCTTGATGACGGCGAAGTTGGCGGGTGCGTGATCTTTTCGTATCCGGCTGTCGTCATCGCGGAAGGTGACATCAAGCACCCGGTGGAGGCGGTTTTCAATTCCCCGGTGAGAGCGTACGGCATGGGCAAGGCGCGCGGCGTCTTTTGGCAGGGACGGGATGAAGTACCGCGTTTGCCGTGTCGTCTTCCCGCCACTTTCCCGAAGCGGGACGACGCGGCCAATGCTGAGCAACCCCTCCCGATGGGGATGGCGCTTTTTCAACCGGCCGATGGCGTCGCATTGGGTGTATGTTCGCGTTTCAATCCTGCCCTTGTCGCCGTCAACCGTCTGTAGTGATTCTGTGTTTTCCCGATCCTGTTCTTCGAACCACAGTTTCACGTCCTCATGGAGAAGCCCCTGATTGCCCTTCAGGGCCGACACATAGTCAGCACCCTTGTCACGGATTTTGCAGGCGATCTCACGTTGGCGCCCCATCGCATCCAGCGTCACGACCGCGCCCTCCAGGAAGAGCAAATCCAGGAGAACGGGGATGTCCCTGATCCCGTTCCTTTTGTGCGCGCTGGCTTGCTGGCCGGGCACGAGGCGTAGATCGTTACACCGGGCCGGGATCAGATGCAGAGGCGTTTCACCACCGGCCCTTGAGCCTCGCGCTGTCTTGCCGTCAATGGCAACGACCGTTCCTCCAACGCGCCCGGCCAACCCGGACGCCCACGCGGCAAAGGCTGCGTTGAACTCTTCAGGATCAGGCGCCCGAAACACCGTCGAAAGCGTGTCACGGGAGGGTATGCCATGCTCAAACGTAGCCAACTTGCGCAAAAAAACCCAGCTTTTCCTCGCCATAAAGGGCAACATCGACAAAACTCCCACACCCCGACACCACTCCGCACAGGCTCAAAAGCGGAATCCCATCAAGTGGATACAACACCTTCGTCTCCTGGCGGGGATCAGAAATCGACGAGGCAAAAGATTGAAACAACACGGTATTTTCCAAAGCAGCGCCCTCCGGACATAAACTTTGGAAAACTGAATCAGAGACAGAAGATCAAGGCAAACCAAAGGATGCTATTCATGCGATACCCCTGCACAGTGCCAGTGTGCCACTTGACTCGCGGTATTTTTTACGCTCTTATTGGCTTCGGGTGGTTTCAGCCCAAAGCATCGTGATCTCCGCGTGTTTCTGCAAGCAAACGTAATCACGACCCTCTTGAAATCACCCGGCTCATTTTGAATCAGGCCCCCGGAAATGACGGGTCCTTCCCGGCGGGGAGGGCTTGTGGGTGTTATGTGCCGCACTTGCCTACTTCTGCGTGCCGATTTTTTTGCATTTCGTTTCGTTTCGGATTTCCGCCGCCGACAACCGATTGTAATCATTCAGGAAATTTTTTCCGACGGGCCATCTGAAACGAAATGGCCCTCCCCGCCGAAACGAAATGCCCTCCCGAAACGCGCGGGGAAACCGCCGGAGGGGTCGCGCCGGAATTTGCGCGAGACCGGCGGTGAAAAAATCTCAGGAGGTCCGGCATGGCCAGCGGCAAAAAAACCTTCGCGCGACGGGACGTGCTCCGGTCCTGCCCCCATTCCGGGGATCGGGCGGCTGCCGCCCGATGTCCCCGTGCCCTGCGCGCGGAATTTCCGCACCCGTACTGCGCATCAGGTCCGGCAGGTCGCGGCGTCGATCAGGGGACCCGGTTTTACCAGCCCCGTCCTGTTCGCCGGGGCAACACCATTATTGCCGGTGCAGGACCGTGTGCGATGGCGCGGGAGACGGGCGTGGATGTTGGCCCTGCATCCGGCTTCCCGGATGGGCAACGCCCCGCGTATATTGCTGCTGACAAGAGCCTGGCCGAACATGCAGGCCGGGACGGGGATCTGCTCCGGCCCGGGCCGGGGGAATTGCGCGACCCCGGGTTTCATCCGCACAGATGTCGGGATGCCGGTGGCTGATGACCGGATTGACATGTGCCGGACCGGTCCGCCCTGTAACGCCACTGCAGGCAAGGCCGGGAAACTGTGGGGCTGGAAATGTCGAAAAGCAGGCCAACAAAGGCCTGGCCGGCGTATGTGCGGTAATGGATCAGGCACAAAAGCATTTGTTCCGCCAGTTGCAGCCGATACTTCCTGCCTCCCCCGATGGCCCGTTGTCTGTTCTTTCGGGACAAACGCCCGGCTTCACGGGCAAGCCAAATCGGGTGAAGCTGACAAACCAGAGCCTCAAAATCCGCCAGACGTATTCCGGAAAGGCGGAAAAACAACTCTGGACGGGCTCGTAAAACTTTTAGTACGGCCATTCCGGCAAACGTCACTGCTTCGGTGAAGCTGGAATAGTAGAAATCTACCTATTGCGAAACAGGTCTAATGGTATTATACTCCTCCGCCTGAATTGACCTGAAAATTTTGTAGAGAGGCTGATTCAATTTGCCGCATGGTCATACGTATCACAGCATGCACTTTGAGAGCATGAACAAGCTCCACAAAACGGTTTCGCTCTCTGCCGGTCAGCGCCTGGCCCTTGAGGCCCTTTGCCGCCGCCGCAAGGTTGAAGCGCTTGTCTGGAGGCGCGCCCGTGCGTTTCCGCTGTTGGATGCAGAAGAAGACGCCGGAACGGTTTGCCGGATTCTGGATATCGGACCGACGGTTCTGACGGAGTGGCGGTTTGCCTTTTCCGGGGCGGGGCTGTCGTTTTTCGGCTTGAAGGATTACAGCCAGCGACAAGGGCATTTGTCGGGGGAGCGCGAACGGGCTTTGAAAGCCCGTTTTGCCGAAAACCCGGCACGGAACGTAGACGAGGTCTGTGCGTATGTTCCGGCGGAATACGGGCAGAGCTACAGTCCCTCGGGGGCCGCCAGGCTGATGCGCCGTCCGGGGTTTGAGTATAAACAGCCACGATTGCCGCCTGCACAGGCCGATGAAGTCAAACAGGCGGCGTTTATCGCCATGTATGAGGCCCTGATGACCGAACTTGCAGGCGATGGGATGGTGGTCTTCTCCGATGCTGTGCATCCCGAGCATCGGAGCCGTCCCGCCCATGGCCGGTTCCCGAAGGGGCAAAAGACGGCCCTGAAGGCAACATCGGGGCGCAGGCGCCTCAATATTCAGGGTGCGCTCGATCTTGAAACGTTCCGGTTCACCTTTGTGGAAGGCGGGAAGATCAATGCCCAAACGACACTCTCATGCTGGAAAAGCCGGAGCGCAACACCCCAACCAAAACGACCATCCATGTTTTTGTCGACAATGCGCGTTATCACCATGCCAGGATACTCCAGCCATGGCCGCACAGCCCCGAAC
The DNA here is from genome assembly GCA_965207105.1 of Roseovarius sp. Taxonomy (GTDB): domain Bacteria; phylum Pseudomonadota; class Alphaproteobacteria; order Rhodobacterales; family Rhodobacteraceae; genus Roseovarius. The sequence goes on along the minus strand of CBDBLS010000078.1, from coordinate 84,645 downwards.
GTCGGGTGAAGTTGAAGTTCCTGCCGGCATACGCCCCGCATCTCAACCCGATCGAGCGCCTTTGGGGTGTCATGCACGAATGCATCACCCATAATCGCCATTACGCCACGTTCAACCAGTTCACCGAGGCCATTCTCAACTTCTTCCGCCAAACCCTACCCGACAAACGGCGCGATTTTCGCGACACTGTTACCGACAATTTCAGGATCGTTTCTCTCAAGGAATACAAGCTGATCTGACCTCAAATCTTCAGGTCAATTCGGGCGCGGGAGTATATAAGCCCTAGTTTCAGGAGATGGCCAATGTCTGCGCGAATTTTTCAACCTGCCCGTACTGCGATGTCGTCTGGCACGGCCAAGACGAAAACCTGGGTGCTGGAATATGTGGCCGATAGCGCCCGCGAGGTCGACCCGCTGATGGGCTGGACCAGCAGCGCCGACACCCACGCGCAGGTGCGCCTAAGCTTTGACAATAAAGAGGCCGCTTTGGATTACGCAGAGGCCAATGGGATAGACGCCGTGGTGACAGAGCCCAAAAAGCGCAAGCCCAACATTCGCGCCGGCGGCTACGGCGAAAATTTCGCGACCAATCGCCGAGGGGCATGGACGCACTGACCGCTTTCCCTTGATCCCAACCCGCGCCTGTCGCAAAACGGGTCAATCATGCGGTCCCGTAGCTCAACTGGATAGAGCACCTGACTTCTAATCAGGATGTTGGGGGTTCGAGTCCTCCCGGGATCGCCATTTTCTTCAAGTGGCACAGTAGCAACGATGCTTCAGATATCCTTGAAAATCAACGTTTTCTGTTGACCCGGTGTGCGGTGTCGGGTACTATTGGGATTGATCTGTTCGTCGTTTGTTCTTATGTCAAAGCGGCAGGGGGTAACAGTTTGGGCAGGATTGGCGTTGCGATATTAGGGTCCATCGTTGGTGGGTTCGCCGCTGTCGCCGCCGTCATGTTCTGGTTTGGTTGGGGGCTGCCCTCAAGCGGCCAGGTTGTACACATCGACCCGACGCGGGCGGACTACGTTGACCTGATTCTGACTGTTGCCACAATCTTTCTAGGTGCCGTGGGCCTTGCAGTGACGGTTGGGGCGTTGGTCATCGGTCTTGTCGCTCTCAAGACGCTGCGCGAGATCAAAGACGAAGCTGCCAGCGAGGCGAAGGACGCGGCGGCTGGCAAGATCAATGAGACCATGGACGCCGAGCTTGAGCCCAACGTGAACGCGAAAGTGCAGGAGGCCCTACCGACTGCACTGCAAGCCGCTCTTTTGAATGACGAGCTGGGCCACAAAATTTTGAGTGAGATGGCGCAGCGTGGCGAACTTGATGAAGTTCTTGAGCGCGTCGCAATGCGGATGCAGGGTGGCGGCCCAGAGCCAGACCCTGACTATGCGGAACAATACACTGATGATGAGGGCGACCAGTCCTGATACAAATCGGAGGGAGAGACGATGGATGGAAGTAACCACAACATGACGGCGTCAAACGGCTGGGAGGTAAAGTCACCTTCTCGGGAATACACCAGCTTAGCCGCAGAGGTTCGGCAGGAAATCGACGGCTACCTTGCTGAACATCCGGTCAAGCTGGGAGCAATAGCAAAGCGGCTCGGGGTCAAGGTTCTGCTTTCTACCTTGCCACGCGGGACGTCTGGCCAGATCGGTCAGGAGAATGGAGACTTTGTAATCCGCATCAACCGCCACGAGGCGAAGCACCGCCAGCGTTTCACGCTTGCCCACGAGCTGGCTCACTTTTTGCTGCACCGCGAGCTCGTTGAGGCGGCCAACGGCTGGTCGGAGAACGTGTTGCTGCGTGCACCCAACCAACCTGTGCGGATTGAGTACCAAGCCAACCGGCTCGCATCCGATCTTGTCATCCCATCCGCGCAGCTTGCCGAGGCCACGGCTGAATATTCAGGACCGATGACTCCCGAGGTGATCGAGGACCTCGCCCGTCGCTTTGGTGTCTCTACGGCTGCGATGGAAATCAAGTTGCAGATGGTGTGAGGGGGCAGCGGGGGAGATGGATGTAACGGATTACCTAGTCACGATGTGCATTCGCCGCGCTGAACTGAGCGGCCTAAAAGAGCTGCCCGGAGGTGCAAAGGATAAACTCACCCCGCTCGTACTGTTAGCACCTTGGATGGCGACCACTCCCCTTTCGCGGGCCATCGACAAATTTGAAGACGCCTACTCCGGCAGGCCGTACTTTATTGATGTTGATACCTACTACCACCCCGGGGAAAAGGCGAACGAGGCAAAAGACACATGGGCTGAACTGGCTAAAAAGCCCGCCGACTTGGGCGTCTGGCACTCGCTTCTCCTCGCTTACCCAAACGCAAACCCTTGCCTTCTAATGGCGGAGGCATCGCTTGATAGCGCCCGGGCTCAGATACAATGGGCGCGGGAGCACAACCGCAGTTTTTGCTTGAGGATGAATATGGCTCCCGGGGTGGGGCCGGGTATCCCGACTTGGATGCCGAGTTTGGTTGCTGAATTGACCAGTGAGGGGGCCGCAGACTATGCGGTTGTCTTCGATTTTGGGCTGGTAGGCGACGCGCTTGAGGTTGCCCCTCTGGCGACGGGATACATTTCGAGCTTCTTCTCAGGGATACCCGCAGAAATCCCGCTGGCAGTAAGCTGCACCACCTTCCCCAGCGACTTCACTGTATTTGATGGAATTCAGGAGTTGGGCTTCTCCAATCGTGATCTGATTGCCCAAATCCGGCAAGCAACCAACCATCCGAGAATTGTCTATGGTGACTGGGGTTCGACAAAGCCGCGAGCTTACGGACATGCCAGCGCACCAAAAAACCGAATTGACTTCCCGACAGATAGTGGATGGGTTTTTGCGCGCAACCAAGATGCTCCAGTCTCTTTTCAAGTCGCAGCCAAACGCATTACGTCGAGCCCACACTGGTCTGGCGGATTGGGCATTTGGGGTGAACAGTTGATCGAGGGGGCCGCTGCTGGGCAGGCCTTCGCAATTGATTCAATGCCGAAAATGTACTCCGCGAGGATCAACATTCACCTCCACCGGCAAGCATTCGATGGCGACCTGCCATCGCCTGAAGCGCTTGATGAAGAGTGGAGCGATGATGACCTTTAGGCATCACAACTTAGACTAATTCCAGCGCATCTCTACAAGAAGTGTCTTGGTCAAAAACGAAGCGTCGAGCAACATCTCGGCGATTTTTTTCTTTTTAGCTCAACAAGTTATTATTTTTCTACCACTTACCATCTTGGAGTCACGGCAATGATGCCGCTTATGAAAGGAAACTAAAATGAACAGCAATAGCAAATTCTGCTCCCCGACCGCAGCCATGGTGGCCATCGGTTTTGTTTGCGAGTAGGATGCACAGTGAGATGGCGAGAAATATGTTTGGCCTCCGGTAGGTCGAGCACAACAATCTATTTATACTCCCGCGCCCGAATTGACCTGAAGATTTGAGGTGTAAAACGCGGAGCAATATTGGGCCACAGAAGCGGCTGCATATCGCAGTTGTAGCGGAGTAAAAGTCCGCCAGTTTGTGCCCTTCGTTTATTCGGAGGGCGGGAGATGTATTCTGTGGATATTTATAGTCGTGTGCGCCGTGCTTGTTTGAAGGACGGTATGTCTGGCCGAGAAGCGGCGCGGTTTTTCAACATGGCGTAATCAGGATCAGCACTCAGTTACCCCTGTTATTCTGGATGCACATGCAATTGAAAAGGAGACTGACCAATGGAATATTTTGCTGGTTTGGATGTGTCCATGGAAGAGACGCATATCTGCATTCTGGATCGTGAAGGGGCCCTTATTCGTGAAGGAAAAGCGAGCTCAACACCAAAAGCGATCGCTGACTTCCTCGCTTCTGGACCACCATGTGCCAAAGTTGTATTTGAAACGGGACGGATGGCACCAATGCTTTACCATGGGCTGACGGAGCTTGGTGTCCCGGTTGTTTGCATCGAGAGCAGGCAAGCATATCAGGCCCTTAAATCTCTGGCCGGCCACAAGACGGACCGCAATGATGCCCGCGGTTTGGCACACCTGGCGCGGACGGGATTCTACAAGCCGACCCATGTCAAATCACTGTCAGCGCACGCAATCCGGTCGCTGATCGCAGCCCGCAAGAAGCTGGTCGGACAGCGTGTGACGCTCGACAATCAGATCCGCGGTCTGGTCGTCGTCTTCGGCGTGCGGCTGCCACGAGCTTTGTCTCCGGCATTCAAAAACGCGGCGCTAAAAGTTAGCGATGGAGTGCCTGGCCTCCATGCCGCAATTTGCGGACTGTTCGCAGCACGCGAAGCAATCCTCGCGGCGGTTGCAGCCATTGATGGCGACATCAAAAAGATGACCCGCAAATCCGAAGTCTGCCAGCGCCTTATGACGGTACCAGGGGTCGGTCCGATCACAGCATTGGCCTTTGCCGCAGCAATTGATGATCCGTCGCGTTTCAGGAAATCGCGTGATGTGGGGGCGTATCTTGGACTGGTGCCGCGACGGCATCAATCTGGTGAAATCGACTACACGGGCAGCATCTCAAAGCGGGGCGACGTGCGCGTCAGAACGCTTCTCTATGAGGCCGCCAATGTGATGCTGACGCGGTATGCCGCTCCGCTCAAATTGAAGACATGGGCCCTCGCAATCGGTGCGCGCTCAACGATGAGAAAGGCCCGAGTGGCTCTGGCGCGTCGTCTGGCAATCATACTTCATGCCATTATGCGAGACAAAACTGACTTCCAGTCCGCGTAAGGCTTACGAGGCGACAACGAGGATTCCTAAATCAAAGTTCCCATCTGGGACGATGCCCGAGGGAGGGCGTGAGACACGGCGCCGATTCTGTAGCAACAGCCAAGACCAACGGTATGATTGCGGTTTCAACATTGCCGACCCACACCCAGCCAACCCCATCATGAACCTCAGAGTTCGAAGAGAACAAAGGCAACCTCTGACATCAAAAGCAGGAAACTCAGGAAACACGCATTGACAGATTAGAGAACGCTCGACAATCAGATCCGCGGTCTGGTCGTCGTCTTCGGCGTGCGGCTGCCACGAGCTTTGTCTCCGGCATTCAAAAACGCGGCGCTAAAAGTTAGCGATGGAGTGCCTGGCCTCCATGCCGCAATTTGCGGACTGTTCGCAGCACGCGAAGCAATCCTCGCGGCGGTTGCAGCCATTGATGGCGACATCAAAAAGATGACCCGCAAATCCGAAGTCTGCCAGCGCCTTATGACGGTACCAGGGGTCGGTCCGATCACAGCATTGGCCTTTGCCGCAGCAATTGATGATCCGTCGCGTTTCAGGAAATCGCGTGATGTGGGGGCGTATCTTGGACTGGTGCCGCGACGGCATCAATCTGGTGAAATCGACTACACGGGCAGCATCTCAAAGCGGGGCGACGTGCGCGTCAGAACGCTTCTCTATGAGGCCGCCAATGTGATGCTGACGCGGTATGCCGCTCCGCTCAAATTGAAGACATGGGCCCTCGCAATCGGTGCGCGCTCAACGATGAGAAAGGCCCGAGTGGCTCTGGCGCGTCGTCTGGCAATCATACTTCATGCCATTATGCGAGACAAAACTGACTTCCAGTCCGCGTAAGGCTTACGAGGCGACAACGAGGATTCCTAAATCAAAGTTCCCATCTGGGACGATGCCCGAGGGAGGGCGTGAGACACGGCGCCGATTCTGTAGCAACAGCCAAGACCAACGGTATGATTGCGGTTTCAACATTGCCGACCCACACCCAGCCAACCCCATCATGAACCTCAGAGTTCGAAGAGAACAAAGGCAACCTCTGACATCAAAAGCAGGAAACTCAGGAAACACGCATTGACAGATTAGAGAACAAAGATCGTAAGACGATCGCGAAGATGCTGCGCCATGAACTTCCGCCTGGGTATCGTCGGTCGGAAGCGCCTCGGCGGCCAACGCTTGATGGTTATGTTGGTGTGGTCGATGAGATACTGCGCACAGACAAAGCCCTGATCAAAAAGCAGCGACACACGGCCAAGCGCATCTTTGAACGGCTGCGCGATGAGCATGGATATGCTGGCAGCCTGACCACGGTGACCTATTACGTGCGCGAGCAAAAACGGCGCACCAAAGAGGTGTTTGTGCCGTTGTCGCATCGGCCGGGCCATGCGCAGGTTGATTTTGGTGAGACGCTGGGCGTGATCGGTGGCGTGGAATGCAAGATCCACTTCTTCGTGATGAGCTTGCCACATTCTGATGCGGTGTTTGTGAAGGGATATCCAGCTGAGACAACCGAGGCGTTTTGCGATGGCCATGTGTCCGCCTTTGCATTCTTTGGCGGCATTCCGCAATCCATTCTCTACGACAATACCAAGATCGCCGTGGCTCGGATACTCGGGGATAAGACGCGCATCCGCACACGTCGGTTTACGGAACTGCAGTCGCATTACTTGTTTGATGACAAGTTTGGCAGACCCGCGCGAGGGAACGATAAAGGCAACGTTGAGGGCATGGTTGGATACACCCGCCGCAACTTCATGGTTCCCGCACCTCGCTATGACAGCTTTGATGATCTGAACGCACATTTGGAAGAGAAGTGTTTAGCACGTCAGGACGATACGTTGCGGGGTCACACCCAAACCATAGGCGCACGCCTGATGTCGGATTTGGATGCTCTGATGGGATTGCCCGTCGCAGAATATGAAGCCTGCGATCACGTCAGCACGCGTGCAACGTCGATCTCAATGGTGCGCTATCGCAGCAATGATTACTCGGTGCCAGTAGCCTATGCGCACCACGATGTTCATGTGCGTGGGTTTGTGCATGAGGTTATCATCGGCTGCGGCAATGAGATTATTGCGCGGCACAAACGATCCTACACATCAGCGGATATGGTCTTTGACCCATTGCACTTTTTGCCCCTGCTTGAACAAAAGGTGGGTGCCCTGGATCAGGCCGCGCCTTTGCAGGGTTGGCATTTGCCAGATGTATTTGCCACGCTGCACCGACTGCTTGAAGCCAGAATGGGTAAGCCGGGCAAGCGAGAATACGTTCAAGTCTTGCGCCTTTTGGAGACCTTCGAAATGGATGTTGTGCAAGGCGCAATCCAGCAGGCAATAGATATGGGTGCAATTGGCTATGACGCCGTAAAACACCTTGTACTGTGTCGGGTTGAGAAGCGGCCACCACGATTGGATTTGGACTTCTATCCATACTTGCCCAAGGCCAATGTCGGCACAACACGCCCATCCAGTTACATGAGCTTGATGGGAAGGACCGCGGCATGACCGAAGCCCCTCGGATTCTTCTACGGCATCATCTTAAACAACTGCGACTGCCAACGTTCCAAGGCGAGTATGCCAAACAGGCGCAGCTCTGTGCTGCAGAGAACAAAGATCACATCCACTATCTGGCGCGGCTGTGTGAGATGGAATTGATCGACCGCGAACGCCGGATGATTGAACGGCGCATCAAAGCGGCGAAGTTCCCCAGCACCAAGAGCTTGGATAGCTTTGACTTCAAGATCATGCCAAGCTTGAACAAGCCCCTGACGATGGATCTGGCACGATGCGATTACGTTAATCGCAGGGAGAACATCATCGCGCTCGGCCCGTCAGGCACGGGCAAGACACACATCGCCCTGGGACTTGGGCTGGCTGCATGTCAAAGAGGACTGAAGGTGCGCTTCACAACGGCTGCGGCATTAGTCCATGATCTGATCGAGGCTCAAGATGAGCGGAGATTGCAGCGCCTTCAAAAGCAACTGACCAGCCAGAACCTGTTGATCATTGATGAACTGGGCTTCGTACCGCTCAGCAAATCTGGCGCAGAGCTGCTCTTCGAGGTCATATCCCAATGCTATGAACGCGGCTCCATCATCATAACCTCGAACCTGCCCTTCGATGAATGGACTGAAGTCTTTGGCTCTGAGCGGCTGACCGGTGCGCTACTCGATCGTTTAACCCATCACGTCCACATCCTCGAGATGAATGGCGAAAGCTATCGGCTCAAACACAGTCGCAACAACCGAAAATAACCAGCCCGCAATCACAGTCAGAATAATGCTGGCCTTATGGCCAGCATGCGCTTTGGCACGCTTCAGCTTTGTGACGAGCACGCGTGCAAAAGCGCCACAAAAACATCAACCGAAGTGGCCCATTTTTACGCCGCGACATGGACCCATTTTACTCTGCGATTGACATACAGGCTCAATCAGAGCAAATCAAAGCGCGCCAAAACCCAACAGACCTCAGCACACACTGGCCGACTTTTGCTCCGCCCCAGTGGCAGGCTTTTACACCGCCGTTGACAAGTGGGAGACAAATGTTGTTTATCACCTCTGCGATACCGGCCCTGGGACGAGTGGTAGCCCAGTGTTCGATTTGGAAAGCAAGGCGGTCATTGCTGTGCACTCTAGTGTTCAGCACCTGACATAAGATTCCCACTGTCGGTTTTCTGTGCCATACCCGGCCCATGAGACGCACTGACATGTGCCTTTACCTTGGCCCCGCCGAGCGTTCTGAGCTTCAAGCCCTGATCGCCAACCGCAACAGCCCTCGCAAACTGGTCTGGCGGGCCGAGATCGTACTGGCAACGGCGGATGGTTGCGGCACGTTTGAGATCATGCGGCGGGCGGGCACTTCGAAACCTACCGTGTGGCGTTGGCAGCAACGCTATCTCGATGAGGGTGTAGCTGGCCTCAAACGTGACAAGACCCGACCTTCGCGGGTGCCGCCGCTGCCGATTGCGACACGATTGAAGGTGATCGCCAAGACAGTTCAGGAGTCCCCTGCGAATGCCACTCACTGGAGCCGCAGCCTGATGGCCGAGGCCGTGGGTATTTCGCCTTCGAGCGTGGGACGCATATGGGCCGAGGCGGGCCTGAAGCCGCACCTCACGAAAGGGTTCAAGGTGTCGAACGATCCGCTGTTCGAGGAGAAAGTCGCCGATATCGTCGGGCTCTACCTTGACCCGCCGGAGCGGGCGGTGGTGCTGTGCGTCGACGAGAAGTCGCAAATTCAGGCACTTGATCGCACCCAGCCGGGATTGCCGCTCAAGAAGGGTCGCGCCGCCGCCATGACCCATGATTACAAACGCCACGGCACGACCACGCTGTTCGCCGCCCTTGATGTGAAGACGGGCACGGTCATCGGCAATTGCATGCCCCGCCACAGAGCCAGGGAGTTCCTGAAATTCCTGCGCAGTATCGACAAGGCCACGCCAGTGCGATGCGAGGTCCATCCGGTGCTCGACAACTACGCCACCCACAAGACACCCGAGGTCAAGGCCTGGCTCGAAAAGCCCCCCCGCTTCAAGCTGCATTTTACCCCCAACAGCGCCTCATGGCTGAACCTGGTCGAGCGCTTCTTCGCCGAGATCACCGCCGGGCGCATCCGACGCGGCAGCTATTCCAGCGTCGATGACCTGGAGGCTGCGATCTACGACTATCCGGCGCTCCACAACGAGAAACCGAAGCCTTTCAAATGGACCAGGAGCGCCAAGGATATCCTCACCCGAGAACGCCGCGCACTCGACACGCTGGATGAAATCCGCGGAAATAGGTAAGAAGTGTCAGACTCTGAACACTAGGGTCTGTTGACAATCATCGTGTTGCAATGAGCATGGCACAGAGGTGCCAGTTGGCAGCGTAGCTTGTATCAGTCTTGTCGTATCGCGTTGCTATGCCTCTGAATTCCTTGATCTTTGCGAAGTAGTTTTCGATGAGATGGCGCCACTTGTACATGTGGGTATCGTAGTCCCGTTGAACTTTTCGGTTCGATTTGGGCGGGATGACAGCGGTTGCGCCACGCTCATCAAGGTCTTGCAGGAGCCAGTCGGCGTCGAAGGCTTTGTCGGCCAGCAACGCCCCAAAGGAAGCCCCCTTGATCAGAGGAGCGACCCCCTTCATGTCGTGTGCCTGTCCCGGCAAAAGCAGAAACCGGAACAGGTTACCGAGCGCATCGACCAAGGCCACGACCTTGGTCGTCAGTCCGCCGCGAGAGCGTCCGATAGCCTGGTGTTGAGTCCCCCTTTTGCGCCCGAAGCCTTCTGATGAGCTTGAACAATCGTCCCGTCGATAAGGGCATATTCCAGGTCCGGCTCGCCACTCATGGCATTGAAAAGACTCTCGAACACGCCGTTCCTGGCCCATCGACGAAATCGCTTGAACTGGCTGTTCCAGTTGCCAAACTCTTTGGGCAAATCCCGCCATGGGGACCCTGTGCGTACGCGCCATAATACTGCTTCCATAAACCGGCGATTATTGCGCGCGGTAACACCCGGATCGCCTGCCTTGCCCGGTATAGGCGGCTCAATCTTCTCCCAAAGCTCATCGGAAACAGCCAAACGATTTGCGTCCATCAACACCTCCATTTTGGAAGCTTGAATCAGACTTCAGGCAAAATGGGAACCCCGAATGTCAACAGGCCCTAGAAGAAGTGAATTTGGCGGCGTGGCATACCGGATACTTAGATGAGTAAATATTGCTGTGATTGCGCCAAAACCCATACGTTTCTGTCACAGCCGAAAACGACCGTTTTAGTCAAAGATTTCCGCGACAGACGAATGTAGGCGAACAGGTGAAATGTTAACCGCGAGAATGCGCGGCACTCCCTCCACGGTCTCAACTACGGACGTTCCGCCGGTGCTCAAATCAACATAACCATAAAAGTCATGGGGATAGGCATGTGCTTGGCGCGCAAAATGTATCAAGGACGCAGTTATCGGAGATCGATGTGAAACCACTATGGCTGCTTCACATTCCGAATCATCAACGATGTCATCTAGTGTCTTTACAATTCTAGCCTCAAAGTCATGAAGAGCTTCGGCTGAACTTGGCAGGCCAATGGAGTAAGATGATAAGAGACCAGCTCTATACAGGGCTAACTCTCTTAGGAAATCTGGGGCAACTTCCTGCACCTGGTTCTCTGTCAATCCAGAGAAAGGTCCAGCATCTATTGAATCAAAATTTGGCAACTCAATTGGTGAAATAGACAACTTTGAAGCTAATAGTTCGGCGGTTCTTCTTGCTCTATCAGATGGTGAAAAATAGATTTTAGAGAACACCACACCTGCATCGTCTTCAAAACTTCGGAACCCTTCGACGAGTTCTCTCAGCTGTACGAGACCGTGCTCAGTAATGCTCTCGCCAAGACTGGAGGAAGAGAATCTGGACAAGACGTTTTTATCTGTATCAACGTGCCTAACAAAGAAGACGAGTTTCAATTCTAAGCTCCCCCTAAGACGGTTCTGATTTGCTCTCGGACGATATCTTCGTCCGCTTCCAGCCGAGCGAGGAGATTCTCAGGATTTCTTAGGCCAATTTTCTTCTTCTCAGCAAAATCACCAAATAATTGCACCAAGCTGTCGGTCACTTCAGAGCCTATCTCTTGCATGTTACCAATTTTGTATTGGCCAGCCTCCCGACCACAAAACGCTTTATGCAACACAACTAAAGGCATCGATTCAGGCAGTTCATAGCCTCGGTTTCCCGACTGGTATGCCAAGCGAAATGGAGCACCGCATGCAAAGAGTCGCTTCTTATGAGAGAATCCAGCAACATACTCTTGGATTTCGGATACCTCTGTCGCCAAGAAGAGTGCATTGCAATTTCCTTTGGAAATCTTCTTTCCGTTTGCGCCTACCAGACGAGATACATCTCCAGCAAGCAACGTCGGGCGCACTAATTTGAAGCGTGGATAACGGCGCATCACTATCTTACGAAGGCGCCGCGCTAGATGAACAAACCTTAGATTGTCGTCATTCATTACAACATCGGTTGTTCCGATTGCTAGAATCTGTGCAACCTGCTCAATAGGAAAGAGATAATCCTTTACTCTCATCCCCGCCCGGTCTGCTATCTGTGACTTGTTGGGATGTGTATCTTCAAGTAGCGAACACGTGGCCGAGTCTAGCAATGCATCGAGAAGCCTTGCGTACTCTGGGAATATTTGGCTTTGACGGAACACGACAACGTTAGTTTTGGCTCAATTAGCATTTATTATGCGTGGCGACCTGTGATAGAACACACCATGAACAAAATTATGGGTGCGGCACATGGATCATCAGGCTTTTTTGGTGTGGCTTAACGAGATCGACAACCTTTCATCGAAACAACGGGCTGAAACCGGACGGCTCGTTGCCGGGGTTTCGTCGCTGGAAAGCGTGATCGATCTCCTTGAGGCGACTGTTCGCGAGGGGCGTATCTGTCCGCACTGCGCTTCGGGCGGTGCGATCATCAGAGGCCATGCAAGTGGCCTGACGAGGTTCTTTTGCAAAAGCTGTCGCAAAACCTTCAACGCGCTGACCGGGACGCCGCTTGCCCGCTTGCGCCACAAGGACAGGTGGGCAGAGTTTGCAGCTTCCCTGCGCGACGGCGAAACGGTAAAGGCGTCCGACGGGCGTTGTATGGTGGCCGACACCACAGCTTTTCGTTGGCGTCATCGCTTTCTTCAGGCTGTAACGGTCGGTGCGGTCAAGCTGTGCGGGATCGTCGAAGCCGACGAGACGTTCTTTCCGCGCAGCCGGAAAGGGGAGCGTAATCTCTCTCGAAAAGCCCGCAAACGCGGGGGAAAGGCCTCAAAACGCGGATTGTCGAAGGAGCAGGTTCCGGTCCTCGTTGCAGTCGACCGATCAGGCACCACCATCAGTGCTGTCTTGCCTGCGGTGACAGCCGAACATCTCAAAACGGTTCTGCAGCCACGTCTTGATGGGGACGCTCTCCTGGTGACCGATGGCTGCACCGGGTACCCGCCCTGCGCCGCAGAAATGGGCGTCAGCCATGAAAGTCTCAACCGGACCGCCGGAGAACGTGTCCGTGGTGAATTGCACATTCAAACCGTGAACAGTCGGCATGAGCGGTTAAAGACCTTTCTGCGCCGCCATCGGGGTATCGCAACCAAATACCTGGACAGCTACCTTCGGTGGTTCCACCTTGCCGTCCTTCCGAGCCACCAAACGCCGCGCGCGATACTTGCCGCAGCAGCAGGCATCCTGCCTGTAATACGCCACGCATAATCAATGCTAATTGAGCCTTAGTTTTTAAGTCTAAGGCATATAGTTCAGAAAGAATGCTCGAAAGGCTGTAAAACGCGGAGCAATATTGGGCCACAGAAGCGGCTGCATATCGCAGTTGTAGCGGAGTAAAAGTCCGCCAGTTTGTGCCCTTCGTTTATTCGGAGGGCGGGAGATGTATTCTGTGGATATTTATAGTCGTGTGCGCCGTGCTTGTTTGAAGGACGGTATGTCTGGCCGAGAAGCGGCGCGGTTTTTCAACATGGCGTAATCAGGATCAGCACTCAGTTACCCCTGTTATTCTGGATGCACATGCAATTGAAAAGGAGACTGACCAATGGAATATTTTGCTGGTTTGGATGTGTCCATGGAAGAGACGCATATCTGCATTCTGGATCGTGAAGGGGCCCTTATTCGTGAAGGAAAAGCGAGCTCAACACCAAAAGCGATCGCTGACTTCCTCGCTTCTGGACCACCATGTGCCAAAGTTGTATTTGAAACGGGACGGATGGCACCAATGCTTTACCATGGGCTGACGGAGCTTGGTGTCCCGGTTGTTTGCATCGAGAGCAGGCAAGCATATCAGGCCCTTAAATCTCTGGCCGGCCACAAGACGGACCGCAATGATGCCCGCGGTTTGGCACACCTGGCGCGGACGGGATTCTACAAGCCGACCCATGTCAAATCACTGTCAGCGCACGCAATCCGGTCGCTGATCGCAGCCCGCAAGAAGCTGGTCGGACAGCGTGTGACGCTCGACAATCAGATCCGCGGTCTGGTCGTCGTCTTCGGCGTGCGGCTGCCACGAGCTTTGTCTCCGGCATTCAAAAACGCGGCGCTAAAAGTTAGCGATGGAGTGCCTGGCCTCCATGCCGCAATTTGCGGACTGTTCGCAGCACGCGAAGCAATCCTCGCGGCGGTTGCAGCCATTGATGGCGACATCAAAAAGATGACCCGCAAATCCGAAGTCTGCCAGCGCCTTATGACGGTACCAGGGGTCGGTCCGATCACAGCATTGGCCTTTGCCGCAGCAATTGATGATCCGTCGCGTTTCAGGAAATCGCGTGATGTGGGGGCGTATCTTGGACTGGTGCCGCGACGGCATCAATCTGGTGAAATCGACTACACGGGCAGCATCTCAAAGCGGGGCGACGTGCGCGTCAGAACGCTTCTCTATGAGGCCGCCAATGTGATGCTGACGCGGTATGCCGCTCCGCTCAAATTGAAGACATGGGCCCTCGCAATCGGTGCGCGCTCAACGATGAGAAAGGCCCGAGTGGCTCTGGCGCGTCGTCTGGCAATCATACTTCATGCCATTATGCGAGACAAAACTGACTTCCAGTCCGCGTAAGGCTTACGAGGCGACAACGAGGATTCCTAAATCAAAGTTCCCATCTGGGACGATGCCCGAGGGAGGGCGTGAGACACGGCGCCGATTCTGTAGCAACAGCCAAGACCAACGGTATGATTGCGGTTTCAACATTGCCGACCCACACCCAGCCAACCCCATCATGAACCTCAGAGTTCGAAGAGAACAAAGGCAACCTCTGACATCAAAAGCAGGAAACTCAGGAAACACGCATTGACAGATTAGAGAACAAGCCGACCCATGTCAAATCACTGTCAGCGCACGCAATCCGGTCGCTGATCGCAGCCCGCAAGAAGCTGGTCGGACAGCGTGTGACGCTCGACAATCAGATCCGCGGTCTGGTCGTCGTCTTCGGCGTGCGGCTGCCACGAGCTTTGTCTCCGGCATTCAAAAACGCGGCGCTAAAAGTTAGCGATGGAGTGCCTGGCCTCCATGCCGCAATTTGCGGACTGTTCGCAGCACGCGAAGCAATCCTCGCGGCGGTTGCAGCCATTGATGGCGACATCAAAAAGATGACCCGCAAATCCGAAGTCTGCCAGCGCCTTATGACGGTACCAGGGGTCGGTCCGATCACAGCATTGGCCTTTGCCGCAGCAATTGATGATCCGTCGCGTTTCAGGAAATCGCGTGATGTGGGGGCGTATCTTGGACTGGTGCCGCGACGGCATCAATCTGGTGAAATCGACTACACGGGCAGCATCTCAAAGCGGGGCGACGTGCGCGTCAGAACGCTTCTCTATGAGGCCGCCAATGTGATGCTGACGCGGTATGCCGCTCCGCTCAAATTGAAGACATGGGCCCTCGCAATCGGTGCGCGCTCAACGATGAGAAAGGCCCGAGTGGCTCTGGCGCGTCGTCTGGCAATCATACTTCATGCCATTATGCGAGACAAAACTGACTTCCAGTCCGCGTAAGGCTTACGAGGCGACAACGAGGATTCCTAAATCAAAGTTCCCATCTGGGACGATGCCCGAGGGAGGGCGTGAGACACGGCGCCGATTCTGTAGCAACAGCCAAGACCAACGGTATGATTGCGGTTTCAACATTGCCGACCCACACCCAGCCAACCCCATCATGAACCTCAGAGTTCGAAGAGAACAAAGGCAACCTCTGACATCAAAAGCAGGAAACTCAGGAAACACGCATTGACAGATTAGAGAACAAAGATCGTAAGACGATCGCGAAGATGCTGCGCCATGAACTTCCGCCTGGGTATCGTCGGTCGGAAGCGCCTCGGCGGCCAACGCTTGATGGTTATGTTGGTGTGGTCGATGAGATACTGCGCACAGACAAAGCCCTGATCAAAAAGCAGCGACACACGGCCAAGCGCATCTTTGAACGGCTGCGCGATGAGCATGGATATGCTGGCAGCCTGACCACGGTGACCTATTACGTGCGCGAGCAAAAACGGCGCACCAAAGAGGTGTTTGTGCCGTTGTCGCATCGGCCGGGCCATGCGCAGGTTGATTTTGGTGAGACGCTGGGCGTGATCGGTGGCGTGGAATGCAAGATCCACTTCTTCGTGATGAGCTTGCCACATTCTGATGCGGTGTTTGTGAAGGGATATCCAGCTGAGACAACCGAGGCGTTTTGCGATGGCCATGTGTCCGCCTTTGCATTCTTTGGCGGCATTCCGCAATCCATTCTCTACGACAATACCAAGATCGCCGTGGCTCGGATACTCGGGGATAAGACGCGCATCCGCACACGTCGGTTTACGGAACTGCAGTCGCATTACTTGTTTGATGACAAGTTTGGCAGACCCGCGCGAGGGAACGATAAAGGCAACGTTGAGGGCATGGTTGGATACACCCGCCGCAACTTCATGGTTCCCGCACCTCGCTATGACAGCTTTGATGATCTGAACGCACATTTGGAAGAGAAGTGTTTAGCACGTCAGGACGATACGTTGCGGGGTCACACCCAAACCATAGGCGCACGCCTGATGTCGGATTTGGATGCTCTGATGGGATTGCCCGTCGCAGAATATGAAGCCTGCGATCACGTCAGCACGCGTGCAACGTCGATCTCAATGGTGCGCTATCGCAGCAATGATTACTCGGTGCCAGTAGCCTATGCGCACCACGATGTTCATGTGCGTGGGTTTGTGCATGAGGTTATCATCGGCTGCGGCAATGAGATTATTGCGCGGCACAAACGATCCTACACATCAGCGGATATGGTCTTTGACCCATTGCACTTTTTGCCCCTGCTTGAACAAAAGGTGGGTGCCCTGGATCAGGCCGCGCCTTTGCAGGGTTGGCATTTGCCAGATGTATTTGCCACGCTGCACCGACTGCTTGAAGCCAGAATGGGTAAGCCGGGCAAGCGAGAATACGTTCAAGTCTTGCGCCTTTTGGAGACCTTCGAAATGGATGTTGTGCAAGGCGCAATCCAGCAGGCAATAGATATGGGTGCAATTGGCTATGACGCCGTAAAACACCTTGTACTGTGTCGGGTTGAGAAGCGGCCACCACGATTGGATTTGGACTTCTATCCATACTTGCCCAAGGCCAATGTCGGCACAACACGCCCATCCAGTTACATGAGCTTGATGGGAAGGACCGCGGCATGACCGAAGCCCCTCGGATTCTTCTACGGCATCATCTTAAACAACTGCGACTGCCAACGTTCCAAGGCGAGTATGCCAAACAGGCGCAGCTCTGTGCTGCAGAGAACAAAGATCACATCCACTATCTGGCGCGGCTGTGTGAGATGGAATTGATCGACCGCGAACGCCGGATGATTGAACGGCGCATCAAAGCGGCGAAGTTCCCCAGCACCAAGAGCTTGGATAGCTTTGACTTCAAGATCATGCCAAGCTTGAACAAGCCCCTGACGATGGATCTGGCACGATGCGATTACGTTAATCGCAGGGAGAACATCATCGCGCTCGGCCCGTCAGGCACGGGCAAGACACACATCGCCCTGGGACTTGGGCTGGCTGCATGTCAAAGAGGACTGAAGGTGCGCTTCACAACGGCTGCGGCATTAGTCCATGATCTGATCGAGGCTCAAGATGAGCGGAGATTGCAGCGCCTTCAAAAGCAACTGACCAGCCAGAACCTGTTGATCATTGATGAACTGGGCTTCGTACCGCTCAGCAAATCTGGCGCAGAGCTGCTCTTCGAGGTCATATCCCAATGCTATGAACGCGGCTCCATCATCATAACCTCGAACCTGCCCTTCGATGAATGGACTGAAGTCTTTGGCTCTGAGCGGCTGACCGGTGCGCTACTCGATCGTTTAACCCATCACGTCCACATCCTCGAGATGAATGGCGAAAGCTATCGGCTCAAACACAGTCGCAACAACCGAAAATAACCAGCCCGCAATCACAGTCAGAATAATGCTGGCCTTATGGCCAGCATGCGCTTTGGCACGCTTCAGCTTTGTGACGAGCACGCGTGCAAAAGCGCCACAAAAACATCAACCGAAGTGGCCCATTTTTACGCCGCGACATGGACCCATTTTACTCTGCGATTGACACAAGGCTTTCCGTCTCCTTCTGCCCGTCTCCAATCTGTGAGCTGGAATCTTGAACAACAAAGAAGTAATTATCGAACTCTCGGTCAAGCTTTCGGGCACCGAAGCAATCCATGATAGTGCCCGATGTGCAATCTCCCGTCGCTTAGTCGACAGCCCCCAAGAGCAATACTCATCTAGCACCTCAAGAAATTGAAATTGGCGATTTCCCCTCAAGGAGCCTTTCTGACATGATGAACATAGTCAGGTAATATTGCTGGATGCGCGGTAGGAAGTGCTGGCGGCTCAGTTCTTTTTCGCCAAGAAACCACTTTTCGCCATCATATGCATAGTAGTTACAAACTATTGTGTCCTGGCTTTCTCCGAACAGGGCATACCCATCAGATATTGGTACATCAATGACCCCATAAACCTCATTTGGGTCCGGTCTGTAGTCATCCAGACTTCTTTCATCTTTAGCCAAAAAGACGCCTTGGTACTCTCGATTACGCTGCCCGTTCTCTTGATCAGCAACTTCCACTCGATATCCAAGAGACCTGATTTCCAAGTCTTTCACGGCAATGCCAAGTTCTTCCTGTGCTTCGCGAGTCCCGTCTTCAAGAGTTTCGCCAGTAAGCAAGTGTCCCGCAGCAGTGACATCCAGCATCCCCGGAAAGTTCTTTGCATCTGGAGAACGCAACTGAAACATAAGACTGCCGTTATGCCGCGAGCTGCACAGCCACAAATGAAAGGTATGATGCCACTCACCCGAAAGATGGGCCTCCTTGCGTTCCATCTTGCCTTTTGGCTTCAAGTTTGCGTCAAAGATATCGATTAATTCGGACATATTTCCTCCTATCCGTACCTCAAAGAAAGAGAACGGCCCACTCTGTCTTTTTTGGCCCGTGCCTCCATAGCACCAGTATCATCGCCAACGGCTTCGCATAATCGTTGTTCCAAACTCAGAGCTTTGATTGTGCGCTCGTGGTCGCCCAATCGTCCAAAAGTCTCCGCAGCAGCACGTGTTAAAGCAAGCGCACTGTTGGTGGCTTCGAGGTCCGATGCGGATGGATTACTGATGCTTCCGCCCTTTTCAATCTGGAACTGTCGAGCAATTAGTCTTGATCTGGCATGTTGTAGTTGAGCTCGGTCAATCAAAATTTCGTCTCGGTACAGTGAAAACGCACTATCGTTTTCTGTCAGGGCCGAAATTATTTGTTCCGCATTCTCCAAATTCTTCTCATCACTTGTTATGATTGCCAAGTGGCGTGAACCCTTTGCCGCAACCAGCCTCGATTTAACAAAGGCTGACGTATTGTCTTCACCAATGGAAAGCGCTTCTTGGACCCCAGAGGCTATGTTCTTCTTCGCCCGTGCGCTATCACCGCCTGCGTGCACAGCCCACCCTAGTTCGTCCACCAGAATACTCGACTTGGCTAACTTGTCATCGAGTTCAACAGCGGCTTGAAAAGCGGCTTCCCCAAGCGAAGTACGCGCCGAGTGTTCTTCCACCAGATGCAAAAAGTGAGATAAGCCATGCCGAATACTCAATATTGTTGATATCTTGCCCCGCTCTTGGAGTTCTTCAACATAGTCAACCAGCGCCAAAACAAATCTCTCTTGTGACGATTTTTTTTGATCTGGATCATCGACAACGGCCACGATCTTTGGAAAGAAGAAAAGCTCAATTGCGAGATAAATTGCTAATAAACCAAGGAAAAAGCTAGGGCCTGTTGACATTCGGGGTTCCCATTTTGCCTGAAGTCTGATTCAAGCTTCCAAAATGGAGGTGTTGATGGACGCAAATCGTTTGGCTGTTTCCGATGAGCTTTGGGAGAAGATTGAGCCGCTTATACCGGGCAAGGCAGGCGATCCGGGTGTTACCGCGCGCAATAATCGCCGGTTTATGGAAGCAGTATTATGGCGCGTACGCACAGGGTCCCCATGGCGGGATTTGCCCAAAGAGTTTGGCAACTGGAACAGCCAGTTCAAGCGATTTCGTCGATGGGCCAGGAACGGCGTGTTCGAGAGTCTTTTCAATGCCATGAGTGGCGAGCCGGACCTGGAATATGCCCTTATCGACGGGACGATTGTTCAAGCTCATCAGAAGGCTTCGGGCGCAAAAGGGGGACTCAACACCAGGCTATCGGACGCTCTCGCGGCGGACTGACGACCAAGGTCGTGGCCTTGGTCGATGCGCTCGGTAACCTGTTCCGGTTTCTGCTTTTGCCGGGACAGGCACACGACATGAAGGGGGTCGCTCCTCTGATCAAGGGGGCTTCCTTTGGGGCGTTGCTGGCCGACAAAGCCTTCGACGCCGACTGGCTCCTGCAAGACCTTGATGAGCGTGGCGCAACCGCTGTCATCCCGCCCAAATCGAACCGAAAAGTTCAACGGGACTACGATACCCACATGTACAAGTGGCGCCATCTCATCGAAAACTACTTCGCAAAGATCAAGGAATTCAGAGGCATAGCAACGCGATACGACAAGACTGATACAAGCTACGCTGCCAACTGGCACCTCTGTGCCATGCTCATTGCAACACGATGATTGTCAACAGACCCTAGTTCTAGTGGTAGAAACGCCCAGGTAGGCGACAATGTCGATGCTGCCAGGAATAGACAACAACTGATCGATTGCTACTACAGCGCCTGGCAATGCGACTAATCGAATCATTTGTGACTTTAGAGAACTACCAATGACCACCTCTCGTAACCGACCAGCATCTGCACTGCCGTTTCGTGATACTTCTAAATCCCTAGCCACCCAATATTCTCCGTAAGCCACTTATATATACTCCCGCGACCGAATTGACCAGAAGATTTGAGGTCAGATCAGCTTGTATTCCTTGAGAGAAACGATCCTGAAATTGTCGGTAACAGTGTCGCGAAAATCGCGCCGTTTGTCGGGTAGGGTTTGGCGGAAGAAGTTGAGAATGGCCTCGGTGAACTGATCGAATGTGGCGTAGTGACGATTGTGGGTGATCCATTCGTGCATGACACCCCAAAGGCGCTCGATCGGGTTGAGATGCGGGGCGTATGCCGGCAGGAACTTCAACTTCACCCGACGTTCGGGGCTGTGCAGCCAGGGCTGGAGTATCCTGGCATGGTGATAACGCGCATTGTCGACAAAAACATGGATGGTCGTTTTGGTTGGATTGTTGCGCTCCGGCTTTTCCAGCATGGCCCGTG
Source organism: Roseovarius sp. (assembly GCA_965207105.1). Lineage (GTDB taxonomy): Bacteria > Pseudomonadota > Alphaproteobacteria > Rhodobacterales > Rhodobacteraceae > Roseovarius. The sequence goes on along the minus strand of CBDBLS010000078.1, from coordinate 63,652 downwards.
TCGTTCGGGCATTGATCTTCTCGCCTTCCACAAAAGTAAACCGGAACGTTTCAAGATCGAGCGCGCCCTGAATATTGAGGCGCCTGCGCCCCGATGTTGCCTTCAGGGCCGTCTTTTGCCCCTTCGGGAACCAGCCATGGGCAGGACGGCTCTGATGCTCGGGATGCACAGCATCGGAGAAGACCACCATCTCATCGGCTGCAAGTTCGGCCATCAGGGCCTCATACATGGCGATAAACGCCGCCTGTTTGACTTCATCGGCCTGTGCAGGCAGCAATCGTGGCTTTTTATACTCAAACCCCAGGCGGCGCATCAGTCTGGCGGCTCCCGAGGAACTGTAGCTCTGCCCGTATTCCGCCGGAACATACGCACAGACCCCGTCTACGTTCCGTGCCGGGTTTTTGGCAAAATGGGCTTTCAAAGCCCGTTCGTGCGTAACACTCAAGTGTCCCTGCCGCTGGCTGTAATCTTTCAGGCCAAAGAACGACAGCCCCGCACCGGAAAAGGCAAACTGCCACTCCGTCAAAACCGTCGGGCCAATATCAAGTATCTCGCAGACCAATTTGGTATCATAGCCCGCATCCAACAGCAGAAACGCACGGGCGCGCTTCCAGACAAGCGCTTCAACCTTGCGGCGGCGGCAAAGGGCCTCAAGGGCCAGGCGCTGACCGGCAGAGAGCGAAACCGTTTTGTGGAGCTTGTTCATGCTCTCAAAGTGCATGCTGTGATACGTATGACCATGCGGCAAATTGAATCAGCCTCTCTACAAAATTTTCAGGTCAATTCAGGCGGAGGAGTATAATTGGCAAGACGATCTGCTGTGGTGAGCCGAACGTCTTCAATCCTGCATCCGGTTTTCAAGGTTTTGAAAAAGGTCTCGATGCTCCAGCGCCGCGCATACCAGCCCAACTTGTGGATGGCGTCATCGTGATTTTCGACGGGGAGGTTGGTGATCAGTTTCCAAAAAATTGCTGGGCGGTCTGCTGGCGGGTTGACCTCCTCTGCATGAATAATCTGCAGCTCCTGATGCTGATATTTCCGCTGCTTTCCAATGGGTGGCCGCACAGTCATCGTCGTGAATTTTATGCTGGGAACGGCCTGTTGTGGCTTGCCTTTGACATCGTGGAACGCGATTTCGTGTGTGCCGCTGGACTGAGCTTCCGACATCACTTGGGAGATGGTCGTATCGCCGTCCCCGGCAAGACGATTGACACAACTGCGGACCGGAAAATTGGTGCCCAAATCCTGAGCCAGGCAGAACAGCTCGAAGATATCACTCTCGCGATCACCGATATGAACACAGCGCTCAGGCGTGCCCATCAATTCGGTGGAACGGCGTAAATTGTCGAGCCAGCGCATACTTTCCTTTTGATCGATCGGCACCCGAGTGGGGTTAATCCTGCGCTTGAGGGCATCGCAGCCTTTGAACTGCGGGCGAGACCAGAATTTTGCCGCCGTTAGTCCAAGCGGCAAGCCCTGAGGTGTGATCGCCAGGCTGGCATGCATCAGGAGCCCGCAAATCCTGTATTTCTGACGTCGCCTGTCTTTGTCTTTGGGGCCGGTTGCTACTCTGGTAAAACCGATCTTTTCGGGGGCTGCGCGTTTGAATGAGAATTCCGTCGTGTCCTGTAAAATCAAGATGGGGCCATCCGTGGCCCTGATCCGCAACTTCGACGCCGCAAAGTGGCCTTCCAGGACTTTGTCTTCGCTGACACTCTTGTTGGCGAAGAAACGATAGGCCGCCCTGGTGTTCGCCCAATCCTGAAAAGCCGTGGGCAAAGATTTTCCTGGCCGTTCACCGATGGCCGCCAGAATCTCCCCTGGCCTGCGATTCAGCCGCGCATCACCCAGCTCACATTCCGAAGTTTCTTCGCACACCCAACTCTGCCCCATGCTCGCACCTGTATTATTGAAGGTGCCCGAGAATAAATCATGAAAGATTCCACGTGATCAAGGCAAAAAAATCAGCGGCAATACATGTGGGTAACTTCAAGGCGGATGACCGTAACCGGTCCTGTCATCGTCCGCCAGCGCCCGGGCGCCGCTTCCGGCGTGGTTTTTCCAACGCCGGAGGGTGAAACCGGTGTCGCCAATGTGGTCGTATGGCGCAAGGTCTGTGAGAGGGTCCACAAGCCTGTGGTCGCCGAACGATTGCTGCGTGTGGCGGGGCGGGTCGAACGCGCCGGTCAGGGTATGCATCTGATTGCCGAAGGGATCGGGATCTGTCGCAGATGCTCCTGACCCAGGCGAAGCCATCTCTGCCAGGGTCGAACGACAACCTACCGGACGCAGGCCGTCATCCTGCAAATACCGGCAATCGTACAGGGGACAGACATTCCGGGCGAACAGGTGAAAAAACTGTCCCGAAGCCGGGATTTTCATTTACTGGGGGGACCGCCTGGACCGCCTGCGCATTCCGGGGACTTCCGCCCGATTATTACGTCAGTGCTTGCACTTTGATCCGCCCGACCGTACAGTTCTGGTCCGCCCGGTGATTTCGAGGGCTCCGCCCACCCCTTCCCCCGAAAGAGGCTGCGGCGCGCCGCCGGGAGCGAATGGAACGCCTTGCCAACGACATGTTGGCTGCCGCCAGGCACCCCTCCCGGTGTCCGGAAATGACGGGTCCTTCCCGGCGGGGACGGCGAGTGGGTGTTATGTGCCGCACTTGCCTACTTCTGCGTGCCGATTTTTTTGCATTTCGTTTCGTTTCGGATTTCCGCCGCCGTCAACCGATTGCAACCATTCAGGAAATTTTTTCCGACGGGTCATCTGAAACGAAATGGCCCCTGGGCTCGAAACGAAATGGCCCTCCCGAAACGCGCGGGGAAACCGCCGGAGGGGTCGCGCCGGAATTTGCGCGATACCGGCGCTGAAAAAATCGTCGGGAGGTCCGGCATGGCCAGCGGCAAAAAAAAACCTTCGCGCGACGTGGCGCGCTCCGGTCCTGCCCGCAGTCCGGGGATCGGGCGGCTGCCGCCGGATGTCCCCGTGCCCTGAAACCCCGGGTCCGTTCTGCGGATCAGGTCCGGCAGGTCGCGGCGTCGATCAGGGGATCCGGTTTTACCGGTCCCGTCCTGTTCGCCGGGGGCAACACCATTATTGCCGGGGCAGGACCGTGTGCGATGGCGCGGAAGAAGGGCATGGATCCCCTGCCCTGCATCCGGCTGCCCGGTCTCCCGGATGGGCAGCGCCCCGCGTATATTGTTGCTGACAGCCGGTCGGGCCGGTTGCCAACACCCTGGCAATACCCGTTCCCTGCCCGCCGACCGCAGGCCGGTTCCACACAGGAACATTCCATACAGGAACAGGAGTCCGGCAGGAAATTGCGGGCCTGCACACTGCCACAGGCACGTCCCTGTACCCAGGCAATTTTTCCCCTGTTTTTTTCCCTGAATTTTCGGAGAAATCCGGGAGAGACTGGTTAGCAGCACACCGACTGCACAGCCAGCCATACTGGCATTTTTATCCCCTGCGGATCTGGAGCGGGTTTATGCCGTGTTATCAGCAGGTTGAAAATCTGTGTTTCCGACAGAGACGCTTTACCCGGGCGGATACACCCCCGGATACACCGAAAGTCTCTGCGGGCGTATTTCATCATCCATTTCGGGTATTCAGGCCGGAGTGATCTTTCCCCGCATTCCCCGGGCAAACCGCCGGTTTCGCTGTCCCTGATCGCGGCATTTTCGATTTCAATCAGGGTGGTGACGACGATGCGGGGCGGGCCGGGTTTCATGGAACCCCCGGAGGGCGCGGTGGCCGGGTGCGGCTGGAGTTCCGGGGGCACGCAGTTCGGTTCGGATGGCGGTCTCCCGGTGATGCGCGAACCCGACGACGCACCCGGACTGTCCGGTCCGGCGTCGACGTCGCTGCGCGACAGCCGTCAGGGCAGGAACACCGTCCGTCGGCTCGACGGGCTGTTCCGGAAAGCGGTGGCCTACCCGCCGTGCCGTCCGCCGGGTAGGGCCAGGTGGCAGCGCTGCCAGTTCCATTTCGCGAGAACGCTGTGCACCACACCCCGAACAGGAATATCAAAAACCGCATCGGGAAACATCTGCGCGCTGTCTGGAATGCGCCTTCGCTGCAACCCAGGGCAATCGCATTTGGAAATCCAAACCCTTCGTTGACGAACATATACTACTGCGCCTGAATTGACCTGAAGAATTTGTAGAGAGGCTGATTCAATTTGCCGCATGGCCATACGTATCACAGCATGCACTTTGAGAGCATGAACAAGCCCCCCAAAACGGTTTCGCTATCTGCCGATCAGCGCCTGGCCCTTGAGGCCATTTGCCGCCGCCGCAAGGTTGAAGCGCTTGTCTGGAGGCGCGCCCGTGCGTTTCCGCTGTTGGATGCAGAAGAAGACGCCGGAACGGTTTGCCGGATTCTGGATATCGGACCGACGGTTCTGACGGAGTGGCGGTTTGCCTTTTCCGGGGCGGGGCTGTCGTTTTTCGGCTTGAAGGATTACAGCCAGCGACAAGGGCATTTGTCGGGGGAGCGCGAACGGGCTTTGAAAGCCCGTTTTGCCGAAAACCCGGCACGGAACGTAGACGAGGTCTGTGCGTATGTTCTGGCGGAATACGGGCAGAGCTGCAGCCCCCCGGGGGCCGCCAGGCTGATGCGCCGTCCGGGGTTTGAGTATAAAAAGCCCCGATTGCCGCCTGCACAGGCCGATGAAGTCAAACAGGCGGCGTTTATCGCCATGTATGAGGCCCTGATGACCGAGCTTGCAGCCGATGGGATGGTGGTCTTCTCCGATGCTGTGCATCCCGAGCATCGGAGCCGTCCCGCCCATGGCCGGTTCCCGAAGGGGCAAAAGACGGCCCTGAAGGCAACATCGGGGCGCAGGCGTCTCAATATTCAGGGCGCGCTCGATCCTGAAACGTTCCAGTTCACCTTTGTGGAAGGGGAGAAGATCAATGCCCGAACAACACGGGCCATGCTGGAAAAGCCGGAGCGCAACAATCCAACCAAAACGACCATCCATGTTTTTGTCGACAATGCGCGTTATCACCATGCCAGGATACTCCAGCCATGGCTGCACAGCCCCGAACGTCGGGTGAAGTTGAAGTTCCTGCCGACATACGCCCCGCATCTCAACCCGATCGAGCGCCTTTGGGGTGTCATGCACGAATGCATCACCCATAATCGCCATTACGCCACGTTCAACCAGTTCACCGAGGCCATTCTCAACTTCTTCCGCCAAACCCTACCCGACAAACGGCGCGATTTTCGCGACACTGTTACCGACAATTTCAGGATCCTTTCTCTCAAGGAATACAAGCTGATCTGACCTCAAATCTTCTGGTCAATTCGGTCGCGGGAGTATACGACGGTGAGCATTGCAGCAGTCGGTTCTATGCTTACCCAAACTCGACCAACAGCGATGGGGCGGGTTCACCGGACGGGCACTGTACATCGTCAAGTTGGCAGAATTTGGATTAGGTGTGAAGCAGTGATCCTCGGTGGCAGCTTTCAGCAGGTGGTCGCGAAGTCGTCGAGCGTGTCCCAAAATATTCCGAAAACGCCCCTTAGTTCGAGTTGTCCAGCTTTGGGCGCTCTTTGACGGCCCTATAAGAGAAGCTTCGGGTCTTTTCCCAAATCGACACCAGGAAAGACCGAGTTTTCAACCAATGAGCGATCCAGGCCGAAGAGGCCTCGCATCGCCCAGCCGACATAGGCGCGAATATCACGTGTGGGCATCAGATCACGGCGCTGGTAGAGGTCGGCCTCATCCAGTCCGGGCCAATCGGTGAGTACCCGGCCGCCGCGCAACGCGCCACCGGCGAGCAACATTGCACCGGCGGTTCCATGATCGGTTCCCTTGGTGCCATTGACACGGGCAGTGCGGCCAAATTCAGTCATCGCCAATACGGCCGTTTTGCCCCAAACGGGGCCAAGCGCCTGTTTGAGTTCGAGGATGACCTCGGCCAAATTTGTCAGTGCAAGTCCCAGACTTCTAGCCTGTCGCGCATGTGTATCAAATCCGTTCAACGAAAACGCCGCGATCCGCGAAGCGCCTTGGAGTTTCTCCGCTGCAAACCTTGCAATATCTTTGGCACCGCCCTTTTTGTGTGCCGCGCGCATACTTTGCTGCATGGCAGTTATCATCTCTCCGCTGTTAGTGATGGTGTCACTGGCCGCGCCCATATCTGTTTGGGATAGCTGGATGGCTTCGGCGATTGCATCACGGAACAACGGGTCGTCATGCATCACCAGATTCAGCAGCTTTTGTGCCTGCGGGCTCAGGGCAAGCGCCGCATCAGGTGACCAGTTGGCCACATCTGCAGCTCCGCGTGTTAGAAGCATGCCTGATCGACCAATGGAATAGGCGGTTTCTGAATGTAACCCAGGTGTGCCCTGCAGCATCCGGTTAAGCCAGCCGTCGCGCGCGCCAGCAAGACCGGGTGTGCCTGCCTCAAGAATGTCCTGCCCATCAAAATGGCTGCGCTTGTCGCGATAGGGTGTCGAGACCGCATGAACGAAGCTCAACTCTTTCGCAGCCCAAAGCGGGTGCAGTGGTGCCATAGCCGGGTGAAGAGCGAAAAAACCATCCAGATCAAGTGACCCGCCTTTTCCCCCCACGTTGGGTGTCAAATCATGCAACCGCAGGTTTGCAAGCTTCGGGTCGCCATAAGGCTGCACCACATCAAGCCCATCCATGCCACCCCGCAGGATGATGACAATGAGCCGATTATCCCAAGGCCCACTGGCGAAAGTTACAGGTGTCAGCAGCGGACTGGCTGCCAGCGCACACCCCAAAGCCAGGCTCTGGGTCAGCAAATTGCGGCGTGTTGGGTTTGATGGCGCCATGTCAGGTTCCTAGCTCACATCCTTTGGAAGGCAGGCGAGGCCAGTACCACCCCAACGCCTTCAACACGATTTTCGGCGGCGGATGCTGCAAACCGCACACTTTCCGGCGCGGCCCGCCCCAACGCCGTTTCAACGAATTCCCGAGGATCTGGTAGCACCTTGCGTAACCTAAAGGGCGCGGTCATGGCCCATCGCACCCGCGCGGCTAGCCGCTGAGGCGTAATCCAATCCTCATCTGACTCGGGCCAACCATCGGGGCCCAGTTGCTGCCCCCAGGGTTGCCCCATCAGGGTCATGGGAAAGATGAATAACCCTCGATGGAGTTTTTTTGACTTCCCCGACGATAGATGTCGAGGGTCGAGATCCAGCGCCCTCAGGGCCGAACCCACGAAATCAACCGGTTGCTTAACATTGCCAACTGGCTCTGCCCAGGCCGCTGGATGCGATAACATCGCCTCATATAGCGACATGAGATGCCCACCCGAAGCGATATAACGGTCTGCCATGGTCGCAACCAGATCCGGGTCAGGATTATCTGAGACAAAATGAACCGCAAGTTTCCACGCAAGGTGACGCGCTGTTGCAGGGTGCATGGCCAAGTCGTCCAGAACAGCGTGAATATCTTCAAGCCGTGCTTTCGTTCCTCCGTAGGTGACACCCAGCACAGTTTCCGCGCCAGGCTCGGCGCGATTGTTCGCAAAGTGAAAGCCCTTACGGTATTTGAAATGCAATCCGGTCAGAAGCTCGGCCAATTGACGAACATCCTTTTGCGTGTACGGACCGCCAACGCCAAGAGTGTGCAATTCCAGCAATTCACGGGCGAGGTTCTCGTTCAATCCTTCGCCTTTGCTGCTTTTGGCTGACCGCTTGCTGTTTGGCCCGATTGAGCGCACCTGATCGAGATAGGTCAACATCATAGGGTGAATTGCTGCGGATTTTAACATATCCGCAAATCGCCCCGAGATATGAGGGCGAATAACTTCATCAATGTAAGGGAACTGTGCAAATCGCATCAGTTCATTTCGGCCCACGGCAGTGAAATGATCGGCCCAAAAAGAGGAGAGACGTTCTCGAAACCCATCGTCGGTGAAGGCCCGGCGCATCAGGACGTTCACCAGCCAGTCGATTCCCTCGCGCCTCGCCATGCGACCAATTGAGGCGCGCTCTTCGGTGGCCTTATCAAAAGCAATGCCAGGTTCGGCTTTTCTGCGCGCGCGACTTATTTGCCGATAGTCCTCAACCACTTGCATATAGCTGTGAAATGAGCCTGAGGGGAAGGCGACGGCCATGGCATCCGGTCGTGCCAGACGGGCGAGCATGTCCTGAACAGATCGTGGTGGCGCGATACCAGATGCAAGCCCACATCCAAATCGTACATCGGCGCGTTCAGGAGCGAAGATCATCCACTCAACCTTTCGGAACTAACATAAGGTTCCAATCGTTGTTGTCAAGTGCCTGACAATTGCATCCGCAGCACTCGTACGGGTCCGGAGCGTCCCGCTCTACAGACATCCAACCCATATCAATGCTGTGAGGTCGTTTAAGGTCTGCTTCGGGGAAGCTGCGCCGCAGTGCTTGATGATGTGATGAATGCCTGCAATGGGCCGTCCTTGTCAGGCGGGTTGATGCGAATCTGGCAGATTCTGTGCCGGATCCGAGGTCGGCTGCGATGTAGGTTTCTCGGACGCCTTGCGCTGTGTTTGAGTGACGCGGTTTCGTTGCTTGGCGTCGGAGAAGCGCTCAAGCGGGAAATCGCGGGGTTGGGCTTTGGTGGGTTGGTTGTTATGGGGATTTGCGCGTTGGGCTTGCGTCTGGTTTGACCTGACAGACTGGTTGAACAGACCTTGTTGTGCTTGCACGGTGTCTGCGTTGCCAACACCTTGTCGATATGCGCGGTGTTTTGTCGTCGTCATCACCTCTTGCTTTATCCACGACAAGATCAGTGCACAATGATGGGTTCGCAGGTGATGTCGCCTGCGGCTGAAGGTGTTGTTCGTTATGTGTGGCGCGCGTTTCATGCTGCGGCCCTTTTTGATTTTGGTGGCGCTCTGGGGTGCTGATTTGGCGCAACTGTGTCGATGATGATCAACCGCCCGCCGCAACACGGACAAGGAAGCGCGAGGACACGGGGCAACTCAATAGTATCGCCGGGACCGTCCTCATCAGTGCGATCTTTGTTTGATCGGTTGGCCCCGAGCAACTGCCTGATCCTGGCGATATTGGCCGCGCGATTGCCGTTCCCGAAGAACCCGTAGTGGCGGATGCGGTGCTGGCCTTTGGGCAAGACGTGGATCAGGAAGCGGCGGATGAACTCAGGCGTCGTTAGCGTCATGGCAGTGTGGCGACCCGCGCCTTTAAGGCGGTAATCCTTGACGCGGAAGGTGACACTGCGCTCATCGAAACGGATCAGGCGGCTGTTGGAAATGGCGATCCTATGGGTGTAGCGCGACAGGTATGCCAGCACGACCTTTGGCCCCGCGAACGGTTCCTTTGCATAGATGACCCAGTCGATCCTGCGCAGCGGTTTGAGGAAGGCATTGAAGGAATTTTGGTCGGTTAGGTCCGTAAGATCGCCAAAGAAGTGCAACTTCCCGGCTTTGTGTAGTTTGACCAGTCCTTCCAGAATGAGACGTCGGTACAGACGCGATAGCACCCGAACGGACAGAAAGAAGTTCTTGCGACAGGCGATCCACTTTGTGCCGTCCGCAGACAAGCCACCGCCCGGCACAATCATGTGGACATGCGGGTGGCGCGTCATGGCCGAGCCCCAGGTGTGCAGCACAGAGATCATACCGGCCCGGGCATCGAGGTGCTTCGGATCGGCTGCGATTTTGATCACCGTGTCGGCGCTGGCCCGCATCAACAGATTGTAGATCTCGCGTTTGTTTTGATGTGCAATGTCGGCAATCTGCTTTGGCAGGGTGAAGACGAGGTGAAAGTACCGCACTGGCAGCAATTCAGCCTCGCGTGCCGCCAACCATACCTTTGCCGCACCTGCCTGACATTTGGGGCAATGGCGGTTGCGACATGAGTTGTAGGCGATGTGCTCGTGGGCGCAGTCGGCGCAGCGTGCCACATGCCCACCAAGCGCCGCTGTGCGGCAGCGTTCGATGGCGTTCATCACCTTGAACTGGTCAAAGCTGATGTGACCTACATTTATGGCGCGATACGCAGCACCATAGGTGCGGAAGATTTCCGCAACTTCCAGCGATGGAGAAGGCAAAGTGGCTTACGAAGGCCTGGCTTTGCCTTTCCTGCGTCTGGATTTGTTCAAGTCATCCAGTGGGCTGTCGACTGCTGCAATCATCCCAGTCGCAACGCTGGCGTAGCGGGCGGTTGTCGTCAGTTTAGTATGACCGGGAAGTGCTTGTATCACCCGGATATCGACGCCACGCTCCAACAGATGGGGCGCAAACGAATGACGCAATGTGTGCAACGTGACCGGCTTAGTGATACCCGCCTCCTGCGCAGTCTGTTTGAACAATCGAGATATCTGGCGGGCCGAAAGGTGTTTGCCACGATAACCGGGGAACAAGACCCGCTCTGGCCCAGGCACATCCTTATCCTGACCCGTTGGACGTTCTTTCCACCAATCACGCAAAAGCCCCGGAATATCGCCGGGCAGCATTACGTTGCGGTCCTTGCGTCCCTTCGCTTGGACAATCCGGATGATCTCTTGCGCGCCGTCGATATCACCAACCTTGAGCCGAACGACCTCGCCCGCGCGCATCCCGCAGCCATAAGCGAGTGACAACATCACCTTCGCCTTCAGACTGGGTGCCATCGCCAGGATCCGTTTGATCTCCTTCTTGCTCAAAACCAGCGGCACCTTCACCGGTTCCTTGAGGCTGAAAATCTCAGCAACCAGATCGTGCCGCCTGAGCGTCACACGAAACAGAAACTTGACGCCCGTCATGGTCTGATTGCGCGTGCAGATGCTGGTGCCTGTCTCCATCAGATGAAGCTGGAAATGCTTCACGTCATCGGCTGTAGCCGTGTCCGGAGAGCGCCCCAGCCAAGCCGCAAAACGCTTGCAGGCACGCAGGTGACTGGTCTGTGATGCAGGTCCAGGCGTACGCGCCGCCATGTCCGAAATCATGCGTGCACGAAGCGGTGTCGATTGCTGAATGTTCATGGGAAATCCTCTGTCAATCGAGGCAAAATCACCTCGACAAACAGCAGACACCCGACCTCAAAACCCGCGCAACGTATCCCTGTGCAACCAAACGCCCGCAGCAAGCGCCCTATCGCGAAGCGATTTAGTGCTTGCGAACATAGCACACGTTGAATTCATACGACCGGGCCTTCGTCCGCCCCCGGGATGGCGATCCAAGCCGGTGTTTGGAACCGCTTTATAGTCGCCAAATCCGTACTCAGAACGAATGAAGCGCGTCCATCTGCCAAATCGCCAGCCCAAGGAGGGGGGGTGACGATGGCCCGGGGCCTGCGGCCTGTTAACCGGGCTGTGTCCGCATAATGACCGACAAGGGCTCCGAAGCGGACGTTCGACGCGCGTCCACGTTAATCGAACTCAGGCGTGCGTCCTGCCATATTGGCCGCAATCACCTCCATCTGGTGAGGTTTGCCAATCAGATCGGCCTGTTCGCGGCTTTCGGCCAGCAGCACCGCGTCTTCCCCTACTCCACTTTCGGCCACATCTATCAAGCGTTTGGCGGCACGGATCGCCGAGGGGCTTTTGCCTGCGATCTCACCTGCCAGTTCCATCGCGCGGGCCAACGGGTTTTCATTCAACTCGCTCACCAGCCCCCAGCGTTCGCCCTGTCCTGCGACCACAGGTGCCGCCGTATAGGTCATCTGTCGGATCACATCCGAGCGGGTCAGGCGGGGCAGCAACACCATGCCGCCCATGTCGGGGATCAGACCCCATTTCATCTCCATGATCGCAAGTTTCGTGTCCGGCGCGGCGATGCGGATATCAGCGCCCAGCGCCAGTTGGAACCCGGCCCCATATGCAACGCCATGCAGGGCCGCGATCACCGGCACGGGCAAGCGGTGCCAGACCATCGCAACCTCCTGGAACAGATTGGTGTTTCCGTGGGTCCGGGGCATCACGATCGCGTCGGGATCGCCCGCTGCCAGCTGTGCAAAGCTCATCACATCAAGGCCTGCACAGAAGGCCGCGCCTTCGCCGGACAGCACCACCGCGCGTACATCCGTGTCCATCAGTGACTGACCGGCAGCGACAATCGCCTCGGCCATCTCGGGATCAACGGCATTGCGTTTATCGGCCCGGGTCAGGGTGACATGGGCGATGTGGTTCTCGATTCTGGTGGTGACACGGGTCATGGGCGCTCTCCTTTGCCAACAGAGATGCGCAATCGCGCGAAAATTGCCAGTGCGACGTTAAGGCACAAGCCGTTCGACCGCGCGCATCATGCCCAGGGATTTGTCATAAACCAGCGTCAGAATCCGCCGCCCACCAACCTTCGAGGCAATCGTGGGCAGGCTGCGGACAGTGCCAGCAGCCAGGATGGCGGCGATAAAACCACGGCGAGACAGGTTGGGCATAGGGGTCCTTTCACTTAGTTGCGAATGATTCTTAAGTGGGCATCCGGAACGCCCCCTTCAAGGGCTTGCACCCTGCGCGCCCTTGGCTTTATCTGCCTTGCATGACAGGATCTCGTTTCACTTTGCTTGCCCAATCCCTGCCTGCCACCGTGCCCTTTGTTGGCCCCGAACAACAGGAGCGCAACAGCGGTGCGCCGTTCGAGGCCCGTCTGGGCGCGAATGAAAACGTCTTTGGCCCCTCGCCCGAGGCGATTGCCGCCCTGCAGGAAGGGGCCGCAGACATCTGGCAATATGGCGATCCGGCCAGCCATGATCTGCGCATGGCTTTGGCGGCGCATATGAACATCGCCCCCGAAAACATCGTTGTGGGCGAAGGGATTGATGGGCTTTTAGGGTATCTGGTGCGCCTGTTGGTGGGGTCGGGTGACAATGTGGTCACTTCGGACGGAGCCTATCCAACCTTCAACTATCATGTCGCAGGGTTTGGCGGCGTGCTGCACAAACTGCTTTACCGCGAGGATCACGAAGACATCCCGGCGCTGATCGCCAAGGCCCGTGAGGTCGATGCCAAGCTGATTTATCTGGCCAATCCCGACAATCCGATGGGCACATGGCACAAGGGGGCTGTGATCGAAGCGGCGCTGGACACCCTGCCCGACGGCTGCCTGCTGTTGCTGGACGAGGCCTATGTGGAATTCGCGCCGGACGGCACCGCACCGGTGATTGATGTCCAAGACCCTCGGGTGATCCGAATGCGCACCTTTTCAAAGGCCTATGGCATGGCCGGCGCGCGGGTGGGTTATGCGTTTGGGGTCCGCGATCTGATCACCGGTTTTGATAAAATCCGCAATCATTTCGGGATGAACCGCGCCGCACAATCCGCTGCGATCGCCGCCTTGGAGGACAGGCTTTGGCTGCAGGAACCCCTGGATCACGTTGCCCGGTCCCGAGATGAGATTGCCCGCATCGCACAAGAGAACGGCCTGGCCACCCTGCCCTCGGCCACCAATTTCGTGGCGATTGACTGTGGGCAGGATGGGGATTTTGCGCGCAAAGTGCTGAGCAGCCTGGTGGCGCAGGGCATTTTTGTACGCATGCCGTTTGTCGCGCCGCAGGATCGCTGTATCCGCGTCAGCTGTGGACGGCCTGATGATCTGGCACTTTTTGCAGCCGCCCTGCCCAAAGCATTGGCAGAGGCGCGCGCATAAGCCGATCACCGGAATTTTAACAGGAATCTTATGCGCTCTGGGCTAATATCCCTTTATGCAACGCGGAAACATGCCAGAAGCGCCCAATTACACCAACGCGGCCCTTGTGATGGGGGCGGTGAACCTGTTCTGGGTGCTGGGCGTCGTCTGGGTGATGTTCGGCCTGCCCATGGTGCTGGCCACAGGTTTCGTGCTGGACCGGTTGATTTACTGGTGGGCAAGCGGGGTTAAGCGCCTTTGGCGATCACCTTGGCGGCAGCGTCCAGACCGCCAGCCCCATGCGGGATATCCAAGGCAGCCAATCCTGCCTGCACAGCCCCCAACATGCCCAGTATCATATGCGCATTCACATGCCCCATATGGCCGATGCGAAAATAGCCATGCCAGGCCGGATCATCCGGCTCGGCCATACCAAGCCCGATCCCCAGCGTCACGCCGGTCTGTCCCTCGACCCAGTCGCGCAGGCGCGTGGCCAGCGGGGCCGGCAGGCTGAGTGACGTGACAGCACGGCTGCGATGAGCCGGATCGGCCACGTTGAGGCGCAAGGGGCCGCCCTGCCCCCAAGTCTCGCAGGCAGCCCAGATCGCGTGGGCCAACTGATCATGACGCTGCCAGACCGCCTCCATGCCCTCGCCGTGAATCATGTCCAGCGCGGCGCGCAGCCCATAGAGATGCTGGGTCGGAGCCGTCCCGGCGAAATACTGGTAATACACCTCGGGTGCCGCACGCATCACCCAGTCCCAATAGTGTGACACGCGGGGCATTTTGAACCGCGCCTCTGCCGCCTTGCCATTGAAAAAGACAAGGCCGGGCGGCCCCATCAGCCCCTTCTGACTGGCCGCGACCATGACATCGACACCCCAGGCGTCCATCTCGAACCGGTCGCAGGCCAGCGACGCGATGCAATCGACCATCAGGAGCGCCGGGTGCCCGGTGGCCTCCAGCGCGGCGCGCAGGGCAGCTATATCGTTGCGGATTGAGGTCGAGGTGTCCACATGAGTGGCCAGCACCGCCTTGATGTCATGCGATGTATCCGCACGCAAAGCAGCCTCGACCATGTCCAGATCCACGGGGGATTGCTTGCCGAAATCAAGCACCTGCGTTTCAATCCCCAAGCTCTCGGCAACACCGGCCCAACCAAGTCCAAAATGCCCCGTGGCGGGCACCAGCACCCTGTCACCGGGAGACAGAACATTGGCCAGTGCCGCCTCCCACGCCGCGTGGCCGTTGCCGATGTAGATCGCCACCTGATGCTGGGTGCGGGCCACCCGGCGCAGATCCGGGATCAGGCTGTGGGTTAGCTCGATCATCTCGCCTTCATAGATATTGGGCGAAGCGCGGTGCATGGCGCGCAGCACCTCATCGGGGATGACCGATGGTCCGGGAATGGCCAGATAGGTCCGGCCGCGGGCAAGGCTCATGAGGGGAAACTCCAGTGATCTTCGCAGGCACTCTACGCCGCGCGCTCGCAGGGTCAATCACCTTGCCACCACGCGTCCCTGCCCCTACATGGAAGCGGCCCGAGCAAGGGAAGAGACCGCATGAAACTGATCAAACGGATTGGCGACTGGGAGCGTGAGACGCGCGCCTATTACAATACCGATCTGAGCACACCGGAAAACCGCCGCCGCGCCCATATTTACAATATGTGGTTCGATCACGCCGTGCTGCGCAAATTCTGGACCAATTTCTATCCGGTGGCTCCCGGGGTTTATCGCTCGAACCAGCCCACCCACGAGCGGTTTGTGAAGATGAAGGCGATGGGCATCCGCACTGTGCTGAATCTGCGCGGGGCCGGTGGGGCAGCGCATTACCTGGTGGAAGAAGAAAGCTGTCGCAAGCTGGGGCTGACCCTGGTCAATCGCACGATGCACGCCCGCTATGCGGCGCCACGCGACGATATTCTGGCTGTGATCACAGCCTTTCGCGAGATCGAAAAACCGTTTGTGATGCATTGCAAATCGGGGGCGGACCGGGCCGGATTTGCCGCCGCTCTTTATCTGCTGGTGATCGAGGGGCGCGCGATGGCGGAGGCGCGCAAGATGCTGGGCGTGAAATATGTGCATCTGAAATGCTCGCGCACCGGGGTTCTGGATTTCATCCTTGATTTGTATGAGGCGCGCAATGCAAGCGCCGCGATCGGATTTGAAGACTGGGTTGCCAGTGAATACGACCATCTTGAGGTCCAGACCCAGTACGAGAAGACCCATAAACCGATATTCTGATCACCGCGCGTTTCAGTAGTGCCGCGTCAGGTTTCGCGGGTCGGCCCCCAGCAAATAGCGGATCAGCAGGGTCAGGTTGCGTGCCCCACGCCTGAGCCAGCCATAACGCTGGTATTTATCGGCGCTGGTTGTGATCGGCAGAGGCAGACGTTTCAGGCGACCGCGCAAAGCGCGGGCGATGGCCACATCCTCCATCAGCGGCTGATCGGGGTAACCGCCTATGGCCTCGTAGTCCTGCCGCGCGATCAGCAGGCCCTGATCGCCATAAGGCAGCCCCAGAAACCGCGCGCGACAGTTGGCCCAGATTGCCACCAGTGCCGGGGCCAGCCCGCGCGCATCAAAGCGCAGGCGAAAGTAGGCGGGCGCACCGGTTTGCATCTGTGCCATCACCGCCTCGGCCCAGCCCGGCGGCAAGGTGCAATCGGAATGGAGCACCAGGATCCACGCGCCCTCCGCCCTTGCCACGCCACGACGCAATTGCCCGCCACGTGAGGCGGCACCCGTTACTACGACCGCGCCCACCTCTTCGGCGATCTGAAGGGTTGCATCGGTTGAGCCGCCATCGGAAATCACCAATTCCCGGATCACCCCGGCCTCGACCCCGTCCATCAGGCTGGCAAGGCAGGCGGGCAGCCCGGTTTCGGCATTCAGTGTCGGGATCACAACCGAAAGTTCGGCACGCATCGGCATGGCCTCTTTTGCATTACACCTGACGGTCTATATTACAGACAGGTCCGCGATGGGAGAGCCGATGACACGCAGCATTTATGAGATTACCGGCAGTGATGCGGATCATTTTCTGCAAGGTCTGATCACCAATGATCTGGACAAGATGGGCGATGAGCTGCTGTATACGGCGGTGCTGACGCCGCAGGGCAAGTATCTGGCAGATTTTCTGCTGCATCGCCGTGGGGGTGCAATCCTGTTGGATATCGACGCCACGCTGGCCCCCGGGCTGATCCAACGGCTGACCATGTACAAACTGCGCGCCGACGTGACGATTGCACAAAGCGAGCTGCAGGTGCGACGCGGGACGGGGGATGCGCCAGATGGTGCGCTGGCTGACCCACGCCATGAGGCGTTGGGCTGGCGGTTGTATGGCAGCGAAGGCGGCGATGATGGCAGTGATTTTGATGCCATTCGCGTCGCGCATTGCATCCCGGAGACGGGGACCGAGCTGACCCCCGATACGTTTATCCTTGAGGCCGGGTTTGAGCGACTCAATGGCGTGGACTTCCGCAAAGGCTGTTATGTGGGTCAGGAAGTAACCGCGCGCATGAAGCACAAAACCGAGCTGCGCAAAGGCCTGACCACGGTCGCGGTCGACGGCCAGGCCCCTGTCGGGGCCGAGGTGATGGCTGGGGAGAAACCCGCCGGGACGCTCTATACGCAGGCCGGGGGCCGGGGCATCGCCTATTTGCGCTTTGACCGCGCCAAGGGGCCAATGCAGGCAGATGACGTCGCGTTAAGCTGGGACGGCTGAAATCCGCCGCCCCTGCGGCGTTTCAACGCAGGGCGTTTCAGGCATAATGAGAAGGCTCCCCAGACTTCAGGCGCGTTCTGCGTATTCCATGGTTTCGGTGTTCACCACAATCGCCTCGTCCTGTCCGACAAAAGGAGGCACCATGACCTTGATTCCGTTGTCCAGAACTGCGGGCTTGAAGCTGTTGGCAGCGGTCTGTCCTTTGACCACCGGCTCGGTTTCGACGACCACGCAGGTCACCTTTTGCGGGAGTGTGGCACTCAGCGCTTCGGCCTCGTGATATTCGATCTGAATGGTCATGCCATCCTGCAGAAACGGGCGGCGTTCGCCAAGGATTTCGGCAGGCAATTCGATCTGCTCGTAGGTCTCTGCGTCCATGAAAACAAGCATCCCGTCGCTTTCATAGAGGAACTGCTGGTCCTTCTGTTCAAGGCGTACACGCTCGACCTTGTCAGCACTGCGAAACCGTTCGTTCAATTTCGAGCCATTGCGCAGATTGCGCATTTCGACCTGGGCAAAGGCCCCGCCCTTGCCGGGCTTCACATGGTCGACCTTCACCGCCGACCACAGCCCGCCATTATGCTCAAGAATGTTGCCGGGGCGAATTTCGTTACCGTTGATTTTTGGCATGTGTCAAAACCATGTCGAAAGGTTGATCGGGATTGGACCAACCCTATATCTGGGGATGTGGCCCCGCGCAAGATGACCGGATATCGTGCTTAAAGTTACAAAGCTATGCGTTTTCTGCAACCAAGCTATGCATATTAGCCCTATCCGAATCGGGTGGAAAGCGTCATAAAGGGCGTCACGCCAGAAAGACAAGAGCAATAAAAACAAGGACGAAACATGAAAGATTTCGTTGACGGCACGGCCTTCAATGCTGAGCAGGGAAACCGTGCCCGCAAACTTTTCGCAGCCGTGGTACTGGCTGCGCTGGACGATGCCATTTCGGACGATAAGAAATATGGCAATGGTCCTGAGCAGATTGCCCGCTGGGCCCGGTCGCGCGACGGGCGCGAAGTGCTGAGCTGTGCCGGGATCGACCCGAACGAGCGGGTTGTCACCGGGCTGATGGATTTCGTCGGCAAAGGGGTACGCACCTCGGTCGCGCTGTCGCGCGAAGAAAGCGAACGCCGCAATGCCGCTGCACAGGCCGAAGCTGCCTGATCTAAAGAATATAACCCTCCAAGGTTGAAGGCCCTGCCCAAAGCGGCGGGGCTTTTTCTTTGGTGCATCACAAGCCGGGCCAGCGCCAGCCCCCGGGATGGCGATCCGAACAGAGGCTCTGAAACGCTTTATGCCTGCCAAATCCATGTGCAGAACGAATGACCGCCAAGCTCATCCAAATCGCCAGCCCAAGGAGGGGGGCTACCGATGGCCCGGTGCCTTCGGCTCGATTCCGGGCTGGAGCGCTGACCTCACCCGATGTTCTGCGCAAAAACAAAAGCCCAGAAAAACACCGGGGCCAATTGGATCGCCGCCAACCCGGCAATCAACAAGCGGGACCGCCAACTATCAAACCGGCGCATCAGGATCGCGCAGAACACCAAGGACAGCCCCATCTCGATCGGGGCCACGATCCCTGCATGGGCGGCGGTGTCCCAGTAACTCAACGGGCTTTCAAACACCCAATCACTGAGCGGCCAGAAATGCGGGCGGCCGTCATCGTGATGCAGCGGAAAATCAAACGCCAGGTGCAACAGCGCCGAGGCGGTGAACACCATCGCGTTTTTCGCGCCCATCGCCCAGGCCATGCCGAAGGCGGCCCCCCAGACCAGAAACGAGTTATCAATCGCGAAAACCTGTTGCCAGGCCTCAGAAAAGTGAACGACTACCGGCTGACGCCGGTAGCATCATTTCGAGGAATGCAATTCCAGATACTGAAGTATGGTATCGTCAGTCACGTTGCCTGATGTGGTTGAGAAATATCCACGCGCCCAAAATCGCCTGCCCCGGTAGCGCTTGCGGAGTTCGGGAAACTCCATCTGCACCCGGCGCGATGAGCGCCCTTTGATCCGTTGCATAACCCTGGACAACGCGACATGTGGCGGCACGGATATGAACATATGGACGTGATCGCGGGCCAGAACGCCTTTTACGATATGAACGCCCATCTCGGCGCAGGCCTGGCGAATGATCTCGCGCATGGTACTTTACCCCTGTCCATGAAAGGGGCACGAAATGGGACACCATCGACGGAACTATACGGACGAGTATGAGGCAGCGGCGGTTGAGCGGCTTTATGAACCGGGCGCGACACAGGGCAGCGTTGCCAGGGAGCCTGGTATCACCGGCACACAGTTGAAGACCTGGCGGCTTGAGATCGAAGCGTTCGGCTCAGCTGAAGCCAGGCGGCGGCGGAAGGCGGATGCAGCGGAACCGGCCCGTCTTCGCAAGGAGAACAGGCGCCTGACAGAGGAAGTGGAGATTTTGCACAAAGCATCCGCTTTTTTCGCGACACGGGCGGTGAAACCATGACGAACAAGCGCAGATTCGTCACTGCCCATAAAGCTCGATACGCGGTTTCCACGCTTTGCAGGGTTCCGGCGATTTCCCGGGGCCGGTTTTATGGTTTCCCGGCCGGCCAACCGGCGAGGGATCAGCGTAAAGCAGATCGAGACGTTCGAGATCCGGAACCGCCGCCCAGGATCAAGACCTTCTTCAAAGTCGGCAGGAAATGCTACGGATCAAAGCGGATCCATCAGGACCTGGTGGCCGATGGCGAAACCGTCTCCGAGCGGCGGGTGGCGCGGATCATGAAGGAAAACAAGGTGTCTCCACGCCTGAACAAGCGCCGCAAGCCCGTGACAACGGATAGCAATCACAAGATGAGCCCATCGCCAAACCTGTTGGAGCAGGCGTTCCACCGCCTCACCCCCAATACGGTTTGGTTGGCCGATATCACCTGTATCGATACGGATGAAGGGTGGCTCTATCCGGTCGGCGTGAAAGACATGGCCACGCGGGAAATCGTTGGTTGGGCGATGGAGGATCACATGCGGGCCGGGCTTTGCTGTAATGCCCTGACGATGGCCCCGGGGCGCAGAGGCCCTGTTCCCGGTCTGATCCACCACTCCGACAGGGGGAGCCGGTACGCCGGTGGCGAGTATCGCAAGCTGATCGAAAAGGCAGGGATTGCGCAATCCATGAGCCGCAAGGGCGAGTGCCTGGACAATGCGCCAATGGAAAGCTTCTTTGCATCATTGAAAAAGGAGTTGGTTCACCGCCAAAGGTTCAAAACACGGGCGGAAGCCAAGGCTGCAATCTTCGAATATATCGAGGTCTTCCACAACCGTCAGCGCCGCCACTCCGCCATCGGTTATAAAACACCAAAACAAGCGTTCAACAATATGACTTGGAAAATGGCCGCATAGGGTCAATAATCAAACTGTCCGGAAACAGGGACGAAGTCCAATATGTACAGGATCAAGCCCACACCAACGGGCTTGAAAGCTTCTGGGCACCCCTCAAGCGCAGCTTCAACGGAGTGTACCACAAAATGAGTCCCAAGCATCTGGACCGCTACGTAGCTGACAGGGGAATCGCGCTTAAAGTTTGACAGTGTCCGAGAATTGGATTCTGGAGGTTTCATCAGATGATGGGGTTTCGAGATGCCAGGATTAGACAGCTGTTTCAATGCGGTGGATGACCCACGCGGCGGCAATGCTCCGCGCCACAAGTTCCGTGATTTGATGACGATCGGCCTTTTGTGCGCGCTTTGCGGTGGTGATACGGCGGTGGACATGGAACCTTTCGGACAAATGAAGGGGGATTTCCTGCGTGGGTTTCCTGAGTTGCCTCACGGGATACCTTGCCATGACGCGTATTCCCGGCTGTTTCGCGTGATGAAGCCGACGGGCTTTCAGGCCTTTTTCGACAAGTTTCGCGCCGACTTTGCGGCTGGCTCCGGTGAGCACCCTGCCATCGCCATTGATGGCAAAGAGATGCGACGCGGCTTTGACAAGGCCGCCGGGCAATCGAATATGAACATTGTCACGGCCTTTGCACATGGGGCACGTCTCACCCTTGGGATTACTCAGGGCGCCAGGGGCGGTGGCGGGATCCTGGCCCTGCGTGAGTTGATTGAGATGCTTGATATCCGCGGCATCACCATCACCGCAGACGCACTGCATTGTCAGCGCGGGACCTGCGAGTTGATCGTGCGGGAGGGAGGCGGTTATTGCCTGCGGCTCAAGGGCAATCAGGGCGGCATGTTGGCCGATGTCCGGGCTTTCGTGGAAGACGAAGACACAGATTACATTGATGAATATAACACAAGACCTGTTTCGCAATAGGTAGATTTCTGCCATTCCAGCTTCACCGAAGCAATGGAGTTTGCCGGAATGGCCGTACTGAAAGTTTTACGAGCACGTCCAGAGTTGTTTTTCCGCCTTTCCGGAATACGTCCGGCGGATTTTGATGCTCCGGTTTGTCAGCTTCACCCGATTTGGCTTGCCGGTGAAGCCGCGCGTTTGTCCCGAAAGAACAGACAACGGGCCATCGGGGGCGGCAGGAAGTATCGGCTGCAACTGGCGGAACAGATGCTTTTGTGCCTGATCCATTACCGCACATACGCCGGCCAGGCCTTTGTTGGCCTGCTTTTCGACATTTCCAGCCCTACAGTTTGCCGCCGCGTTCGCGCCATGACGACGGTGATGGCTGGCCATTTCGCCATGCCGGAGCGCAGGATCAAATTATCGACACAGGAAAGAAACGATCTTCTCTATCCTGTGACCGATGGTACCGAGCGCCCTGTTCAGCGCCCCGGGACGCCGTCAAGGCGCAAAGCCAGTTATTCAGGAAAGAAGAAACGCCATACAGCGTCGCACCGGATCATTACCGACGACAGGAAAAGGATCCTGGCCGTTGGTCCTGCACAGCCCGGGCGAAAGCACGACAGGCGGATATATGATGAAGCGCGCGTGGACAAGCCCCCCGGTGTGCCTGTCCCGGGCGATCCCGGTTATCCGGGAACGTCGCTGGAAGTCCCGCTCAAAGCCTCAGGGACAGGGGAATCGCGCTTAAAGTTTGACAGCGGTTGCGAATTGGATTCTGGAGGTTTCATCACTTGATGGAGCTTCGCGATGCCCAACCTGGACAGCTGTTTCAATGAGATGGATGACCCACGCGGCGGCAATGCGCCACGTCATAAGTTCTGTGATCTTATGACGATCAGCCTTTTATGCGCGCTTTGCGGCGGCGATACAGCGGTCGACATGGAGTTTTTCGGTCATATGAAGGAGGATTTTCTGCGCGATTTTCTCGAATTGCCTCATGGCGTACCCTGTCATGACGCTTGTTCCCGTCTGTTCCGGATGATGAAGCCGACCGGTTTTCAAGCGTTTTATGACAAGTTTCGTGCCGATTTTACGGCTGGATGTGGAGAGGAACCAGCCATCGCTATTGATGGCAAAGAGATGCGACGCAGCTTTGACAAGGCCGCCGGGCAATCGAATATGAACATTGTCACGGCCTTTGCACATGGGGCGCGGCTGACCCTTGGCATCAAGCAAAGCGCCAGGGGCGGCGGCGAGATCCTGGCCCTGCGCGAGTTGATCGAGATGCTTGACATTCATGGCATCACCATCACCGCTGATGCGTTACATTGCCAGCGAGAGACCTGTGAATTGATCGTAAAAGAAGGCGGTAACCACTGCCTTCAACTCAAAGGCAATCAGGGCGACATGTTGGCCGATGTCCGGGCTTTTGTGGAAGACGAGGCTACTGATTACGTTGATGAATATAGCACTATTGATGCTGATCACGGGCGTGTGGAAGAGCGGTCATACCGCGTCCGCGATGTGCCGGAATATCTGATCAATACCCATAAGTGGCCGCATCTTCAGGCTTTCGTCCATGTCGCCTCCAGGCGCGCGGTTGGCGACAAAACCAGTCACGCCGAACGGCTTTATCCGCTCTCCAAATGTCCCGCGGCTCAGGGGGCCGCCACACTGATCCGCGGCCACTGGCAAATTGGGAACAGCTTGCATTGGTCTCTCGACGTGGTGATGAACGACGACCGACACCGCGCGCGAAAAGATCACGCGCCAGCCAACTTTGCCGCTTTGAGGCGGATTGCCTTGAGCATCATCAAGGCCAATCCTGCAAAAGGATCAAATCGCGGCAAATTCAAAAAAGCGGGCTGGAGTAATGATTTCCTGCGAACACTAATCAAAGGCTTTTGAAGCGCGATTGCCCTGGCCTCAGGGAACTATCCCCTTGCCAAAGAGCGGAAAAGCTGCAACACATGGCACGCAAAGCCGCGCATCGGCGTAGAGCATGGAAGTTGCCGCATGAAAAAGTTCGGGATTTTTGCCGATACCCATCGCAATAATGGCCAGGCGGATATGATCGCAAGGAATGTAGCGGCCCTGGCAAACCTGAATTTGAAAACAGCCTGACCAAATGGGCAGGGATACCTCCGTTCAAAAATAACCGCCCTTATTGCGAATCGAGTCTACAATTGATGCTGATCATGGTCGTGTGGAAGAGCGGTCATACCGCGTCCACGATGTGCCGGAATATCTGATCAATACCCATAAGTGGCCGCCTCTTCAGGCTTTCGTCCATGTCGCCTCCAGGCGCGCGGTTGGCGACAAAACCAGTCACGCCGAACGGCTTTATCCGCTCTCCAAATGTCCCGCGGCTCAGGGGGCCGCCACACTGATCCGCGGCCAGTGGCAAATTGGGAACAGCTTGCATTGGTCTCTCGACGTGGTGATGAACGACGACCGACACCGCGCGCGAAAAGATCACGCGCCAGCCAGCTTTGCCGCTTTGAGGCGGATTGCCTTGAGCATCATCAAGGCCAATCCTGCAAAAGGATCAAATCGCGGCAAATTCAAAAAAGCGGGCTGGAGCAATGAGGTCCTGAAAACTCTCATCCAAGACTTTTGAAGCGCGATTGCCCTGACGTAGCTGAGTTTTCCGGTCGCCACAATGTTCGTGGTCGGGATACAATTGACCAGATGTCCGGTATGGTTGGCGCAATGGTTGGAAAGCGGCTCAAATATCAGGATTTGATTATGGACAACGGTTTGAACTCGGGAGCGCGTGGGTAATGTTGCAAGAGCCAAGCACATATGTATCAAATGAAGGTACAACGACAAACAAGCGGCGTGTAAAGAACGGGAAGGCGACGACCAACTTGGTACTTAGCGCATCGACCGAGGGCAACCATGCAATATTTCCTCAAATTCTTGATCTTTATGTAAAACCGGGAAGTGTCATTGCGGATGTTACTTATGGAAAAGGCGTTTTTTGGAGAAATGTACCAGAAGATTTGTACAAGCTAAAAGCAACGGACATTTTGACAGGAACAGATTGTCGAAAACTTCCCTATACTAACAATGAAATCGACTGTGTTGTTCTGGATCCTCCATATATGCACTCGCCTGGCGGATCCGCTTATGGTGACGATTCCCCTTTCGAAAGCCATTATCGAAATAATGGAACGGGGAACAAAACGTCCAGCAAATATCACGAAGCTGTTCTGGAGCTATGCGTTGACGCTGGAAAAGAGGCGCACCGTGTTTTACGAGACTGCGGAGTCTTGATCGTGAAATGTCAGGATGAAGTATGTTCAAACAGGCAACGTTTGACACATGTGGAGATAATTCAGGAATTTGGCGAATTAGGATTTGTATGTGAAGATCTCTTTGTTGCTGTCAGGAACAACAAACCCGGTGTGAGCAGATCTGTCAGGCAAGTACATGCTAGTGTTCAGAGTCTGACACTTCTTACCTATTTCCGCGGATTTCATCCAGCGTGTCGAGTGCGCGGCGTTCTCGGGTGAGGATATCCTTGGCGCTCCTGGTCCATTTGAAAGGCTTCGGTTTCTCGTTGTGGAGCGCCGGATAGTCGTAGATCGCAGCCTCCAGGTCATCGACGCTGGAATAGCTGCCGCGTCGGATGCGCCCGGCGGTGATCTCGGCGAAGAAGCGCTCGACCAGGTTCAGCCATGAGGCGCTGGTGGGGGTAAAATGCAGCTTGAAGCGGGGGTGCTTTTCGAGCCAGGCCTTGACCTCGGGTGTCTTGTGGGTGGCGTAGTTGTCGAGCACCGGATGGACCTCGCATCGCACTGGCGTGGCCTTGTCGATACTGCGCAGGAATTTCAGGAACTCCCTGGCTCTGTGGCGGGGCATGCAATTGCCGATGACCGTGCCCGTCTTCACATCAAGGGCGGCGAACAGCGTGGTCGTGCCGTGGCGTTTGTAATCATGGGTCATGGTGGCGGCGCGACCCTTCTTGAGCGGCAATCCCGGCTGGGTGCGATCAAGTGCCTGAATTTGCGACTTCTCGTCGACGCACAGCACCACCGCCCGCTCCGGCGGGTCAAGGTAGAGCCCGACGATATCGGCGACTTTCTCCTCGAACAGCGGATCGTTCGACACCTTGAACCCTTTCGTGAGGTGCGGCTTCAGGCCCGCCTCGGCCCATATGCGTCCCACGCTCGAAGGCGAAATACCCACGGCCTCGGCCATCAGGCTGCGGCTCCAGTGAGTGGCATTCGCAGGGGACTCCTGAACTGTCTTGGCGATCACCTTCAATCGTGTCGCAATCGGCAGCGGCGGCACCCGCGAAGGTCGGGTCTTGTCACGTTTGAGGCCAGCTACACCCTCATCGAGATAGCGTTGCTGCCAACGCCACACGGTAGGTTTCGAAGTGCCCGCCCGCCGCATGATCTCAAACGTGCCGCAACCATCCGCCGTTGCCAGTACGATCTCGGCCCGCCAGACCAGTTTGCGAGGGCTGTTGCGGTTGGCGATCAGGGCTTGAAGCTCAGAACGCTCGGCGGGGCCAAGGTAAAGGCACATGTCAGTGCGTCTCATGGGCCGGGTATGGCACAGAAAACCGACAGTGGGAATCTTATGTCAGGTGCTGAACACTAGGGTCTGTTGACAATCATCGTGTTGCAATGAGCATGGCACAGAGGTGCCAGTTGGCAGCGTAGCTTGTATCAGTCTTGTCGTATCGCGTTGCTATGCCTCTGAATTCCTTGATCTTTGCGAAATGGTTTTCGATGAGATGGCGCCACTTGTACATGTGGGTATCGTAGTCCCGTTGAACTTTTCGGTTCGATTTGGGCGGGATGACAGCGGTTGCGCCACGCTCATCAAGGTCTTGCAGGAGCCAGTCGGCGTCGAAGGCTTTGTCGGCCAGCAACGCCCCAAAGGAAGCCCCCTTGATCAGAGGAGCGACCCCCTTCATGTCGTGTGCCTGTCCCGGCAAAAGCAGAAACCGGAACAGGTTACCGAGCGCATCGACCAAGGCCACGACCTTGGTCGTCAGTCCGCCGCGAGAGCGTCCGATAGCCTGGTGTTGAGTCCCCCTTTTGCGCCCGAAGCCTTCTGATGAGCTTGAACAATCGTCCCGTCGATAAGGGCATATTCCAGGTCCGGCTCGCCACTCATGGCATTGAAAAGACTCTCGAACACGCCGTTCCTGGCCCATCGACGAAATCGCTTGAACTGGCTGTTCCAGTTGCCAAACTCTTTGGGCAAATCCCGCCATGGGGACCCTGTGCGTACGCGCCATAATACTGCTTCCATAAACCGGCGATTATTGCGCGCGGTAACACCCGGATCGCCTGCCTTGCCCGGTATAGGCGGCTCAATCTTCTCCCAAAGCTCATCGGAAACAGCCAAACGATTTGCGTCCATCAACACCTCCATTTTGGAAGCTTGAATCAGACTTCAGGCAAAATGGGAACCCCGAATGTCAACAGGCCCTAGGAAGAACCATTCTTATTTCCTTGTTTTCTGGAAGCAGGGTGAAATCAAATCAAGATGGGAATCTCCCGTATGATGCCAGTTGAATTAATGGCGTTGGTTATCAAGAAACACGCACCGGAAGATATATGGAAAGAGTCTCCGTTGGCTGGCTATAGATTGTTAGGGAATACAAATCGAAGCGAGATTGGAGAGGAATTTATCCGCCAGTATTTACGACGCAACAATATTAGAACAACAAATGGAAGTCGAACCTCTCCAACTGATATGCAGATCATAGGGAAGGGATTCGAGGTCAAGACAGCGTCTTTGGGTGCTAATGGTACATTTCAATTCAATCATGTTCGATTGGACAGGCAATACAGTTACTTACTGTGCCTGGGCATCTGCCCCGAAAGAATTGTGTTTAACATGTGGCGAAAAGGTGATGTTGCAGAAGGAAACGCTGGTAAACTCGTGCGTATGGCGGAAGGTCAATCCATAACGTTCAAAATTACCAAGACATTGAACGACATGATCGACATTGAAAACCTCCTGATATTACTGGGAAAAATATCAGGAAATCAAAATGACTGAAAAACACAAGAAATCCGAATACTACGGCAAGGTCATGGACAGGAGCTTGTCTTATGACTTTCCCCGGGTTTCATGCGAAGTTTGAGGCGAAGCCAGTCACGCCATATATGGCGTGACTGGCTTCGACGGTCGCTGGATCGTGAGGGGCCTGGTTGTAATGAACCGTGCTACAGTTTGATCAGCCACCGTCTTCGCATGAGGCCTGAACGGATACGCAGCAGCTGCTGGCTCTGCACGACAGGCACAGGACATCGAAGATAATGAAGGACAGCATCGGGACCGACATCTCCAAAGCGCATTTGGATGTGCATCGGATCAAGACAGGACAACATGCCCAATTCGACAACACCGCTTCCGGCTTTCGCGCGCTCAGGCGCTGGATCGGGAGCGAACAGCCACAAATCGTGGTCTTTGAACCAACGGGTGCTTACCATGCCTCCTTCGAGAAGACGTTCCCGGGCAAATTGCCTCTGGTGAAGATCAATCCACTACAGGCCCGCCGCTTTGCCCAGGCGCATGGAACGCGTGCCAAAACAGATGCCGTTGACGCGCGCATCCTGGCCACGATGGGTTCGGCGTTCGATCCGGTACCGGACAGGCCTTACAACAGGAATGAACGTGAACTCAAAGAGTTGCAGATCGCGCGGATGGCCCTGGTCAAGGACAGAACCCGGCTGTTGAACCGTGTGAAAACACAGACTCTGGCGTTCACACGCCGCCAGACAAAACCACGCCTGACGCAGGTCAAACGCCAGATCGCGGCTCTTGACGATGAACTCGGGACGCGTCTGCGTGATTGTCGGAAAAGGGCGCGCGCACATGATATTCTCCGCTCCATTCCCGGCATCGGCGAGGTCGCTGCCGTCGCCATCCTGGTCGAATTTCCAGAGATTGGAACACTGGACCGCAGGAAGGCAGCCAGTCCGGCGGGCCCCGCACCCATGACGCGACAGTCCGGGCAATGGCGCGGCAAGGCCTTCATTCAGGGCGGTCGTAAATTCCTGCGCGACGCTCTTTACATGCCGGCTCTCGTCGCGGCACGCCACAACCCTGACCTCGCAAGGAAATACCTGGCCATGATGGCAGCCGGGAAGCCTGCCAAAGTCGCTCTCACCGCGCTCATGAGAAAACTGATCGAGATGGCAAATGCGCTTGTCAAGGCTGACCGCGAATGGTCGCAAAATTCTCCTTGATCAAGACGGATACTATCAGCCTTCTAAAGATGACATGAAAAAGGATGTGAGCGTACCAGTGAAGCCGGAGCGTCTGGGGAAGGCTGTCATGTGCGGTGGTGCGAGGCGACGCGATCACACTGAAAAGGAAAAATCGTAACCATGTTAGCGGACCAAATCGGACTGTGGGGGGGGTAGTGGGCACTATCGTATATAATTCCCTTTTGATTTGGCCCCGACTTCTCAGGGGTGCGGATAGAAAATTCGTACGAATTTTCTTGGGCCTAGCCCGGCAGCTTGGTCTTGCGCAGATAGGGCAGGACGGTTTCAAATTCGCCAAACTTGGCCTTGGCATCTTCATTGTTGACGGTCGGCGGGATGATCACATCTTCGCCCACGGTCCAGTCGACCGGGGTGGCAACACCGTGCGACATGCTGGTCTGCAATGCGTCCAGCGCGCGCAGCACCTCGGCAAAGTTGCGCCCCACGGTCATCGGGTAGGTCATCATCAGCTTGACCTGCTTATCAGGGCCGAATGATGAACACGCTGCGCACCGTGGCGCTGTCAGCAGGTGTGCGGCCATCAGGCAGATAGGCATCAGCCGGCAGCATGTCGAAGGCTTTGGACACGGCCAGGCCCTCATCCGCAATGATCGGGAACCCGGCAGGCGCACCGTCCACATGCTCGATATCGCCTTTCCACTTTTTATGATCCTCAACGCCATCCACGCTGACACCGATCACTTTGGTGCCGCGCTTTTCCCATTCGTCCGACAGGCGGGCAACCGCGCCAAACTCAGTGGTGCAGACCGGCGTGAAGTCTTTGGGGTGCGAAAACAGGATCGCCCAGCTGTCGCCTATCCAGTCATGCAGTGTCAGGCTACCTTGATCGGTGGTCACGGTCAGGTTCGGAATTTCGTCATTGATACGCATCAGCAGTTCCTCCGCAGCGTTTGGAATCTCTATGGGTCGCACCCTATATTGCCGGTATGGCAAATTACACCCCTTCCACTTGCAGCTTTACGCACGGGGTGACAAGGTGCCGCGAAATCACGAAGCCGTGCATCGAATCTCACCGAAATTTCACGATCAAGGGAGCCAATTAAATGATCGAGAAACGTCAGTTCTATATCAACGGAGAATGGGTCAATCCCGCCTCCGCCGACAATTACAACGTCATTGACCCGTCCAATGAAGAAGCCTGCGCTGTCATCAGCCTGGGTGGGCAATCTGATACCGACGCCGCCGTTGCCGCCGCCAAGGCGGCGTTCCCGGCATGGATGGCCACCCCTCCTGCCCAGCGCATTGCATGGCTGGAAAAGCTACAAGCCGCCTATAATACCCGCGAAGAGGATATGGCCCAGGCGATCAGTCTTGAAATGGGCGCACCCATCGACATGTCGCGCCAACAACAAGCGCCCTGTGGCACCGGCCATATCGCTGCCTTCCTGAATGCCGCGCGTGGCTATGCGTTCACCCATCCGCATGACCCCAACACGCCGGGTAGCTATATCCGTCACGAACCAATCGGGGTGACCGCGCTGATCACGCCGTGGAACTGGCCAATGAATCAGGTCACGCTCAAGGTCTGCGCCGCATTGGTGGCTGGCTGCACCATGGTGCTGAAACCCAGCGAAGAATCGCCACTCTCGGCCATGGTCTTTGCCGAGATGATTGATGCCGCCGGCATCCCGAAAGGCGTGTTCAATCTGGTCAATGGCGATGGTGTCGGCGTGGGCTGCCAGCTGACGGCGCATGAAGATGTGGACATGGTCAGCTTCACGGGCTCGTCCCGCGCGGGCAAGCTGATTTCGAAATCCGCCGCTGACAGCCTGAAACGCGTCAGCCTTGAGCTGGGCGGCAAGGGTGCCAATCTGATCTTTGCTGATGCCGATGATAAGGCCGTGAAACGCGGTGTGCTGCATTGCATGAACAACTCGGGCCAGTCCTGTAACGCGCCCACCCGGATGCTGGTGCAGCGCGAGGTCTATGACCAGGCCGTCGCCACCGCTGCCGAGGTCGCCGCCGCGATCCCCGTCGGCCCCGCCTCGCAAGAAGGCCGCCATATCGGCCCCGTCGTGAACGAGGTGCAGTTCAACAAGATCCAAGACCTGATCCAGGTGGGCATTGATGAGGGCGCACGGCTGATCGCCGGGGGCACTGGCCGTCCCGATGGCATGAACCGGGGTTTTTACGTCAAGCCGACGGTGTTTGCCGATGTTACGCCCGACATGACCATCTACCGCGAAGAAATTTTTGGGCCCGTTCTGGCAATGACGCCGTTTGACACCGAGGAAGAAGGCATCGCCATGGCCAATGACACGGTTTACGGCCTGACCAATTACGTCCAGACGCAAGACCCTGCCCGTGCCAACCGCGTCGGCGCGGCAATGCGCTCGGGGATGGTGGAAATGAACGGTCAAAGCCGCGGGGCCGGGGCGCCCTTTGGCGGGATGAAGCAATCAGGCAACGGCCGCGAAGGCGGCACCTGGGGCATCGAGGATTTTGTCGAGGTGAAATCCATCTCAGGCTGGTCCGAAGACGCCGCCTGATCATGGAACTGCATGCGTTTGTCCTGCACCTGACCCGCGCGTCACGTCGCAGGGCAAACGCGCATCAGTTGCGCGATACATGCGAGGCCACCGATGGCTTTGAGACGGTCGAGGTCTGGCCCGCTGTTGATGGCTCCGCCCTGTCCTCAAGCGATCTGTCTGATGTGGTCGGGGCCGATCTGTTTCATCTAAGCTATCCGTTTCCCCTGAACAATGGCGAGATCGGCTGTTTTCTCAGCCACCGTCAGATCTGGGCCGAGATGCAGATGCGCGAGGCCGGGGCCGCCCTCATCATCGAAGACGATACCGGAATTGACTCTGATCACTTTCCCCTTGCGATGGAACTCGCCGCGCAGAACATCGCGAGGTTGGGGTATATTCAACTGCAAACTCGGCCCATCGCTGGCCCTGCAACCCTGATCGACAGCAATGGCCCTTGCCGTCTGTCAGTGCCGCAAAACGCGGGTCTGCGCACCACGGCACAGATGGTCTCGAAAGAGGCCGCCGCCCATCTTTTGCAGCTGTCGGAAGTGATTGACCGTCCCCTAGATACCTTCGTGCAAAGTCACTGGCACACCGGGATGCGCCCCGCGATGATCTTGCCCTCTGGAATTAGTGATGCGGCGGACGACCTGGACGGATCAACCATCCAGAAAGGCGATAAATCGATTTTTGAGAAGCTGGTCAGAACGATCCGTCGCACCCGCTATCGCCAGGGTGTCAACATGCTGTCGCGGCGCAGCCCGGCCCCGGCAAAAGGGGGGCTGACACATGGCTGAGAAACCCGTCATTTCGCGCCTGTTTGGCGGCGCGGGAAATCAACTGTTCCAATATGCCGCCGGGCGCGCGCTGGCCGATCATCTGGGTTGCGATCTGGTGCTGGACAGTCGCTATGTCGCCGACAGCAGGGACCGGGGCGATTGTTTTACCCATTTCACCCATGCGCGATTTTCCCGGTCTGACAGCTTGCCCCCTGCTAAGTCTGATGGGTTGATCCGCTATGGGATGTGGCGCTGGTTTGGGGGCAATCCCCGGCTGTATCGCGAACACGGGCTGGGCTTTGACACCGGGTTTTTTGACCTGCCACGCGGCACATATCTGCATGGCTATTGGCAGTCTGAACAGTATTTTGCGCCGATCATAGATCAGTTGCGTCATGATCTGACTTTCACGACCCAGCTGGACAGCGCCAATCGTGCCATGGCGGATCAGATCGCGGCCGCGCCCACGCCGGTGTCGTTCCATGTGCGGCGCGGTGACTATCTTGAGACCGGCGCCTATGCCGCCTGCACGCCAGACTACTACCAGGGTGCCGCCAGGAAACTAGGCGAACGACTGGCCCCTCTGACCTGTTTTGTCTTTTCAAACGATCCCGCCTGGGCGCGGGACAACCTTGATCTGGGGCACGACACCGTTGTGGTGGACATAAACGACGAAACCACCGGCCATTTCGACATGCATCTGCAGTCGCTGTGCACCCATCATGTGATCGCCAATTCCACCTTTTCGTGGTGGGCCGGCTGGCTGAACCCATCGCCTTCCAAACAGGTGATCGCACCAGAGCATTGGTTTGCCGGTGACAAACTGTCCAACCCCGATCTGTTACCGCTCAGCTGGACACAGCTTTAGGAGCCTGAAATGGCCTAAAGAGGTCTGCTTTGCGGGTGCAGTTTCAGCGGATCGCCGCAGTGCAGGTTCAAAGCTTCTTTACGGGGGTGTTAGATGAACCCTGTAGCGCCCTAGGGTTATTGAGACACTCGTGAAGCTTATGCGGCGGCCTGGATTTTGTCCATTGCGTCACATCTGAACTGGTTTGGCGAACGGTGTCCGTGCCGCTGGATCGGCCATTCTTCGTTGTAATCCTCCTTGAGCTTTTGCAGGGCGGCCTGGAGTTCCTCGATGGTGTCGAAAGTTCTGACCCGGAGCGGGTTTTCCTTCAGGGTTCGAATGAATCGCTCGGCGCGGCCGTTGCCTTCGGGAGCGCGGACAAAGGACGGCGAGGATTTCGCGCCCGGCCAGGCAATCCCGTTCTGGAAGTCGTGGCCGATGTACTGCGAGCCATAACACCTTCGGAATGATGCTGATTGAGAGGCTATGACCGCCTGCGCAGCCCGCCGGGCAATGGTCAACCGCGATGAAGACGGCAACCTGGCGACCTGTGCCAGGAACGGTCCCCGTCATATCCGTGCCCCACATCTCATCGATGTTGTCCGGGATGATCGTGCCGTCATGGGCACGGGGGCCATGGGCGGGCCCATGGCATGGCTTCGCACAAAGCCCGTTCTCCCGCATGAGCCGGAGCACCCGCGCCTTCGAGGTTCGAATGCCCTTGCAGCGCAGACGTGCCCGGATCTTGCGGTGGCCCTCGCCATGGAACCTGCTGTCAGTGATCACTTGTTTGATCCTCTCGACCAGATCAGCGTCAGACATCGCTCCCCGAGGACCAGGGCGGCGGCGCGGCGCGGGTTCCGCCGGAAGCGGGCGCAAGTCACGATACACGCTTGCGCGGCCCAGTCCCCAGACCCGGCACACCCGGGAAACGCCGTAGGCTTTGCCCGTGGAGATCGAGATGACGGCACTCATCGTTTCGACCTCCGGCACCCGAAAGGGTGGCCCGCCTCCATCTTCGCGATCTTCTCATACAGAAGTTCGTTATCCATGGTGATCTCACCCACCCTGGCCCGCAGACGGTCAATCCCCTCATCGCGCACGTCGCGCGGACGGGACTTCAGGTTTGATGACCCTCCTTCGGGAAATGCATCCCGCCAACCGCTGACATCCGCAGCTGTCGCACCAAACGAACGTGCGACCAATTCAACATCTTCGCCGCGAAGAACGCGCGGAACGGCCTCTTGCTTGCGTGTAGCCGTAAGTCTCCGTCGCCGGGCCGGAGCCGGATCCGCTGCGATATGTGAAGTCTCCGCAGCTCCGGATCCTTCGCGCTCAACCTTCCTTTGTTCCGTCATGATACACCTCAATCATCCCCTTGGGTCATGTCTTGAACGGTGTCTCAAAAAACTCTAGGGCGGGGGAATCCCGCGATTGCCCCAAAGATCGGCTGTCGTCCTCAGACCTTACGTGACTGGGTCATGCAGACCGAGAAAGACAGCGAGATACGCGACGCCGTGACCCACGTATCCGGGCACCGGAACCAAACCTCCTGTGGGTCAGCGACCCTATCCACGCCCGACCTGGCAGGGCCTTGTCCCCGATACCCTGGAGCCCCCCTTCACGACGGACGCCCTGTTCAGCAAGGCGGCCTGATACACCATAGCAACTGCGGCGGACAATATTTGCCCATTCGCTATACGGAACGCTGAGCAGAAGCTGGCATCAAGCCATCCGTCGGCAGCGTCGGGGGGCTTGTTTGATACCGCTCTTATTGGAACGATTAATGGCCTCTGCACAACTGAACTTGTTCATCGCAAAGGACCTCGGCGCAACCTGCAGGATTGGAAACAATAATCCCCGTCGGGGCCGACGGTTTCAACAACAGGCGGCTGCCTGGGCCCATTGTGAACATCCCGTCAGCCGAGACCGAAGAGCATGACTATGCACAGCGCGACATGCGCGACCTGGGGATGACACCTTCTGTCCCACCGACAGCGAACAGATTGGTCAAATGGAGCGACGACAAGATCATTTGCATACGGCGTCACGAAGGAGAACACCTGTTCCGCAGGCTGAAGGGATACCGCCGTCTCTTCTCTCGTGTCGAAACGCTCGCCGTCAGGTCCCGCACGTCACTGAATCTCACTCTGAGCGTGGGCATGGTTACGTAGACCTGTTTCGCAATAGGTAGATTTCTGCCATTCCAGCTTCACCGAAGCAGTGGAGTTTGCCGGAATGGCCGTACTGAAAGTTTTACGGGCACGTCCGGAGTTGTTTTTCCGCCTTTCCGGAATACGTCCGGCGGATTTTGATGCTCCGGTTTGTCAGCTTCACCCGATTTGGCTTGCCGGTGAAGCCGCGCGTTTGTCCCGAAAGAACAGACAACGGGCCATCGGGGGCGGCAGGAAGTATCGGCTGCAACTGGCGGAACAGATGCTTTTGTGCCTGATCCATTACCGCACATACGCCGGCCAGGCCTTTGTTGGCCTGCTTTTCGACATTTCCAGCCCTACAGTTTGCCGCCGCGTTCGCGCCATGACGACGGTGATGGCTGGCCATTTCGCCATGCCGGAGCGCAGGATCAAATTATCGACACAGGAAAGAAACGATCTTCTCTATCCTGTGATCGATGGTACCGGGCGCCCTGTTCAGCGCCCCGGGACGCCGTCAAGGCGCAAGGCCAGTTATTCAGGAAAGAAGAAACGCCATACAGCGTCGCACCGGATCATTACCGACGACAGGAAAAGGATCCTGGCCGTTGGTCCTGCACAGCCCGGGCGAAAGCACGACAGGCGGATATATGATGAAGCGCGCGTGGACAAGCCCCCCGGTGTGCCTGTCCCGGGCGATCCCGGTTATCCGGGAACGTCGCTGGAAGTCCCGCTCAAGGCCTCAAGGAACCATCCCCTTGCCAAAGAGCGGAAAAGCTGCAACACATGGCACGCAAAGCTGCGCATCGGCGCAGAGCATGGAATTTGCCGCATGAAAAAGTTCGGGATTTTTGCCGATACCCATCGCAATAATGGCCAGGCGGATATGATCGCAAGGAATGTAGCGGCCCTGGCAAACCTGAATTTGAAAACAGCCTGACCAAATGGGCAGGGATACCTCCGTTCAAAAACAACCGCCCTTATTGCGAATCGAGTCTCGTGTTAAAAGGACCTGATTTACTTTGCATTCTTCGCTCTTTCCAAAAAGCCGCTGCCGGATCGCGTCAACAGTGTTGACCCCTGCACCAGCTACAACCCGTCCCGCAACGCAGGCAGGCCGATGCCGGTGGCCTCGAACCCGCCATCCACGGCAATGACCTGACCAGTGACATAACTGGCCGCATCCGAGCACAGGAAGGTGATCACCGATGCGATCTCGTCCTCTGATCCATAGCGGTTCAACGGGATCGCATCGTGATACGCGTCAATAATATCAGGCGTGTGTACCGCCATGGCCAGCCTGGTTTTCACCGGACCGGGGCAGATACAATTGGCGCGCACGCCGTGATCACCCAACTCGGCGGCCTGTTGTTGGGTCAGGTGGATCACGCCTGCTTTGGAGGTGCCATAGGCCACGCGCAGCGTGCTGGCGCGCAGCCCTGAGATCGACGCGATGTTGACGATCGCTCCCGCCCTGGCGATCAGGCTGTCGCGCAGGGTTTGCGACATCAGAAAGACACCATCCAGATTGGTCTCCATCACCGCACGCCAGCGGGCAAAATCCCTATCCTCCATCGGTCCGAAATCGGCCACGCCGGCATTGTTAATCAGCGCATCGATTTGCGGATAGGCAGCGGCCAGAGGGGCCACCTGATCCGGTTGCGAGACATCGCACAGCACCGGATCAACATTCTCAAGCGGGTCCGCTGCAACCTCCAACGCGGGCTCATCACGATCAATCATCGTCACCCGCCAGCCAAGATCAAGAAACTGTTTGGTGGTGGCAAGCCCGATCCCCCGGGCGGCCCCTGTCACGATGGCATGTTTCATGGACATTCCTTTCACGGGCTTGAGAGATTTCAGATTATCAGCCACGGTGCAGAAATGAAAACATCCTATCTGCATGACGAGATGACCAACTGGCGGCACGGGTTCCACCAAATCCCCGAGCTGGAGTTTGATCTGCCCAAGACCGAAGCACGCGTGGCCGAATTGCTGGAAAGCTTTGGTCTGGAGGTGCATCGCGGCATTGGTCAGACCGGCGTGGTGGGCGTGTTGCAACGCGGCAATGGCTCGCGCAGCATCGGCATCCGCGCCGATATGGACGCCCTGCCGATTGATGAGGCCAACGGATTTGCGCATCGGTCCACCCATGCCGGGAAAATGCACGCCTGCGGGCATGACGGGCATATGACCATGGCCCTGGGGGCGGCCAAACATCTGGCCGAACAAGGCGATTTCAACGGCCGTGCCGTGTTCATCTTTCAGCCCAACGAAGAGTTTGGTGATGGCGCGGCCGCCATGATCCGCGACGGATTGTTTGACCGCTTTGGCATCGAACGGGTTTACGGGATGCATAATATTCCGGGCATGGGCTTGGGCGATTTCGCCACCCGTGCCGGGCCCATCACTGCGGCTGAAAGCCTGTTTGAGATCGAGATCGCTGCGCGCGGGGGCCATGCCGCTTTGCCCCATATGGGGGTGGATGCCATCACAGTAGGGGCGCAGATGGTGAATGCGCTGCAAACCATCGTGTCGCGCAAACTGGATCCGGCGCAGAACGGGGTGGTGTCGATCACCGAATTCATCACCGATGGGCGACGCAACGTGCTGCCTGGCCATGCGATTCTGAAGGGGGATGCCCGGGCGCTGACGCCCGGCACCAATACGGCAACCGAGGCCACGATGCGCCAGATCGTTGCCGGGATTGCAGCCGCACATGATGTTGAGGCGACGGTCCGTTACGACACGATCTTTCCGCCCACGATCAACGACGCAAAGCCGACCCGTGCGGCCGAGGCTGCGGCTCGCGCCCTTGCTGACAATGTTGATGGCGATTGCCCACCCAAGTTGTTTTCCGAGGATTTTGCGCATATGGTCGCCGCTGTCCCGGGATGTTTCATGCTGATGGGTAACGGCGTCGAGGGCAGCCATGCGCGCCCCCTCCATTCAGCTGACTATGACTTCAATGATGCCGCGCTGGTGCCAGGCTCATCGTACTGGGTCACGTTGATCGAGCAGGAGCTGGGTTCGGATACGGCTTGAACCAGTCGAAGGGACATGCATGATCCACCGGACAGGCGAAATCTCTTCAGATGACATCAAGGCGGCGGCAGGACAGCCGCAAGTGCGGCAAAGTACGGCGCTGATGCGCTGCGAGCTGATCACAGTGAAGCTGTCAAACACCTGATAATCATAGCCTTTGATCTCGCTGCTCTCAAAGCGGCCCACCCCCACATGATCGCTGCTGCTATCCACATCGGCCAGCGCCGCTAGCGGTGCCAGCACCACGATCAAAGCCGTCGAAACCCTTTGAAAAGCCCCCCTCGACCGCGTCTGATTAATCAGATCACGTCCCTGCATCGCACAAAACCGGTCGTCCACTGTGGCGCTTTTCCGATTGATCGCCGACAGGCTTCGCCCTAAGTGCGGAGACATGGACCATTTTATCTATCAAAACGGCGTCTTGCACGCCGAGGACGTCCCCGTCGCCGAGATTGCGGCGGAGGTGGGCACACCCTTCTATCTTTATTCCACCGCCACGCTGTCACGGCACTACCGGCTGTTCGATGAGGCCCTTGAGGGCATGGACCATCTGGTCTGTTACGCCATGAAAGCGGCCAGCAATCAGGCAATCCTGAAAACGCTGGCAGCTCTGGGCGCGGGCATGGATGTGGTCTCGGGCGGGGAGTACCTGCGCGCCCGTGCCGCAGGCGTGCCGGGGGACAAGATTGTCTTTGCCGGCGTTGGCAAAACCGTCGATGAAATGCGCCTCGCGCTGGAGGGCGGCATCCGTCAGTTCAACGTCGAAAGCAAACCCGAGATGGAGGCGCTGTCGGCTGTCGCCACCGAAATGGGCACAACCGCGCCGATCACCATCCGCGTCAATCCGGACGTGGATGCCAAAACCCATGCCAAGATCACCACCGGCAAGTCCGAGAACAAGTTCGGCATCCCGATCAGCCGCGCCAGCGAGGTCTATGCTTTGGCCGCCGCCCTGCCCGGTCTGGAGGTGGTCGGCATCGACGTGCATATCGGCAGCCAACTGACTGAGCTTGAGCCGTTCCGCCAAGCCTATCAGAAAGTCGCCGAACTGACCGAGACGCTGCGTGGCGAAGGCCACACCATCAAACGCCTCGATCTTGGGGGCGGGCTTGGCATTCCTTACACCCGCTCGAATGACGCACCGCCCCTGCCCACCGAATACGGTGCCTTGATCAAGGAAACACTGGGCCATCTGGGCTGTGAGATCGAGATTGAACCGGGGCGTCTGGTGGCGGGTAATGCCGGGATCATGGTGACAAAGGTGATCTATGTGAAATCCGGCGAGGACCGTGATTTCCTGATCTTGGACGGTGCAATGAACGACCTGATCCGCCCGGCCATGTATGACGCCCATCACGATATCATTCCGGTGGTTGAACCCGTGCCCGGCACCGAGCAACAGCCCTACGACATTGTCGGCCCGGTCTGTGAATCCGGCGATACCTTTGCCAGGGGGCGCAACATGCCGCCGCAAAAGGCCGGTGATCTGGTCGTCTTTCGCAGTGCCGGGGCGTACGGAGCCGTGATGTCGAGCGAGTATAACACCCGCCCCCTGATCCCCGAAGTTCTGGTGCATGAGCATCAATTCGCCGTCATTAGACCACGTCCGACCTTTGACGAGATGATAAATCGCGATACCATACCGGAGTGGCTGTAGCGCATATCGCGTTCACCGCCCTCAAACGGGATGGAATATGGCGATTGACCATAACTCACTAGGCCCTTTGAAACAGTGTTTGCGGTGGCCCCTCACGCTGACCTGGGCGGGTCTGATTGCCGAACGCGTGGTGCATGCGTTCTGGCCGCTCTGGACATTAATTGCCGCCACCGCTGCTGCCCTGATGATGGGGCTGCACGACGCATTGCTGATTGAGGTGGTGTGGAGCGCGATGGTGATGATCCTGTTGGCCCTGGTCATTTTCGCAGGCTACGGCATCAGCCGATTCCGCTGGCCACCCAAATCCGAAGCGCTGGCGCGGCTGGATGACGCCATGCCCGGCCACCCGCTGACCGCCCTGACCGACCGGCAGGTGATTGGCCGCAAGGATCCCGCATCCGAGGCGCTGTGGAAGGCGCATCTGAGCCGGATGGAAACACAGGCCGCTCAGGCACGCGCGGTGGAACCCGATCTGAAGCTCTCGCATCGCGATCCGTTCGGGATACGCTATGTGGCCCTGTTGGGGCTGGTTGTGGCGCTGATGTTCGGCTCGATCTGGCGGGTTGGCTCGGTCACGGATATGGCACCGGGTGGCGGGGCCGCATTGGCCAGTGGACCGGTCTGGGAAGGCTGGGTGGAACCGCCTGTCTATACCGGACAGCCCAGTCTCTATCTTAATGACCTAACAGACACGATCCGCGCCCCCGAAGGCAGCCGCATAACCCTGCGGTTCTATGGCGAGATCGGCGCGCTCAGCGTCGCCAAAACCGTGTCAGGGCGCACCGATGATATTGGTGCCGCGACAGATGCGAATCAAAGTTTTGACATCACCCAAAGTGGCGAGTTGCGCATCGATGGTCCCGGCGGGCGCAACTGGCAGGTGACCGCTATGCCCGACGTCGCCCCGACGGTCGAACTGATGGAAGAAGGCATCAACACCACATTTGATGGCCAGATGAGTCGGCCGTTCCGCGCCCGCGACGATTACGGCGTGACCAGCGGCACCGCCACATTCCAACTGGATACCGAGGCGGTGGACCGCCGCTATGGGCTAACCGCGGACCCGGACCCGCGTGATCCCATCATGTTAGAACTCCCGATGCCGATCACAGGCGACCGCGCTGAATTTACCGAGACGCTGATCGAGAACCTGTCGCAACATCCGTGGGCGCATCTGCCTGTCACACTGACACTGGATGTAACGGACGCACGCGATCAGACGGGCACCTCCGAACCACAGCAGATGGCCCTGCCCGCGCGGCGCTTCTTTGATCCTCTGGCCGCGGCGGTGATTGAACAACGCCGCGATCTGCTCTGGGCGAAGTCCAACGCACCCGGCGTGGCCCAGATGCTGCGCGCGATCAGCCATGCGCCCGAAGACGGGTTGTTTCGCAACGATACCTCCTATCTCAAACTGCGAGTGATCCTGCGGCGCCTGGAAACGCTGGCCAAGCATGGCAGTCTGACGGATGAAACGCAGGACGAGATCGCCGAGGCGATGTGGGACCTTGCCGTGCTGCTGGAAGATGGCGATATTGGCGATGCGCTGGAACGCATGCGCGA
The DNA here is from genome assembly GCA_965207105.1 of Roseovarius sp. Lineage (GTDB taxonomy): Bacteria > Pseudomonadota > Alphaproteobacteria > Rhodobacterales > Rhodobacteraceae > Roseovarius. Next base: position 22,337 of record CBDBLS010000078.1, on the reverse strand, counting down.
GGCGCAGGAACGCCTGTCCGAAGCGATCAAACGCGGCGCCAGCGACGAAGAAATCGCCCAGCTGATGCAGGAATTGCGCGACGCCACACAGGATTACCTGCGCCAGAAATCGCAACAGGCGCAACGCAATCGAGACAGCACCGATGAACGTGATCGCGGTGATGAAAACATGACCATGCTGGATCAGCAGGATCTGCAGGACATGATGGACCGCATTCAGGAACTGATGGAACAGGGCCGCATGGCCGAGGCCCAGCAGGCGCTGGAAGAGTTCCATGAAATGATGGAGAATTTGCGCGTCACCGAAGGGCAGCGCGGCCAGGGCGGTGACAACCCCGGCGAACAGGCCATGGAAGGACTGGCCGACACGCTGCGCGAACAGCAGGGCCTGTCCGATCAGGCCTTCCGCGATCTGCAGGAACAGTTCAACCCCAATGCCAATCAGGGCCAGAGCCAGGGCAACCAAGGCCGCAGCGGCGATATGGGCCGAGGCGAAGGTCACGAGGGCCAAAGCGGTCAGGGCCAAGGTCAGGGCGGCGAGCAGCAGGGCCAGGGCGGTCGCAATGACCCTCTGGCCGGGGACGGCGGCGGATCGCTGGCCGAACGGCAAGAGGCCCTGCGCCGCCGTCTGGAAGCGCAGCGCGATGCCATGCCCGGGATCGGTGGTGAGGCCGGAGAGGCAGCCCGCGAGTCGCTTGGCCGGGCCGAAGATGCCATGGAAGGTGCCGAAGAGGCGTTGCGCAACGATGATCTGGCCGAAGCGATTGATCGTCAGTCCGAGGCGATGGAAGCCCTGCGCGACAGCATGCGCAATCTGGGTGAGGCATTGGCCGAAAACCAACAGACCCAAGGCGGTCAGGGTCAGGCGCTGGGACAGTTCGGCGAAGAGCAATCCGATCCTCTGGGCCGGGTGCCGGGCCGGGGCAGCCAAGTGGGCACGCAGGATGATCTGTTGCAGGGCGAAGATGTCTATCGCCGTGCCCGCGAATTGCTGGATGAAATCCGTCGCCGCTCGGGCGAAGGCGCGCGCCCCGAACAGGAACGTGATTACCTGCGACGACTGCTGGATAGGTTCTGATTTCCTGAGATCAGGCAAACAGTGACACGCACTTTCTAAGCAGTCTTGCGCATCAACTGCGGGATCACTTCGATGGCAGCAGCCAGCAGGATCATCACCGCCCCGGCGGCCTGCATCGCACCAAAAGGTTCATCCAGAAACCAGACGCCGGACAGCACGCCCGACAGGATTTCCGCCGTCAGCAGGAAGCTGACCACAGCGGGTGACAGGCGCTGTGCGCTCCACAAGGTCAGCGCCAGAATGGGCAGCACATAAATGATCCCGGCCAGCGCACCCAGACCGGCCCCAGTCATGCTGGCCTGTTCCAGAACCGCGCCGCCAACGCCAAGAGCGACAAATCCAAGCCCAAGCAATGTGGCAGAGGTCGCCGTGACCAGGGTCAGGCTCATCGCATGGGCGCGCCCGCCGGTAAAAATCAACGCCGCCCCCCCGGCCCAGGCCATGCCGGACAGAACCGCCAGAAGATCCCCGATGCCGACACTGGCCAGCGACACATCGCCGCCCAGCACCAGATAGGCCCCCGTCAGTGACGCTGTCACCGCAAGGGTCGAGGGCCAGCCCCATCTCTGGTCCAGAAAGGCCCATTCGATGATCTTGCTCCACGCAGGCGCAAGGTAGAACAGCAGGATCGCCCGCACCACATCTGACATCGTGATCGCAACTGAATAGGTGGTCACCGCCACGGCCACCAGAACCGCGCCCATCACCCCGTTGCGGCTGACGCGGAAGGGCACGCGGGCGAGGACCATCCAGATCACAGCCGCCAGTGCCGCGCCTGCATTCATCGCCACGCTGCCCCAGGCCCCGTCTAAGCCAAGCGTTTCAAGATAGCGGATCGGAATCCACCAGATACCCCACAGGGCCGCCGCGACAAACGCCAGAACCGCAGGCAGGAGGCGGCTGTCAGAGTCCAAGCGCCTGCCGCCGTTCTTCGGCAAAGCCCTGCACCAGCCGGTCGGCCACCAGCGCCAGAATGGCCATGGCCGCCCCAGAGGCAATGCCGAGGCCCACATCAGCCTGCCCCAGCGCCAGAAAGATAGACTGACCCAGACCGGTGGTGCCGATCAGGGCGGCAATCACCAGCATGGCAAAGGCATAAAGGATCGTCTGGTTCAGCCCCAGCAGGATCGTCGGCGCGGCATAGGGTGCGCGCACCTCGAACATGGTTTGCCACTCGGTCGCGCCGGACGATACCGACGCCTCGATCAACTCCTCCGGCGTACTGATCAGCCCGTGGCGGGTATAGCGGATCATCGGAACCACCGCATACAGGCAGATCGCAAGGAAGGCCGAAAACTCGCCAATCTGGAAGAACATCAACACCGGGATTAGGAAAACGAACAGCGGGATCGTTTGCAGCATGTCACAGATCGGGCGCACGAACCGCCAGGCCATCGGGCTGACCGCCGAGGCTAGGCCAACCGCGCCACCCACGACAGCACAGGCCAAGACCGAGACGCCGGACAGGTAGAGCGACAACAGCGCCTTATCCCAAAGCCCACTGATTAGAACAGCGCCCAGCATAAGCACCGCAAAGGTCGCCAGTTTGCGCCCCCCGGCGGTCCAGCCAATCGCCCCCGCCGCGCAAAGTACAAAGGGCCAGGGCAGTTCGGCCACGCCGGTTTCGATCACACCTGTGAAGATCACCAACATCACGCCCAGTGTTCGCCGCCCGCGCACGGCCAGCGCCAAGCCCGCGATACCGGCAATGGCGAACAGCATCAGGCTCATCGTGCCGGTCCAGCTAAACCCCGGTCAAGGGCAATACCGCCCCATCCAACCCAATCCGCACCGGCAGCAATCCATAAAACATCGCCGTATTTTTCAGGGTGTCGAGCCCGGTGCCATAGGTCACGGTGAACGCGCTTAACCCTTCGTCGGCCCAATCGGCGGCGGGCTGCAAAATGCTGATCTCAGATGGATCAGGCAGGCTGTTCCATGTCAGAACCGCAGCGACAGCCGCCATGGCTATGATCGCCCAGCTGACCCGCAGATCATGCCGTTCGCGATCCGCAGCAAGCTTACCACTCATCCGGTCAATCACGATGGCAAAGGCCACGATCACCAGACCGGCCAGCATCGCCTGACCAAACTGCGCCTTGCGCATGGTCAGAAGAACTTCCCAACCGATATCATTAAATCCACCGATGACGGCGGCGATGATCACCATGCTCAAGGCGGCCATCAGGCATTGGTTGACCCCCACCATGATCTGCGAGGTGGCCGAGGGGATTTCGATCAGGAACAGCTGTTGCATCCGTGTGCCGCCCGACATGATTGCGGCTTCCTTGATGTCGCTTTCTACCCGCTCAAGCCCCAGCATGACATTACGTGCCATCGGGGGGGCCGCATAGATCGCCGAGGCGATCAGGCCCACGACGGGGCCAAATCCGAACAGCAACAACAGGGGCGTCAGATAGGCAAATGTCGGCACCGTCTGCATCACGTCCATCACCGTCTGAATGGCTGATTTCGCGCGCGGGTATTCGTTGGCCAATATGCCCACACCGCCGCCCGCAACCAGCGCCAGAGGCACCGAAACCGCGACCAGCGACAAGGTTGCCATGCTTTCCAGCCAGTACCCCGAGGCCAGAACAAAACTCAGGCCCCCAAGGCCCAGCAAAGCCATCGGCAAGCAGCCGATATACCATCCCAGGCCGACGACAATACCGATCATCAAGGGCCACGGGATATGGGTGAACAGCCAGTTCGATCCCTCCATCGGGTAAGACAGCAAGGCCGAGAAGACCCGCATCACCGGCTTGATCAGCTCCAGAAACCAGCCCAGCGAGATGCCAATCCATTCAGACGCCGGGATCGCCCACTCCGCCGGGTATTTTACCAGCCATGGCAGATACGGATCCAACAACAGACAGGCCGCGCCCACCATCAGCGTGACCAGCGCGGCAATGGTGCCGCGGCTCAGGCCCTCCAGCGCGGGCAGGATCGCCGGGGCCTGATCCTGAACGCTCATGCCTCGTCCACCTGCAGGGCAGCGGCCAGAACCGATGGGTCGACCACGCCGATTTTCTTGCCGTCCTTGCTCCAGACCGGCACCGGATCATACAGCAACATACACGAGGCCAGCGCCTCTTCCAGCGTCATGTCTTCACGCAGACCAGGATCGTCGGGTGTGTTGTCATCAGCCGCGTTGTCGCGCATCACCGAGGCAACGCGCGCGTGGCGTCCCTTGACCACATCCTTGGAAAACTCACGCACGTAATCATCGACCGGGTTCAGCACGATCTCGGTCGGGGTTCCGATCTGTACGATCTTGCCATCGCGCATAATAGCGATGCGATCAGCGATCTTCAGAGCTTCGGCAATATCATGGGTGATGAACACGATGGATTTGCGCAACGTGGCCTGAATATTGATAAATTCATCCTGCAGCTGGCGACGGATCAGGGGATCAAGCGCCGAAAACGGTTCGTCCAGGAACCAGATATCAGGGTTCACTGCCAGGCTTCGGGCGATTCCCACACGCTGGCGCTGCCCGCCGGACAGCTGGCGTGGATATGACTCGCCGCGCCCCTCAAGGCCCACCAGTTCGATCACTTCCTGTGCGCGTTTGAGACGCTCAGGCTTTCCCTGCCCCTGCATCTTCAGGGGGAAGGCGACATTCTCGGTCACCGTCATATGCGGGAACAGGCCGAAATGCTGAAACACCATGCCCAGCTTGCGGCGGCGCAGCTCAATCAGGCGCGCTTTGGTAGCATCGACAAGGTTCTCGCCTTCGATCAGGATTTCGCCGCCCGTGGCCTGCAAGAGCTGAGAAATGCAGCGCACAATGGTGGATTTACCCGACCCGGAAAGCCCCATGATCACAAAGAGTTCGCCATGTTTGACATCAAACGCGGCGTCCTGCACGGCGGGGATCAGCCCGTCATCGCGCAAGCTTTGGGCGGCGATATCACTATCGCCGCCCAAACTGGCCAAGGCATCGGCCAGTTTCGTTTCTGCATTTGGGCCAAAGACCTGCCAGACACCCCGGCAGCTAATGGCGGGTTCGTCGGTTCCCGTCTGACTGGTCATGGCGCAGACCCGTTACTGCGTGGCCGCGTCGACAACGGGCTTCCAGCTGCCCTCGTTCTCGGTCATCCAGGCGGCAACCACGTCTTCAACGGAGTCACCATCCACGTCGATTGCACCCATCATCGGCTGCTGATCGGCAACAGCAAGCTGATAGTTGGACAGGATTTCATAGGCGGCAGGCCACTTCTCTTCCATGCCGCTCCAGCCAGCTTTGAAGATACGCGAGGGCGCGAAATCGCAGTCATGGGTGGCATCTGGGTTGGACCCCCAGGCCGGATCGGTGAAGCATTCTTCATTGCCCACTGGCAGGTCCACGAACTGCACGTCATAGGCCGACATCGCCCAATGGGGCTGCCAGAAGGTGATCAGCAACGGCGTGCCCTTGTCGGTCGAGGCGCGCAATTCGGCGATCAAAGCGCCTTCCGAGCCTGCGGAAACAGCCTTGAACGGCAGGCCAAAGCCAATCATCCGGTCAGCGCCCGGTGTGCCCCAATCGGCAGGGTAGTCAACCAGACGGCCCATTGGCAGGGTCTCGGCTGTGGCAAAGTTCTGCGCGCAGTCCTGCAGCGCCTCCCAGGCGGGCAGGCCCGGGCACAGCTCGGCCACATGGGCCGGATAGGCAATGCCTTCGCATGCCTCAAGACCGAGATCGCCGATCTCGGTCACACCGCCCGCTTCAACCTGCTTGGCGTAGTCGTCCGATACGTTCGAGGTCCAGATTTCCAGAGCGGCGTGGATTTCACCATCCGACATCGCCTGATACATGTTCATATAGCCAGCAGTGGTGTATTCCACCTGATATCCGGCCGCTTTCAGCATCTCGCCAGCCACATGGGTGGTGACGTGCTGACCAGTCCATTCGTTGATCGCCAGCTTGATCGGCTCGTCCACGGCACCCATGTCGGCGGCATAGCCAACACTTGCCACAGCACTGATCGCAAGGCCCAGTTTCAAACTTTTCATGATATTCTCCCCATTTAGTTTTTTATTGACTGGTCAGTCAATATAACGATGTCCTATTCGGAGCAATCGGTTTTTGTAATAGCAGCTATCACCCCCGACTATCCCCGGATTGTTACAGGCTGTCACCCGTTGATTTACATGTTTTCGCCGCTGATTTAGCATCATTGGCCTTATGGACCGGTTTTCCAACACGCCTTTGCAAATTCTTATCCTGGTCACGCCGCATTTCAATCTTGCGGCCACCACCGGCTTTGTCGATCCTTTTCGCGCAGCCAACTATCTTGATGGCACCTCACGCTTTCGCTGGCAGATCGTGTCGGAAAAGGGCGGCATGGTCGCGGCCAGCAACGGATTGGAGATCGATACGATCCCGTTGAATCAGGTGCAGGGCAACCGGCGCGATATCGTCATCGTCTCGGCCAGTTGGGCGCCCGAGGCTTACAACAGTACCCCGCTTCACGCGGCGCTTTGGTGGTGGGCACGGCAAGGCGCCACGATAGGTGCGTTAGACACAGGCGCGTTTATTCTGGCACAGGCCGGATTGCTGAATGGCAAACGCGCCACCGTGCATTACGAGCATATGGATGCCTTTGGCGAGATGTTCCCGGACACCGAGGTGACCGAGGATCTGTTTGTCTTTGACGGCAACCGGATTTCCTGCGCAGGCGGATCTGCGGCGATTGATTTTGCGCTCAATATCCTGCGGGGCACCCATGGCGATGCCAAGGCCAATGCCGCCGCGCGCTACCTGTTTCATCAATCGGTGCGCCCCACGGGCAGTCAGCAAAACGCCGATCCGGTCGAGCCCTTGGGCAACACAGCCCCCCGCAATGTGCGCCGCGCCATTGCCCTGATGGAGCAGAATCTTGAGACCCCGCTGTCAATTGCCGAGATCTGCGCAAAGACCGGGATTTCACACCGACAGCTGGACCGGTTGTTTCGCGATTATGTGCGCAAGACGCCCTCGCTCTACTACCGCGATATCCGGCTGGACCGCGCCTGCGGGTTGGTCACGCAAACTGAAGTGCCATTGGCGCAGGTGGGGCTTGCCTCGGGCTTTGCCAGCCAGGTGCATTTTTCCCGCGCCTATCGTCAACGCTTTGGCATGCCTCCCCGGCAAGACCGGGTCGAAGGCCGGGTGCCATTTGAGTTCCGCGCCTGGCCGATGCATCGCAGGCGTCCTTGAGGGCGAGACATGTTAAATTGGCGGCGAATGGTGCATATTGAATCCGCCTGTTACGGGGAAAATGATCCTCTCAGTTCAAGCCAGCGCCGGAGGCCCGCATGACCACTCTGCCCTCAAAACAGGATTTCAACCTCATCTCGCAAGGCTACTCGGCCGATAAGGGCAATTCACAGTCTCTGCGGGCCGAGGCCTACACCGAAGACGCTTGGTACCGGGCCGATGTCGCCACGATCCTGGGCAAAAGCTGGCAATGGGTGTGCCATGTGGAAAAGCTGCGCGAGCCGGGGTCTTATGTCACCGTCTCGATCGCCGAACAGCCCATTGCGGTGGTCCGCGACCGCGAGGGCCATTTGCGCGCCTTTTACAACGTGTGCAAACACCGCGCCCATGAATTGCTGTCGGGTGAGGGCAAGACCAGCCGCATCATGTGCCCCTATCACGCATGGGTCTACAAGCTGGACGGGCAATTGGTGCGCGCGCCGGAAACCGAGCATCTGGAGGATTTCAAGACCTCCGATATTTGCCTCAGTCAGGTGCAGGTCGAAGAATTCGCCGGGTTCATCTATGTCAATCTGGACGGCAATGCGCCCTCACTGGCCGAGCAATCCGGCGATCTGGAAACCGAAATCCGCCACTGGGCGCCAGATATTGATCAACTCACCTTCGGCCACCGCCTGACCTATGACATCAAGTCGAACTGGAAGAACGTGGTCGACAATTTCCTTGAATGTTACCACTGCCCCACTGCGCATAAAGACTTCTGCGATCTGGTGGATATGGACACCTACAAGGTCACCACCTATGGTATCTATTCCTCGCATATGGCCGAGGCGGGCAAGGGCGCGAACACTGCCTATGATGTCTCAAACGCGACCGTGCGCACCCATGCGGTCTGGTGGCTGTGGCCAACGACCTGCCTGATGCGCTATCCGGGCCGATCATCCATCATCGTGCTGAATATCATCCCAATCGGGCCGGACCGGACGTTGGAAACCTACGATTTCTTTCTGGAAACGCCCGAACCCGACCCGATGGAGGTCGACGCCATGCGCTATCTGGATGAGGTGTTGCAGGTTGAAGATATCGGGTTGGTCGAAAGCGTGCAGCGCGGTATGAACACGCCCGCCTTTACCCAGGGGCGCATTGTCAATGACCCCTCCGGCTCTGGCAAATCCGAGCATGCGGTGCATCATTTCCACGGGCTGGTATTGGATGCTTATCAAAAGGCATCTCACGCATGACTCAACCCCAAGAAAATTCGCACGAATTTTCTCTTCTCCCTTTTTGTACGAAGAAAATCACATGACCCGGCCCAACATCGTCGTCATCATGGCCGACCAACTGGCCCCACAGTTTACCGGGGCCTATGGCCATCCCATCGCAAAAACACCGCATCTGGATGCGCTCGCCGCGCGCGGCATGCGGTTTGATGCGGCCTACTGCAACTCGCCCCTCTGCGCGCCGTCGCGCTTTGCTTTCATGCCAGGCCAGTTGATCAGCCGGATCGCCGCCTATGACAACGCATCCGAATTCCGCGCCTCGGTGCCAACCTTCGCCCATTACCTCACCGCCTTGGGCTATCGCACCTGCCTGTCCGGCAAGATGCATTTTGTCGGCCCCGATCAGAAACACGGATTCCAGGACCGTGTGACCACCGATATCTACCCCTCGGATTTCGCCTGGACGCCAGATTGGGAAGCCCCGGACGAGCGGATCGACAAGTGGTATCACAACATGCAAACCGTCAAGGAAAGCGGCGAGGCAGTGGCCACCTTCCAGACCGATTATGATGACGAGGTCGACTTTGCCGCCCGTCGTTGGCTGATCGACCGGGGGCGGGATCGCGCCGCCGGGAATGATGCGCCCTTTGCGCTGGTCGCCAGCTTCATCCACCCGCATGACCCTTATGTGGCCAAGCCGGAATGGTGGAACCACTATTCTGACGACGACATCGACCTGCCCAGCCCCGCGCCCGACCCGCAAGACCCGTTCTCGCAGCGTATCATGGACGGGATCGAGGCCAGCTATGTACCACTGACCCAACAAGAGACGATCCGTGCACGACGCGCCTATCTGGCCAATGTCAGCTATTTCGATAGCAAGATCGGTAGCGTGGTGAAGGCGCTGGAGGATATCGGCGAGTTGGATGACACAATTGTCATCGTCACCGCAGATCATGGCGACATGCTGGGCGAGCGTGGTCTGTGGTACAAGATGAACTTCTTTGAGCATTCCGCCCGTGTGCCGCTGGTCATGGTCGGACCGGGCGTGGCCCGGGGCACGGCCTCCAACGCCTGTTCGCTTGTCGACTTACTGCCTACATTCCTCGAGATCGCAGGGGGCGGCGCGGATATGCTGGGCGAGCCGGTGGATGGCCGATCCCTGATGCCGCTGGCCCGTGGCGAGGCTGATCCGGAGGACGAGGCGATCGGCGAGTATTGTGCCGAGATGACCGCCGCACCCGTGTTTATGATCCGGCGCGGCACACTGAAATACATCCATTGCGATCTCGACCCGCCACAGCTTTATGATCTGGGCATTGATCCGGGGGAGCGCATGAATGTTGCCACTGATCCGGCATATGCCGATCAGGCCGCCAGCTTTGCCGCAGAAGTTGTTAATCGCTGGGATAGCGGGGCCCTGCGCACCAATATCATCGCCACCCAGAAATCCCGCCGCGCTCTGCATGCAGCGATGGAGGCGGGCGCGGGCGAGCATTGGGACTACAATCCGCCATCGGATGCGAGCCAGCAATATGTGCGCAATCATATGGACTGGACCAAGGCCGCCGCCCATTACCGCTTTCCCCCGCTGAAGGATGACACCCCATGAGACTGAATGGAAAAATCGCCCTCGTCACCGGCGGGCGGGGCGGCATTGGCCGCGCGATCTGTGCCCGGTTCGAAAAGGAAGGCGCAACCGTCTATGCCGCCGATCTGACCGAAACCGGTTCGCTTGATGAAGCGGACACCACCCGCTTTGTGCAGCTTGACGTGTCCGATGAAGATGCGGTGAAAACGGCCATGAACACGGTCGGCACGGAAACCGGCCATCTGGATATCCTCGTCAATGCAGCCGGGATCGAGATCGAGAAGACCATCGAAGACACGACGCTGGAAGAATGGAACCGGTCCTTCGCGGTCAACGTGACCGGCACATTCCTGACCTCGAAACACGCCTTGCCGTTGATGCGTAAGGCGGCACAAAATGGCGCCTCGGCCTCTCTGATCAATTTTGGGTCATATGATGGGTTTATCGCCGACCCAAGCCTCGCCGCCTATTGCGCCACCAAAGGGGCGGTGCATGCCCTGACCCGTGCGATGGCCTGCGATCACGGCCCCGAAGGCATCCGCGTGAACGCCATCTGCCCCGGCTACATCGACACGCCCATGATGCAGGGGTTTTTCACCAGCGATGGAGTGGGGGGAGAGAGTAAGAGCGTCGAGGACATGAAACAGGCGATGCGCGATGTGCATCCAATGCGCACCTATGGCACGCCGGACGATATCGCCAACCTTGTGACCTGGCTAGCCAGCGACGAGGCCCGATATGCCTCTGGTCAGCTTTGGGTGCTGGACGGCGGGCTGAGCGCGCAAGTCCAGCAGATGAAACTATAAAAGGCACCAGATCATGCGCCTGAGCGACAAGACAGCAATGATCACCGGCGGACGGCAAGGCATCGGCCTTGGCATCGTTCAGGCTTTCATGACCGAAGGCGCGACAGTCGCCACCTGCGGTCGTGGCCCACGCCCCAACGGGTTGCCCGACGCCTGCGGATGGGTGCAGGCGGATGTCTCTGACCCGGCACAGATGACAGCTCTGACAGACGCCCTTCCGACGCTGGATATCCTCGTTAACAACGCGGGCGTGCAGGTGGAAAAACCCGTCACCGACAGCACCGATGCAGATTGGGATCTGGTGATCGGGGCGAATTGCCGGGGCGTCTTCAATTGCTGTCGGGCCTTCATCCCGCAGATGTCCAGGGGCGGCGCGATCATCAATATCGGCTCGATCTCAGGACAGCATGCCGATCCCTCCATGGCGCTCTACAATGCCTCAAAGGCTTTTGTGCATGGGCTTACACGGTCAATCGCTGTGGATCATGGCCCAAGTATACGCTGTAACGCAATCTGCCCGGGTTGGATCAATACCGGGATGCTTGAGGCGGGGTTTGACCTGGCCGCCAACCCCTCTGCTGCCCGCACTGATGCGCTGGCCCGCCACCCGGCTGGCCGCTTCGGCGAGGTACGCGATGTCGCCGCGATGGCCGTCTGGCTGGCTTCGAATGAGGCAGCGTTTGCCACGGGTCAATTATTTACCATCGATGGCGGGATGACCGCCTCTTCCCCCATCAATCCAAGCCTTTTCTCATGAGCGATGTAAACCACACTGCCTGCCTTGGGGCGGGCGTCATCGGGGCCAGTTGGGCGACGCTCTTCCTCGCCTCGGGACGTAGCGTGGCGGTGTTCGACCCCTCCGATAACGCTGAACACGCGGTGCGCACCTATATCGAGACGGCCTGCCCCACGCTCGGTGAACTGGGTCTGACCCATCACGGTACCCCCGATGCGATCTGCTTTCACAGCAGCGCAGCCGCCGCCGTTGAGGGCGCCGATTTCGTGCAGGAAAATGTTCCCGAACGCATCGCGATCAAACATACAACCTTCGCCGAGATCGAACCGATTCTGAAACCAACAGCAATCGTGGCCAGTTCCGCCTCCGGCCTTAACACTGGGCCAGATGCAGGCAGGCTGGCAAATGCCATCGCGCTTCGTGCTTGGCCACCCGTTCAATCCGCCCCATCTGATCCCATTGGTCGAGGTGATGGGCAACGACAAAACTACCCCCGGCGTGGTCGAAGCCGCGCAGGCCTTTTACGAAAGCCTTGGCAAAATCACCATCCGCGTGCACCAAGAGGTTCCCGGCCATGTCGCCAACCGGCTGCAGGCCGCACTTTGGCGCGAGGCGATCCATCTGGTGCTTGAAGGCGTCGCATCGGTCGAGGACGTGGACAAAGCCGTCTGGGCCGGCCCTGGCCTGCGATGGGCCGCGATGGGGCCAACAACGCTGTTCCACCTCGGCGCAGGCGATGGTGGGCTTGAGGCCTTCTGCGATCACTTCTCCGATACGTTCAACGGCTGGTGGGATGATCTGGGCACGCCCACCCTGGACGAGGCCGCACGCAAGACCCTGATCAGCGGCATGGCCGAGGCCTGCGCAGGCCAATCCCCCGCAGAATTGTCCGCCAAACGCGACGCCCTGATCACCGCCATGCAGAAAGCCACACGCGGTCGACGATAGACCCCTGCTTCTTCTTGCCAGAAATATCCCCGCCGGAGGCCTCCGACCGTTCCGCAAACGCCAACGCCAGTGTCTGAACGCCATCTCTCGGCCGAGCTTCGAGGCGACCGTCAGGGCGACGAAATATCAAGCGTGCCCGTCAGGGCACTCCTTCAGATCACGCGAGTTCGCTCTCATCTTCGCCAAGGAAACCACCCGATTGCCGTGACCAAAGGCTGGCATAAACCCCGTTCAGCGCCAGAAGCTGGTCATGGGTGCCATCCTCGACAACGCGCCCCTGATCCATCACCACGATCCGGTCCATCTGGGCAATTGTGCTCAGGCGGTGGGCAATGGCAATCACTGTTTTGCCCTCCATCAGACCAAACAACGTGTCCTGAATCGCCGCCTCAACTTCGCTGTCCAAAGCACTCGTCGCCTCGTCCAGCACCAAGATCGGCGCATCCTTCAGGATCACCCGGGCAATCGAAATCCGCTGACGTTGACCGCCGGACAGTTTCACGCCCCGCTCGCCGACCAAGGCGGCATAGCCGCGCCGTCCTTTGGTGTCTTCCAACTCCATAATGAAGTCATGCGCCTCGGCCCGCTTGGCCGCCGCCACCATGGCTGCCTCATCCGCTTTGGCGCGCCCATAAAGGATGTTGGCCCGGATCGAGCGGTGCAAAAGCGAGCTGTCCTGACTGACCATCCCGATAGACTGGCGTAGCGAGGTCTGGGTGACCTGACTGACATCCTGACCGTCGATCAGGATCTGACCGGCCTCGGCGTCCCGGAACCGCAGCAACAGGTTCACAAGGCTGGATTTACCCGCGCCAGAGCGGCCCACAAGGCCTACTTTTTGGCCCGGAGCAATGCTCAGGTTCACACCCTCCAGACCGCCACGGCCCTTGCCATAGTGGTGGGTGACGTCACGAAATTCGATCTGCGCGTCACGCACCTGAAGCGCCCCAGCGCCCTCGGCATCCACCACGTCGTGCGCTACGGAAACCGAGCGCAGACCCTCGCGGATCACCCCCGCATGTTCAAACAGCCGGATGGTCACCCACATGATCCAACCCGACATCCCGTTCAACCGGATGGTCAGCGCCGAGGCCGCGGCCACTTCGCCAACGCTGACCTTGCCGACAGACCACAGCCAGATCGCCGGGATCATCATGCTCAGGATCAGCACGCCGTTGATGATGTTCAGCCCGAAACTCAGCTCGGTCATCAGCCGCAAAAACCGCTGCACCCGCAGGCGCAGCCGCTTCATCGCGCTGAGAACATAGGTTTCCTCGGTGCCTTCATCGGCAAACAGCTTGATCGTCTCGATATTGGAATAGGCATCCACCACGCGTGCCGTAACGGTCGAGCGCGCGTCAGACCATTTTTCGCTGGCCACGCCAACGCGCCGCGCGATGTAGCGCGTATAGAGCGCATAGATCACAACCCAGCCCAGCAGCGGCAGCGCAAGGATCGGATGCACAGCGGCCAGAATCACCGCCGCCCCCAGCACATAGGTTACGGCATACCAAATGCCCTCGAAGGCCATGTACGTGCCGTCCTCAACCGCCTCGCCCAACTGCATGACGCGATTGGTCAACCGGCCGGCAAACTCATTCTGAAAGAACCCGGTCGATTGCCCCAAGAGGTGCTTATGCGCCCGCCAGCGCACCTGTTCCTGCATGTTGCTGGCCAGCGTCTGTTCCAACAGCAAATGATTCACCCCGATCACCACAGGCCGCAGGGTCAGAATCAGCACCGCAGCGATGATCAACTCCCAGCCGTGACTGGACATCAGGGTGCCCGGTTCACTGCCCTCAAGCAGGTCAATTACCCGGCCTGAGTAAAAAATCAGCCCGGTCTCCATCAACGCCACCAAAATGCCGCTGAACGCCATAACAACCATCCATTTGCGGAACGGGCCGTAATGGGATTTCAGATAGGCCCACAGTGTCGCAGGCGGCGTTTCCTTCGGCGACGGCGCAAAGGGATTCACGAGGTTTTCAAAGAATTTATACATGACGGTCGCCTCTTATTGGCGGAAATTTCAGAATACACAGATGTGTCAGATGGCGCTGTGGCGGCCACCCATACGGAAAGCGGACGCCTTAGCTAAAGTCGTTCCAGATCCCGTAATACATGTGTATCCTCCGTCTTGATTGCGGCTTTGATAGCGCGAACAAATCCGCTTGTCACGCAGATTTAATGCCTAAGAGTCCGACTCAAAAGCTTATGTTTGAACAGAATGCCTTGCTATCCGCCTTGTCAAGAGACGAATACCGACAACCAAAACCCATGCTACGGAACTTTCAACGGTTGCCTCCCGATCTTTTGCCAAACGACGGCAACGTCCCGGCCACGCGAATGTTCGCTCGACACCCCATCTTCGTGGTGGAAGAACGAACCCCTCGGCTTTGTCAGGGCGCTTGACAATCTCCAATGTCCATTTTCCCTGCAGGGCCAAAGCATCCCGAAGCTTTGGCCCTGCATATCCTGCGTCCGCAAAGATGTGCCCCAGCCGCGGGAAGCGGATGCGCAGTGCTTTGAGACCATCCACAGCACCATCCCGATCCTGTATATCGGCGGCGTGAACAAGGATCGGCAACAGGAAACCTTGCGTGTCTGTCACGATGTGACGCTTGCGCCCTTTGATCTTTTTGCCCGCATCAAAGCCTGAAATGCCGCCGCTTTCCGTTGTTTTTACGCTCTGGCTGTCAATAACGCCCGCAGTGGGGCTCGCCTCACGGCCCGACAATTCGCGCGCCGCCATCATTGACAGATGGTTGATCCGGTGTAACAGACCGTTGTCGCGCCAGTCGTAAAAACAGTTCTGCACAGTCGAGACCGCCGGGAAATCCCGCGGGATCATGCGCCACTGACATCCCGTGGTCGCCATATACATAATCGCGTTCACAACACGGCGCGGATTCGTCTTGCGAGGGCGACCACCTCGCTTCGCGGCAGCTAACAGGGGCCGAACAAGCGCCCATTCCTCCATAGTTAAATCGCTTGGATAAAAGCCCGTTTTACGCCTGTGCTCCGCGCGGGTGATGTCTGTCCACGTCATGGGATCCTCCAGGTTCTTTCAAAACCAATGAATCATAAACACATGATATCACTCAACTACTTTTGGAACAGCCTCTAAGTTCTCTAGCAGCTCTTTGGCCGCCGCTGCCGGGGTTACGTCCCCCTTCGCCACGGCGGTGCTTTTGGCGGCCATCTCGGCCCGGGCCTCAGGTGTATCGAGCCGCGCCAACAGGGCCTGTCGCACCTCTTGTTCGAACCAATAGCGTGCCTGATCCGCACGGCGGCTGTCAAAATGCCCGTTCTCACGGCGCCACTTGGTGAGTGCCTGCATTTCTGCCCATGCGGTCTGCAACCCGTCCTCTTCCAGCGCCGAGACGGTCATCGCCTTGGGATACCCTTCGGGGTCCTGTGGGCGTTTGCGCAGCAGGCGTAGCGCCCCGGCATAATCCGCACAGGTGCGCATCGCCGCCGGTTTCAGATCGCCATCCGCCTTGTTGACCAGAATCAGGTCGGCCATCTCCATGATCCCGCGCTTCACGCCTTGCAATTCATCGCCCCCCGCCGGAGCCAGCAGCAGGATGAACAGATCCGACATTTCGGCTACGACGGTTTCGGATTGCCCCACGCCGACGGTTTCAATCAACACCACGTCAAAGCCTGCAGCCTCGCACAGCGCCACCGCCTCGCGGGTACGCCGAGCCACGCCGCCCAAATGCGACTGGCTGGGCGAGGGGCGGATAAACGCATTGGGATCACGGCTGAGCCTATCCATCCGGGTCTTATCCCCCAGAATAGACCCGCCCGAACGGGCCGAACTGGGATCAACCGCCAGAACCGCGACGCGCAATCCCTGCGCAGTCAACATCATGCCAAAGCTTTCGATGAAGGTGGATTTGCCCACCCCCGGCGTGCCGCTCAGGCCAATGCGAATGGCCTGCCGCCCGGCACTTCTCAACCGTTCGCTCAGCTCGGTGGCCAGCGCCCGGTGATCGGCCCGTGCGCTTTCAATCAAGGTGATCGCGCGCGCCAACGCCCGCCGTTCCCCCGCCAATACCCGCTCGCTTAGCTGCTCGATATCCATCGCCACACGCCCCATTGCATATCCCTGCCTTCATGCCTTGCGGGCCTGTCGATTGTCCAGCCCCCGCTCTTTACCAATTGTCCTCGCAAAATCCATAACAACAGGTGTGAGTGAAACCCTTCCCATCCACAGCGTCGTTCCAGCGCTGATCGACGCCCTGCGTGACCGTAGCCGTGCCGTGTTGCAAGCGCCGCCGGGGGCGGGCAAAACCACCATCGTGCCGTTGGAGATGCTCGGCGCCGGGCTGACCAAGGGCCGCATCCTGGTGCTGGAACCCCGCCGATTGGCCGCACGCGCCGCCGCCGAACGGATGGCCGAAACACTGGGCGAATCCGCAGGGCAAACCGTTGGCTACCGTGTGCGCGGTGAAGCAAAGGTCAGCAAAACCACCCGCATCGAGGTGGTCACCGAGGGCATCCTAACCCGGATGATCCAGTCCGACCCCGAACTAAGCCGCATCGGCGCGGTGATCTTTGATGAATTTCACGAACGCTCGTTGAATGCCGATCTGGGGTTGGCACTGTGTTTGGAGATCGCAGGCGCGCTACGCGACGATCTGATCCTTCTGGTGATGTCCGCCACGCTGGACGCGAAACCTGTAGCGACCTTGATGGAGGCCCCGATCCTGACCTCCGAGGGCCGCGCCTTTCCGGTCGAGACCCGCTGGTTGCCCCGTCCCTTGCGCAAAGAAACGCGGTTCGATCTCGCCCTCGCCGATCTGGTCGTACAGGCCGTGTCCGAAACGACGGGCGGCGTGTTGGCCTTTCTGCCCGGCGAGGGCGAAATCAGGCGCACCGAGGCGCTGCTGAAATCCCGCCTGCCCGCCGACTGTCATATCCATCCGCTGTTCGGTGCCGTGCCCTTTGCCGCCCAACGCACGGCCATTCAGCCTGCGCAAACCGGGCGCAAGATCGTACTGGCCACTTCCATCGCGGAAACATCGCTGACCATTCAGGATATCCGCGTGGTGGTGGATGGAGGCAAATCCCGTCGCGCACGATTTGATCCCGGTTCCGGCATGTCACGGCTGGTGACCGAGCCTGTCACCCGCGCCGAAGCCACGCAGCGTATGGGCCGCGCGGGCCGTGTTGCCCCGGGCACCTGTTATCGGCTGTGGACCAAGGGCGAAGAGGGCGCACTGCAAGCCTTCCCCCCGGCCGAGATTGAGGCGGCTGATCTGTCTGCGCTGGTTCTGGAACTGGCACTGTGGGGGGCGGGGCCGGATGATCTGGCGTTTCTCACCCCACCCAATCCCGGCTCTTACGGCGAAGCGCAGGCGTTGCTGAGGATGCTGGGCGCGTTGGACGCGACAGGCCGGATCACCGATCATGGCAAGGTGCTGGCCGCCCTGCCTCTGCATCCACGTCTGGCGCATATGCTCGCCCTCACCGGGCCGGAGGCTGCATCGCTGGCCGCCCTTCTGGCAGATCGCGATCCGATGCCGCGCGGCGGGCCGGTTGACTTGCCTCTGCGGCTCAGGGCCTTGCGCGCGCCGCCACCCGAGGCCAATCGCGGCGCGATTGAACGGATCCGGCACGAGGCCAAACGTCTCGCCAGACAGGCGCACGGTACAGGCGGGTATTCTGCCGCCGAAATGGCCCCCCGTCTTGTAGCGCGCCAATCAAAATGAGCAATTACGCCAATCAAGTGCGCAATCGACGTGATTTTCCCGGGTATTTACATGGGTATTTACCGTTGATTTTCCCGGCGCTTTTCTTCTTGATTGCGCACTTGATTGGCGCACGGTACGTTCACCCTTCCAAATCGGTGCAGGGGGTTCACTTCCTGTCGTGTCTCGAGCTGTAGGGCGCGGTGGCGGTTGGGATGATGACGGTTGATGTGGCGGGCGCACCTGCCCCACCTGGACCGGGCAATGGGGTTATGGTGACGGTGAGCCTCGCTCCGGCGGCAAGTTCAGTGGCCCATTCTGCATTCAGTTTTCCGTTGGGGATATTCTCCGGGGCTGCGGGATCGTTTGAAACAAGGGATGCGCCTGCCCATTGGCCTGCGACGGCAAGGGACAGGGACACCCGGGTGGATCCCTCCATGATGCGGGCTTGCAGTGTGACGGCCCGAATACTGCTTTGCGCCTGAACGCGCGGCGTTGCATCCGGGGTGGTGAGATCGGAGGTCTCGGCGGCATAGTATTCCGCCATGTGATCGATGGCGGTGAGGCGCACGCTCTCTTCGTCTATTGGTTCAATAACGGTGATGCGCAAGGGGTCTGGCGGGGCGCTGTTGGAATATATCCGATAGAGGATATCGGCGGGGCCGCGGCCATCGGCGTCGGGTGCGTCAGGGAGCGGGCTTGCGAGGTCGCGCAATGGGCTGTCTGCGTCGGCATGGAGAGGCGGTGTGGCAGCAGACCGATGCAACGTCCCGTTCGCAAGGCGCAGTATGATATGATCTCCATCACTTGCAGGCCGGGCTCGATCAAGTGTGATCTGTGCGGCACTGCCGCCATTGAGCCGCCCTGCGGCCCCTCCGGCCAGCATGTCATGGGTCATCCATACCACATCGCCGCGCCGGATCAGGTAGCCTTCCGGCCCCATTTCCCAGGTGATGCGTCGCCGATGATATCGCTGGCGCGCCGCGAGCAGATTTGCCTCCCTGGCTGCCTGCCCGGAGGAGGTGACCCCGCGCAGGGTCACTGTTGATGTGTTCACAACCGGGCCTGTGGCACCCGGCACGCGCCGGCGGATGGTTTGGTATTGCCAATCGGAATCGGGGTCGATGTAGCGCAGGGCAATCTCATCGGGGGCCGGACTGGCGGCCCACTCGACACCCATAGAGCCAAGAACGACATTTTCGGGAGTGATGAGGGTTGTGACGGTGGTGTCCGGGTCATCGAACACGACGCCGAGCTTTCCACTCCGCCATGTGGGGCTGGCGCGCCCGCAGCGCGCAACGAGTGTGAGCATGTCGGCGCAGGACATGCGGCGGTCGATGACAGCGGAGCATGTCAGGGCATTGGCATCGCACCATGCCGCCCACTCTGTGATTGCAGCCTTGTCGATGCGGTTCCCCGGCAGTCCGGCTCCGGCGATCAACCGACCGTCTGCGGCTGTGATGCCGAGCGCAAGCCAGCGGAATATCCACGCCGGATTTGTGCTTTCGGCAGTCGTCCATGTGCCGTCGGAGGCCCGAACGCGTACGGGCTGTGACGCGGTGGCGGACAGGCTGTCAACCTGTCCGTTGAGCTGGCCGCTGGCCTTTATCCGGACGGCAGCGGTGGTTTGGTCCGCAAAGACGGCCGTGCCGGCCCGGAAGGCCCGTAGCCCGGTCCATATGATGCGGTCAATATGGCTGGACTCCGTTGAGGGCTCGCCTGTGCGGCGGATTTCCACATCCACCGCCCGCCCGGACCGCCCAAGGTCATATGTCAATGTTCGGCGAAACGGATTTTGCGCATTGTGTTCCGGTATTCCGGGCAGGTCCACAATGCGCACAACAGACCATGATCTGGCGGGTGTGTCTCCATCCTGCGCCCGTCGCCACCTGATCTCGACGGACCGGGCTAAAGGTTCAGACCGCGACCCCCCCAGCCCTGTAAGCTGGCCATCCAGATCAATGGCAATCCTGTGTACCCCGCCTGCGGTTGTCCGCCGCACCCATTCTGTGCTTTCAAGCGCACCGCCGCCCGGCTCTGTCTGCACGTCGAGATCGAAGGGCAGGATGCCGCCCGGAGGCAGGACAGTGAGCGTGGCTTCATCATATTGACCGACCGGAGTTTCTCCAATCCGCCAGTCGGAGAGTACAGGTGCCCCTATTCCGGCGCTGAATACCTGGTGCAGGTACTGCTCCCCATCCTCATAGGAGGCCCATGGGGTCGCGACCAGATCGGGCCAGATGCGGTGTTGGCCCAGCACCAGCAAGGCCGGTTCATAGGGTCGTGCCAGATTTCGACCCCCTGCGAGGCTGTAAAGGGGATCGGGCGCTCCCGTGTTGTTCCGGTCGGGAAGTGATGGTGAATAGAGCCCCTGAACAATGAGGCCTCCGACAATCTGCAGGCCTGCGGTGGCCACGGCCAGCGCCGTGGTGCCGGCTGTCACACCGAGTGCGCCCAGTACATGGGGTGCCAGAACGGGCGCGGCGACAACAATCGCGATAGAGAGCACGGCGGCGACGGGATCACTGTCGCCGCCGTGCAAGGCCGGGCGCAGGGCGAGTTTCGCGCCTGCCGGTAGAGACTGCTCCCAACGGGCGTGCGGCACAGGCTCCCCGTTGACAGCGGCGGCGATCCTCCCGGGCGGTATATCGGGCAGGCAAATGCGACACGCCCGGGTAAGGGAGATGCCCGCCGGCAAGGTGACAGTCCGCACCCCGTCGCGGGTGAGCGGGTGCGGCAGGACATCCGCCACATATCCCGGTTGCGGGCGGTTTGCAAACGGCGCGCAACCGGGGTTTCCGATACGGTCAACCATGATTTATGTCCAACGATACAGCCCGGTCAGTGTCAGGCCCCGGTGTTTGAGACCGGCCAGCGGATCAAGGCGCGGGCGCTGGCCTTCCATGCGATGCAGCACATATGCCTGTCCTCCTGTCCGCGTCCACAGCCCGATGTGATGTCCGATACAGGCCCTGCGACCGGCGGCGCACATCAGGACGGCATCCCCTTCGGACGGCGATGTTCCTTCAAGAGAGACGGCGAGGTGCTCCGCAATGGCGGCACCGATCGCCCGATCCCTGCCGCGCAGGCTCCCGGGGCTTCGGGGAAGAGAGATGGTGCGCGCGAACATGCACTCCAGGATGGCCATAACATAAGCCGCGCAATCTCCCGGCGGGTTCCTGTGCAGCGCAGCCACCGCCCAGAATGGATCGGGCGGCGGGGTCAGGGGCGCATGTGTCATTCTGCTTCATATGCGGCTGTGATGGCCGCTGCGCGCGTGGCGGCGGCACGCAATGCGGTCTGCACGTCACTTGCGGCATCGAGGGGCACCTGCACATCGTCCGGCCAGGCTGCGAGCCCTGTCGAGACGGGTACAGCGGCGGCACGGATATCTGCGATTGTTGTGGCGTTGGATATCGCCTGTGCGAGGCGCACCAGCCCGGACAGCGCGACAGTGGTCAGATCGAGGGTATCAACCAGCACCGCCTCGACACCGCCTGCGGCGGAGAGTGCGGCTTTTAACCTCGCCTGCTGCCCGTCCTGCGCGACCGTGGCCGTTTGCGCCGCAGAGATGGCTTCTTGAGGGACTCCGGCCTCCGCCAGCTCGCCGGGTGTATAGCTGATATAGTCCAGGCCTTCGTGGGTGAGTGTGAGTTTCATTTTATGCTCCTTTTAAAGGGTGGCCACGGTTGACCACAGCAGATTGGCTACATCGGCTTTTGGTGTTCCAGGTGCCACACCGCTGATCCAGTGCCCCGCCATGTTGGAGACCGATGAGCTTTCGATTGCGAGCGCATAGACCACAGCCCCCGACATTAAAGCAATGCCGACCCCGTTTTCCCGGCCTCGCAGACGGCTGTTAAAGGCGCGCAGCGTCAACTGCCCCACGCCGGTCATAAAGGCGGGTTCCTGCAGCCCGGCCGCTGAAAGCCGATGTCGACCTCGATATTGTTGATGAAGAAGACCGCGTCCGGATCGATCATCTGGATCCAATATGCGCCCGCGCGCACCGGGTCGTCCGGAAGGGGGTTCGGGGCCTGAATGGTCAGAGTGCGTCTGTCATCGCCGTCCGACC
>CBDBLS010000077.1:0-117123 GCA_965207105.1 Roseovarius sp. | reverse complement strand
CGCCGCATCGGAAGGTTTGGCCAGTTGCAGCGGCGTGCCCCTGGTCCAACTGCGCAACAATCCGGTGCGATCGGCGCGTATCAGAACCGGGCATCCGTCGATCCCCTGCACGGCGCGCAGGCCTTTGATTTCCTTGCGGGCGAGAAACCACGCGATCGGCCGCGCATAAAGCGGCACGCCGTCCAGCTTGCGCAGCACAACCGCAAAGTCTGGATATCCCTCCAGATGGCCCGAGATCGTTTCGGAAAAGATATCGCGCTTGTGCACGGTTTCGGCCAGAAACGGGGCCTTGGCGATATCGGGGGTGATGGTCATGGGGGCCTCTTAACGGGTTTGCCGTTGCGGGGGAAGCGGTTGGCAAGACCAGGCTGGACACGGGTAACATTCCCGGATCACATTTGTCGGATGACGGCTTTGAGCTTGTTTCGTTGAACAACTCTTCCTTGATTAAGCAGCAAACCCCTGAGTCACGTCTCCCAACGAGCGGGAGGATTGGTGAGGTCCAGTTCCCGCCAAACCAGTCGTCCACCGCTCATCGCCCCGGCGGATCGCCGCAAAAGGCGCGACACCATACCGTGCCGCAGCCGCCCGGCGACTCTCGCTAGTGTCAATCGCCGCGATCACCGGTTCCCTCAGGTCCATAGAAAGTGGTTTGCCCATTGGGTAGTGGGTCACTTTGAAATTAGATAGTTTGCCCTCGCGCGAGGGAGTGCTTATCTTAGGGCCATGACAGATAAACCCAAAAGACCACGTGACGCCAACCAGCTTGCCCACATGATTGTGGGGATCGTCACCGGTGATGAGGTAAGGCATGAGCCTGATACGTCAGGTCAAATCGCAGGCGGGAAGAAGGGCGGCAAGGCGAGAGCGGAAAAACTCTCACCGGAGCAGCGCAGTGAAATTGCGCACAAGGCGGCAGCATCCCGCTGGAAAGACGACAAATGACAGCAGAAATTGCTATTATGAACAAGTCTGCAGTCGTACTGGCTGCAGACAGTGCCGTAACGATTGGGTCGGGCGGTGGGGCAAAAATTTTGGCTCAATTAGCATTGATTATGCGTGGCGTATTACAGGCAGGATGCCTGCTGCTGCGGCAAGTATCGCGCGCGGCGTTTGGTGGCTCGGAAGGACGGCAAGGTGGAACCACCAAAGGCAGCTGTCCAGGTATCTGGTCGCGATGCCCCGATGGCGGCGCGGAAAGGTCTTTAACCGCTCATGCCGACTGTTCACGGTTTGAATGTGCAATTCACCACAGACACGTTCTCCGGCGGTCCGGTCGAGACTTTCATGGCTGACGCCCGTTTCTGCGGCGCAGGGCGGGTAGCCGGTGCAGCCATCGGTCACCGGGAGAGCGTCCCCATCAAGACGTGGCTGCAGAACCGTTTTGAGATGTTCGGCTGTCACCGCAGGCAAGACAGCACTGATGGCGGTGCCTGATCGGTCGACCGCAACGGGGACCGGAACCTGCTCCTCCGACAATCCGCGTTTTGAGGCCTTTCCCCCGCGTTTGCGGGCTTTTCGAGAGAGATTACGGTCCCCTTTCCGGCTGCGCGGAAAGAACGTCCCGTCGGCTTCGACGATTCCGCACAGCTTGACCGCACCGACCGTTACGGCCTCGGGAAAGCGATGACGCCAACGAAAAGCTGTGGTGTCGGCTACCATACAACGCCCGTCGGACGCCTTTACCGTTTCGCCGTCGCGCAGGGAAGCTGCAAACTCTGCCCACCTGTCCTTGTGGCGCAAGCGGGCAAGCGGCGTCCCGGTCAGCGCGTTGAAGGTTTTGCGACAGCTTTTGCAAAAGAACCTCGTCAGGCCACTTGCATGGCCTCTGATGATCGCACCGCCCGAAGCGCAGTGCGGACAGATACGCCCCTCGCGAACAGTCGCCTCAAGGAGATCGATCACGCTTTCCAGCGACGAAACCCCGGCAACGAGCCGTCCGGTTTCAGCCCGTTGTTTCGATGAAAGGTTGTCGATCTCGTTAAGCCACACCAAAAAAGCCTGATGATCCATGTGCCGCACCCATAATTTTGTTCATGGTGTGTTCTATCACAGGTCGCCACGCATAATAAATGCTAATTGAGCCAAAATTTTCAACACTGCCAACAAAATATTTGAGATCAGCGATGGCTCACATATCGGGTTAATGATTTTTAACAGCCTTGAATTCATGGGCTTGCCGCTTGAGGTTCTTGCAAAAGAATTTCGACGAGAGAGGGGCGGCAAGAAATTCGCGACTGTAAATGAGTGCCGTACAGATTTCCTTAGTTATTTGGGGACTGAAGTTGGCTTTTCAGACGGAGACAAAGATCAGAATTTTATGAGCGTTGCCCACAGCGCAATGATTGAAGCCAATAGAAATTTTAACAGAGCACTCAACATACACGTTAGAGAAACTGGGCGGGTCTTGGTTAGTAAGTTCAATGGCGTTCTCAAAGGTGCTTTGGAGGAAATGATCGAAGACCTTAAATCTCTCGACAAGGCGGATGGCTTTGTAAAAGTGGCCTTGTCTGACCACCACAAAGCCATGTTATACTCCTCCGCCTGAATTGACCTGAGATTTTGAGCCGGGATCAGATCAGTTTGTAATCTTTCAGGCCGGGGAACGAGAGCCCCGCACCGGAAAAGGCAAACCGCCATTCCGCCAAAACTGTCGGACCAATATCAAATATCCAGCAGGGCATCATAGCCTGCATCCGGAAGCAAAAATGTGCGCGCAGGCTTTCTCACGGGTGCGTCCACTTTACGGCGACGGCAAATCGCTTCAGGCGCCGCGCGGTCCCCGCATGTGAGGCGGCAGTGTTTTATGAGGCCATGCCAGGATGATGCACGTCCCGATGCAAAACGATACGGGGCGAATTGGGCCGGATTTTCAAGCCGGGATCAGTTTGTAATCCTTGAACGGGACAACGCGGAAGTTGTCTGTGACGGTGTCCCGGAACCCGGTCCATTTTGCCGGTAAGGTTTTTCGGAAGAAATCAGGAATGGCCTCTGTGAACTGATCGAATGTGGCGTAGTGACGATTGTGGGTGACCCATTTGTGCATGACGCCCCGGAGACGTTCAATCGGATTGAGGTGGGGTGCATATGGCGGCAAAAAGTGCAGCTTTACACGGCGTTCAGAACTCTCGAGCCAGGGCTGGAGTATTTTGGCGTGGTGATAGCGGGCGTTGTCGGGAAAGACATGGATTGTCGCCATGCTCGGGTTGTTGCGCTCCGGCTTTTCCAGCATGGCCCGTGTTGTTCGGGCATTGATCTTCCCGCCTTCCACAAAGGTGAACCGGAACGTTTCAGGATCGAGCGCGCCCTGAATATTGAGACGCCTGCGCCCCGATGTTGCCTTCAGGGCCGTCTTTTGCCCCTTCGGGAACCGGCCATGGGCAGGACGGCTCCGATGCTCCGGATGTACAGCATCGGAGAAGACCACCATCCCATCCGCCCCCAACCCGGACATCAAAGCTTCATACATGGCGATAAACGCCGCCTGTTTGACTTCATCGGCCTGTGCAGGCGGCAATCGTGGCTTTTTATACTCAAACCCCGGACGGCGCATCAGCCTGGCGGCCCCCGAGGGACTGTAGCTCCGCCCGTATTCCGCCGGAACATACGCACAGACCTCGTCTACGTTCCGTGCCGGGTTTTCGGCAAAACGGGCTTTCAAAGCCCGTTCGCGCTCCCCCGACAAATGCCCTTGTCGCTGGCTGTAATCCTTCAAGCCGAAAAACGACAGCCCCGCCCCGGAAAAGGCAAACCGCCACTCCGTCAGAACCGTCGGTCCGATATCCAGAATCCGGCAAACCGTTCCGGCGTCTTCTTCTGCATCCAACAGCGGAAACGCACGGGCGCGCCTCCAGACAAGCGCTTCAACCTTGCGGCGGCGGCAAATGGCCTCAAGGGCCAGGCGCTGACCGGCAGATAGCGAAACCGTTTTGTGGGGCTTGTTCATGCTCTCAAAGTGCATGCTGTGATACGTATGACCATGCGGCAAATTGAATCAACCTCTCTACAAATTCTTCAGGTCAATTCAGGCGCAATAGTATAGACAACTTCCTTCCGGGAATTTTTCGACACATGCATCTCACTCAAGTGTGCAAAACATTGATGTACCGCTATATTTCGCTCGTTATATCCCAATCGCGGTTTTCAAATTATTTCACAGGCCTTGTGTTCGCAGGTTATGGGGAGGATGAAATATGCCCGTCCCTTTTGCACGTGGAAATTGATGGAATTTTAAATAATCGCCTTAAGCTTGCTGAAAGAAAAACCGTGGATATTGGCCGGGGCGGACCCGTCGCAGAGATTATTGGGTTTGCTCAAGATGACATGGTCCAAAGCTTTGTGAACGGAGTTGATCCAAGCTTAAGGCAATACTCACAAGAACTCTTGCGAGAAGCGGTAGAGGTATCTGCAAAACTAGCTCTTGAGCCATTCCTGAAAGATGCTACTAAACTTGGTATGGTCTTAAAGGGTCTAGGGCCTGTTGACATTCGGGGTTCCCATTTTGCCTGAAGTCTGATTCAAGCTTCCAAAATGGAGGTGTTGATGGACGCAAATCGTTTGGCTGTTTCCGATGAGCTTTGGGAGAAGATTGAGCCGCTTATACCGGGCAAGGCAGGCGATCCGGGTGTTACCGCGCGCAATAATCGCCGGTTTATGGAAGCAGTATTATGGCGCGTACGCACAGGGTCCCCATGGCGGGATTTGCCCAAAGAGTTTGGCAACTGGAACAGCCAGTTCAAGCGATTTCGTCGATGGGCCAGGAACGGCGTGTTCGAGAGTCTTTTCAATGCCATGAGTGGCGAGCCGGACCTGGAATATGCCCTTATCGACGGGACGATTGTTCAAGCTCATCAGAAGGCTTCGGGCGCAAAAGGGGGACTCAACACCAGGCTATCGGACGCTCTCGCGGCGGACTGACGACCAAGGTCGTGGCCTTGGTCGATGCGCTCGGTAACCTGTTCCGGTTTCTGCTTTTGCCGGGACAGGCACACGACATGAAGGGGGTCGCTCCTCTGATCAAGGGGGCTTCCTTTGGGGCGTTGCCGGCCGACAAAGCCTTCGACGCCGACTGGCTCCTGCAAGACCTTGATGAGCGTGGCGCAACCGCTGTCATCCCGCCCAAATCGAACCGAAAAGTTCAACGGGACTACGATACCCACATGTACAAGTGGCGCCATCTCATCGAAAACTACTTCGCAAAGATCAAGGAATTCAGAGGCATAGCAACGCGATACGACAAGACTGATACAAGCTACGCTGCCAACTGGCACCTCTGTGCCATGCTCATTGCAACACGATGATTGTCAACAGACCCTAGCACCAGATTTTGATGACCTAAGCGAACGACTTAAGAAGAAGCGGGATGATTTTACAGCCAGAAGGTTCACTCAGGAAGTTAAGGATATGGTAAGGTCGATGCCAAAAGAAGAGTTGGCAAATCTAGCGGAATCTTTGATTGACATAACCAGCCTGAAAAGGAAGGTGACGCGGGATCGTGAAACTGTTGGTGGTGACGTTGATGTGGCTGTAATTTCAAGATCGGAGGGGCTAGTTTGGGTCAAGCGCAAACACTACTTCCCTGCGGACCTAAATAGTAAGTTTTTCGGGAGGAGGAACGGGCGATGAATTTTTTACGAGGCACTGAAACAGATCGCGAACGCGAAGGCCTCTACAACTTTGGGCACAATCAAGATGACCTGTCTCCAGCACAAGAGGCGGCACGTGATGTCGAAGAAGTATCTGAAAGCGTAAGGGAAAACTTTGCGAGGAAAATAGCTGAACTCTCTGAGTAATGCTTGACTAGAGGTCATTTTGAAATTAAATTGAGCTTATGAGAAAGCTCGACACCAAATCCCGCGCCCTGATTATCCGCCTGCTGGTGGAAGGTAACTCCATCCGCGCAACATCACGCATTGCTGACGTGTCGAAGAACACTGTCACAAAGCTGCTTGAAGATGCGGGCAAAGCCTGCGCGGCCTACCATGACGAAAACGTCAAAGGTGTTGAGGCCAAGCACGTACAGGCCGATGAAATTTGGTCTTTTTGCTATGCCAAAGCAAAGAACGTAGAGGGCGCGAAAGCTGCCCCTTCCGACGCTGGCGACATCTGGACATGGACGGCAATGGATCGCGATAGCAAGCTGATGATTTCCTACACCATCGGTGATCGTTCTGGCGCAACAGCGCGTGAGTTCATGTTTGATCTGGCATCACGTCTTGCGACACGCATCCAGTTGACCACGGACGGTCACGGCGCTTACCTCAAAGCCGTTACAGACGCATTCTCCGGTGATGTGGACTACGCAATGCTGATCAAGCAATACGGAGACCCAACAGGGACAAAGGGCCATGAGCGCAAGTATTCTCCTGCAGAATGTACTGGTGCGATTAAAGAGGCAATCTTTGGCAAGCCTGACATGGACGAAGTTGGCACATCACACATTGAGCGCCAGAACCTGACAATGCGGATGGGCATGCGCCGCTTCACGCGCTTGACTAATGCTTTCTCAAAGAAAGCAGAGAACCACGCCTACGCTGTTGCTCTGCACTTCATGCACTACAACTTCGTTCGCACCCATAAGACGCTGCGCATGACCCCGGCAATGGCCGCTGGCCTTGTCGAAAGCCCTTGGGAAGTCGAAGATATCGTTGCTTTGGTCGAAAAGGCAGAAGACGCCGCACCTAAAAAGCGCGGTCCTTACAAGCCACGCAAAAAAGATATTTCAAAGTGACCCACTACCCCGGAGATTGACCGGCTGTTTCAGGACCTGCATATCCGGCGGACCACAGGTGTGGATGGCACACGCGACGCTGTGGTCCCGCTTGATCCCTGCACGGGCACCGGACGCAAGGATCACTATGTCGATCCCTGCTTCGGACGGGAATACGGAGCTCCGATGCTCACAGGTCTTGACTATGATCCGGACCGCCCCGCCATCGAGGTCATGACCCGCGCCTTCCAGATGCTCTTCCACCCTTTGGCAGGCAAGGATGGCATTGATATCGATCTCGACAAGCTGGTGCGGGACGATCCTGAAATGCTGGACCTGGCCCTCGGATTGCTTTTCCACTACGATCCCCCCTGACGGACAGGAGACCACCAATGGCCATCCATACCATCCGCATGCCGGACCGCCTCTACGGGCGGGACCTGCGCACCATTGTCTGGGATGATACCGCAGGAACCGTGGAGGGCGATCATTCCTCCGTGCCCGGAATCGCGGCGACACTCGCCAGCCCGCCGCCGGTTGATAAAAGCCGGGAAGGCCTGGTGATCTTTCTCGATGATCCCGCCCATGACCCGCGCGACTTCCTGTTCATGCTTGCAGACAGCTACGCGGCGATCCTCGATGAGCCCCTGCGCTCCACATTGCCGCCCGTCTTCGACGGCATCCAACACAGGGCGGGCGTGGACTGGCCCGATCTCCTGCTCGACGAGCGGACCGCGGCCCAGTCCGGGTTTGCAGACGCCTGTTACACAGCACGCAAACAGGGCATGGCCCATGACGCGGCCATCGCCCTGGCCGATACGGAAACATTACAGATCTGGCCCGATTGCCCCGGACATCCCGGCTATGATATCCGACTCCCGTCGACAGCACATGACCCCCACCTTCAACGCCCTGTGCACAGCCTGTTGAACGGGCTCTGAACGGGGATGGGACGGGCTTGCCGCCCGCGCCCGGCGTGCAGGATTTACCCCGAAAAACAGGGTCTCGAACGCCCCGTAAATCCGACGTGGAGTCCAGCCGTTCCGGGCCTGTTCGCCAGCACCTGAAAAAGCCCGTTTCCGGGCCATTCCAGATCAAAAGGCGTCCGGATTGCGCATTTTGCCGTCGCGGAGCCAAAACAGTGCCTCTGTAATTGCGCCCGGTCAAAACCGCTTCAAACGCCTGTTTCAAAGCCCTTTTACAATCCCCGACCGGGCTGGACCGGGCTGGATGTCAATCGCAGAGTAAAATGGGTCCATGTCGCGGCGTAAAAATGGGCCACTTCGGTTGATGTTTTTGTGGCGCTTTTGCACGCGTGCTCGTCACAAAGCTGAAGCGTGCCAAAGCGCATGCTGGCCATAAGGCCAGCATTATTCTGACTGTGATTGCGGGCTGGTTATTTTCGGTTGTTGCGACTGTGTTTGAGCCGATAGCTTTCGCCATTCATCTCGAGGATGTGGACGTGATGGGTTAAACGATCGAGTAGCGCACCGGTCAGCCGCTCAGAGCCAAAGACTTCAGTCCATTCATCGAAGGGCAGGTTCGAGGTTATGATGATGGAGCCGCGTTCATAGCATTGGGATATGACCTCGAAGAGCAGCTCTGCGCCAGATTTGCTGAGCGGTACGAAGCCCAGTTCATCAATGATCAACAGGTTCTGGCTGGTCAGTTGCTTTTGAAGGCGCTGCAATCTCCGCTCATCTTGAGCCTCGATCAGATCATGGACTAATGCCGCAGCCGTTGTGAAGCGCACCTTCAGTCCTCTTTGACATGCAGCCAGCCCAAGTCCCAGGGCGATGTGTGTCTTGCCCGTGCCTGACGGGCCGAGCGCGATGATGTTCTCCCTGCGATTAACGTAATCGCATCGTGCCAGATCCATCGTCAGGGGCTTGTTCAAGCTTGGCATGATCTTGAAGTCAAAGCTATCCAAGCTCTTGGTGCTGGGGAACTTCGCCGCTTTGATGCGCCGTTCAATCATCCGGCGTTCGCGGTCGATCAATTCCATCTCACACAGCCGCGCCAGATAGTGGATGTGATCTTTGTTCTCTGCAGCACAGAGCTGCGCCTGTTTGGCATACTCGCCTTGGAACGTTGGCAGTCGCAGTTGTTTAAGATGATGCCGTAGAAGAATCCGAGGGGCTTCGGTCATGCCGCGGTCCTTCCCATCAAGCTCATGTAACTGGATGGGCGTGTTGTGCCGACATTGGCCTTGGGCAAGTATGGATAGAAGTCCAAATCCAATCGTGGTGGCCGCTTCTCAACCCGACACAGTACAAGGTGTTTTACGGCGTCATAGCCAATTGCACCCATATCTATTGCCTGCTGGATTGCGCCTTGCACAACATCCATTTCGAAGGTCTCCAAAAGGCGCAAGACTTGAACGTATTCTCGCTTGCCCGGCTTACCCATTCTGGCTTCAAGCAGTCGGTGCAGCGTGGCAAATACATCTGGCAAATGCCAACCCTGCAAAGGCGCGGCCTGATCCAGGGCACCCACCTTTTGTTCAAGCAGGGGCAAAAAGTGCAATGGGTCAAAGACCATATCCGCTGATGTGTAGGATCGTTTGTGCCGCGCAATAATCTCATTGCCGCAGCCGATGATAACCTCATGCACAAACCCACGCACATGAACATCGTGGTGCGCATAGGCTACTGGCACCGAGTAATCATTGCTGCGATAGCGCACCATTGAGATCGACGTTGCACGCGTGCTGACGTGATCGCAGGCTTCATATTCTGCGACGGGCAATCCCATCAGAGCATCCAAATCCGACATCAGGCGTGCGCCTATGGTTTGGGTGTGACCCCGCAACGTATCGGCCTGACGTGCTAAACACTTCTCTTCCAAATGTGCGTTCAGATCATCAAAGCTGTCATAGCGAGGTGCGGGAACCATGAAGTTGCGGCGGGTGTATCCAACCATGCCCTCAACGTTGCCTTTATCGTTCCCTCGCGCGGGTCTGCCAAACTTGTCATCAAACAAGTAATGCGACTGCAGTTCCGTAAACCGACGTGTGCGGATGCGCGTCTTATCCCCGAGTATCCGAGCCACGGCGATCTTGGTATTGTCGTAGAGAATGGATTGCGGAATGCCGCCAAAGAATGCAAAGGCGGACACATGGCCATCGCAAAACGCCTCGGTTGTCTCAGCTGGATATCCCTTCACAAACACCGCATCAGAATGTGGCAAGCTCATCACGAAGAAGTGGATCTTGCATTCCACGCCACCGATCACGCCCAGCGTCTCACCAAAATCAACCTGCGCATGGCCCGGCCGATGCGACAACGGCACAAACACCTCTTTGGTGCGCCGTTTTTGCTCGCGCACGTAATAGGTCACCGTGGTCAGGCTGCCGGCATATCCATGCTCATCGCGCAGCCGTTCAAAGATGCGCTTGGCCGTGTGTCGCTGCTTTTTGATCAGGGCTTTGTCTGTGCGCAGTATCTCATCGACCACACCAACATAACCATCAAGCGTTGGCCGCCGAGGCGCTTCCGACCGACGATACCCAGGCGGAAGTTCATGGCGCAGCATCTTCGCGATCGTCTTACGATCTTTGTTCTCTAATCTGTCAATGCGTGTTTCCTGAGTTTCCTGCTTTTGATGTCAGAGGTTGCCTTTGTTCTCTTCGAACTCTGAGGTTCATGATGGGGTTGGCTGGGTGTGGGTCGGCAATGTTGAAACCGCAATCATACCGTTGGTCTTGGCTGTTGCTACAGAATCGGCGCCGTGTCTCACGCCCTCCCTCGGGCATCGTCCCAGATGGGAACTTTGATTTAGGAATCCTCGTTGTCGCCTCGTAAGCCTTACGCGGACTGGAAGTCAGTTTTGTCTCGCATAATGGCATGAAGTATGATTGCCAGACGACGCGCCAGAGCCACTCGGGCCTTTCTCATCGTTGAGCGCGCACCGATTGCGAGGGCCCATGTCTTCAATTTGAGCGGAGCGGCATACCGCGTCAGCATCACATTGGCGGCCTCATAGAGAAGCGTTCTGACGCGCACGTCGCCCCGCTTTGAGATGCTGCCCGTGTAGTCGATTTCACCAGATTGATGCCGTCGCGGCACCAGTCCAAGATACGCCCCCACATCACGCGATTTCCTGAAACGCGACGGATCATCAATTGCTGCGGCAAAGGCCAATGCTGTGATCGGACCGACCCCTGGTACCGTCATAAGGCGCTGGCAGACTTCGGATTTGCGGGTCATCTTTTTGATGTCGCCATCAATGGCTGCAACCGCCGCGAGGATTGCTTCGCGTGCTGCGAACAGTCCGCAAATTGCGGCATGGAGGCCAGGCACTCCATCGCTAACTTTTAGCGCCGCGTTTTTGAATGCCGGAGACAAAGCTCGTGGCAGCCGCACGCCGAAGACGACGACCAGACCGCGGATCTGATTGTCGAGCGTCACACGCTGTCCGACCAGCTTCTTGCGGGCTGCGATCAGCGACCGGATTGCGTGCGCTGACAGTGATTTGACATGGGTCGGCTTGTAGAATCCCGTCCGCGCCAGGTGTGCCAAACCGCGGGCATCATTGCGGTCCGTCTTGTGGCCGGCCAGAGATTTAAGGGCCTGATATGCTTGCCTGCTCTCGATGCAAACAACCGGGACACCAAGCTCCGTCAGCCCATGGTAAAGCATTGGTGCCATCCGTCCCGTTTCAAATACAACTTTGGCACATGGTGGTCCAGAAGCGAGGAAGTCAGCGATCGCTTTTGGTGTTGAGCTCGCTTTTCCTTCACGAATAAGGGCCCCTTCACGATCCAGAATGCAGATATGCGTCTCTTCCATGGACACATCCAAACCAGCAAAATATTCCATTGGTCAGTCTCCTTTTCAATTGCATGTGCATCCAGAATAACAGGGGTAACTGAGTGCTGATCCTGATTACGCCATGTTGAAAAACCGCGCCGCTTCTCGGCCAGACATACCGTCCTTCAAACAAGCACGGCGCACACGACTATAAATATCCACAGAATACATCTCCCGCCCTCCGAATAAACGAAGGGCACAAACTGGCGGACTTTTACTCCGCTACAACTGCGATATGCAGCCGCTTCTGTGGCCCAATATTGCTCCGCGTTTTACAAAACGTGCGCCGAAGGCGCTCATGAACCACTGAACCCTCTGACTTTAGTCGGAGGAGGTTCAGTTACCCAAACCGATTGGCATCAAAAGCCGCCAGATCCTCGTTCGGGCGCTTCCCGCTGATCAGGTCGGCGACCCAGCGTCCGGTCTTTGGCCCACCCGTCAGCCCGATATGCTGGTGCCCGAAGGCAGCGTAGACACCGGTGCCGTTGATGTCTCCGATCAAGGGCAGGCTGTCGGGCGTGGAGGGGCGAAAGCCGACCCATTCCTCAACACCATCATATGTCAGATCGGGAAACGCCCAGGTGGCGCCCTTGCGGATCAGCTCAAGCGGGGCCTTGGACGGTGTGGCATCCAGCCCGCCCAGCTCGACCGTGCCCGCACAGCGCAGGCCCATCGCCATCGGTGTGACGGCAAATTTGCCCTTGGAGATCATCATCGGCGTATTGGGCATCTGCGAGGGGTTGGTGAATTGCAGGTGGTGGCCGCGCTCCACCTCCAAAGGCACGCGCAACCCCAGCTTTACCATCAAAGGTTTCGACCATATACCCGCAGCCAGAACCGCGTGATCGCAGGGCAGGCTGCCCTGATCGGTCTGAACAGTGGTGATCTTGCCATCGCCCAGCGTGAAATCCAGCACTTCGGCCTGGCGATAGGTGCCGCCTTCTTCGACCAGAACATCCGCCAGCGCCTGCATATAGGCACCGGGGTTCAGGATATGCCCATGGCCCTTGGTCAGGGCGAGACAGCCGACATTGTGGCCAAGAATCGGTTCCGCCTCTTGCACGGCGGGGCCTTCGATCAGCTGGCTCTCATACCCGCCCTCGCGGCGTTTGGCCCAAGTATAGCTGTCGGCCTCAAACCCGGCGCGATTGGCATAGGCGTAAAGGAAATCGCTGGGCGTCACCCATTTCGCGGCCGAGGTGCCATGGGTCAGCGCCTGATGCTGGCTCAGGCTGTCATTGAGCAGCGTGTGTAGTGAACCTGCCATATGCTGCACGCCCCGGTCATTGGCGTGGCTGAGCAGTTTGACCAGCCATGGGATCAGGCGCGGGAAATGTGCCCATTGCATGAACAGCGGGGCCTTGGGATCAAACAGGTACTTCAGGCCGGTGCGCGCCAGACCGGGCGTGTTGATCGGCACCATCCCCCATCGCGCCAACAGCCCGGCATTGCCGTATGAGGCCCCCGCACCGGGCCCCTCCTTGTCGATCAGGGTCACGGTATGCCCGGCGCGGCGCAGCCAGATGGCGCTGCTGAGGCCACAGATACCGGCGCCGACAACCACGATGTTAAGCTTTTGGGACATGACGGGTTTCTTGCAATCGAGAGATACTGATCAAATCGAGACCATGCCCAGACGTGATTGGCAAGAGGGACGTCTGCGTATTCCGACCTTTGACTAGGTCTGGCGTTCGGGAATGATCTGCTGCAAGACCCCTGCCACCATCAGGTAGACCGACGTGATGATCAGACCCCAATGCGCCCAGCTTTCAGGATGGAAATCGACCCAGGCGGCCCAGCCAGCGAAGAACGTCCAGGCCAGTGCCATGGGTAACGAGACAAGCCGCCAGCGCACCGTGCGCACCGGATGGATGAATTTCAGCGGGGTGAACATGGCCGCGGCCAATAGGGCCACCAACACCAGGCTGATCCAGAAGTTCGGCTCGATCGCGAAGAGGACCAACACCACCATGTTCCAGCACCCGGGAAAGCCCGAAAAGGATTTGTCCTTTGTTTTCATTCGCGTATCCACCAGATACAGCGCGCTGGCAAAGGTGATCACGATGATCGCAAACCACCCGGTCCAGCCCGGCAGCAACCCCGATTTGAACAGGGCAAAGGCCGGAATGAAGATATAGGTCATATAGTCGATGATCATATCAAGGATATTGCCGTCGATATTCGCGGCATATTTATTGACCTGATAGCGCCGCGCCAGTGGCCCGTCGATGCCATCCACCACAAAGGCCACGACCAGCCACAGGAACATCATATTCCATCTGCCATCCACAGCCGCCAGCATCGCCAGCATGGCAAAGACCGCGCCAGTGGCGGTGAACAGATGGACGGCGTAGGCTTTCAGGGAATGACTCATGACGGGCTATTTGCCGTAAATTGAGACAGGGTGCAATCAAACTGTTTGACCCAAACGCAGGCTTCTATCATCGGGCTCTGGGATGCGAACGCTGGTAAACCTCCATCAGGCGTGCTGTGTCCACGGCCGTATAGGCCTGCGTGGTCGACAGCGACGCATGGCCCAGCAGTTCCTGAATGGCGCGCAGATCCCCGCCTGCGTTCAACAGATGCGTGGCAAAGCTGTGGCGCATGGCATGGGGCGTGGCACTGGAGGGGAGACCCAGCTGCATCCGCGTTTTTTCCACCACTTTCTGCACCATCCGCGGACTCAGCTTGCCACCGCGCGCACCAAGGAAGACCGGACCGCCCTCGTCAAGATCATAGGGCAGCAGGTGCAGATAGTGCGCCAGCGCGTCGCGTGCCGCCGGGATCACGGGCACTAGGCGTTCTTTGCCACCTTTACCGACGATGCGCAGGCTGTCTCCTAGCGGCAGGTCACGCGCGGTCAGGCCAAGCGCCTCGGATATCCGTAAGCCACAGCCATAGAGCAGCGTCACAACCGCCTGATCGCGCGCGGCGACCCAGGGCGTGGCCGATTGCATCTCGATCGTCTCGATCATCTGCTTCGCGGCGTCCTCGGCCAGCGGGCGGGGCAATTTGCGTTGAAACTTGGGCGAGCGGGTGGAGAGAACGGCCGAAGGGTCAAACCCTTCCCGCTCGGACAGCCAGCGATAAAAGCTTTTGACCGCAGACAGTTTGCGCGCCAGCGATCTGGGGCCAACATCCGTGCCGCGCGTGAAGGCCATCCAGCTGCGCATGTCCGACACGGTGATCCGCGACAGCGGGGCCAGCCCCTGCGTCTCGGCCTTATGCGTGGTCATGAAACTCAGAAAATCGGCGACATCGCGGGAATAGGCCGTGATGGTGTTCTCGGACGCGCCCTTGAGGGCCTTTTGCGCGTCCAGCCAGCCCTGCAACGCATCGCGGGCCGCCGGGGAAATCATGACAACCAGCGGCGCATGGCCCGTTCAAACACACCGGCAAAAAATGCCAGCAGGTCGGTACCCTGTTGCGGGGTGAACATATGCGGGTCTTCTGCACCCATCACCAGCATTCCGGGCAGGCGGCCTTCGCCGAAATCCAGCAACAGACAGGCTTCCGAGCGTACAAACTTGGCGTCGCGGCCATAAATGCGCATGTCGCCCTCGTGAATCTGGCGCAAGGTGACCTGACGCGCTTCGGGGCGGCGGCCATCGCTGAGGTAGGCTTTGATAAAGCCCGGTTCGGCCAGAGACAGCACATCGCCCAGCTTCCTGACTGCTGGGTCATCGTCTTCCTGCACCGTTTCCAGCACTAGCTTGACCGTATCCACCCGCAGGATATTGGCCACGTCCGTGCCCAAATCCTTGAGGGAATTCTCGAATTCCACCGGGTCCAGCATCCGCAGAATCGCCCGGTGCACCTGATTGGTGCCCGCCAGGTTTTCGTAAGCGGCAGCGATCACACTGCGATGAGTGTCTTCCAGCCGGTCCAGCCGCGCTTCAAGCCGCTCCATCGCGATGCCGCGCAGGTCGACGATATTGCCGCCCATCGCACGTTCGTTGGCCGAGATCAAAGCCCGCATAAGGTCTTGATCTTCAAGGATAACATCAGGCTGCGAGATAATACGCTCTCGCAGCGTGTCGTTCATTTCGGGCTTACTGCTCATGTTTTTCTCGTTTTTATTGGTGCCGTTTTTAGCAGATACGCGCCCCCTCCCGCTAGTCTTAATTCGTATCAATCCGTGATGTTGCACTGCTGCACAGCGGGTATCAGCGCAACCCGCAGACAGAGGATGCGCCGGGTTTGGTGCCCAACCTGGCAAGGCAGGCGGCGACACTCTCGGCGGCGGTGGTCAATGCGTCTGGCGTATCGCAGGGCTGATCGTCCAGTTCGGCGGCCAGATTGGCGCCGAGTTCGCTTGCAAAAGCCTCTGCCGCGCGGATCATCTCACGCACCACATGCGGGGCGGCAGGCGTGCGTGTCAGCTCAACCGAGAATCGCACGGCCGAGAAATTCTGCCGTCCGGCGGCAATCTCTTCGGGCAGGGCATAATCATATTGGCCGTCTCGCACTTCAACCCAGATCAGATAATCCGTTTGATCGGTTGGATCAGCCCATTGAAAGCAATCCATATCTCCCCAGCGGAATCCCATCCGATGCAGCGTGTTCCAAACCTCTTTGCCATCCATCCATGAGTGATCTGGCCGAACGGCCCAGATCGCTGCATGGCCCGGTGCGATTTTCAGAATGGCCTGCGCCGCGTCATAGGCTGTGCGCAGCGCGTCCAAAGAGATTTCGGGCATGGAAAAGCCCTCATCGCGCGTGTCCAGAAAGCTGCGCAGCTTGTCCGCCGAGGCCAGAATGGTCTCGGGGGTGTTGTCCAGCGATGGCAGGAAAGACTAGGCCGGGATCAGGGTAACGGCCTCGGAAGGCGCGTCAGACGAGACCATGTGGGTTGTCCTGCCATCTGGCGTTGTCACGTATGATATGAAGCCCGGCCTGTTTCCCAAGCTTTCCGTCATCGCAGCGTTCAGCGCCTGCACGTCAAAGATTTTCTTCGCCGGAATCGTGAGTGCAAATTCTGCCACCGGATCAGGCCCGTAATCGCGATCTTCACCGTTGGGGCCGGGCGTGACCAGATCGAGGTCAATCGCGGGAGGGACCAGTTCCAGCATCGGCGGTAGCCCTGCGGTGCCGGGCATCGCAGTCTCGGCGCGGCTGTCGCTCGCCCCGGAAGGCGCAAGATAAAGCTCGCCCAAATCGATTGCGGGGCGGGACGCAGATGGCACCCTGCCCAACAACCGTTTCAGCCGGTTCAGCAAAACTCAGACGATCTTGATGTCGGCGGTCGCTGCGTCTTTCAGGAAGGCGTCCAGCCCTTTGTCGGTCAGCACATGTTGCGCCATCTGCTTGATCACCTTCGGGGGGGCGGTCATCACATCGGCACCGATCATGGCCGATTGATAGGCGTGGTTCACCGTGCGGATCGAGGCGGCAAGGATCTGTGTCTCATAGCCGTAATTGTCATAAATCTGACGGATATCGGCGATCAGGTCCATGCCATCAAGGTTGATATCATCCAGCCGCCCGATAAAGGGGCTGATAAACGTGGCCCCCGCCTTGGCCGCCAAAAGCGCCTGATTGGCTGAGAAACACAAGGTCACGTTGACCATGTTGCCCTCACCTGACAGCACTTTGCAGGCCTTCAGCCCGTCCCATGTCAGCGGCACTTTTACGGCGATATTGTCGGCGATCTTGGCCAGCTTGCGGCCCTCGGCGATCATCTGATCAGCCTCTGTCGCGACAACCTCGGCAGATACCGGCCCGTCCACCATCCCGGCGATCTCTTTGGTCACTTCCAGAATATCACGGCCCGATTTCATAATCAGTGAGGGGTTGGTGGTCACACCATCCACCATGCCCAGATCATTCAGCTCGGCAATCTCATCGACTTCGGCGGTATCTACGAAAAATTTCATGGGGTTTCATCCTAGCTCGGGTTGGCGTTTGTCGCCCAAGCATTTACCCCATAGAGCACGCTGCCGAAACCCCTGATGAGGAGCCTTGCCCGAAGTGACCCAGTCCTTTTTCAACGAAGGCGATCTGGTGGCCGTGTTAACCACGCAGCCCCTTGAGGGCACGTTGGATTACAAGGCCCCGGAAGGCGGCTGCCATCTGGGCGCGTTTGTCGAGGTGCCTCTGGGTCCGCGCAAGGTGGTTGGCGTGGTTTGGACCCCCGGGCTTGGCGGGTTCGATCTGTCCAAAGCGCGTTCGGTGATCCGGGTGCTGGATGTCCCGCCCATGCGCGAAGAAATGCAAAGCTTTCTGATCCGCGCGGGGGATTACACGCTGACGCCCCTGCCTGCGATGTTGCGTCTGGCCACCCGCGCACCGGGGCTGGGCGATCCGCCGTCGATGCGCAAAGTGTACCGGTTGGGGCAGGGGATGCCGGATCGCGATACGGCGGCGCGGCGCAAGGTATTGGAGGCTCTGAACGAGTATGGCGGTCTGGCCTTTACCCTGAAAGAGCTGAGCGAGCAGGCAGGGGTGACCTCGTCCGTGGTCAAAGGACTGGTGAAACAGGGGGTTGTTGCCGAAGAAGACGCGCCGCGCGATCTGCCTTATCCACGGCTGGACCCAGAAAAGGCGGGCAAAGACCTGACCGAAGATCAGGCCAGCGCCGTGTCACAACTGTCCGAGGATGCCAAAACCCAAGCCTACTCCACCACCTTGCTGCGCGGTGTGACCGGATCGGGCAAGACCGAGGTCTATCTTGAGGCCGTCGCCGAAACCCTGCGACAAGGGCGGCAGGCATTGGTGCTATTGCCTGAAATCGCGCTGACCGCTGAGTTCCTGACCCGGGTCGAGGCCCGCTTTGGCACACGGCCTGCTGAATGGCACTCGGGCGTCACCATGACCGAACGCCGCCGCATCTGGAAAATGGTGGGCCAGAATGGCGCGCAACTGGTGGTGGGCGCGCGGTCGTCCCTGTTTCTGCCGTTTCAGAATCTGGGCCTGATCGTGGTCGATGAAGAACATGACAGTTCCTACAAGCAGGAAGATGGTGTGCTGTATAATGCCCGCGACATGGCGGTGCTGCGCGCGTCGATCTGTTCAGCACAAGTGGTTCTGGCCTCGGCCACGCCAAGCTTAGAGAGTTGGAGCAACGCCGAGGCTGGCAAATATACGCGCCTTGATCTGCCCAACCGCTTTGGTGTGGCGGTGATGCCGAAACTGGGCGCAATTGATATGCGCAGCGAAACCCTTCCCTCGAACCGATGGATTTCGCCCAGCCTGGTGACGCAGGTCAAGGCACGCATGGCCAAGGGCGAACAATCCCTGCTGTTCCTCAATCGCCGCGGCTATGCGCCCACCACGCTGTGCCGGGCCTGCGGGCATCAGATCGGCTGTGATCACTGTGATGCGCGGATGGTGGAACACCGATTCCTCAAACGGCTGGTCTGCCACCAATGCGGCGAAAGCAAACCGATGCCCGAGGCCTGCCCGTCCTGTGAGGCGGTGGATCGGCTGGCGGCTGTCGGCCCCGGTGTGGAACGTCTGAGTGAAGAGGCCGAGGCGCTGTTTCCGGACGCGCGGATCGCGACGCTGTCGTCGGATTTGTTTGGCTCGGCGCGGGCATTGAAAGATCAGATTGTCGAGATTGCCGAGGGTGGTGCCGATATCATCATCGGCACGCAACTGGTGGCCAAGGGGCATAACTTTCCGTTGCTGACCCTTGTTGGGGTGATTGATGCTGATCTGGGCCTGCAAGGCTCAGACCTGCGCGCGGCGGAACGCACGTTTCAACTGATGCGTCAGGTGGCGGGCCGCGCCGGGCGGGCGGATAAACCCGGCACCGCCTTGCTGCAAACCTTCCAGCCTGAGCATCCGGTGATCCGCGCGATACTGTCGGGAGACGAAGAAGGCTTCTGGAGCGCCGAGGCCAATGAGCGCCGTCAGGTCGGCGTGCCCCCCTATGGGCGTATGGCCGGAATCATTCTCAGTTCCCCTGATCTGCAACAGGTGCATGATATCGGCAATGCCCTGGCGCAGCGCGATGGGCCGCTGCGCCAGATCGGCGCGCAGGTCTTTGGCCCGGCCCCGGCACCGATTGCGCGTATCCGCGGGCGTCACCGGGTCCGCCTGCTGGTGAAAGCGCCCAAAGGCGTGGCCCTGCAATCTGCACTCGCCCAATGGGTGGCGCAGATCCGTGTGCCCAGCCAGACACGCCTGTCGGTGGACATCGACCCGCAGAGTTTCTTGTGAGCAAACTTTACCTGTCCTGGTGTGATAAGGACGTGCCGTGCGAACAGGACAGGGGAATCGCATGAGTTTCACGGCGCGAGGATTTGAAGCGGGAAGCGGTTGTTCCAGCCTGCCTTTTTCCGCATTCCTCCGAGGGAGTTCTCGCTTTTTGCTTTGTTGAGCAAATTCATTGCGATGTGCTTGATGACGGCGAAGTTGGCGGGTGCGTGATCTTTTCGTATCCGGCTGTCGTCATCGCGGAAGGTGACATCAAGCACCCGGTGGAGGCGGTTTTCAATTCCCCGGTGAGAGCGTACGGCATGGGCAAGGCGCGCGGCGTCTTTTGGCAGGGACGGGATGAAGTACCGCGTTTGCCGTGTCGTCTTCCCGCCACTTTCCCGAAGCGGGACGACGCGGCCAATGCTGACCAACCCCTCCCGATGGGGATGGCGCTTTTTCAACCGGCCGATGGCGTCGCATTGGGTGTATGTTCGCGTTTCAATCCTACCCCTGTCGCCGTCAACCGTCTGTAGTGATTCTGTGTTTTCCCGATCCTGTTCTTCAAACCACAGTTTCGCGTCCTCATGGAGAAGCCCCTGATTGCCCTTCAGGGCCGGCACATAGTCAGCACCCTTGTCACGGATTTTGCAGGCGATCTCACGTTGGCGCCCCATCGCATCCAGCGTCACGACCGCGCCCTCCGGGAAGAGCAAATCCAGGAGAACGGGGATGTCCCTGATCCCGTTCCTTTTGTGCGCGCTGGCTTGCTGGCCGGGCACGAGGCGTAGATCGTTACACCGGGCCGGGATCAGATGCAGAGGCGTTTCACCACCGGCCCTTGAGCCTCGCGCTGTCTTGCCGTCAATGGCAACGACCGTTCCTCCAACGCGCCCGGCCAACCCGGACGCCCACGCGGCAAAGGCTGCGTTGAACTCTTCAGGATCAAGCGCCCGAAACACCGTCGAAAGCGTGTCACGGGAGGGTATGCCATGCTCAAACGTAGCCAACTTGCGCAGGAAACCCGACTTTTCCTCGCCATAAAGGGCAACATCGACAAAACTCCCACACCCCGACACCACTCCGCACAGGCTCAAAAGCGGAATCCCATCAAGTGGATACAACACCTTCGTCTCCTGGCGGGGATCGGAAATCGGCGAGGCAAAAGATTGAAACAACACGGTATTTTCCAAAACAGCGCCCTCCAGACATAAACTTTGGAAAACTGAATCAGAGATGGAAGATCAAGGCAAACCAAAAGATGCTATTCATGCGATACCCTTGGCGAACAGGCTGATACGTATTGAACTTTGGTGGATGTCCGTTATGATGAAGGTTTTTCGACGCGGGTCATTGCGCGGGGTTTCGGCACGGTCTGACTGTGGCCCGTGTTGACAAACCTCTCAGGGAGGAAGCCGCGGGGGCTAGGTGCTATCTATGGGGAAAGAGTGCGGTTGGCTTTGTCTTTGACTGTCACGGACGCACCGGCTTGGGGGTTCAGGCCGGTCGTCTCCGAGTTTTGCCAGAGGATTTGCCTCGGATGGATGTCCTTTTGCGTCGTTCGCGCGGCCTGTCGGGGCGCTGCAGACGAGGTGGCTTGGCCGGCATTGCCGCAGCAACCGGTCTGGGGTGGACGGGATGGACAGGCTTTCGGTCATGCGGCCTGCCTCCGTGGTGGAGCACGAGACCGTGGAAGCTCCCCGCGCCGGAAGGTCTCGATGATGCGCATCCGCCCGCCGCAGTCGGGGCATGGCTCCCGCAATGTCATCGGGATGACATCGGCGGTGGATGCGTCTTGCTGCATTGCTGGTTGCGCGCCGAGCAACGTGCGGGTCCTGGCAAGGTTGCTTTTGCGGGTTGCGCTGGCCAACAGGCCGTAGTGACGAATGCGGTGGAACCCGCCTGGGAGCACATGGATGAGGAACCGGCGCAAGAACTCGTGCGTATCAAGCCGCATGACCTTCATACGGTCTCCACGTTTGATCCGGCAGTCTTTCCAGCGGAACACCACGGTTCGGGCATCAGCGCTGACAGGGCGGCTGTTGGAGATGGCAATCCGATGCGTGTAGCGGCTGAAGTATGCCAGTACGGCTTCGGGTCCGCCGAAGGACGGTTTGGCATAGACCACCCATTCGGACTTGCGAAACGGCGCAAGCCAGGCGGCAAATGCATCAACGTCTGCCAACCCGGCCAGATCGCCGAAGAAGGCGAGCTCTCCCGCCCGATGCAACGCGATCAGACCTTCGATGAACAGCCGACGGAACAGTCTGGACAGCACCCGGACATGCAGGAAGAACCCAGGCTTGCAGCCAACCCGACGGACGCCATCTTGCGAGAGCCCGCCTCCTGGTACGATCATGTGGACGTGGGGATGGTGCGTCATTGCCGATCCCCGGGTGTGGAGCACACTGGTCATACCGACGCGGGCACCCATACGCCTGGGAGCGGCGGCGATGGTCGTCACCGTCTCTGCCGATGCTTTGAACAGCAGGCCGTGGACGGCCTTTTTGTTCCAAAAAGCGATCCGGGCGATCTCGGCTGGCAAGGTGAAGACCAGATGGAAATACTCCACCGGCAGCAGATCATCTGCCCGCGCCGCCATCCAGTCACGCGCGGCTGGTCCCTGGCACTTCGGGCAATGCCGGTTTTTGCAACTGTTGTATGCGATGTGTTGGTGATCGCATTTGGTGCAAGCCGCCACATGCCCGCCGAGCGCTTCCGTCCGGCAAGCCTCAATGGATGACATCACCTTGAGCTGCGAGAGGCTCAGATGCTGTTGAATGTCATTGAGAACTGACCCGGTATTGTCACCGAGATTTGACCCGCCTTTATTTTTTTATCAGCAGTTACGTTTTGGTCAATGTGGTGGCCTCCTTTGTGGTTTTCCTTGCAGCCTCTGAACTGGCTTTGAAGCGGTAGCTGTCGTTGCCAG
The DNA here is from genome assembly GCA_965207105.1 of Roseovarius sp. Lineage (GTDB taxonomy): Bacteria > Pseudomonadota > Alphaproteobacteria > Rhodobacterales > Rhodobacteraceae > Roseovarius. The sequence continues at coordinate 94,532 of CBDBLS010000077.1, read as the reverse complement.
TCTCGAGGATGTGGCAGCGGTGAGTGAGCCGATCGAGGAGTGCTGTTGTCATCTTTGCGTCGCCGAAGACCTGCGCCCATTCACTGAAGCTGAGGTTGGTTGTGATGACGACGCCGGTGCGCTCATAGAGTTTGCTCAGAAGGTGGAACAGTAATGCGCCACCGGATTGGCTGAACGGCAGGTAGCCGGGTTCGTCGAGGATGACCAAGTCAGTTTTGGTCAACATCTCAGCCGGTTTACCAGCTTTTCCAAGGGCCTTTTCCCGCTCTGACGCGTTGACCGGTTCGACGCTCGAGTAGAAGCGCACTTTGCGTCGATGATGCTCGATTGCCTGCACGCCGATAGCCGTGGCGACATGGCTTTTGCCAGTCCCGGGTCCGCCAATAAGCACGACGTTTTCTGCATTCTCGATGAACTCGCCGCGATGGAGTTGCCGGACTGTGGCCTCATTGATCTCGCTCGACGCGAAGTCAAAACCCGTGAGGTCCTTGCAGGATGGGAAGCGCGCCACCTTGGTGTGGCAGGCAATTGATCGCACCTCTCGTTCCGCCATTTCCGCCTTGAGCAGTTGGGACAACATTGGGGTGGCCGCCTCAAACGCTGGAGCACCTTGTGTAACCAGGTCATCGACCGCATGCGCCATGCCATGCAGCTTGAGACTGCGCAGCATGATGATAATGGAAGCCCCTGCAGGATCATGACGCATTGCGGTTCTCCCTTGTTTGTCTGAGACCGTCATACCGATCTACGTTTGCCTTCGGTGCTGTTTCCAAAGCCAAGGCATCTGGTGGATCGATCTCAGGGTGATCTGTCTGCTTTGGATCTATCAGCCTGTGCAGCAGGTTCAGGATATGTGTTTTGGTTGGTACCCCAGCTTCCAGCGCCATCTCCACCGCCCGTGGCACAGCGCTTTCGTCATGGTGTAAAACCAAGGACAGGATGTCGACCATCTCGCGGTCTCCACCTTCTTTGCGTAGCATGTGATCCTGCAGCCGACGGAAGGTGTCAGGCATCTCGGTAAACGGTGCACCATTGCGCAGGGCCCCCGGTTTGCGCTGGATGACCGCCAGATAATGGCGCCACTCATAGATGACTTTGCCAGGCTTGCGGTGGGATCGATCAATGATGCGCTCATGTGAGCAGACAGTTTGACCTTCAGCAACAATGACCAGCCGTTCTGGATAGACACGAAGGCCTGCAGGGCGGTTCGCAAAGCTGGCAGGCACGCTGTAGCGGTTGCGTTCGAAGGTGATCAGGCATGTTGGTGACACACGCTTGCTGTGTTCGACAAACCCGTCAAAGGCTGGTGGTGGAACCATCAGCACAGGCTTCTCAGCTTCCCGGGCATCGGCGATTGAGCCCGGCAATTCCCGGTGCGCCGTCTCTGGCCAGAGCGCGATGCAACGATCTTCAAGCCACTGGTTCAGTTCTCCCGGATCCTTGAAGACAGGCATGACCTGCCACAACCGGTTCCGGGCATCCCGGACGTTCTTCTCAACCTGGCCCTTCTCCCAACCCGCTGCTGGATTGCAGAACTCAGGTTCAAAGACGTAATGGCTGGCCATCGCTTTGAAGCGTGCGTTGACATCGCGCTGCTTGCCACGACCAACACGGTCGAGCGCTGTCTTCATATTGTCATAGATGCCTCGCCCCGGAACGCCGCCAAAGACGCGGAAGGCATGCCAGTGGGCATCGAACAACATCTCATGCGTTTGGAGAGGATAGGCTCGGACAATAAAGGCGCGGCTATGTGAGAGCTTGGTGTGCGCCACTTGCAGTTTGACGCGTTCGCCACCGATCGTGGCCCAGTCTTCGCTCCAGTCGAACTGGAACGCTTCACCTGGTTGGAACACCAAAGGCACAAATGTCCCACGCCCAGTCGTTTGTTCTGCGCGATGCCGATCAGCGCGCCAAGCACGCGCAAAGGCCGCCACACGCTCATAGGATCCATCGTAGCCAGGCTTGACCGGATCTTCATACATCAGCTTAACGTTACGCCGCTCTTTACGAGACTTACGCGTCTGCGCCAAAAGCCAGGCTGACAACCGATCCGCGCAAGGATCCAGCTTGCCTGGACGCGATGGCGTCTTGAACCTTGGCTCTACAGCATCTTCACGAAGATACTTTTGGCTCAATTAGCATTTATTATGCGTGGCGACCTGTGATAGAACACACCATGAACAAAATTATGGGTGCGGCACATGGATCATCAGGCTTTTTTGGTGTGGCTTAACGAGATCGACAACCTTTCATCGAAACAACGGGCTGAAACCGGACGGCTCGTTGCCGGGGTTTCGTCGCTGGAAAGCGTGATCGATCTCCTTGAGGCGACTGTTCGCGAGGGGCGTATCTGTCCGCACTGCGCTTCGGGCGGTGCGATCATCAGAGGCCATGCAAGTGGCCTGACGAGGTTCTTTTGCAAAAGCTGTCGCAAAACCTTCAACGCGCTGACCGGGACGCCGCTTGCCCGCTTGCGCCACAAGGACAGGTGGGCAGAGTTTGCAGCTTCCCTGCGCGACGGCGAAACGGTAAAGGCGTCCGACGGGCGTTGTATGGTGGCCGACACCACAGCTTTTCGTTGGCGTCATCGCTTTCTTCAGGCTGTAACGGTCGGTGCGGTCAAGCTGTGCGGGATCGTCGAAGCCGACGAGACGTTCTTTCCGCGCAGCCGGAAAGGGGAGCGTAATCTCTCTCGAAAAGCCCGCAAACGCGGGGGAAAGGCCTCAAAACGCGGATTGTCGAAGGAGCAGGTTCCGGTCCTCGTTGCAGTCGACCGATCAGGCACCGCCATCAGTGCTGTCTTGCCTGCGGTGACGGCCGAACATCTCAAAACGGTTCTGCAGCCACGTCTTGATGGGGACGCTCTCCTGGTGAGTGATGGCGGCACCGGTTACCCGCCCTGCGCCGCAGAAATGGGCGTCAGCCATGAAAGTCTCAACCGGACCGCCGGAGAACGTGTCCGTGGTGAATTGCACATTCAAACCGTGAACAGTCGGCATGAGCGGTTAAAGACCTTTCCGCGCCGCCATCGGGGTATCGCAACCAAATACCTGGACAGCTACCTTCGGTGGTTCCACCTTGCCGTCCTTCCGAGCCACCAAACGCCGCGCGCGATACTTGCCGCAGCAGCAGGCATCCTGCCTGTAATACGCCACGCATAATCAATGCTAATTGAGCCATACTTTTTGATGGTGTTGCGAGACAGCCCAGTGCGCCGCGCTATCTCACGTATCGGCATTTTGTCACGCAATGCCCAGCGTCGAATGACACTCAAAAATCCCATGTCGATCACTCCATGTCCCCCTGACCAAAACCGTCAGGGTAATGTGTTCACATGGGTCAATTCTCAGTGACAATTTATGGGGCTACCGGGTCAGTTCTCAGTGACATTCAACAGCGTTGGTGGTATAGATGATCTTGCGCACATCCGGGGGGAAGGCGAAGAACGGGATCACCTCCTGCCATGCCCGCCGCCAGCCCGGGGCGATCGAGGGGTATTTTTGGCCCCATTCATCCTCGAAAGCATCAAGGGCTTTGGCGTCCTCCCCGTCGTTTACGGCCTGATAAATCTGCTTCAGGCTTCTGGCCCCTTCCTTGCGATCTTTCCAGCCGCAGAAGTTCAATGAATGGCGCACCGGATGTACAATACATGTTTGCACGGTGGTATCTGGATAGGCCGCGTTGACAGCGTCGGGGAAACCCTTGAGGCCATCCACAACGGCGATCAGGATGTCCTCCAGCCCCCGGTTTTTGAGATTGTTCATAATGGACAGCCAGAATTTGGCCCCTTCATTGGCGGCAATCCACAGGCCCGGAACCTCACGCTCACCATCAGGGGTGACGCCCAGGGCCACGTATACGGCCCTGTTCTTGACCTGACGGCTCTCGGCATCGCGGATTTCAACACGTAGGGCATCAAGGAAAACGATCGGGTAAACCGGCTCCAAAGCCCGGTTTTGCCAGTCCGGGACCTCCTCCAGAACAGCATCGGCGACACGGCTGATCAGGTCGGCAGAGACCCGTAACCCATAGACTTCCTCAAGGTGGCTGCTGATATCACGGGTTGATAAACCAGCTGCGTAAAGCCCGGTAGTCTTGTCATCCATCCCGTCGATCCGGGTCTGGCCTTTCTGGATAAGTTCCGGCTCAAAACTGCCGTCACGGTCACGTGGGATATCAATCGGCACCGCCCCGTCATTGCCCTTCAGCACCTTGCGCGTCGCTCCGTTGCGCCGGTTGGTCTGCTGGCTGGCAGGTTCACCGTGTGGTTCATAGCCCGGATGCTCGGTCAACTCAGCCCCCAACATCCGCTCCATCGGCCGGACCTTCAGCTCTTTCATCAGACCCTTGTCGCCAAGTAAATCTTTGGGTCGTTCAACACCGCTAGGCAGCTCGCCCGGTAGTTCCTTGGAAATCGTCATTATCGTCATGCTCCTTCAGTTTGGAAGCATGGACCGAATTACTCATACACAGAAGACAGGACACTCTCTCAAAACGACGACAAATCAATCATTATCATACCTAAATTACACGAGACCCCTTCGAAGGACTGTTTGCCGACGGCCCCCTTACGCCAGCTTGCCCAAATCTACATCTCCACTCTAGGCCCTACATCCAGTAGTCGACTGATCGGCATTTGAGCGGTGGACTGTGCTTGGATTGGTCCGCTAACTTGCTCAACGACCGGCACTTCCATGCCCGGCACATTATGGCGCACAGTGTCTGGCATCGCTTCCAGTAGATCAGCACCCAGTTCTGCCAGTTCATGTCTAAGGTTTGTGGCTGTTGTCATCGTGAGATGCAGCGGCGACAAATCTGACAAGGAGGAAAGCGTGGGCGGATTTCGGTGCTATGGGGATTGTGTACTATGGCTGCGGTGATTGATGTGCAGAACTATCGGCTGCGTGATGACAAGCAGCGCTGATAAGTCGATTTTCCCAGCCCGATTTGGCTGATTGATATCCCGTTTTGCCGCCATTGGCCTGTTGTAGCGCAGGTTTTGGCGGGATGGTCGCACCGATGGGTCCGGCGTCCGCGTAATGAAGGACCCGATTTGATAGTCGTATCATGCGGCGTCCTCCCATGGCGGTGCGCGGGACTTGGGTGTTTGGCCCCGCATGAAGGTCTCGATGATGATCATTGCGCCACCGCATTTGGGGCACGGCTGGGACTGGTCTCGTTCGTCGGTATCGACACCTTGATCCTCATGGGCTTTCGGAATGGCGTCTGCTTCAACCTCCAATAAAGACCTGATCTTTGCGATCCTGTCGCGACGGATGCCATTCGCGAGGAAGCCTGTGTGGCGGATGCGGTGGAAGCCGGAGGGCAGGACATGGATCAGGAAGCGACGGATGAACTCGGACGTCGGCAGACGCATGACCTTCATCCTGTCCCCACGTTTGATGCGATAATCTTTCCACCGGAAGGCCACAGTGTTGGCATCAGCGCTGATCAGGCGGTGGTTTGAGATCGCCACGCGGTGCGTGTAACGGCTCAAGTACGCCAGCACGGCCTCAGGCCCGCCGAAGGGTGGTTTGGCATAAACCACCCAGTTGGTGACAAGGAGGAAAGCGTGGGCGGATTTCGGTGCTATGGGGATTGTGTACTATGGCTGCGGTGATTGATGTGCAGAACTATCGGCTGCGTGATGACAAGCAGCGCTGATAAGTCGATTTTCCCAGCCCGATTTGGCTGATTGATATCCCGTTTTGCCGCCATTGGCCTGTTGTAGCGCAGGTTTTGGCGGGATGGTCGCACCGATGGGTCCGGCGTCCGCGTAATGAAGGACCCGATTTGATAGTCGTATCATGCGGCGTCCTCCCATGGCGGTGCGCGGGACTTGGGTGTTTGGCCCCGCATGAAGGTCTCGATGATGATCATTGCGCCACCGCATTTGGGGCACGGCTGGGACTGGTCTCGTTCGTCGGTATCGACACCTTGATCCTCATGGGCTTTCGGAATGGCGTCTGCTTCAACCTCCAATAAAGACCTGATCTTTGCGATCCTGTCGCGACGGATGCCGTTCGCGAGGAAGCCTGTGTGGCGGATGCGGTGGAAGCCGGAGGGCAGGACATGGATCAGGAAGCGACGGATGAACTCGGACGTCGGCAGACGCATGACCTTCATCCTGTCCCCACGTTTGATGCGATAATCTTTCCACCGGAAGGCCACAGTGTTGGCATCAGCGCTGATCAGGCGGTGGTTTGAGATCGCCACGCGGTGCGTGTAACGGCTCAAGTACGCCAGCACGGCCTCAGGCCCGCCGAAGGGTGGTTTGGCATAAACCACCCAGTTGGTTTTGCGCAGCGGCGCGAGATGGGCGGCGAAGGTATCGGGGTCGGCCAGCTTTGCCAGTTTGCCGAAGAAGCGCAGCTTGCCTGCTTTGTGCAATCCGCTCAGCCCTTCGAGGAACAGGCGGCGGAACAAACGCGCGAGCACCTTTACCGGCAGGAAGAAGCCTGAGCGGCAGTTCTTCCAGCGCTTGCCATCGGACGACAATCCACCGCCCGGCACGATGATATGCACATGCGGGTGGTGCGTCATCGCGGATCCCCATGTATGCAGCACGCTCGTCATGCCAATCTTTGCACCAAGATGTTTTGGATCGGCTGCGATTGTCAGCAGAGTTTGCGCCGCCGCCTTGAACAGGAGGCCGTAGACCACCGCTTTGTTCTGGAAGGCAATGTCGGCGATTTGCGATGGCAGCGTGAAGACCACGTGGAAATACTCAATGGGCAACAAGTCTTCCATGCGCGCCTGCATCCAGTCCTGCGCCGCTGCACCTTGGCACTTCGGGCAATGCCGATTGCGGCACGAGTTGTAGGCGATGTGCTGGTGACTGCATTTGGTGCAAGCGGCAACATGCCCGCCAAGCACAGCGGTCCGGCAGCTCTCTATCGCCGACATCACTTTTAACTGCTGTAGGTTCAAGTGTCCGGCGTGGGCCAGGCGATAGGTAGCACCATGGGCGCGGAAGATGTCTGCGACCTCCAGCTTGAGGCGAGACATGGAAGCCTAGTTTAACCGGGTCCGGCCTCCCGCCGCACCAGCAGATCAAACGGGCTGGTGACACTCTGGATCGTCTTGGTTGCCACCTTGGTATAGATCGTCGTCGTTTCCAGCTTGGCATGGCCCAGAAGCACTTGGATCACCCGGATGTCGGTCCCACCCTCCAGCAGATGCGTGGCAAAGCTGTGCCGCAGAGTGTGGGGCGACACCTGCTTCTTGATCTCTGCAAAATCGCATGCGACCCCAAAGGCCCGATTGAACTGCCGCGTCGAGATTGGATCGATCCGGTTACGACCCGGGAACATCCAACCTCTCGGCCGCACTTCTCGGTAATAGTCGCGCAACAGGCTCAGAAGGTTCGGCGACAACATGACCTGCCGGTCCTTACGACCCTTACCTTGCTCAATCCGGATCAGCATCCGGTCGCTATCTATGTCGCCAACTTTGAGATGGGTGACCTCGCTGGCGCGCAGCCCGCCACCATAGGCCACGCTGAAGGCCGCGCGGTATCGTAACCCAGGCCCAGGTGCCGCTTCGATAATACGCGCGACTTCCTCGGCGCTGAGCACAACGGGGATCTTCTTAGCCGCCCGTTGATAGCGCATATGCCGCTTCATCTCGGGACGCGGGCACGTCGTCGCAAAGAAGAAGGCTCAATTAGCATTTATTATGCGTGGCGACCTGTGATAGAACACACCATGAACAAAATTATGGGTGCGGCACATGGATCATCAGGCTTTTTTGGTGTGGCTCAACGAGATCGACGACCTTTCATCGAAACAACGGGCTGAAACCGGACGGCTCGTTGCCGGGGTTTCGTCGCTGGAAAGCGTGATCGATCTCCCTGAGGCGAATGTTCGCGAGGGGCGTATCTGTCCGCACTGTGCTTCGGGCGGTGCGATCATCAGGGGCCATGCAAGTGGCCTGACGAGGTTCTTTTGCAAAGGCTGTCGCAAAACCTTCAACGCGCTGACCGGGACGCCGCCTGCCCGCTTGCGCCACAGGGACAGATGGGCAGGGTTCGCAGCTTCCCTGCGCGACGGCGAAACGGTAAAGGCGTCCGACGGGCGTTGTATGGTGGCCGACACCACAGCTTTTCGTTGGCGTCATCGCTTTCCCGAGGCCGTAACGGTCGGTGCGGTCAGGCTGTGCGGAATCGTCGAAGCCGATGGGACGTTCTTTCCGCGCAGCCGGAAAGGGGGCCGTAATCTCTCCGGAAAAGCCCGCAAACGCGGGGGAAAGACCTCAAAACGCGGATTGTCGAAGGAGCAGGTTCCGGTCCTCGTTGCGGTCGGCCGATCAGGCACCGCCATCAGTGCTGTCTTGCCTGCGGTGACAGCCGAACATCTCAAAACGGTTCTGCAGCCACGTCTTGATGGGAACGCTCTCCCGGTGACCGATGGCTGCACCGGGTACCCGCCCTGCGCCGCAGAAATGGGCGTCAGCCATGAAAGTCTCAACCGGACCGCCGGAGAACGTGTCCGTGGTGAATTGCACATTCAAACCGTGAACAGTCGGCATGAGCGGTTAAAGACCTTTCTGCGCCGCCATCGGGGTATCGCAACCAAATACCTGGACAGCTACCTTCGGTGGTTCCACCTTGCCGTCCTTCCGAGCCACCAAACGCCGCGCGCGATACTTGCCGCCGCCGCAGGCATCCTGCCTGTAACACGCCACGCATAATCAATGCTAATTGAGCCAAGAAGAAACTCAACACTGTCAGCCGGTTGTTGAAGGTCGGTGCGCCAATGCCGCGCTCCTTCATATCGAGCTGGAACGCCCGCAGCTCTTCCGGTGTCGCGCTATCCGGCGCGTGACCCAGAAACCGCGTAAAATCCCGCATCCCTCGCAAATACATTGTCTGCGTTTTCGACTGCAGCCCTTTGATCCGCATATCTTCGAGAAATCGCTGGCGCAGTGCAGGTACATATTGGTCTGACATTGAAACCTCCTATCGTCAGATTGAGAAGGTCCCAATCGTCCAACAGAATCGTCAGTTCACAAAATCACGGCGCTTCGATCAGCGCGAAACCCTCGACACAAGCGCCAATACCGCGAGAGCGGTTTCGTCCATGTCCGCATGGCGGGCATCGATTTCTAAAGTTTATAGCAGGCGCGGTGTCGGTTTCCCTAAGAGCCTGATTTAAAACCAGTTGAATGAATCCAGTAGGTTGTGATTCTGTTCGGTTTGATAGCTGAACGGAGATATTTATAGCCTGGACAGACCTCACCCGCCGCCGGCATGAGCGCGCAGGCGGCAAGTATGCAAGTGATTTGACCGATGCAGAATGGACAATAATCGTCCCTTTACTCCCGGCACGCAGAACAACGGGCAGACCCCGTACCATTGATTTGCGTGATGTGTTTGACGCGATCCTTTATATCGCGACAACCGGTTGCCGGTGGCGTATGTTGCCCAATGACTTCCCGGCGGTTTTGTAGCGCGCCAATCAAAATGAGCAATTACGCCAATCAAGTGCGCAATCGACGTGATTTTCCCGGGTATTTACATGGGTATTTACCGTTGATTTTCCCGGCGCTTTTCTTCTTGATTGCGCACTTGATTGGCGCACGGTACGTTCACCCTTCCAAATCGGTGCAGGGGGTTCACTTCCTGTCGTGTCTCGATCTGTAGGGCGCGGTGGCGGTTGGGATGATGACGGTTGATGTGGCGGGCGCACCTGCCCCACCCGGACCGGGCAATGGGGTTATGGTGACGGTGAGCCTCGCTCCGGCGGCAAGTTCAGTGGCCCATTCTGCATTCAGTTTTCCGTTGGGGATATTCTCCGGGGCTGCGGGATCGTTTGAAACAAGGGATGCGCCTGCCCATTGGCCTGCGACGGCAAGGGACAGGGACACCCGGGTGGATCCCTCCATGATGCGGGCTTGCAGTGTGACGGCCCGAATACTGCTTTGCGCCTGAACGCGCGGCGTTGCATCCGGGGTGGTGAGATCGGAGGTCTCGGCGGCATAGTATTCCGCCATGTGATCGATGGCGGTGAGGCGCACGCTCTCTTCGTCTATTGGTTCAATAACGGTGATGCGCAAGGGGTCTGGCGGGGCGCTGTTGGAATATATCCGATAGAGGATATCGGCGGGGCCGCGGCCATCGGCGTCGGGTGCGTCAGGGAGCGGGCTTGCGAGGTCGCGCAATGGGCTGTCTGCGTCGGCATGGAGAGGCGGTGTGGCAGCAGACCGATGCAACGTCCCGTTCGCAAGGCGCAGTATGATATGATCTCCATCACTTGCAGGCCGGGCTCGATCAAGTGTGATCTGTGCGGCACTGCCGCCATTGAGCCGCCCTGCGGCCCCTCCGGCCAGCATGTCATGGGTCATCCATACCACATCGCCGCGCCGGATCAGGTAGCCTTCCGGCCCCATTTCCCAGGTGATGCGTCGCCGATGATATCGCTGGCGCGCCGCGAGCAGATTTGCCTCCCTGGCTGCCTGCCCGGAGGAGGTGACCCCGCGCAGGGTCACTGTTGATGTGTTCACAACCGGGCCTGTGGCACCCGGCACGCGCCGGCGGATGGTTTGGTATTGCCAATCGGAATCGGGGTCGATGTAGCGCAGGGCAATCTCATCGGGGGCCGGACTGGCGGCCCACTCGACACCCATAGAGCCAAGAACGACATTTTCGGGAGTGATGAGGGTTGTGACGGTGGTGTCCGGGTCATCGAACACGACGCCGAGCTTTCCACTCCGCCATGTGGGGCTGGCGCGCCCGCAGCGCGCAACGAGTGTGAGCATGTCGGCGCAGGACATGCGGCGGTCGATGACAGCGGAGCATGTCAGGGCATTGGCATCGCACCATGCCGCCCACTCTGTGATTGCAGCCTTGTCGATGCGGTTCCCTGGCAGTCCGGCTCCGGCGATCAACCGACCGTCTGCGGCTGTGATGCCGAGCGCAAGCCAGCGGAATATCCACGCCGGATTTGTGCTTTCGGCAGTCGTCCATGTGCCGTCGGAGGCCCGAACGCGTACGGGCTGTGACGCGGTGGCGGACAGGCTGTCAACCTGTCCGTTGAGCTGGCCGCTGGCCTTTATCCGGACGGCAGCGGTGGTTTGGTCCGCAAAGACGGCCGTGCCGGCCCGGAAGGCCCGTAGCCCGGTCCATATGATGCGGTCAATATGGCTGGACTCCGTTGAGGGCTCGCCTGTGCGGCGGATTTCCACATCCACCGCCCGCCCGGGTCGCCCAAGGTCATATGTCAATGTTCGGCGAAACGGATTTTGCGCATTGTGTTCCGGTATTCCGGGCAGGTCCACAATGCGCACAACAGACCATGATCTGGCGGGTGTGTCTCCATCCTGCGCCCGTCGCCACCTGATCTCGACGGACCGGGCTAAAGGTTCAGGCCGGGACCCCCCCAGCCCTGTAAGCTGGCCATCCAGATCAATGGCAATCCTGTGTACCCCGCCTGCGGTTGTCCGCCGCACCCATTCTGTGCTTTCAAGCGCACCGCCGCCCGGCTCTGTCTGCACGTCGAGATCGAAGGGCAGGATGCCGCCCGGAGGCAGGACAGTGAGCGTGGCTTCATCATATTGACCGACCGGAGTTTCTCCGATGCGCCAGTCGGAGAGTACAGGTGCCCCTATTCCGGCGCCGAATACCTGGTGCAGGTACTGCTCCCCATCCTCATAGGAGGCCCATGGGGTCGCGACCAGATCGGGCCAGATGCGGTGTTGGCCCAGCACCAGCAAGGCCGGTTCATAGGGTCGTGCCAGATTTCGACCCCCCGCGAGGCTGTGGAGGGGATCGGGCGCTCCCGTGTTGTTCCGGTCGGGAAGTGATGGTGAATAGAGCCCCTGAACAATGAGGCCTCCGACAATCTGCAGGCCTGCGGTGGCCATGGCCAGCGCCGTGGTGCCGGCTGTCACACCGAGTGCGCCCAGTACATGGGGTGCCAGAACGGGCGCGGCGACAACAATCGCGATACTGAGCACGGCGGCGACGGGATCACTGTCGCCGCCGTGCAAGGCCGGGCGCAGGGCGAGTTTCGCGCCTGCCGGTAGAGACTGCTCCCAACGGGCGTGCGGCACAGGCTCCCCGTTGACAGCGGCGGCGATCCTCCCGGGCGGTATATCGGGCAGGCAAATGCGACACGCCCGGGTAAGGGAGATGCCCGCCGGCAAGGTGACAGTCCGCACCCCGTCGCGGGTGAGCGGGTGCGGCAGGACATCCGCCACATATCCCGGTTGCGGGCGGTTTGCAAACGGCGCGCAACCGGGGTTTCCGATACGGTCAACCATGATTTATGTCCAGCGATACAGCCCGGTCAGTGTCAGGCCCCGGTGTTTGAGACCGGCCAGCGGATCAAGGCGCGGGCGCTGGCCTTCCATGCGATGCAGCACATATGCCTGTCCTCCTGTCCGCGTCCACAGCCCGATGTGATGTCCGATACAGGCCCTGCGACCGGCGGCGCACATCAGGACGGCATCCCCTTCGGACGGCGATGTTCCTTCAAGAGAGACGGCGAGGTGCTCCGCAATGGCGGCACTGACCGCCCGATCCCTGCCGCGCAGGCTCCCGGGGCTTCGGGGAAGAGAGATGGCGCGCGCGAACATGCACTCCAGGATGGCCATAACATAAGCCGCGCAATCTCCCGGCGGGTTCCTGTGCAGCGCAGCCACCGCCCAGAATGGATCGGGCGGCGGGGCCAGGGGCGCAGGTGTCATTGTGCTTCATATGCGGCTGTGATGGCCGCTGCGCGCCCGGCCCCCTTACTCAATACTGTTTGCACGTCACTTGCGGCATCGAGGGGCACCTGCACTGTTTTGTCCCGCCAATCCTCAAGCAGGCTGGAGACGGGTACAGCGGCGGCACGGATCTCTGCGATTGTACTGGCGGTGGAAATCGCCTGTGCGAGGCGCGCCAGCCCGGACAGCGCGACAGTGGTCAGATCGAGGCTATCAACCAGCCCTGCCTCGACACCGCCTGCGGCGGAGAGTGCGGCCTTGACCTTCTTCTGCCGGCTTTCCTGCCCGACCATCGTTGCCTGCGCCGCAGAGATGGCTTCTTGAGGAACTCCGGCCTCCGCCAGCTCGCCGGGTGTATAGCTGATATAGTCCAGGCCTTCGTGGGTGAGTGTGAGTTTCATTTTATGCTCCTTTTAAAGGGTGGCCACGGTTGACCACAGCAGATTGGCTGCATCGACTTTTGGTGTTCCGGGTGCCACACCGCTGATCCAATGCCCCGCCATGTCGGAGACCGAGGAGCTTTCGATGGCGAGCGCATAGACCACAGCCCCCGACATTAAAGCGATGCCGCCCCCGTTTTCCCGGCCTCGCAGACGGCTGTTAAAGGCGCGCAGCGTCAACTGCCCCACGCCGGTCATAAAGGCGGGTTCCTGCAGCCCGGCCGCTGACAGCGCGATGTCGACCTCGATATTGTTGAAGAAGAAGACCGCGTCCGTATCGATCATCTGGATCCAATATGCGCCCGCGCGCACCGGGGCGTCCGGAAGGGGGTTCGGGGCCTGAATGGTCAGAGTGCGTCTGTCATCGCCATCCGAGAGCAGTTGAACCATCCGTGCATAACAAACAGCGCGCAAACGCGTCCACTGTGATGTCGCTCTTGAGATGTATAGTGAGCGTTCCGCCTGGCGGTGACTTTCTCAGGGCGGCGGTGAGCGTTTGCAGCGGCGCGGCGTCGGTGCCTGCCGCGTTGTCGTCGCCACCGGCATCAACATACACTCTTACTTCCCCCGCCCGGTGCAGATTGGCTTCCAGTGCCTTGTAGCGCCTTTCCGCGGCGGCGGCGGAGGTCGCGGCGGCGGCGGCACGATCTGCCTGCGCGGACAGATCCGATGAGACAGGGGCTGCGGGATTGATCGTGACCCCGCCGCCTGCGGGGTTGAGAGTGACGGACATCAGATTGCCTCCTTGAGAATGATTGTGAAAGTCTCTGTCGACGCTTTGACACCATTCCCATCCGTGAATGTGATATCTCCACGCCACTTGCCCGGTGGCCATGCGGCGGTCTGGCGCGCGGTGGCCGAGAGGGTGAACAGCCCGTCACCGGCATCGGTCACGCGGCAGGTCAACAGGGCCCGTGTTCCGCTCCGGTCATGATACAGGGCCGCGTCAGGGGTCCAGTCAGCAAGGTTGCGCGCAACCCCCCCCGTCCCGTCCGGGGCGGGGGGGTGTGTGATGCGCCTGGGCGGGCAGGCTCAGCGTGTCCCCCTGTTTCAGTGCGATTATGTCAGTCATTTGCGCTCCATCCTTTCAAAACAGCGCGGGAGATGTTTCCGGGTCGTGGCGCAGACCCACAGCGGGCCTGTCAAGCAACCGGTCATAGCCGATGATCGCCGTTACACTTTGCTGATCGGCTCTGATCTGGAGCACATCCAATTGAGCCTCCCAGTCGGGATCCCGTGCGGCGCTGTCTCCGTCCGCCAGACAGCGCAGGACCCGGATACCTGCACCCTGCCCACCGCCTGCGCGATCCAGCCAGATCATGATGTCGCGTCCTGCATTATCGATGCGCAGTTCCGCACGCGGGGCCCGGCGCTCTTCATCCCTGGCCAGACGCACCGAGAACGCCAGCGCCATATAGGTCTGGCCTTCGATCTCGCGCGCGCGGCCATCCGCCACCACCCGCACGGCATCCGCCAGGTCGGGATGCGTGATTTCCAGCGCATAAAGGATCAGATCGTCCGGAGACAGGCCAACAAGAGCTTCACGACCGGCGGAGGTTAATGTCACAGGACCTCCTCCAGCACCATGTCGGCGGTCCAGTGGCGACGACCTCCCTTGACGGTACCGCGACAGCTCACGGACCCCGATCCCCCGCGCAGCCGCAGGTGGACCGCATCACCGGCAACCGGATCGGAGCCGTCGAAGGCCCCGTGTCCATGGGTCTCGGCCCAGGTCCGGAAATCTCCCATATGCGTATCGCTTTCAAGATGTACGGACACCTGCCAGAAGCGCAGGGCCGCACTGCGCGCGCGGGCCTGCCGGACCGCACCACTCTCAAACGCCGTGCGTCGGGTATTTTCATCCTGACCGGCCACAATGCCGTCCGCGATGATCCGCGCATATGCAGGCCAGCTTGCCATCAGAACCCATCACCACCGCTTGATTGGCGGCGCAGCGTCTGGGTGACCTGTTGTGCAATCGCCCCGCCGCTTTGCACATCTTCGGCCACAATCGCGACAATGAGACCGCGCAGCCCGTCTGACCGGGCTGTTGCAGTGGCTGTCTTGGGCGCACCTTTGTTCTCGACATTCACAGTGATATTGCCGTGCCGCACGTCGGGACCCGCCTCCATGTCTGCGGCACCCGGTGCCTGCGTTTTATAGACGGCCGGAATGCGCGCGGGGTCGATCCCCGCTGCCCCGCCCCGATGATATCGGGGGCGGTCTCTCCGGCGCAGCATTTCGCTCAATGCGGCGGACTGATCAGCGGTCAGCACCGCCTCACCCTCCAGCAGGATGGCGGGCACTTCGCGTGCCGTGCGCCCCGCTGTGGCGGCGGAGGCCGCAATGATCGCCTGCGCCCGACTGGCCACATCCCGGCCACACCCCCGGCCACGCCCCCTGTGTGAAACGGACTGGCCCGGGGCCGCACCGCCGTCGTCGGTGCCGGTGCCGTGCCGCCGCCAAAACCCCCGCCCAAAACCCCGGCCAAAGCATCGGCCAACGGGCCGGTGATATTTTGACGAATGGCGATGCGGGCAAAATCGGCGATGATGCTGTTGACCAGATCCCCGACCTCCAGCTTGCCCGTAGAGACAAACTGCACGAGAGCATCTTCCAGGCCATTGAATGCCCCGCCGATGGCGCTTTCGATCTCATTGCCCGCAAAGCTCGCCTCCTCGGCATAGCCCCGTAGTCCAGCGCGGATGGCGTCTACGCCCTGCGGTCCCCGGCTCAGCGCGCGCTCTATTGCGATAGCCTCTTCGGCTGCCGCATTGACAGCGGCTTCCAGTTCACGCACCTGTGCAACCGCTGCAGGGTTATCGCCGATTTTCGCAATCGCTGTCTCCGCCAGCCGCGCGGCCTCTGCGGTGGCGATAAACCCCGCCTCTTCCCCGCCCCCCAACCCTTGCAGGCGGATAGAGGCGATCTCTGCACGGCTCCGATATTGCTCCAACGTCTTGATCAGGGCTGTGGCGGGATCATTTTTACCACCGCCGCCACCGCTGCCGGAGATTGATTCGCGCAGTGCGGCCTCGGCATCGCGCGTGCGCGCGTTGATACGGGCCAGGGTTACCGCGTTATCTCCGGCCGCCCGGATCGCTTCGGCATCGAAGCGCTGCGCGGGGTCCAGATCCGACCGGCCCGCCGTGGACTTCTCCCGCAATCTCATGACACCACGCTCCGCCAGCTGACGTGCCCGGGCCTCCGGATCGCCAACCGTGGCCTCGCGAATACGCGCCACCGCCAGAGCGGCCGCCTGCACCCCCGGTAAAGCGGCCAGCTCATCGCGGGCGCGCGCGGCCTCATCCGCCAGCGCCTTTGCGGCCTTGATGGCAACGTCAAGGCCCAGATCACCCGTCTTGAGCGTCCCGAGCCGGCGTGCCTGGTCTTCGGCTGCGATCAACCGGTCGATCAGTACGTCCAGCGCCTTTCGTTGATCTGTGGTGAGGTCTTCACCCGCCAGGGCATTCTCCAGGACTTTGCGCATGTTTGCGACGGCGTCGGAAACTTCATTGATATCATCGCCGTCAAGAGCGTTGCGCAGATCAAGTGATGCCGATGACAGTGCCTCTGTCTGTTCACCGGCAAGCTGTTCACCGGCAAGTCCGAGTTCATCTGCGTACCGGCGCAGGGCGGCGGACATGGATTCGGAGGCCTCCATAACGGCGAAGCTGGTCCGGACCGCGCCCTCGTTGAACAAGCGGAGCCTGATGATTATCGTGTTCAGAAGGGTATCGACATCTTCGATGTTGTCCAGATCGGCATCCTTGACGAACCCTGTCGGGGTCTCTCCAAAGGTGTCTCGCAGATGGGCTTTCACGCTGTCCTTGTCCGAGACGTCGAATACATCCAGACCAGCTTCGCGAAGCACGTCACCGGAGCGGTGCACGGTCCCTTGCAAAATATCCTCGAAATCCGCCGCCACCCGGTCCTGTCCGGCGGCCAGCGCCTCGGGCAGACTGTCCAGCAGGCCCTTTCCTGTCGCGCGCAGTGCATCCCGCGCTTCACGCTCCGCCAGCTGACGCTGCGCGGCCAGAAGGTCCCGAACCCGCGCTGTGACAACCCCGTAACGCTCGGCCAGATCCTCAAGATCACCGCCAAGGTCTTTCAGTCCCCGCAGCCTCTCCGTGGCATCCGCGAGCCGCGATGTGGCGTCGGACGCACTCTCCGCTTCCTCGCCTGTGCGCAAAAATGCGGCACCGAGAGGCACGGCAATGGCCGCGACAGCACCCAGAACCGCGCCAAGAACGCCAAACCCACCGAGCAATTGCGGAAGCTGCTGGGCCATCGCCTGGCTCGCGGATGTGCCTGCACCCACCTGGACGGCGAAGTCACCCACCTGCCACGCCGTGTTCTGGATCTGTGGGCGCAGGTGTCTCATGCGCTCACCCAGGGCGCGCGATGCAGTGCTCGCCTGCCCGGCGGCGGCCCCTGCCCGTGTGGTCCGTCCTCCCAGCCCCTGCGCCGCATCGCCCGTCGCATCCAGCTCGGCCCTGGTCTTGCGCAGGACGGCCAGCGCGTCGCCTATATCGCCACTGACGCGCAGGGCGAGGTCGATATCCTGCGTCATTGCATCAGGCCCCGCACCAGACTATGGCCCGGCATCTCGATACGGCGCGACTGTCCTGCCTGCCAGATCAGCATGATCTGTCTCCATGTCAGTGTGGCGGGGAGGCTTCGGATATCTCCGTGCCCGTCGGCTGCAAGCTGCTCGAGGACGCGAGAGAGCGCGATACGGTCTCCACCACCCCCTGGCCCAGTGCCTGGGCCACCAGGCGGCGGATAAAAAAACCCGTGTTGACTTGCCAGACCGCCGATTGCAGCGCATGGGCCTCGGTGTCCGCAAGCGATCCAATCCATTCCACCGATTGCCCGCTGGCCATAGCGCAGATGCGCAGCCAGATATCCGCATGCGCCCCCAGCACAGCGCCGGTGCGCACGGCATCGGGCTCTTGCGCCGTGTCGCCCACCTGAACCGCAAGATCACGGATCAGGGGAGCCCCGATCACCTGAACATCGAGGCCCTCGCGCATCCGGAACTCGCGCACTGTTATCTCCACCGCCGCGCCGGTGTCCGGATCGCGCAGTGTGATTGTTACATCCGGATCAAGGATGGCGAGGGTCTCCGCATCGTCGCTCATCGCAGGTCCTCCCCGTCGATCATCATCGCGGCGGAGCCGTCCTCGGGCTGCCATATATTGGCGCTGAGCGGGATCCGCTGCTCCGACCGCCCGGTGAGCGTCCAGTCACCGTTTGGGCGCAGCTTGACGTCCGGGCAGTAGATGTTACGGCCCTTTGATGCCGGATTGATCGTCGGAGCGTGCTCGACGTAGCGCAGTGCGCCCGTGACGACCCGGGCCTGCCCCACAGAGATGCGGGTCGCGGCGTCGATCGTATAGGACGCGAGGATTGTGGTGTTGGCGGCGATACCATCCGCCCCGGCATCCAGAATGCGAATTGTGCCGGATCCCGGATCGGCGCGGTAATGGGTATTGAGCGTGTAGGCTGTTCCGCCGCGCAAAGGGCGCAGGATGAGGTCCGAGATCCGACGGCCCCTGGCGGACGGGAGCCCATACCATGGGCCGCCATCCAACAGGCCGACGGCAATCCGCTCGCCTGTCACCGTTGTCGCGGGCACCGGGATCGTATCCGAGGCGAACAACAGGGCGATATTGCCCAGGGACATATCCCGCAGCACCATGTCGATCATGCGCTCGGTGGAGCGTACCGCGTCGACCAGCACGCGCGGCACCCCCGAGCCTGACTGCACCGTCACGCGCTCCTCGTTGATCCGGAGCGTTGTGCTCTCGGCGTCCCCGAGACAGCGCTCCGCTCCGGGCGCGCCGTCCTGTGTGGCCCGGGCAAAATAAAGTTTGCCGGCACCGATGATGAAATTCTGCGCCATCAGTTACACTCCCTTGATGTTCTGTATTGGCAGGTCCATTCGTCCTGCCAGATGATACGACCATTCTCGATCTCGGTGAGACGTCCGGCCACAAATGCCAGCGGCCCGGTCACCCCATGGTTTTCCGGTTCCGGGGCCGGTACCCAGCCCAACAGCTTTTGACGGGTCTGCCCCAGTACGTCAGCCAGCGTTTTTTTCGCACGGGTCCTGCGTCCGGACGGGTCATTGGCAGCGTCAACGACAAGCACCACGCCGATCCGCATCTCCACCGCGAGGGGAAGAAGGGTCTGACCGGGGACGGACTGAGCGGACAAGGCGCGTTCCGTCAACGGCGCAACGACAGCGGACGGCAGCTTTGGGGCATCCGCCCGCGCCACGTCGTAGACGTTCAGCACGTCAACCAGCGTCTCAAGCGTGCGAAGGCGTTCGGCAACCGCATCCACGGCGGCAAAGCCGGGCCATGCCGATGCGGAAACAATCATCGCAGCGTCTCCGCCAGCATGCGCGTCGCAATATCAAGAACGGCTGTCCGGTCATCGCCGGAAACGCCCAGATATGGCCGGGCGGGCATCGTGACGCTGTGCGCCCCGATTTGGGCATTCACGATCCGGATCAGCCCGGTCTTGCGTCGCGCCGCGTTCCTGCGGGATATGAACCGACCTGTGTCATCGTCAAATTCAAGGGTCTGTTTCCGGGCTTTCTTCCTGATGGTGCCGCCAAACTGGTGGATCGCGGCGTAAACGACATTTGTGCCCACCTCGACGCCGGCGGCATCGGCGCGGTGTGTGATCGACTGACGCAGGCGCGCGGAATCTGTCAGGGTCTGGCCCCCTTTTTTGCGCGCGCGCCGCGAGGGTGCCCATTTTGTGCCGTCCGGACCCGTTTCCGTCTCGAAGCGCCGCAGGACCGCGGAGGCCAGCATCTGGCCGATTTCGTCATACATCTCGTATGGGTTGTCCAGGGCCGTGACCGCACGCCCCAGAGCCGCCCGGGCCCCGGCATCGTCCCATTCGACATCGATCCGGACACCTGCCCCGGCCATCACGCAGTCCCTCCACGACGATTGATCCTGTCAATCGTCTCGCGGATCCGCGCAGGCGGGGCCTTGATTGCAGGGCCAAAGTTGCGCCGTGGCGGTTCCGCACCATCGCCACTGCGCAGATAGCCCTGCGCCGGACGGGAGAGCTGATCGCGCGCGGCCTTCGCCGCGTCTGTCACCGCCTCTTTCGGCGCGTCGTCGTAAAGGGCCAGCCGCGCCAGGGCACAGGCAATGGCCTTGAGGGATGGATAATCACCCTGTGCAAGAGGCAGGATATATTCCCGGGCAAGGGCTGCATCGATTTCGCCCGCCGCGTCCGACAGCACCGCCGCCAGACGTGCAGCGGCATCCTCTGCATCATCCTCTGCATCATCACACAACAGACGCGCAATCTCTTCCGAACCATAGCGGGCTTCAAGATCATCGCGGGTCGCATAGGCCATGGCTCAGGCGACCCCGTCCGGGGTGTCTTCAGTATCCGGACCCGCAGCCACAGGACCGGCGTACGGAACCTTTGCGTCCCCCGACGCAACCAGCGCGGCCAGTACGTCCTGCGGAAGATCCAGCGGATCGCCCGGCATATAGCGCTTGCGCGCATATTGAACCGGATTGATCGCGACACATGCAGGGGCCGGTTCGGCCGCTTTGGATGCAGGAGCCGGTTCGGCTGCCTTGGATGCGGGAGGTTCGGCCGCTTTGGCTGCAGGAGCCGGTTCGGCTGCCTTGACTGTTTCGACCATTACGCCCTCCCTACGCCACTGCGTTTTTGAACAGGTATCCCGCCCTGGCGGCAATGATCCGCTCATCGCAGGTGTCAACAACCCGCAGGCGATGCCCGCCGCGCGCGCCGCGCGCAGGGTCAAAGACGGAATACACCTCGCGCCCACGATAAGAGGCTGTGATCCCCAATGTGGGCGGGCCATTGGGCGCTGCATTGGGATCGGCACGGTAAAAGAGTGCGTTCTTGCCCCACACGCGTTTCAGGCTTGCCTCCCGACCGGGGCGGGCCGCATTGATCCAGGCCTGGCCAACAACAATTTTCACCTCCAGCAGATCCTCGACCATCATCCGCGAGGCGATGCCGCGATCCCCTTCATTGCGGTTGACCGATTTCAGGATCGCCGGGTGCGTGCGCAGATCCTTCCAGACCTCCGAACCCATGCAGAAATGTGTTGGCTTGACGATCATGCTCTCGACCGCATCGACAATATCGGCCACGGGATCACTGTCGTCATGACTGGCGGACCACTGATCATTGCCCGCCAGTGTGACTTTGTTGTCCGCGCCGTATTTTGCGGCGTCGAACACCAGATCCGCCACGCGCTTTTCACGATCGATCATCAGCAGATCGGTCAGCATCATTGTGGAGCGATCTATCGGATCAACCGTTGTGGGCGGCGCGTTGCGCACATCATCGTCGGGGATCAGATCCTCAAGCGAGTAATCCTGACAGGCGCCTGATTTCTCCTCCGCCGAAAAATGCACCATAACGGGCGTCCCGCGCCGACCGACACGCGTTTCGGGAACGCTGAAGCTCTCGGCCAGCGGGTATTCGGTATAGCGGTATTCCTTGCGCCCCACATCGACCCGGGGCAGGACCATATCGGCGATACAGGGGTATCGCATGAATAGCATCTTTTGGTTTGCCTTGATCTTCTGTCTCTGATTCAGTTTTCCAAAGTTTATGTCCGGAGGGCGCTGCTTTGGAAAATACCGTGTTGTTTCAATCTTTTGCCTCGTCGATTTCTGATCCCCGCCAGGAGACGTCTGATCCCCGCCAGGAGACGAAGGTGTTGTATCCACTTGATGGGATTCCGCTTTTGAGCCTGTGCGGAGTGGTGTCGGGGTGTGGGAGTTTTGTCGATGTTGCCCTTTATGGCGAGGAAAAGTCGGGTTTCCTGCGCAAGTTGGCTACGTTTGAGCATGGCATACCCTCCCGTGACACGCTTTCGACGGTGTTTCGGGCGATTGATCCTGAAGAGTTCAACGCAGCCTTTGCCGCGTGGGCGTCCGGGTTGGCCGGGCGCGTTGGAGGAACGGTCGTTGCCATTGACGGCAAGACAGCGCGAGGCTCAAGGGCCGGTGGTGAAACGCCTCTGCATCTGATCCCGGCCCGGTGTAACGATCTACGCCTCGTGCCCGGCCAGCAAGCCGGCGCGCACAAAAGGAACGGGATCAGGGACATCCCCGTTCTCCTGGATTTGCTCTTCCTGGAGGGCGCGGTCGTGACGCTGGATGCGATGGGGCGCCAACGTGAGATCGCCTGCAAAATCCGTGACAAGGGTGCTGACCATGTGCTGGCCCTGAAGGGCAATCAGGGGCTTCTCCATGAAGACGTGAAGCTGTGGTTCGAAGAACAGGATCGGGAAAACACAGAATCACTACAGACGGTTGACGGCGACAGGGGCAGGATTGAAACGCGAACATACACCCAATGCGACGCCATCGGCCGGTTGAAAAAACGCCATCCCCATCGGGAGGGGTTGCTCAGCATTGGCCGCGTCGTCTCGCTTCGGGAAAGTGGCGGGAAGACGACACGGCAAACGCGGTACTTCATCCCGTCCCTGCCGAAAGACGCCGCGCGCCTTGCCCATGCCGTACGCTCTCACCGGGGAATTGAAAACCGCCTCCACCGGGTGCTTGATGTCACCTTCCGCGATGACGACAGCCGGATACGAAAAGATCACGCACCCGCCAACTTCGCCGTCATCAAGCACATCGCAATGAATTTGCTCAACAAAGCAAAAAGCGAGAACTCCCTCGGAGGAATGCGGAAAAAGGCAGGCTGGAACAACCGCTTCCCGCTTCAAATCCTCGCGCCGTGAAACTCATGCGATTCCCCTGAGCGGCGATACAGCTGTCATTGCCATAGCCCACCGCGGTCGCGGTGCGCTCGAAGTCCACAGGGTACGTGGAAATAATGTTGTCTGCCATCTGTCAGGCCTTCCTTACATGCGATGCTGCGACAGCAGCACGGGAATGATGTCACCGGCAGCCGTGGCGGCCTCCAGAGCAATGCCCACCACACAATCACCGGTGGTGTCGGTGGCTGTCGCCTTGCCCTCGGCATCGGGTTTCAGCGCCGTGCCGCGCATGACAGCGCCCCCGGCCTCAAGGTCGGCGATGCCCGCAATATGCACATCCAGGATCTGCCCGGCCCCGGTGGCCACCTCACCGGAAATGCCTATGGGCCGCTCTCCCGCTGTTCTGGCGGAGTCCGCGTCCGCCTGGACCGCTTCCCCGCCCTTCGAGGTTCTCAGCCGCACGATGCGGCGCGCGGCCACATCACCGAACGCCTTGAAAGAGACCGTTGCAACAGGTGAATGTCCGGCCATTTCAGCGACCTCCCTCTGTCACCTGACGCACCGCATCCGCGATGGTCATTGTGCCTGTGGGATCGCTCCCCATCAGCGCCTTCGCCGCCAGCGCGACATGCTGCGCGGTTTGCCCGTCCCGCATCACAGGAGCCTGTGCGCCACTCATGGCGATCTGGCCGGGACCGGCATATTCCGCCGTGTCCGGTCCGCGCACGGGCAAGCCGGACAGGAAGGCCTGCAGCGCCTCCCCGGGGGTTTGGGGGGTGGCTGACCCTGCCAGCCGGATCGAAGCGGCCTGTCCGGAGAGCGCCGCGAACAGCGCTTCCAGCGATGCGGCCTCTGCGGGCAATACCCGACCTGCGCTCACATGGGTCCCGACACGCTCATGCGCCTCGGACAGACACCGCTGCGCCGCCGGTTGCAGACGTTCGGTTGCCAGTTGCGCACGCTCTGCCGCCAGTGCGGCCTGCTCCCGCGCAAGACCCGGGTCAGCCGGAGGGTTCGGGGCGGCGGCAGGGTCGGGAATGGGCGGGATGTCGTTCATGATAGATGTCTCCTGTGTAAATCGCGAGGCGAGGGACGCGAGAAAGTCACCGTCCTCCGGCTCCCCGAGGGCCTGGATTTCGGTCAACGCCCAGTCGGGCAAAATGCGATCCGCCTGTTCAATCGTCGAGCGCTCGATAACCCACTCGCGCAGGCCGCGCAGCGCCCGTGCCGTGGTGTCCCGGGCGGATCGCTCTTCAGTGCCGCCCAGCGGAACCGCGAGTTCCAGTGTCGCGGCGGGAGCCGTCGCGGGAGCCCTGAACATGGCCGGGCTGAGACCCTGCACCGCCGGAGCAACGCCCCCCAGAAACCCGATATGACGCAAGCTCCAGCCACCGGTGTCGTCCCGGTCAATCGCCACCGAGCGGCCCGCATAGCGTCCGGCCTCGACAGCCGCCCGGAAGGCATCGTCGAGACGTGTCAGCTTTGCCTGGAGCGTATCGCCGACCACGCGCAGGCCATCCACCCGGCCCCAGGCAGGGGCATCTGTCTCCGGATGTCCGACGACAACAGGTGCCGGATCAGAGGTCGCGTAAGCGGCTGCAATACGCGCAAGGTCCCCTTCGGAGAGGGTGAAGGTGGTGTTGTGCATGTCCGTATGCGTGCCCGTGCGGCAGACATCGAACCAGCTGTCGAGCGCTGACAGCGCGGCAGCGGCGGGCTGTGCGGCAGGGGCGGGTTTATGTGTCATGCCCGCCAGTCTAGCCGATGCCACAGGCCCCCGCGACGGACCATGGTCCGTCGCGGGGGCCTGCCCGATCAGGTAATCTGAACGCTTGATCCGACACGCAACCGGTCAGCACACGGAGATTCCCATGATACAGACACTGTCAAAAACAGTTCATTCCGCCGCCTGGGCTCACAAGGGCACCGCCGAATGGCCCGGAGCCGCGCATAATCCGCAAGTGCTGGATTACTTTCGCAAAGCCGGACAACCCATGCCCGATGATGAAACCCCCTGGTGCGCCGCCTTTGTAGGGGCCATGCTCGCCGAATGCGGCTTGCAGGGCACCGGCTCCCTTGCCGCCCGCAGCTATCTCAAATGGGGACAAAAGGTGGCTCCGGACGATGCAGGGCCCGGCGATGTGGTGGTGTTCTGGCGTGGAGGCAAGAGCGGCTGGCAGGGCCATGTGGCGTTTTTCCACCGCCGCGCAGAGGGAAGAATATACGTCCTTGGCGGCAATCAGGGCAATAAGGTCAGCGTTGCGGGATACGCGCCCAACCGCCTCCTTGGTATTCGCCGGGCCACGCCCCCCCCGCGCGTCCGCAATGGCCTCCACCACGGTGCAGGCCGGCGCCGTGCAGCTCGCCACCGTCGCGAGGGTCGCGGCACCTGTCGCGGTCACGGGGGCGCTGCCCTCGACATATGCGCTCATCGCGGGCGCAGGGGTGATTGCGCTGGCCGCCGCGTGGATCATGCGTGAGCGGATAAAAAAATGGGCGCAGGGCATAGGCTGATGGATCCCGCACAGCATGTCCCCCTCATACGCATCCTGCTGCGCTATGGCACGGCGGCGCTTGTGACACGCGGCATCGTCGGTGCGGAGACGGGCGCGCTCCTGTCCTCGCCCGATCTGCTGACCGCGCTGGCGGGTGCCATCGTCGCACTCGCCACCGAGGTCTGGTACCGGCGCGATAAAAAACGCGGCGGGCCAACCTGACCGAAACCAGACAACGAGGAACAATCATGCACGTTGTCACCAAATCACGCCTGAACAACGCTGTGCAGACGGCTGTCAGCAGCCGCGCCGCCGAACTGGTGCGCGCAGGCTTCGACCCCTCCGAACACCCCACCGTAGACCGCATCAAAATGCTCGCCGCAGCGCTGATCTCGGAATGCGAGATCCTCCGGGACAACAGTTCCGCCGCCGGTCGTCACGCCAGCCTCGCCATCACAGCCGCCGAGGAGGCCGCCATGTGGGCCGTCAAGGCCGCCACTGCATAATGGCCGCCCCCGCGATCATATGGCGCTGGCTCGCCGGCAGCAAAGCCGGGCGCATGGTCGCACTGGCGGGCGGCTTTGTCCTGTCAGTGGCCCTTCTGTACCAAAGGGGCCGCAGAGACGCGGAGAGGGCCGCAGAGCGCGATGCGCTGCAAGGCTATGTCGATACCCGCAAAACAGCGGACGACGCCCTGCGGGCCTCTGATGGCGACGCAAGGTGTCAATCGCAGAGTAAAATGGGTCCATGTCGCGGCGTAAAAATGGGCCACTTCGGTTGATGTTTTTGTGGCGCTTTTGCACGCGTGCTCGTCACAAAGCTGAAGCGTGCCAAAGCGCATGCTGGCCATAAGGCCAGCATTATTCTGACTGTGATTGCGGGCTGGTTATTTTCGGTTGTTGCGACTGTGTTTGAGCCGATAGCTTTCGCCATTCATCTCGAGGATGTGGACGTGATGGGTTAAACGATCGAGTAGCGCACCGGTCAGCCGCTCAGAGCCAAAGACTTCAGTCCATTCATCGAAGGGCAGGTTCGAGGTTATGATGATGGAGCCGCGTTCATAGCATTGGGATATGACCTCGAAGAGCAGCTCTGCGCCAGATTTGCTGAGCGGTACGAAGCCCAGTTCATCAATGATCAACAGGTTCTGGCTGGTCAGTTGCTTTTGAAGGCGCTGCAATCTCCGCTCATCTTGAGCCTCGATCAGATCATGGACTAATGCCGCAGCCGTTGTGAAGCGCACCTTCAGTCCTCTTTGACATGCAGCCAGCCCAAGTCCCAGGGCGATGTGTGTCTTGCCCGTGCCTGACGGGCCGAGCGCGATGATGTTCTCCCTGCGATTAACGTAATCGCATCGTGCCAGATCCATCGTCAGGGGCTTGTTCAAGCTTGGCATGATCTTGAAGTCAAAGCTATCCAAGCTCTTGGTGCTGGGGAACTTCGCCGCTTTGATGCGCCGTTCAATCATCCGGCGTTCGCGGTCGATCAATTCCATCTCACACAGCCGCGCCAGATAGTGGATGTGATCTTTGTTCTCTGCAGCACAGAGCTGCGCCTGTTTGGCATACTCGCCTTGGAACGTTGGCAGTCGCAGTTGTTTAAGATGATGCCGTAGAAGAATCCGAGGGGCTTCGGTCATGCCGCGGTCCTTCCCATCAAGCTCATGTAACTGGATGGGCGTGTTGTGCCGACATTGGCCTTGGGCAAGTATGGATAGAAGTCCAAATCCAATCGTGGTGGCCGCTTCTCAACCCGACACAGTACAAGGTGTTTTACGGCGTCATAGCCAATTGCACCCATATCTATTGCCTGCTGGATTGCGCCTTGCACAACATCCATTTCGAAGGTCTCCAAAAGGCGCAAGACTTGAACGTATTCTCGCTTGCCCGGCTTACCCATTCTGGCTTCAAGCAGTCGGTGCAGCGTGGCAAATACATCTGGCAAATGCCAACCCTGCAAAGGCGCGGCCTGATCCAGGGCACCCACCTTTTGTTCAAGCAGGGGCAAAAAGTGCAATGGGTCAAAGACCATATCCGCTGATGTGTAGGATCGTTTGTGCCGCGCAATAATCTCATTGCCGCAGCCGATGATAACCTCATGCACAAACCCACGCACATGAACATCGTGGTGCGCATAGGCTACTGGCACCGAGTAATCATTGCTGCGATAGCGCACCATTGAGATCGACGTTGCACGCGTGCTGACGTGATCGCAGGCTTCATATTCTGCGACGGGCAATCCCATCAGAGCATCCAAATCCGACATCAGGCGTGCGCCTATGGTTTGGGTGTGACCCCGCAACGTATCGTCCTGACGTGCTAAACACTTCTCTTCCAAATGTGCGTTCAGATCATCAAAGCTGTCATAGCGAGGTGCGGGAACCATGAAGTTGCGGCGGGTGTATCCAACCATGCCCTCAACGTTGCCTTTATCGTTCCCTCGCGCGGGTCTGCCAAACTTGTCATCAAACAAGTAATGCGACTGCAGTTCCGTAAACCGACGTGTGCGGATGCGCGTCTTATCCCCGAGTATCCGAGCCACGGCGATCTTGGTATTGTCGTAGAGAATGGATTGCGGAATGCCGCCAAAGAATGCAAAGGCGGACACATGGCCATCGCAAAACGCCTCGGTTGTCTCAGCTGGATATCCCTTCACAAACACCGCATCAGAATGTGGCAAGCTCATCACGAAGAAGTGGATCTTGCATTCCACGCCACCGATCACGCCCAGCGTCTCACCAAAATCAACCTGCGCATGGCCCGGCCGATGCGACAACGGCACAAACACCTCTTTGGTGCGCCGTTTTTGCTCGCGCACGTAATAGGTCACCGTGGTCAGGCTGCCAGCATATCCATGCTCATCGCGCAGCCGTTCAAAGATGCGCTTGGCCGTGTGTCGCTGCTTTTTGATCAGGGCTTTGTCTGTGCGCAGTATCTCATCGACCACACCAACATAACCATCAAGCGTTGGCCGCCGAGGCGCTTCCGACCGACGATACCCAGGCGGAAGTTCATGGCGCAGCATCTTCGCGATCGTCTTACGATCTTTGTTCTCTAATCTGTCAATGCGTGTTTCCTGAGTTTCCTGCTTTTGATGTCAGAGGTTGCCTTTGTTCTCTTCGAACTCTGAGGTTCATGATGGGGTTGGCTGGGTGTGGGTCGGCAATGTTGAAACCGCAATCATACCGTTGGTCTTGGCTGTTGCTACAGAATCGGCGCCGTGTCTCACGCCCTCCCTCGGGCATCGTCCCAGATGGGAACTTTGATTTAGGAATCCTCGTTGTCGCCTCGTAAGCCTTACGCGGACTGGAAGTCAGTTTTGTCTCGCATAATGGCATGAAGTATGATTGCCAGACGACGCGCCAGAGCCACTCGGGCCTTTCTCATCGTTGAGCGCGCACCGATTGCGAGGGCCCATGTCTTCAATTTGAGCGGAGCGGCATACCGCGTCAGCATCACATTGGCGGCCTCATAGAGAAGCGTTCTGACGCGCACGTCGCCCCGCTTTGAGATGCTGCCCGTGTAGTCGATTTCACCAGATTGATGCCGTCGCGGCACCAGTCCAAGATACGCCCCCACATCACGCGATTTCCTGAAACGCGACGGATCATCAATTGCTGCGGCAAAGGCCAATGCTGTGATCGGACCGACCCCTGGTACCGTCATAAGGCGCTGGCAGACTTCGGATTTGCGGGTCATCTTTTTGATGTCGCCATCAATGGCTGCAACCGCCGCGAGGATTGCTTCGCGTGCTGCGAACAGTCCGCAAATTGCGGCATGGAGGCCAGGCACTCCATCGCTAACTTTTAGCGCCGCGTTTTTGAATGCCGGAGACAAAGCTCGTGGCAGCCGCACGCCGAAGACGACGACCAGACCGCGGATCTGATTGTCGAGCGTCACACGCTGTCCGACCAGCTTCTTGCGGGCTGCGATCAGCGACCGGATTGCGTGCGCTGACAGTGATTTGACATGGGTCGGCTTGTAGAATCCCGTCCGCGCCAGGTGTGCCAAACCGCGGGCATCATTGCGGTCCGTCTTGTGGCCGGCCAGAGATTTAAGGGCCTGATATGCTTGCCTGCTCTCGATGCAAACAACCGGGACACCAAGCTCCGTCAGCCCATGGTAAAGCGGGATTGGTGCCATCCGTCCCGTTCTCTAATCTGTCAATGCGTGTTCTCTAATCTGTCAATGCGTGTTTCCTGAGTTTCCTGCTTTTGATGTCAGAGGTTGCCTTTGTTCTCTTCGAACTCTGAGGTTCATGATGGGGTTGGCTGGGTGTGGGTCGGCAATGTTGAAACCGCAATCATACCGTTGGTCTTGGCTGTTGCTACAGAATCGGCGCCGTGTCTCACGCCCTCCCTCGGGCATCGTCCCAGATGGGAACTTTGATTTAGGAATCCTCGTTGTCGCCTCGTAAGCCTTACGCGGACTGGAAGTCAGTTTTGTCTCGCATAATGGCATGAAGTATGATTGCCAGACGACGCGCCAGAGCCACTCGGGCCTTTCTCATCGTTGAGCGCGCACCGATTGCGAGGGCCCATGTCTTCAATTTGAGCGGAGCCATACCGCGTCAGCATCACATTGGCGGCCTCATAGAGAAGCGTTCTGACGCGCACGTCGCCCCGCTTTGAGATGCTGCCCGTGTAGTCGATTTCACCAGATTGATGCCGTCGCGGCACCAGTCCAAGATACGCCCCCACATCACGCGATTTCCTGAAACGCGACGGATCATCAATTGCTGCGGCAAAGGCCAATGCTGTGATCGGACCGACCCCTGGTACCGTCATAAGGCGCTGGCAGACTTCGGATTTGCGGGTCATCATGTCGCCATCAATGGCTGCAACCGCCGCGAGGATTGCTTCGCGTGCTGCGAACAGTCCGCAAATTGCGGCATGGAGGCCAGGCACCCATCGCTAACTTTTAGCGCCGCGTTTTTGAATGCCGGAGACAAAGCTCGTGGCAGCCGCACGCCGAAGACGACGACCAGACCGCGGATCTGCTTGTCGAGCGTCACACGCTGTCCGACCAGCTTCTTGCGGGCTGCGATCAGCGACCGGATTGCGTGCGCTGACAGTGATTTGACATGGGTCGGCTTGTAGAATCCCGTCCGCGCCAGGTGTGCCAAACCGCGGGCATCATTGCGGTCCGTCTTGTGCCGGCCAGAGATTTAAGGGCCTGCTTGCCTGCTCTCGATGCAAACAACCGGGACACCAAGCTCCGTCAGCCCATGGTAAAGCATTGGTGCCATCCGGTTTCGGCACATGGTGGTCCAGAAGCGAGGAAGTCAGCGATCGCTTTTGGTGTTGAGCTCGCTTTTCACGAATAAGGGCCCCTTCACGATCCAGAATGCAGATATGCGTCTCTTCCATGGACACATCCAAACCAGGGTCAGTCCCTTTTCAATTGCATGTGCATCCAGAATAACAGGGGTAACTGAGGGATCCTGATTACGCCATGAAAAACCGCGCCGCTTCTCGGCCAGACATACCGTCCTTCAAACAAGGGCGCACACGACTATAAATATCCACAGAATACATCTCGCCCTCCGAATAAACGAAGGGCACAAACTGGCGGACTTTTACTCCGCTACAACTGCGATATGCAGCCGCTTCTGTGGCCCAATATTGCTCCGCGTTTTACAGCAAGGCCCGTTGACGAGCGGCTGGACGAACACGGGAGGCTCAGATGAACAGGCTCATTGTCACGGCGGCGGTACTGCTCACCCTCACCGCCTGCACACCCCCGTTCATAGCCCCGCCGACGCAATCTGTGACGGGCTGCGCCCCGCGCTGCCCACGTGGAGCCGCCAGGATACGGAGCGAAGCAAGCTGGCCGGGGCGCGGTTTCTCGATGTCTGGCACGCCGTGTGTGAACCCCCCTGAGCTGTCTTCAGGCTGCCCCGGCATTTGAGCAAATATAGTCGCCGGAGTGAGCGACATCGGGGAGCACAATGATGGCGGGTATTTATCCACCTGCGCCACCGTGGTATGAAAGGGCCGGTGCGTCCGCCTAAGTAGATCAGGCCGCACGATATTGCGGTTTGTTTACCTGTCTGTCTCTGACCTGCACGGGCATTCGAAGCCCTTTTGAGGCAATCAGAAGTTCGGTGCCTTTCCGCTTTTCCTGAACAGAATAGTTAATATCGAATTCATATTGCCGACGGGAGCGATACAAATGCCCAATCGTATCAACATTGTCATATGTAACGATCCACGGCTTCTCCGAGCGAAGTATAGCACTGGCCAGAACAGCGTGATCTTTTGGGTCATAGAAGCTCGTATAAAGCCCTTGGCCCTTGTGAAAATAGGGCGGATCAACACACAGAAATGTTGAAGGCGGGAGGTGGGTATCGACCTCTTTAATGAAGTCCACTGCGTCTCGCCGTGTAAGATGGATCAGGTTGCGATACTTCGCCACTCTGCGGACGCGCTTCTCCAAATCATCTCGATTGAACCGACAATCCATTTTGTAGTGGCCCGATTGATCTTGCCCCCCGATCACCCCGGCGGCTTCAATGATGCCGGATCTGTTTGTTCGGTTAAGAAAGAATGTAGAGAAGCCAAGCTCCACTGGATCAGATATGTCTTGGGCAAGGTGAATTTTTCGTTGCCGTTGCCATTCCTCAATGGTGATTGGTGTCTTTCCAATCTTGTATGTGAGGTCCTCTGTGTGATCCAGAACGCTGTGCCAAAACGCCCAGATCGACGCATCAACGTCGTTGATATGAATGTCGCCGACATGCCCCTCATACAACAAAGACAGGGCAAGGCCGCAGCCACCCGCAAACGGTTCGGCATAGCGTTTCCTCTCCAGTCTGTTGGCCTTGAGAATTTGAGAAACCAAAGGATAGAGACAACTCTTACCCCCGGGGTATCTGAGTGGTGAGGCCGTTCGTGCCATAGCTGATCCGTCCAGAACGATTGAATTGCAAGAACATAGTAGCGACGAACAATCTGCTCGGCCAGTTTGAAATTACGGGCCCGGCCCCGACGGACCACGGCACCATGGTCCGGTGACGCCGTGTCACCACCCGTGATATGAGATCGCAATGCCGCCGGTGCGGGCCTCCAGCGGCCTGGACGGGGGTCGGGGTGCGTGGAACACCCCGAACCGGGAGAAGGGCCTCCCACGACCATAACCGGCCAGTCATGGCCGTCCCGTCACCGCGCACGCGGCGGGAACAGGATCGTGGGATCGCCCTCCTTTGTCCACCTCCCAATCATCCGGCGGATCTATTTCCGCCGCCCGTCATCTGACCCCCGTGGATCCGGTCAGCCCCGTGGCCCCCTATCCGGGCGGCAAACGCAATCTCGCAAGGCGCATCTGCGCCCGCACCGATGCCGACCGGCATCTGACCTATGCCGAACCCTTTGTCGGCATGGGCGGGATATTCCTGCGCCGCTCGATGCGGCCCAAAGCCGAGGTCATCAATGATCTTGGCCGTGACGTCAGCAATCTTTTCCGGATATTGCAGCGTCACTATCCCCAGTTCCTCGAAGTGCTGCGATTTCAGCTGACCACACGCGCCGAGTTCATCCGCCTGACCGATACCGACCCGGGCACCCTCACCGATCTCGAACGGGCCGCGCGGTTCCTCTACCTTCAGCGCACCGCCTTCGGGGGCAAGCCGTCGGGGCGCAATTTCGGTGTGACAAAAGACAGACCCGCCCGCTTCAACCTCACCTCGCTTGAGCCGATGCTCGAGGATCTGCATGGGCGTCTGGCGGGGGTTGTCATTGAATGCCTCGATTATGCGCCCTTCATAGCCCGTTATGACAGCGATAATACGCTGTTTTATCTCGACCCGCCCTACCGGGGGAATGAGGCCGACTACGGCAAGGGCAGGTTTGTGCGCGCGGACTTCACCCGCATGGCAGAGCAGCTGCACGGAATCAAGGGGCGCTTTATCCTCTCGATCAATGATCATCCCGAAATCCGCGCCCTATTCGACTGGGCCGACGTCGAGGAGGTGCAGACCTCCTATACGATCGGCAAAAAAGCGGGCAGCCGGGGAAAGCGGAGCGAACTGCTGATCTCGGGCGGCGGGTGAAGACGGCATGGGATTATCTGCCTTTGGCATCATTTCCATTTCACTCACCCTCCCGCCACGGCGGCCTTCTCCGGGCCAAACCACAGGACGCGGCCAAGAATGCGGTCCTCCCCGGCCATGGGGCGTGGCGGGAAGTCCGGATTGTCGCTGGCCATGATCCAGGCACCGGCCTCCTGCCGCAGCCGCTTGATGATCAGCCCTGTCGCGCTGCGCACCACATAGGCCCGGCCCTCAAGAGGCTCACGGTCGCTCTGGTCAATCACCAGGGTATCGCCCGAGTGGATGGTCGGCTCCATCGAATCGCCCTCGACCCGCAGCGCTATGCATGTGTCGGGGTCCAGCCCCGTCGGCAGCGCCTCGCTCGGGATTGTGATCGACATTTCCGTCTCTTCAAACACCTCCTCGCCCGCGCCGGCCGCCGCACGCACATCGCCCGCAAACCGCAGCCGGGTGACGGACGCCTCAGGGGTTTTCGGATCGGGCGGGCCGGATTCGGCGGGCACAGGTTTGGACTGCGGCCGGGCCGGTGGCTGGAGTGGCGGCAGACGCGCGTCCAGCGTGGCCGCCAGCTTCTCTTCCAGCGTGGCCGCCAGCTTCTCTTCCAGTGCTTTGGTCTGCGCCTTGAGCGTGCGCTCCAGCGTGCGCCTGTCCAGGGCCGCTGCGGGTGTGGCATCTGCCGTGCCACGGCTCGCAAGCTGCGCCTGCATCGCCGCCAGAACCCTCGCCGCCGCCGCCCCCTCCGGCAGGCCCAGCAGATCGGTGATGGCCCCGGGGATTCGCTCCGGCGCGGGGGGCACCGCATGGGCGGGTGGCCCGGGATCGGGAATATAGCTGCAGGTCTCCGATCCGGGCTTGCCCCTGAAAACCGCAATCACCGGATAGACCTCACGGAGGGCCACCGCAAAGCGCTCTTCCACAAAGTCTTTCTGCTGCCCGTCCCGGATCGGCATCCAGCCGCGCAGCCTGAGATCGCCGTTCTCCCGCTTTTCCACCAGTCGCTTGATCGCAGCCTTGCCCTCGTGATCGAGCACCCAGACCCGGTCCCCCTCCCGCGCCCGCGTGTCCGGTGCCACAAGGCAAAAGGCCGAAGAGGCTATCCCCTCGGGGATCATCGACTGGCCGATTGCCGAGACCCAGAACATATCCTGATCCATGGCTGTCTCCGGTGTTGGCAAAGGGTCACGCTCGGGCTGCGGCTTGCCCCAGCCCTGAATGGAGCATTTCGCAAGCCCCCGGTGCGGGACCGTGGTCTCCGCAAAGCTGGTCCAGGCGGGGGGTGCCGATTCGGCGGGCGCGGGGCCCCGTGGCGGGCCAATGTAGAACTCTAGGCCGAGGGCGTGAGCCAAAAGTTCAGCGCGGTCGTACAGACGGCTGGGTGCCTGTCCAATATACTTTGCCGTTCGACGCGGATGCCGGCACTCCGACTCAATCTTGGGAATGCGTCCTGATCCTTGCGTGGTTTAATTTCAAGTAGCAGGTCAAGAGCAGGCATAGGGCTATTTATAGCCTTGGGCGATAAATAGCCAGATACCTTGACAGGCGATAATCTGCCCAATAGTTTAGGCGGCATGTTGCCTGATATTAATCATTCACCTAATCGGCTCACGCCAAATACTGCCTGCGAGCAAAGCTCTTCGACAGTATGGTCGTTTGGCCTCCGGCTACTTCTACCTGCGTCTCAAGAACGGCCATGACCTGACGACGCGCCGTGCGGCCCGCGTCACGCAATGGTTCTCCGACCACTGGCCCTCCGGCCTTGCGTGGCCCGACGACATTCCCCGCCCTGCGCCTGCGCCTGATTCGCCTGCGGGCCTGGCTGCGGCTCCCGCGGCCCCGCAAACCGGGGATGCGGCATGAGCGGGGGCTGCGATAGATGCGGGGTCGCGGGAGCCGGGATTTACGAGCTGGCGCTCATGCGCGTTGATGACGGGCTTATGAACGCGGACGCGGTTGCCTGCGCGCGCATGGTGGAGCTTTGTCCGGACTGCCGGGACACCCTGGCGGCCCGCGTCGCGCAGCTTGTCCCGGTCCGGGAGGCGGATGGCCCCGCCAATCGTCACGACGCCGGGACGGAGGGGGCGGCATGAGCGGGGTGCCGATCCCTGATCTGGTAAAGCGGGGCGCTCTTTTTGTGGTGAACCACTCGGCGGGAAAGGACAGCCAGGCCATGCTTTTGTGGATGAGGCGCACAGGCATCCCGGAAGGTCAGATGCTGATTGTTCATGCCGATCTGGGCGACGTGGAATGGCCCGGAAACCTTGACCACATCCACGCGACTGCCGGCAACGTTCCAATCATCACCGCCGTGTCCAGGACCGGCTTTTTTGACATGGTTGAACGGCGCGGCATGTTCCCGAGCCCGGCCATTCGTCAATGCACGCCAGACCTCAAGCGCGGTCCGATCGAGCGCGAGGTGCGGGGGTACCTGAAAGGGCACCCGGAGTTTGGCGGACTGGTGGTCAACTGCATGGGGATGCGGGCGCAGGAAAGCGCGGCGCGGGCCAAAAAGACCGTGTTCCGGTTGTCGCGGCGCAATTCGAAGGCCGGGCGGGAATGGTATGACTGGCTGCCCATCCACGATCTGACGGAATCCATGGTCTATCAACTGATACGCGATGCGGGTCAGGAGCCGCATTGGGCCTATGCGGCGG
Organism: Roseovarius sp.; assembly: GCA_965207105.1. Taxonomy (GTDB): domain Bacteria; phylum Pseudomonadota; class Alphaproteobacteria; order Rhodobacterales; family Rhodobacteraceae; genus Roseovarius. The sequence goes on along the minus strand of CBDBLS010000077.1, from coordinate 58,438 downwards.
GCATGACGCGGCTTTCGTGCTGCTTTTGCATCATGGCATCTGTTGCCGATCTGCGCACTGCGGCCCGACTGCGGCCCGGTCTCTACGGTCGCTGTGTGAACGCCGAAAAGCGGCTTGGGCAGGTGCTGTCCATGTCCCGCAAGCCCCTCGAAAAACCCACTGGTGTCGCGGCGGATGGCCCCGGCACCGTCCCCGATGGCAAATCCAGGAGCATATAGCCATGTCCTTCACTGACGTTGCACCACCCGAAACGCACACCGCCAGAACGGGCATATCATTTTCCCTGTGGATTTCGAAAACCGCGTCTGCGGCGCGCCTGAGCTTCACGGCGGCGGCGCAGATGGAGATTTTCGAACGCTCCATCATCGCAGAGCGCTGCTTTGCGAAGGCGGGTCGCGGCCCCGACGAGGGCAGGCTGCTGCTGGTCATGCAGGCAGACGGGGATCTGGAGTTCAGGGCGACAATGCGTGGAGGGGCCTCGATCAGGATGAATGTCTGGGATCCTCTGCCGAAAGACAAACGCCCCGCCGGAGCCGTTGATCTGATCGGTACCGGGCATGGTGGGTTGCTGTTTCGGCTGCCCCGTGGACCCGCCCGTCCGGGCCTGGCGGCAGGATGGACGCCGAACACGGTCTGAAGCGGCCGGAGCGGGACCGGTGAGCGGGACCCTTCGAATAAACCGCTGGGATATCCGCGCCACTCCTGACGCGGGCATGGCCACACTGTCGCCGGGACATACGACAATTCAGCTTGATCGGCGGGATATATACCGGCTTGTGCTGGATCGGGCCAATCGTCACGACACCGGGATCATTACCGTCCCGCCCGCGGCTGTTCTGACCGCCGCGCTGTGGTTGCTGGACCGTGTTCCGGGAGGTGTCACATGAGGTCCACCGGGCACCGCCACCCGTCTCCGCCACGATTGTCCGTTTTCGTGGCGGCACCTGCCCCGACCCTGCGCAGATCCTGTCTTGCGCGGGTCGGGGGCTTCTGGCGGGGCCTGTGCGGCGCGGTGGCGCGGCTGGAGGATCACTGGCTGGGGGATTTGATCGGGGTGGTTTCGCTTTTCGGTGTGCTTTGGATGTTCCTGTTGTTTGGTCACGCGCTCGGGGGCACCCGATGAGCGCGCTGGCGGAGTTCAGGGAGATGCGGCGCGCGCTTGGTGGTGCGGCCGCGTTGTTGCGCAGGATGGATCAGCACAGCGCGCGCGGTGCGACCGGTGCGACCGGTGCGACCGGTGCGACCGGCGCGACCGATACAGCCCGTGAGCTGATCGGGCTTTTGCGCGTGGCGGTTGCACAGGCGCATGCCCTGGAAACTGCCGGGCATATGGACCGGGCGGAGCGCGCATTGCACGCCTCCCGATTGCCAACCGGGACTGCAGACACAGGGCGGCGGGCGGAGCTGAGGGCGGCGCTTGAGGGACTGGGCCCCGTGACACGGCTGTCCGGCTGCCGGACCCGTGCGGTCACAAGGATTATCGTCTGGACGGCGCACGTTGCCGATCTGGACGCGGACACGCTGCGCGGCGCGGGTCGTACCGCCGGGGTGGTCCGGGCGCGGCAGTTGGCCATGCTGCTGGCGGCGGCGCTGACAGGCGCGCCCCTGACCGCTATCGGGGCGGCTCTCGGAGGGCGGGATCACACAACGCTCCATCACGGCATCAAGCGCGCGAAGGAGCGTCTGGCGGTCTGTGATGATACCGCCCTGATGGCGATGGGGGTGCTTGAGGGGCTCGCTGCGGACGCACCCGTGGGGATGGCATGATGCATGCGGCGTCCCTCATCCGTTCGGATCGGCTTCGGCGGGTGCATGCATTGCTGCGGGACGGGCGCGAGCATTCGACGCGGGAGATCGTGACGGGCGCGGATGTCTGCGCGGTGAATGCGGTGGTGGCGGAGCTGCGCGAAAACGGAGCGCGGATTGTCTGTCGACAGGGACGTGACTTCAACACGGGCGGGCGCATCTGGTTTTACCGGATGGTGAGACCTGCCCCGCAGGAACAAGGCCCACGGGACCGGGGGCATAGACAGGTAGCGAAGGATATCGGCTCATGATCGAGACAGGGGAAGCCATCAGGGCACGTATCGACGCGGACTGGCTTGACGAGGGCCGGAAGATTGTGGAGCGGGAGCGGGAGCTGGACGGCGCGCGCGATAGTCTGGCCTGGCAGATGGGAGACTGGGCAGCGGGTCGGGAGACCTCCTATGGCGATATGACCGGCCTGGCGGCGGAACTCGATATTCCGGTGGGCACCCTGAAGAACCGGGCTTCGGTTGCGCGCCGGATCGAACCGTCACGACGCCGGGAGGGTTTGAGCTGGTCGCATCACGCCGAAGTCGCGAAACTTGACCCCGGGGAAGCGGAGGCGGCCCTGTCGGAGGCCGCGCTGTATTCGTGGTCGGTCGACCGGCTGCGCGGGGTGCTGCATGAGCGCGGTGCGACGCGCGCGGCGGAACGGCAGGTCGCGGCGCTCAAGGCCACCCATGCGGCCCCGGATCAAGCGCGGGGTGTGATCGATTATACCCGGGCGGAGATCGAGGCGGGCGGCAGGATGATGCTTGAAGGGTGCAGGCGTATCCTGGCGGCGGTCACAAGCGAAGACCTGGGTCGGGCTGCGGGCACGTTGCACGGCAATGCGCGGCGCAGGCTCGCCCCGTCCCTTGAAGCCCGGATGAACGGCATCGTTGCCCGCACCGATCCCCTGTTCGAGCGGATAGGGCAGGCCTTTGACGCGCTCTCCGGCAGTCCCGCCGACCGTCACGACGCCGGTACGGTCGGGCGGGATGAGGGTGCTGAACCGGCACCGGCACCGGCACCGGGTCGGGCCGCAGCATCATGACCCGCCTCCGCCTCCGCCTGCGCAATCACAAAACACCGGCGCGCGCCGGGCCTGCCGCCCCTGTGCGCCCGGACTCTGTGACGCAGGGCAGCCGCTCCGCTGATCCGGCGGTGGCGCGGGCACGGCTTGATGCGGTGGCGCATTCCGAACGGCTGGCGGCACTGGGTATGGCGCGGGCGCAGGCCGATGCGCAGGCTGCAGCCCGGGCAGACACGTCTGTATACAGCGTGCGACGCTGGCGTGCGGCGGTGGCGGGGCTGCCTTTTGCGGATCGCCCCGGAGCATTGTCGGGTCAGCAGGGTGGCGCACGGCGACAGGCCCTGTCGCCGCATATGCAGGACTGCGTGGAAGCGCTGCTCTATGAGCATGGGCCCCATCTGACGGCCCCCCATGTGGTGCGGGTTCTGGCGACACGCCACGGCGCGGCGCCGTCATTGCGCTCGGTGCAGCGCTGCCTGGGCGATCTGAAAGTCACAGGCGCGCGCGCTTTCCGCTGTGAGCGACCCGGACGGACATCGCTCGCGGCGCGCCCCTGCCTTTGGCAGCCGCGCGGCGGGAGCGGATGCCCCCAATATGGTCTGGGAGCTGGACAGCACGCCTGCGGACGTGATGTGCAGTGACGGGCGTCACACGCTGGTGGGGGCGATTGATGTGTGGCCCCGGCGCGGGCGTGTGCTGGTGGTGGCGAGCAGTCGGGCGACGGCGATCTGCGCGCTTTTGCGGGCCTGCATGATCGCCTGGGGTGTGCCGGAAACGGTCCGGACCGATGAAGGCAGGGACTACACGTCCAGACATCTGTCCCGGGTGCTCGCCGATCTGGGTGTGGATCATGACATCTGCCCCCCTACACGCCGGAGGCGAAGCCCTTTATCGAGAGGTTTTTCGGCACGATGACGCGGGATCTGTTTGCGTATCTGCCGGGGTTTGTCGGACACAACGTGGCGGATCGCAAGCGGCTTGAGGCGAAGAGGTCCTTTGCCGCGCGGCGGGGTGAGGGAGATCGGGAGACGTTCAGTGTCAGTCTCACCGCCGCCGCGCTTCAGCAGAAATGCGATCTGTGGTGTGAGGCTGTCTACGGGCGGCGCAGCCACAGCGGCACGGGTGAGAGCCCCTTTGCCCGGGTCGCGGGCTGGACGGCCCCCTTGCGGCGTATTCCCGATGAGCGTGCGCTGGACGCGCTGCTGGCGGAGCCCATCGGCGGTGGCGGGCGGCGATCCATAGGCAAGAGCGGGATCTCGGTGGGCGGGCGGCACTATATCGCGCCGGAGTTCGGCTCACGGATAAAGGTAACGTGTCGAGGTTCGGATGGACCCGGGCGATCCGGCACATCTCTTTGTGTTCGCTCTGGACGGCACCTTCCTGTGCATGGCTGTGGATCCTGACCGGATCGGTGTGGACCGTGCGGCTGTTGCGGCACAAGCGAAGGCCGATGCCCGGAAACGGGACAGCGCGGCGCGCAGGCGGGCGCGGGATCTTGGACAGGGCCACGCCCCGGGCCGCGCGATGGATGAGGTGCTTGAGGCGGCCGGGCGCGACGCAGGCAAGGTGGTGGCGCTGCCACAGGGCGGTGTGCGCCATGAAACGCCGGCACTCGAACAATCGGGCAGGGCGAAGCAGGCTGCGCAGGCAAGCCGGCAGGCTGCGACCCGCACGGGTCCACCGGCACCCTTCAGCGACGTTTTGAAGAAGCTGTATCTCCCGGAGGGAGACTGACAAAATGACCAGACAGATAGCCCGGCTGCATTCGGATGCTGCGGAAACGGAAGATCCGGCGTCACCGCCGCCTCTCGACGCCCTGCACCGCGCGGTGGCCGCAGAGATGGCCGGATACGGTCTGAGCCAGACAGATGCGGCACGCGGTATCGGTGTCGGAACCGCAATGTTCAACCGCTGGCTGAATGGCAGGCATGAGGGTGACAACGACAGGCTGGCGGGCAAGGCCCGTCTCTGGCTCGAGACCCGGGCCGAGGCACGGGAGCACACACTGCTTCCCGCGGGTCTCGACGCCCATGCCGAGCTTGGCGTGACGGGTGAGGTGATGGCCACGCTGGCCCATGCGCAGGCCACGGGTGACGTGGTCTTGATCCATGGGCGTTCAGGTACGGGCAAAAGCCGGGCTCTGCGTCGCTATGCGGACACACGGGCCGGCGTCCATCTGTTGACCGTGACCTGCGGCATTACGTCTCTCGCGGGTCTTTACGGACGGATTGCCCGGACGCTGGATGCGGACGGGCGGCGCACAGCGCTGGAGATGGAGGACGCGATCCTTGCACGGCTGGAGGGGCGGCAGGCCTTGCTGGCTATAGACGAGGCGCAGCACCTCTCGGCCCGGCTTGTCGATGCGTTGCGCGGGCTGCGGGATCTGTCCGGTGCCGGTCTGGCTCTTGTCGGCGACGACACCATCCGTATGACGCTTGGGCGCTGTCCGCAGGTGACGGGGCGGATCGGTATCCGGGCCGGGCTCACGGCACCGGGCCAGATGGATGTCACGGCGCTGGTCACGGGCGTTCTGGGTCGGGCACCGGAGCGTGCAGAGCGGGAGGCGGCACTGGCCGCCGCGACCGGCCCGGGTGGAATGCATGCACTGCGGCGGTTGCTGGCACGGGCGTTCATGATTGCGCGCGCCGATGGGCGGGATGCCATCGCCCCTTGTGACATGACCGGAGCGGCGGCGGGCGGAGCGTAACAGCACAAGACAAGGGAGACAGATATGACAGATCGGCAAAACAGCGATACGCAGAATGTGCCGGACAGCGCGGGCCGCGTGGAGATCGACGGCGAGATCTATATGCGCGATGGTCGGGGGCGTCTGACGCCCCGGGCCATGGTGCGCCCGCAGGATGAGCTGCAGGATGAGATGGTGCGCAGGATTATCGGCTATGCGGGTGATCTGTCACAGCGGATAAGCCGCTTTCGGGTGCATTGTTTTGACGACATCGGGGGCTTTGACGCGCTGCTGGAACAGGAATATGGCGGCCACACCCGGCGGTCGGTAAAGGGCAACCGCACCTATCTCAGCTATGACGGGACATATAGGGTTCAGGTGCAGATCGCCGAGCGTGTCGCCTTTGGGCCAGAGCTTCAGATCGCACGTGATCTCGTAGAGGAGTGCCTGGCGGAATGGGCCAGGGACAGCCGGAACGAGATACGCGCCATCGTCTCCCATGCTTTCCAGGTGGACAGGGAAGGCGAGATAAGCCGCAGCGGGATTTACGCACTGCTGCGGCTCGATATCGAGGATGGGCGCTGGCAGCGGGCTATGGCGGCGATCCACGCCGCCATGCGCCCTGTCGGGTCCAGAACATACATCCGTTGCTATCACCGCGCCACGCCGGACGCGGCCTGGGAAGCGATCACCGTCGATCTGGCGAAGGCGGGATAAGGCCATGGCCCGCCCCGCCAAAGATGATCGTGCCCGCCTGATGCGGGCCTGCCGTGCGGTCGGCCTGGATGAGGAGGCCCGCCACGACATGCAGATGGCCGTGACCGGCAAGGCGTCCATGCGGGACATGGGTGGCGCTGATCTGCGCCGCCTGCTTGATCGTCTGAACGCCGCGCAGGGGCGGGGGGGAAAAGGGGTCGGCCACCGCCATCCGCCGGCCCCGCGCGCCGATCTGCGGCTCATTCATGCCCTCTGGTCCGAGCTGGGCCGGAAGGGTGCCCTGAACAAAACGGGCCGGGCCGGGCTCAACGCTTTTATCCGGGCCCGCTTCGGGGCGCATTGGTCCTTTATCCCTGTGGATGTGGATGCGCTCACCGACACGGGCTGTATCACGGATGTGATCCGCGCGCTGAAAGCAATGCTGGCCCGGGCCGAAGCCGGCGAGACGAACGGAGGCGAGGCGTGATGGTTGAAAAATCGAGGATCGAGTGGACCGATCACACGTTCAATCCATGGGAAGGCTGTCTGAAGGTCGCGCCGGAATGCGACCACTGCTACGCCGAAGCGCGGGATGTGCGCTTCACGGGCGGCACCCATTGGGGGCCAAAGGCACCACGCCGCCGGACAAGTGCGGCGAACTGGAAAAAGCCGCGCCGCTGGAATGCACAGGCAGACGCCTTCCAGGCCACCCACGGACGCAGACAGCGGGTGTTCTGCGCTTCCCTGGGCGATGTCTTCGACAACGCGGTGAACCCCGACTGGCGCGATGATCTTTGGGCGCTCATTCGCGAATGCGACCAACTGGATTGGCAACTGCTCACGAAGCGCCCGCAGAATACGGGCGGGATGCTGCCGCCGGACTGGGGCGATGGCTGGCTCCACGTCTGGCTGGGCACCAGCGCGGGGTCGCGGAAAACGGCAGGACAAAATATCCCCCACCTGCTGGCCACGCCGGCGGCCCTCCGTTTTGTCAGCGCAGAGCCGATGCTGGAGCCGGTCGATCTGACCCGACTTGACATGCTTGATATCTTTCGCGGGACAAAGGACGTCGATGACCAATATCTGCCGCATCACTTCTTTGATGCGCTGCGGGGACAGTCGGACATCCACCCGGTTCACGGTGCCGAACCGGACTGGGGGAAGCTTGACTGGGTTATCTGCGGCGGGGAAAGCGGACCGTTCGCCGGGGCCATGCACCCGGCCTGGCCCCGCGGTCTGCGCGATCAATGCGTGGCGGCCGGGATTCCGTTTTTTTTTCAAGCAGTGGGGCGAGTATCGCGGCATCGACGATGATTTTACGCTCGCCGGACTGTCGGATCACCTGTCGGTGCGGACGATCGATGACGGCGGCAGGCTCCATTTCGGCGGGCATCCGACCGATTTTGACGCCTGGCCAACAATCGTCCGGATCGGCAAAAAGCGTGCCGGTCGCATGCTCGACGGCAGGGAATGGAACGAGGTGCCGAATGGCAGCCTGGCCCGGGCCGAAGCCGGCGAGACGAACGGAGGCGAGGCGTGATGATCGACAGGTCTGATCCCGATCTCCACTGCGGTGATTGCCTTGAGGTGCTGCCGCGCCTTGTGGCGGATCGCGGCGCGGGGTTTGATCACATCATCACTGATCCTCCTTACGAGGACGTCCACCACGCGCATCACGCCAGGGGCACCATAGCCCGTACAGATGGACGGGGCGCGCCGCGCCCTGTCCCTTATGCCGGCGTAGAGTCCATCCGGGAGGCAGCCGCGCAGGCGATGGTGGCGGGCTCGGCGGGGTGGGTGCTGGTGTTCTGTCTGGCCGAGGGGGTACGCCCATGGCATGATGCGCTCACGGGGGCCGGGGCGCGTTGGCACGGCACCATGGCCTGGATCAAGCCGGATGCGGCACCACAGTTTGCCGGTATTGGCCCGGCGCGGGGCTTTGAGTGCATTGCTGTGGCCTGGGCGGGATCCGGGCGGCGGCGCTGGAATGGCGGTGGGACGCGGGGCGTTTTGACGTGTAACACCGCCAAAGGCGGCCTGCCGGGCTCCAAGCCCGTGCCGGTGATGGCGGCCCTTGTCGACCAGTTCAGCCAGCCCGGCGAGACGCTCTGTGATCCGTTTATGGGATCCGGCACAACAGGCATGGCGGCGGTGCAGGCCGGGCGCGGCTTTACGGGGGTCGAGATCAATCCGGAGACGTTCGGGATGGCGCAGGGGCGGATATCGACTGCGGTGCAGTCTCCGTATCTGCCTCTGCGTCCCCGCGCCCGTCAGACGGAGTTGTCTCTGTCATGAGCACTGCTCATTCCGCCCTGCCGGGGTCATTGCCGGAGATCGCCGATCATATCGGCAGGGACGCAGCCTGCGCCATTGCACTCGCCTATGGCGGGCGGAACTGGCGTGTGCCGTCGCGGCTTGACAGCATGGGCGGGCACGGGCTTGCGGCGTGTGTTGGAAAGGATGCGGCCCGGACACTGATAGCCGCCTTTGGGGGCCATGTGCTGGATATCCCGATGGCGCGGCGGCAGGTGGTGTCCTGGCTGGCGCGCCGGAACCTTACAGCTGCGCAGATTGCAGAGCGGCTGCAGATCACAGAGCGCAGCGCGCGCCGATACATCGGACAGAGCGGGAAATCGCGGGGATGAGCGACAACGAGGCTGTTACGGCATTACTGGACCAGGTTGCAGTGCGGCGAGAGGATGTTGATATGGTCGAGGGCATTACGACTGCAATTCCCGAAAACAACGGTGTGGTGGATATCCCGCAGGCGGCGCGGAGTGTCGTCGAGATCCAGCTCCATGGCATCATCGGCCATGGGCAAGACCTGCATGACGCCTGTTTGGCCTGGGTGAAGGCGGCGCAGGCACCGGATCATCGAGGCTCTGGCGGACCATGGTCCGGTGCCAAAGGGCAACGCGCCCTGATAGACTGACGTGCAATCAGTAAAACAGGGCAGACAATGACGCCGACACCGGAACACTGGCAGACCTTCGCCTCCATTCTCGCTATTATCGCGCTTCTGGGTGGAGCGGCTCTTGGATTGAAGCGCATGGGCTTTTTCCGGGGCAATGGCGATACGTCCGGCACCGCGTCACATACCAGGCTGGAGGGCCGCGTTGAAAGGATCGAGAGCGACGCCGGTGGATTGCGCGAAGATGTCACGCGGCACGGTCACCTGCTGACAACGGTTGAGAAAAGCATGAGCGGCATGCGGGAGGAGACAGAGAAGCACGACCAGCGGATCAGATCGCTGGAGACCGCCTTTCCGTCGCTTGCCACCCGGGATGACCTCGCCGCGCTGCGATTGCTGCTTGAACCGCAAGGCGGCGATGTCCGGGAGATTAAAACAATTCTCGACGGCAGCAAATCGGCGACGGACACCCTGACCCGGACGGTCGCCATTTTGAATGAACATCTTCTGAACGGGAAGGCCTCATGAGCAGCTCCTATACCGATACCCTGAACGCGCACCGCCGCCTTGCGGTGCTGATCCATTTGCAAGCCTGTTCGGACCACCGCTCGAATGGAGAGATCCTCTACGAGGTGGCCAACGGGGTGGGCATTGTGACCAGCCGTGAGGCCATGGCGGCCGACCTGGCCTGGCTGCGCGACAAAGACCTTGTCGGGATCGAGGATCACGAGGGGTTCCTGGTCGTCACGATCACGCCGCAGGGTCTGGATGTTGCTCTTGGCCGGGCGCGGCAGGACGGCGTGCGCCGGCCGGTGCCGAAGGCGGGTTGATATGCGCCGCCGCAAAATCGATCTCCTGCCCGCCGCCTTGCAGGACTGGCTGCGCGAGGAACTCATGGACCGGGGTCACTCGGATTACCGGGAGATCACGGAGGGCCTCAATACGCGCATCGCCGGGGCCGGTATTGAAATCTCTGTCGGCAAAAGCGCCGTCATTGAATACGGCGCGGAGCACCGCGAGTTTGCACAGCTGCAGCGGGAAGCCTCCGGCTGGGCTGCGGAATGGATAGGGGAGGTCGGGCTGGAGGATGAGGCCCGCCGTCATTCGGCACTCTTCGAGATGATCACCACGCTGGCCTTCAAGGCCACGAAGGCCCGCCTCAAGGAGGCCGGAGAGGATATTTCGCCCCGGGATCTGCATTTTCTGGGGCGTATGCTGAAAGATCTGATGGCCTCGTCCGGCCTGCGGGAGGCGCTGTCGGAAAATGAGCGCCGGCGCCTGGCTGCGCAGGAGCGCCGTGCAGGGGGCGAGCGCGCCACCACCGCCGCGCGTCGCGCAGGTCTCAGCCCCGAGGTGGCCGCCGCGACCCGGGCGGCTGTGGAAGGCGGACCCGCAGCACCGGAGGTGACTGCATGAGCGGGCGGGATCTTTTGCCGTATCAACGCAGATGGGTCCAGGATCGGACCGGGTTGGCCGTCATCGAGAAATCCCGGCGCATCGGCATTTCATGGGCCGAGGCCTATCATGCGGTCATGCATGCGGGCGAGGGACGCGGCGATGTCTACTATCAAAGCTATGCCCGCGACATGACGCGTGGCTTCATCGATGACTGCGCGGGCTGGGCCGGCGATCTCGGGATTGCCGCCCACGCCGCCGGTGAAGTCCTGATCGACAACGAAGGCACAGACATTCAGGCGTTCCGGTTGCGTATGGCCTCGGGGCGGCAGATATTTGCAATGACATCGAGCCCGAGGGCCTTTCGCTCGAAAGGCCGGCCAGGCGATGTGGCCGTGGTCGATGAGGCCGCGTTTGTCGATGATCTTGATGAAGTGCTGAAAGCCGCGCTGGCGTTTCGGACATGGGGCGGGCGGGTGCGCATCATTTCCACCCACAACGGCGAGGCCTCGCCCTTCAACACGCTCTGCCGCGATATCCGCGAAGCCCGCCAACCCGGCACTGTGCAGCGTGTAACACTGGCCGACGCCCTGGCTCAGGGCCTTTATGAGCGGATCGCCGCGATCACGCGGCAGCCTGTTACGCCCGGGGCGGCAGGGGCATGGGAGGCTGGCATACGCGCCCAATATGGCCGCTTTGCCGCCGAAGAGCTCGACTGCATACCATCCGCGGGTGGCGGAGCCTGGATTACATGGGACCTGGTGCGCGCGGCGGAACACAGGGATGCGGGCCGTCCGGAAAACAGCACAGGGTCTCCAACCTTCATTGGAGTCGACATTGCGCGCCGTCGCGATCTCTGGGTGGCCGCTGTGATCGAGGATACGGGCGGTCTGCTCTGGCTCCGCCGGATGGTGACATTGCGGGATGCGCCCTTTTCCGAACAGCGGGCCGAACTCGCGCGCCTCGTGCGCATCCATCGCCCGCTCCGGATCGCGGTGGATCAGACCGGGATGGGTGAGGCTCCTGTTGAACAGTATCAGGAAGATCACGGCACCCTGACCGTGGAAGGGGTGCAGATGTCGGCGTCGCGTCGGCTTGATGTGGCGACACGCCTGCGGGAGGCCTTCGAGGATCGCCGGATACGCATTCCGGCCGATGACGCGCTTGGAAACGATTTGCACGCGATACGTGTTGAGCCCGGTGCCACCGGCGCACCGCGTCTTGTAGCGGATCGTTCCGGCACGGATGGTCACGCTGACCGCTTCTGGGCCATGGCGCTGGCCGTGACCGCCGCCGCCGACACCGCAGGCCCCTTCGAGGCCCGGGTCGGGGCGGGACGGCACGGTGTGATGGATGGACCGGGCTCAGGCCATGAGATCGATGTCACTCTCGGTGTCGCCTGGTCAGCCCTTGGCCGTGCGATGAGGTGAGAGCGATGGATATACCAAACCGACCACAGACCGACGAGATCACGGCTCCGCAACAAAGCTGGATCGGGGGGTCCCCGATATGGAACCGGAGCGCCGCCTGGAGCGATGGCATTGGCCGTGATCCCGGGGCATGGCGCACGGGATCGTCCGACCTGAGTGCGGCGGAGGCGGCACTGCAGGACCCCAAGGTGCGTGCGCTGCTGGGACAACGGATCGAGATGGGTCTCGCGGCCCCGCTCGAAATTGAACCCGGCGGGAAAATGCGTCGGGACCGTATGGCGGCCGGGGATCTGGCGGCCCGATTTGCAAATATCGAAATCGACAGCATCTGTCGCGAACTGGCCTATGCCGCCTGGTACGGATGGTCGATTGCCGAATGCATCTGGGATGTTTCGGGAAGTCAGGTACGTCTGGCGGATTTACGACCCCGCTCACCCCGCATCATCCGATGGGATGCACAGACCCATATGCCTTTGCTGCTGACCCGGGCGGCACCGGGCGGCATTCCCCTGCCGGATGCCAAATTTGTTCTGGTGCGCGCGCCCCGCGCCAATGGTGGCTGGCCACACGGACCGGGTCTGAGCAACTGGTGCCTCTGGCCGATCTGGTTCAAGCAACAGACCGTGCGCATGTGGGCATTGGCGCCGGAGCGATTTGCCTCGCCGGTTGCAATCACCAGGCACAGGGCAAACGCGCCCGACAGTGAGATCAGACTGGCGCTGGAGGCAACGGAGGCGCTGGCGACGGGGGCCTCTATCTCTCTGCGCGAGGGGCAGGATATCGAGCCTCTCGAAAGCTCCAAACGCACCGGTGCCGATTATGCCGACTTTCTCCTGCGGATGGACCGCATGCTTGCAGACGCCATCACCGGGCAGCACGCCACCGCCGAGATCGGCCAGCATGTGGGCACGGGCGCGGCACATCTGAAGATCCTTGAGCGGCTCGTGGCCGCAGATGCGCGGCGCATCTGTGCGGCACTGCAAACAACCATCGCCACATGGCTCACACACTGGAACTTTCCCGGTGCCGCCGTGCCGCGCCTGCGTCGGGATCTCAGCCCGCCGGAAGATCTGCAAGCGCGGGCGCGTCGCGACGCGACCATTGCCGGAGCTTCGGGACTGCGGCCAACGAGGGCCTATGTCGAGGACATCTATGGCGGTCAGTGGGAAGAGACATCCGCCCCTGCCGACGGGCCCGCCGGGACGCCGCCCGCAACACCTGCAGCACCGGCACGCCTCGCTGCCGGGAGCGCGGATGACGATGCGGTGGATCCGGCGACCGCCGCCCTGCTGGGCGATTGGGAGGCGATGATGACCCCGGCGGCGAATCCCGTGATCCAGGCCGTCAGGCAAGCATCCGACTTTGCCGGTCTTCAGGAAACGCTGGGACGCGGTGATCTCTTTGATGCCATGGATACGCAACGGATCGCCGCAAGCCTCGGGCGCGCCGGCGCAGCCGCACAAATAGCGGAGGCCGGTAAAGACGGGCCCGGGGGAGAGACATGATGACTGCCACTCAGGATGTCGCCGACATCATCGGGACCATGACCGGCAGCCATGGCTGATCCACCCCCCGATATCCGTGATGTGCCCCCCGAAGAGGCGGTGGAGTTTTTCCGCGCCAAAGGCTACCACATCGGCTATGACTGGCGCGACACAAAAGCCGCATGGCACGCCCGCTCCTTCACTGTCGCGAAGGTGATGCGCCTGGACATTTTGACCGATATCCGCGCCGCCGTCGACAAAGCCCTGGCCGAAGGGCAGACCTTCGAGACCTTCCAGCGCGATCTTGCCCCGCTGCTGATCGCCAGGGGATGGTGGGGCCGCAAGACCATGACGGACCCGTTGACCGGCGAGACCCGTGAGGCCCGGCTCGGAAGCCCGCGCCGCCTGCGCATCATCTATGACACCAATATCCGCATGGCGGTTGCTGCGGGGAAGTGGCAGCGGATCACACGCCTTGCCGACCGGCGTCCCTGGCTGCGCTATGTCGGCGTGCTTGACGCCCGCATCCGACCGCTCCACGCCGCACGGCACGGCACTGTGCTGCCCTGGGATCACCCATTCTGGCAAACACATTTTCCACCCAATGGCTGGCGGTGCCGCTGCACCGTGCAATCGCTCTCCGAGGCCGGTCTTGAGCGCTACGGATATCACGTCACGCCGCCGCCCGCAGGCTGGCGGGAAACCCGGCCGTGGAGCAACGCGCGCGCAGGTGAGATCAGACACATCCCGAAAGGGACAAGCCCGGGCTTTGATCACAACGCAGGCACCGCCGATCCTGTGGCCCGGACCCGCACCCTGCTCCGGGAGAGACTGGCGGGCGCGCCACCCGCGCTGGCGCGCGCCGCCACATCGGACGTGACGGAATGGATTGCGCGCGGGCGCGTAACGCGACAGGCCCTCGTCACCGCCACCGGACTGACACCGGATGATGCCGGCTTTGCCGATAACCTGCGCGGCCTCGTCGCCCAGGGCCCTGCATCCGCACGCGCGGCTGGACAGACCGGCGCGCTGATCAGCCCGGCAACACCGGAGACAGGCGCGGATCAGGCCGCCGCACAGGCCGTGCATGCCGCCTCTCTGCGGTTTCCGGCCACCTGGGTGGCGCGCGCCAATATCGCGCCCCTGCGCGCCGCCGGCAATCTGCTGGAGGCCGGCGGATCCTATGCGCCATCCGTCTATCGAGGACGCCCCGCAGCGCGAACACGGCCCGGTCTTGTGAAAACCGATGACAGCGCATGGGTCATTACCTCTCGCGACCCCGGCAACGCCACCCATGAATATATCCACCACCTGCAAGCGGCCATGCCGGAGATTGACCGGCTGTTTCAGGACCTGCATATCCGGCGGACCACAGGTGTGGATGGCACACGCGACGCTGTGGTCCCGCTTGATCCCTGCACGGGCACCGGACGCAAGGATCACTATGTCGATCCCTGCTTCGGACGGGAATACGGAGCTCCGATGCTCACAGGTCTTGACTATGATCCGGACCGCCCCGCCATCGAGGTCATGACCCGCGCCTTCCAGATGCTCTTCCACCCTTTGGCAGGCAAGGATGGCATTGATATCGATCTCGACAAGCTGGTGCGGGACGATCCTGAAATGCTGGACCTGGCCCTCGGATTGCTTTTCCACTACGATCCCCCCTGACGGACAGGAGACCACCAATGGCCATCCATACCATCCGCATGCCGGACCGCCTCTACGGGCGGGACCTGCGCACCATTGTCTGGGATGATACCGCAGGAACCGTGGAGGGCGATCATTCCTCCGTGCCCGGAATCGCGGCGACACTCGCCAGCCCGCCGCCGGTTGATAAAAGCCGGGAAGGCCTGGTGATCTTTCTCGATGATCCCGCCCATGACCCGCGCGACTTCCTGTTCATGCTTGCAGACAGCTACGCGGCGATCCTCGATGAGCCCCTGCGCTCCACATTGCCGCCCGTCTTCGACGGCATCCAACACAGGGCGGGCGTGGACTGGCCCGATGTCCTGTTCAACGAGCGGGTCGCGGCCCAGTCCGGGTTTGCAGACGCCTGTTACACAGCACGCAAACAGGGCATGACCCATGACGCGGCCATCGCCCTGGCCGATACGGAAACATTACGGATCTGGCCCGATTGGCCCGGACATCCCGGCTATGATATCTGACTCCCGTCGACAGCACATGACCCCCACCTTCAACGCCCTGTGCACAGCCTGTTGAACGGGCTCTCAACGGGGATGGGACGGGCTTGCCGCCCGCGCGCTGCGCGCAGGATTTACCCCGAAAAACAGGGTCTCGAACGCCCCGTAAATCCGACGTGGAGTCCAGCCGTTCCGGTCCTGTTCGCCAGCACCTGAAAAAGCCCGTTTCCGGGCCATTCCAGATCAAAAGGCGTCCGGATTACGCATTTTGCCGTCGCGGAATCAAAACACTGCCTCTCTAATCGCGCCCGGTTAAAACCGCTTCAAACGCCTGTTTCAAAGCCCTTTTACAATCCCTGACCGGGCTGGACCGGGCTGGACCGGGCTGGACCGGATTACGCATTTAGATTGTCACCCCACAGGACGCCATCCTCGACCGCCTCGTACACAACGCCTGCCGGGTCGAGCTGGAAGGCCAATCGTTCAGAAAGCAGGAGGCCAAATCAGGTGACGAAACCGCCGCGAAATGATAGTTGAAACCTCAAGCCTCAACGCGGCGCGCCAAAAGTGACCGGATGCCCCGGTTTAGGTGGCCGGATGTTGTCGGAATGACCGGCCGGATAGACCGGAATGCGCACACTTACACTGATGGATCCAAAAGGTGTTGAAATCTATTCTCTTTCGGCCCGCCATTTCTTGCCTTTCTTGGGCGTTCATAGTTCTCCTATGATTTACTGTTGTTCCACCCGCACCTCTGCTTTCAACCCAATACCAAGGGCTGAAAGAACGCTCGTCAAGGTACTCAAACGAGGATCACCTTCGACACTAAGCGCACGATAAAGAGACTCCCTGGTGACCCCGGAGTCTTTTGACAGTTGGGTCATGCCTCGCGCACGGGCAACCGTCCCGATAGCATGGGCAATGAACTTTGCATCGCCTGTCTCAAACGCTTCTGAAATCAATTCCGCTTGCACTTCTTCTGTATCAAGATGCTCTGCTGGATCAAATTTAGTCGTCTTCATGTTCAATCTCCTTTTCCATCTTTTGAGCCGTTCGAACATCCCTTGTCTGTGAGCCTTTATCTCCGCCACACAACAAGAAAATAATCGTCTGACCGCGCTTCGTGAAATAGAGCCTGTAACCCTTACCATAGTTGATCCTGATTTCAGTCACACCTCCGCCTACTGATTTAATATCACCCATCAACCCAGCCTCGATGCGTACAAGCCTCTTAGCGATGATCTGGTTTGCGCGACGGTCTCTCAAGCCTGCAAACCACTTTTGGAAGGTTTCTGTTTGGCGAATTTCAATCATATGTGACTTATAAATTACACTCCCGTGAATGTCGAGGCGTCGTAACTGGCTTTGTTGCACAAAGCGGGTGATGGGCGGAGTTCCCCTTTCCCCTGACGGACTTATCCTACGGGCTCAGTGACGGGTATGCCAAGCGCAGCGACAGCGCAGTGTAGCGGCTGAGCACGGCGATGCGGACCTGGATCTCCGCGACCTACCGGTCGAAGTCTCTTGCCATGAGGCTCTGCCCCAGCAGTTTCACGCAGTTCATTTTGCTCTCGACACGGCTTTGGCGGTGGTATCCGCTCCATCACCCAGGCATCGTTCGGGGGAGAAAACGGTTGGCCGACGCGTCAGGATTGACTTTCCACCTATTGGAGATAAGCTACCGGCTTCCAGCCGGTCCGCTTCAGCGTGAATTCTGATGATCTCTCCCTCTCATTTTGAAGCCCCCGAAGGGATAAGGCTTCAAAATGAGAGGGAGAGATCATGGTCTATTCTAATGGATCACATACCAGATTTTATCACCGCTGTCACGTCGTCTGGTCGACAAAATACCGTTACAAGGTTTTGCAAGGTGCCATGCGCGAGCGTATTCGCCAGGTTTGCGCCGAGATGGGCGTTCATATCGTAAAAGGCGTTCTGGCCCGCGATCACGTCCATATGTTCATATCCGTGCCGCCACATGTCGCGTTGTCCAGGGTTATGCAACGGATCAAAGGGCGCTCATCGCGCCGGGTGCAGATGGAATTTCCCGAACTCCGCAAGCGCTACCGGGGCAGGCGGTTTTGGGCGCGTGGATATTTCTCAACCACATCAGGCAACGTGACTGACGATACCATACTTCAGTATCTGGAATTGCATTCCTCGAAATGATGCTACCGGCGTCAGCCGGTAGTCGTTCACTACGTTCGCCCCAACCGGTGCAACACTTGGGGAATATGGGTTGGAGACAGTTTCCATCGCGGGCTTGAGTGTTGCTTTTGCGCATTTACGTACCCATATCGGCGTAAAGATCTTTTGGAGATTCCCTTGGGTTACGCAAAAACCGCAATGCTGATGGCAGCCATGACCGCGCTTTTTATGGGCGTGGGGTATTTTTTTGGAGGAAGTGGGGGCACAGTGATCGCGTTGGTTCTGGCCGGTGGCATGAACGCAGTCACCTAGTGGAATTCAGACAGGATGGTGCTGAAGATGCACAACGCCCAGCCGCTCGCACCCGGCGATCACTTTGGGTTAAACGCGATGGTTGCTGACCTTGCGCGCGGTGCAGATTTGCCGGTTCCGAAGGTTTACCTGATTGATGAAGCCCAGCCGAACGCCTTTGCCACGGGCCGCAATCCACAGAATGCTGCCGTTGCCGTCACCGCTGGCTTGCTGCAACGGTTGTCGCGCGAGGAAATCGCTGGAGTGGTTGCGCATGAACTGGCGCATATCAGAAACCATGACACCGCCATCATGACCGTCACGGCCACCTTTGCAGGGGCAATTTCGATTCTGGCGAATTTCGTCTTGTTTTTTGGTGGTTCCCGGGAGCGGCCAGGGATTGCAGGCACCATTGCGATGATGATCCTTGCGCCCCTGGCCGCGTCCCTTGTTCAAATGGCGATTTCGCGCAGCCGTGAGTACGAGGCCGACCGGATTGGCGCCGGGATATGCGGCAACCCGTTGTGGCTGGCGAATGCGTTGCAGGGCCTGGAGCGCGGTGCCGCGCGGATCGACAATATGGCTGCAGAGCGCAATCCTGCGACTGCGCACATGTTCATCATCAACCCATTGCATGGACAGAGGATGGACAATCTGTTTGCGACACATCCGTCGACGCAAAACCGCGTGGCTGAATTGCGCAGGATCGCGGGGCAGGGCGCAACCAACAGGCTCAGGCCAAGCCGTCAAAGCTCCCACGGTTCTGGCGGGCCGTGGGGTTAGTGGGAAAGCTGAAATCAGGACGCCGCACGTGCTGGTCGTTCTTCGATCTCCGTTAAAGGGGCTCAGGCGCGACGCGTGATCCGCCGAAATTCCTGCGGGCATCAGATTTGTGCAGAATTTCGCGCCCGTCACACGGGCGTGGACACTGGCACGTGAGAGAGTTGTGGCGTGTGTCATTCCGCGCGGCGACGACGATCAGGTCACCGAGAGACTGCCTGGCCAAGGCGGGCTTCCCGCTCTGGTTCTCCCGCATTGGCTCGCGTCGTGGGAAATCTGCAGGTCCGCTGATCAAAACACGACGCTTGCTCGTTCACCCTGTTTCCACTAAACAGAGATTCTTGACTTGTCCCACGGATGGCCTTTGCGCTCGCTATTTCGGTTTTTGACGCTGTGGTGAATGGTGTTTTCGAGGTCGTCGATATCGCTGAACGTCTGGTGTGCCGGTTAGGTCGCTTTGAGCGCTTTCCATGCCGGTTCGATGTCGTTGAGCTCGGGAGCATATTCAGGCAGCCATTCAACGGTAAGCCAATGATCACGTTCTTCCAGCGCCGTGCGGGTCAGCTTGCCGGTATGGACCGGTCCGTTGTCCAGAACCGGTACAACAGGCTTCTCCGGCCTGCCCGGTGCCGGAGCAAAAAGCCGATCCAGTTCAGCCGGCAAGTCAATGAAATCACTTGAACGCCTGGTGCGCGACGTGGTGACGGTGAGTCGGTTCGCGGCATAATCAAGCGCGCCCATTATGGCGATCCTTGATGCCTGACCAGGCGCGGGAATGCGCAAATCAGTGCCGCGACGCGCCCACGCACGGGCCAGATAAGGATGTGTCAAAGCCTCGCTCTCATCAGCAAAAAGAAGCATGATGTCTCCGGCCCTTGCCTGTTGTTTCAAAAGCCTGAGCCGTACCCCCGCACGATCCACGGCCTGCGCATCCTGTCGGCCTTTCAGGGTATGCCGGGGCCTTTTGTAGACAAAGCCCCCTTTTTGAGAGCCTTCGACAGTTGCGGGCGACTGATCGGGATGCCCTCATACCGCTCAACCTCGGCGGCCAGCCGTGACAATGTCCAGTCGGGGCGATCCTGCGCCGATGCTTCAAACAGTGGCGCGGCCACACGCAAAGCGGTTTGTGTCTTTACCGGCTCCGTACCGGGTGCCCTGCGGGCCCTCACCGCATCAATCCCGCCCTTCATGACATCACTGCGCCACTGGCGGACCGTATCCTCGCGAACACCAAAAGCCTGCGCAATCCGACCCGCTGTCCAGCCTTCCAGCGTCAGAAGAACAGCCCGCGCCCGATCCGCCTCACCACGATCCAAACTCCCGGACAAGGTTTTGAGCGCATCCCGATCTGCCTGCGTTGCTCTGACCTTCGATGTTCCCGCCATTGCGCTCCTCCCACATATGCGAAGGCTGAATCACAGGCAAGACCGTGGGACAAGTCAAAAAAAGATGCTTAGTTGCAGCTATATCCCCCACAAAGGACCTTTCGGAATGCCCAACGAAGAGGTGGTCGCGGAAATTCGGACCAGTCGTTAAGGTGGATCGCATGATGAAAGAAGTGATCCGAAATGAAGAAACGAAAGAACCATTCGCCCGAGTTCAAAGCCAAGGTTGCGCTTGAGGCTATCCGTGATGAGATGACACTGGCTGAGCTGTCCAAGAAATACGGCGTGCATCCAACCCGGATAGGGACGTGGAAACGCGCGGCGATAGAGAACATGGCGACAGCGTTTACGCGCCGGAGTTCAGCCCCCGGGCAGGTGAGCGCCGCCGACGTTGACAAGCTTCATTCCAAGATCGGTCAACTTGTTGTGGAGCGGGATTTTTTGGCCGATGCCTCGCACCGGTTGCTCGGTACGCGAGGCAAAAAATGGTGAGCAAGGATCACAAGCTGAGCATGCGTCGGCAGTGTGCGTTGCTGACGTTGTCGCGTTCCAATCTTTACTATGAACCGAAGGGCGAGAGCGCTGAGAACCTGCGTTTCATGGAAATCATCGACAAGCAGTTCCTGGAAACGCCGTGGTACGGATCACGGCAGATGGCGCGTTACATGAAGCGCAACAATCACGGATGTGGCCGTCACCGTGTCCGACGGTTGATGCGGCTTATGCGTCTGGTTCCGATTTATCAGGAACCCAGCACCAGCAAGAAACATCCGCAGCACAAGATCTGGCCATATCTGCTGCGCAACGCGGTGATTGACCGCCCGAACCAAGTCTGGTGCGCAGACATCACCTATATCCCTATGCGGCGGGGCTTCCTGTACCTGGTTGCGATCATGGATTGGTACAGTCGCAAGGTGCTGGCGTGGCGGCTGTCAAACAGCATGGACGCGGACTTCTGCGTGGAGGCCCTGAAAGAGGCCTTATCAAAATACGGCAAACCTGAGATCTTCAACAGCGATCAGGGCAGCCAGTTCACCAGCGGCGCTTGGATCGACGTGCTGATCGACGCAAAGATCAAAATCAGCATGGATGGGAAAGGCGCTTGGCGCGACAACCGCATGATCAAGCGACTGTGGCGGTCGCTGAAATATGAATGTGTGTACCTGAACGCCTTTGAGACCGGATCAGAAATGCGAGCCGGGATCAGCAAATGGCTGGCCTACTACAACTCTGAGCGCCCCCATTCGACCCACGGCATATTGACCCCGGATGAGGCCTATGCCAGCAAAACAGAACCAATGAGATTAGCAGCCTGAATGAAACCCTGATCCATCTTAGCAAGGCTGCAAACTGGTCGAAAAAGCAGGACCACCTCTTGTCGCATTATGTGGTCCGGGATCGCTACGGCCGTCCCGGCAAGGGGAACGACAAGGGAGCGGTCGAGGGGTTGGTCGGCTACGGGCGGCGCGACTTCATGGTGCCGATCCCGTCCTTTCCGGACCGGGATGCGTTCAACGCTCACCTGGAAGAGCAATGCCGCAAACGGCAGGACGATGTCCTGCGCGGACACAAGGCCAGCATCGGCGAACGGCTGCAAGCCGATCCGGCGGCAATGCAGGATTTGCCCGGCGCACCCTTCGAGGCCTGTGAGTTGCAAAGTGGCCAAGTCACATCGACATCGGTGGTGCGGTATCGCGGTAACGACTACTCGGTACCGGTCGCATATGGCCACCGCGCGGTCTGGATCAAGGGCTTCGTGATCCGCGTCGTTATCGGTTGCGCCACTGAGGTGATCGCCGATCATCCCCGCTCTTATGACAGCGGTGACATGGTGTTCGACCCGCTGCATTACCTGCCGCTGATCGAGCGCAGGATCATGTCCTTCGATCAGGCTGCGCCCTTGCAGGGTTGGGAACTGCCTGACGCCTTCGCCACGCTCCGGCGCTTGCTGGAAGCCCGGCAGGGCAAGGCGGGCAAAAGGGAGTATGTCCAGGTCCTGCGCCTGTCGGAACGGTTCGAGCTGGAGGTGCTGCATCTTGCCGTCAAAGACGCCCTGCGAATGGGGGCGGTCAGCTTCGATGCGATCAAGCACCTCGTCCTGTGCCGCGTCGAGCGAAGGCCCCCGAGGTTGGATTTGGATGTCTATCCGTTCCTGCCCGGAACCAACATCGCCACCACCTCGGCTTCTTCCTGTATGAGCCTTCTGTCAGGAGGTGACGCATGACGGATGCACCCGAACTGCCGCTGACACACCACCTCAAGACTCTGCGCCTGCCCACCTTCCTGCGCGAGCATGACAAGCAAGCGCGCATTTGTGCGGCGGAAGGCCTGGATCATGTGCGCTATCCAGCCCGGCTGACCGAGCTGGAACCAATCGATCGGGAGAGGCGCATGGTCGAGCGCCGGATCAAGGCGGCAAAGTTTCCAACCGTCAAAAGCCTCGACAGCTTCGACTTTACGGCCATCCCCGGTCTGAACAAGATGATGGTGCTGGAACTGGCGCGCTGTGAATGGATCGAGCGCAGGGAGAACGTCATCGCGCTCGGCCCGTCGGGAACCGGCAAAACCCATGTCGCTCTCGGGTTGGGGCTGACCGCCTGCCAGAAAGGGTTGCCTGTCGCCTTCGTAACCGCCGCAGCTCTCGTGCACGGGATGATGGAGGCCCGCGACGAGAAACGCCTCCTGCAGCTTCAGCGCAAACTGGCCAAGGTCAAACTGCTGATCATCGACGAGCCGGGCTTCGTCCCCTTGAGCAAAACCGGCGCCGAGCTTCTGTTCGAGCTGATCTCTCAGCGCTGCGAGCGTGGCTCAACCCTGATCACATCGAACCTGCCCTTCGAGGAATGGACCGAGACATTCGGCACCGAACGCTTGACCGGCGCGCTCCTGGACCGGCTGACACATCACGTCAACATCCTCGAGATGAACGGCGAAAGCTACCGCCTCAATCAGAGCCGCGCACGTATTGCCAACCCTTCAACCTGACAACTGAACAATCGGCCTGACGGCCAATGCGCCTCGGAACGTGCTTGCTGATTGGTGGCCACACGCCCCAAGGCGCACTCCACAAACTGGCCGACTTTTGCTCCGCCGTTGACATACGGCACGGTGCCCCGTGCGTGCCAGCCTTATCGGGCGAAGACGAAAGGGAAAGTCGAAAGACCTTTCCGCTATATCCGTCAGGACTTCTTTCTGGCGCGGACGTTCCGCAACATCGACGAGCTGAACGCCCGGTTCGACCTATGGCGGACGGGTATTGCCAATCCGCGCACTCACGCCACGACCTTGCGCGTCATTGATGAGGCCTTCGCCGAGGAACAATCCAGTCTGAAACTGTTGCCCGCAATTCCTTACAACGCGGTTCTGACTGTTGAGCGCCGGGTCAGCCATGAGGGCATGGTCTCGGTTGCGGGTAATTATTACAGCGTGCCCGATACAACGAGGAAGCGCGTGCTTGAGGTCCAAAACCACACGCACGAGGTTCGGATCTTTGAGGACGGACAGTTGGTTGCCCGCCACCCGATCTTGAGCGGTAAGAACCAGCGGCGCGTTGATCCCGCACACCGAAAGGGCCCGCCGGTTCAGTGCATATCACCGCAATCGTCGGCCATCGCGCGCCGATCCCTGGACTTTTACGGCGCTGTCGGTGAACGCATGGCGGCACAGGGAGCATCGCAATGACAGAGGTTCTCGATCGGATCAGGGGTGCGATGGTTGGGCTGAAGATGCCACGTGCGCTCGAAGCGCTCGATCATACCGTGCAGAAGCTGGAACAGGGCGAGATCACTGCGATTGAGGCTATCGACAGCCTTTTGTCCGAGGAATACAGCACCCGCGAGACCCGGCGTATTGATGTGGCCTTGCGTACATCCAAGCTGTTACCCATCAAAACACTGGAAAGCTTCGACTTCAGCTTCCAGCCGTCGCTCGATCGCGAACGCATTGCGGCTCTCGCCCGGCTCGACTTCATCCGACGCGCAGAAGTTGTCCATTTTCCCGGGCCACCCGGCACCGGCAAAAGCCACCTGGCCACCGCCCTTGGCGTTGCCGCCGTCAAAGCGGGCATGCAGGTCTATCGCGCGACCTTGGCAGAGTTGGTTGAGGTTCTGGCAAAGGCAGAGCGCCAGGGCCTGCTTGCCGAAAAGATAAGGTTTTACGCCAGATCATCGCTGCTGGTCGTCGACGAGATCGGCTATCTGCCGATCACTCAGGGCGGCGCAAATCTGTTCTTCCAACTCGTGAACGCCCGCTACGAAAAGGGCGCGATGATCCTCACGTCAAACCGCGGGTTTGCAGAATGGGGTGATGTCTTCGGTGATCCCGTCGTCGCCACCGCGCTCCTCGATCGGCTGCTTCACCATGCCGTCGTCGTCCAGATCGAAGGCGCAAGTTACCGGCTGCGCGGTCACTCAGACCTGATCCTGGAACACGCACGCACCAACGCACCAATTACACCGCCACCCGCACCAAAACGCCGTGGCCGCCCACCCAAAAATAGAGGCGAAAGTCAATAAACCGGCTGACACCCGAACCCCGATAAACTGAGGAATTTTACTTTGCCCAAACTGGGGAATTTTAAACTGCCATTGACAGATCAGCCGCTGTGATCGGCGTCTTGGTGGTGTAGAGTTTGGCATGCGCCACCTTGCAACAGGTGTCCACATAAGTCTGCTGATAGAGCCGCCCAACGCCCTTCAGGGTGCCGACGTAGAACGTGTCCTGTGAACCCGGATAGCCAGGGTGGGCAGTCTCGATCTCACCGCAGGCCTCATCATCCAGCTTCTTCTTTTCCAGTGCCTGCACTTGTGCCTCCGTCAGGATGCCGCCGTCAGCGGCCACTTTGGCCTCCAGTGCCTTGAGCCGGGTTTTGAAGTTTGCCAGATCATGGCGCAGCCAGATCGACCGGACCCCGGATGGCGATACAAACACCCCCGACTTGCGCAACTCGTTCGAGGTGCGGGCCTGGCCGTAAGCCGGGAAGTCGGTGGCGGATTTGATCACCGCCTGTTCGGTGGCGTCATCAACCCGGTTTGCCGGATTGGGTTTGCGCCGGGTGCGTTCGAACAGGGCTTCAACGCCGCCGTCCTCGACCGCAGATTTGTAACGGTAGAACGTGTCCCGGCTGTAGCCCATGACCTGGCAGGCCTTCGAGACATTACCCGGTTCCTCGGCCAGGTTCAGCAGGCCGGTTTTGTGTTTGATGATCTTGTCGGTAGTGTTCAACATGATGGTTTCCTCGTTTTGTGGTTGGTGTGCACCACCATCAAAACGGATAACCATCATCTCCTTCAAGAGATGTGCCGTCCCCTTCTCAGCTAGCTGAGAAGGGGACGGTGTCAGATAAAGTCAGAACTAATACAGATTATTACGGTCATCGAAGTGAAGCTCTTTACCAGACAGCAGGCTGTTGATGATCTTTTCGAACTTTATCCTAGGCTCGAAGATTGCACGGTGCCTCGATTGTAGGTCTCGCCACTCATTGATCATTTCGCGAACGCGGTGCGTGTCCGACAGTGTGAGTGCATCTTCAAGCCGCAAAGTGCCTTCGTCCGCCCAGCGCTTTTTCGCGTCCTCAAGTCGGGCATAGTGAGTATTGACGCTTTTTGTCGCCTTGGATTTGCTCACTCCCAAATTTCGCAAGACACCCACAACTGTACTCTTATCTTCAGGTTCAGTGCTTACTTGCCGAAATACTTCGACGTCGGAGTGACTTTGCTCCAAAAGCGACAGGAATACGTGTTCTTGAAAGCTCTTGCTTTCGGATTCCGCCTTGGAACTCAGCAGCGAAAAATACTGAGAGAAAGCCTGTGAAATGTCGTGCAACTTTTGATCGACTGACGACTCATAGCCTTCTTCGCGGCGATTTCCGCGCTTCATTTCAGAGTTTTAACGGTGGATTGACAACCAATTCACTTCGATCAAACTAGGCAGCGGACTCATAAAACTCTATCCAGAGCCTGACTGACGCGATTTTGATCATCGACAGGAAGTTGCGTGATGTTTTCTCGTACCGTGTGGCGATGCGGCGGAAGGAGGCCTTGAGGCGACCGAAGAAGCGTTCGATCTTGTTGCGTTCGCGGTAGATTTCAGAGTCGAATTCGGCAGGCAGCTTGCGGTTGGACTTTGGCGGGATCACGTCAATCGCACCCTGTTCCCAGATCATGTCCCTGATCCAGTCTGCGTCATATGCCTTGTCTGCCAGCACATGTTGACCGGGTTGCAAGCTGTCTAAAAGCTGCTTGCACGGCAGCGCGTCATGGGCTTGGCCGGGTGTCAATTCATACCGGATCGGCAACCCGTCCTGATTGGTAAGCGCATGAATTTTCGTGCCTAATCCGCCCCGAGAGCGACCTAAACACCGGCGCGGGTCTTTTTTTTTGGCTCAATTAGCATTGATTATGCGTGGCGTATTACAGGCAGGATGCCTGCTGCTGCGGCAAGTATCGCGCGCGGCGTTTGGTGGCTCGGAAGGACGGCAAGGTGGAACCACCGAAGGTAGCTGTCCAGGTATTTGGTTGCGATACCCCGATGGCGGCGCAGAAAGGTCTTTAACCGCTCATGCCGACTGTTCACGGTTTGAATGTGCAATTCACCACGGACACGTTCTCCGGCGGTCCGGTTGAGACTTTCATGGCTGACGCCCATTTCTGCGGCGCAGGGCGGGTACCCGGTGCAGCCATCGGTCACCGGGAGAGCGTCCCCATCAAGACGTGGCTGCAGAACCGTTTTGAGATGTTCGGCTGTCACCGCAGGCAAGACAGCACTGATGGTGGTGCCTGATCGGTCGACTGCAACGAGGACCGGAACCTGCTCCTTCGACAATCCGCGTTTTGAGGCCTTTCCCCCGCGTTTGCGGGCTTTTCGAGAGAGATTACGCTCCCCTTTCCGGCTGCGCGGAAAGAACGTCTCGTCGGCTTCGACGATCCCGCACAGCTTGACCGCACCGACCGTTACAGCCTGAAGAAAGCGATGACGCCAACGAAAAGCTGTGGTGTCGGCCACCATACAACGCCCGTCGGACGCCTTTACCGTTTCGCCGTCGCGCAGGGAAGCTGCAAACTCTGCCCACCTGTCCTTGTGGCGCAAGCGGGCAAGCGGCGTCCCGGTCAGCGCGTTGAAGGTTTTGCGACAGCTTTTGCAAAAGAACCTCGTCAGGCCACTTGCATGGCCTCTGATGATCGCACCGCCCGAAGCGCAGTGCGGACAGATACGCCCCTCGCGAACAGTCGCCTCAAGGAGATCGATCACGCTTTCCAGCGACGAAACCCCGGCAACGAGCCGTCCGGTTTCAGCCCGTTGTTTCGATGAAAGGTTGTCGATCTCGTTAAGCCACACCAAAAAAGCCTGATGATCCATGTGCCGCACCCATAATTTTGTTCATGGTGTGTTCTATCACAGGTCGCCACGCATAATAAATGCTAATTGAGCCTTTTTTTTTTGAGCGTCGTGGCAGAATGATGGGCACGGATCGTCGTGCCATCCACCATGACCATATCGACGTTGTCAGCGTCGGCGACGGCTTCCATGATCCGATCCCAGTGTCCGGCATAGCTCCAGCGGTTGAAACGGTTATAGACGGTCGTCGGCGGGCCGTATTCGCCGGGCAGATCAGCCCATGGGATACCTGTTCGCAGAACGTAGAAAATACCGTTGATCACCCGCCGGTCATCGACGCGCTTTTTGCCCCGTGTCTTGTTGGGCAAGACCGCCTTGATAAACTCCCACTCCAGATCGCTCATGTCAGAACGCGCCATTTGCTTGCTCCCGCCTGCCGTTTGGGTAGAAATGAATCACAAGCCTATGGGGATGAACAGTAATTAATGAGTGCGCTGCCTAGTGTTCAGCACCTGACATAAGATTCCCACTGTCGGTTTTCTGTGCCATACCCGGCCCATGAGACGCACTGACATCTGCCTTTACCTTGGCCCCGCCGAGCGTTCTGAGCTTCAAGCCCTGATCGCCAACCGCAACAGCCCTCGCAAACTGGTCTGGCGGGCCGAGATCGTACTGGCAACGGCGGATGGTTGCGGCACGTTTGAGATCATGCGGCGGGCGGGCACTTCGAAACCTACCGTGTGGCGTTGGCAGCAACGCTATCTCGATGAGGGTGTAGCTGGCCTCAAACGTGACAAGACCCGACCTTCGCGGGTGCCGCCGCTGCCGATTGCGACACGATTGAAGGTGATCGCCAAGACAGTTCAGGAGTCCCCTGCGAATGCCACTCACTGGAGCCGCAGCCTGATGGCCGAGGCCGTGGGTATTTCGCCTTCGAGCGTGGGACGCATATGGGCCGAGGCGGGCCTGAAGCCGCACCTCACGAAAGGGTTCAAGGTGTCGAACGATCCGCTGTTCGAGGAGAAAGTCGCCGATATCGTCGGGCTCTACCTTGACCCGCCGGAGCGGGCGGTGGTGCTGTGCGTCGACGAGAAGTCGCAAATTCAGGCACTTGATCGCACCCAGCCGGGATTGCCGCTCAAGAAGGGTCGCGCCGCCGCCATGACCCATGATTACAAACGCCACGGCACGACCACGCTGTTCGCCGCCCTTGATGTGAAGACGGGCACGGTCATCGGCAATTGCATGCCCCGCCACAGAGCCAGGGAGTTCCTGAAATTCCTGCGCAGTATCGACAAGGCCACGCCAGTGCGATGCGAGGTCCATCCGGTGCTCGACAACTACGCCACCCACAAGACACCCGAGGTCAAGGCCTGGCTCGAAAGGCACCCCCGCTTCAAGCTGCATTTTACCCCCACCAGCGCCTCATGGCTGAACCTGGTCGAGCGCTTCTTCGCCGAGATCACCGCCGGGCGCATCCGACGCGGCAGCTATTCCAGCGTCGATGACCTGGAGGCTGCGATCTACGACTATCCGGCGCTCCACAACGAGAAACCGAAGCCTTTCAAATGGACCAGGAGCGCCAAGGATATCCTCACCCGAGAACGCCGCGCACTCGACACGCTGGATGAAATCCGCGGAAATAGGTAAGAAGTGTCAGACTCTGAACACTAGACAAAATACTGCCTAGTCGCGCTCCCTCTTCCATATATCTGCGATTGTAGCGATAGTCTCGATAAATTCTTTCGTCGTACGGCCCTTCTACTCCGTAGGTCCGCCCCTTATCACTCGATTTTTTCTTGACTGTGTATCGCAGCTCAAAGCTGCCCATTTTCTTGTCAACTTCTTTTGCAACTTCAATGACAGGCTTTCGGTTGGTTCCAATTGCCTTTAGTTGAACAGATGCTTTTTTGAATTGCACGGCGTAGAGGGCTGGAATGTCTGCGCGTAGTACCGCAGAAATCAAGTTGATAATTGTTGTCTTGCCGCTGCCATTCGGCCCAATGAGAAAATTCAAGTCTTCTTGAAGCTTCAGTGAGACGTTCTTTCGCCCCCAAAAGCCTTCGATCTCTACGCTTTCAATATAATTCAACTATCTGGTTCCGTTATTTGCCTGACAAACTCGGACGGGTCGAAGTCCAGCGCCTTTCCGATTTCTATCAACTCTACGACGTCGATACGTCTTTGACCACTCTCGAAACGTGCGCGTCTCCAAACGCGCGCGTCGCGCCTGAATGTAGCGCCTGAACCGGATTGGCGAGCGTCGCCGCCGCTGGATCAACCACCGGTCGTTGTAATCGTCCTTGAATTCCTGGAGGGCCTGCTGCAGTTCCCCGATTGTTCCGAGGGTTCTGACCCGAGCAAATTTTCCTTCAGGGTGCGGGGGAACCTCCCGGCACAGCCGTTCCCTTCTGGCGCGCGGACAAGGGACGGCGATGATTTTACCCCCCGGCCAAGCGATCCCGTTCCGGAAGTTTGTTAGCTTTACAGCGAAATGGTCAAAAACCATGAAGCCCGCATCCGGGCGGAGAACGAAGAAAACGATACATGCCCCCGGGAACCGATGCTGCACCTGCCTTGCGCAAACTACTGCATTTCTCTCTACTGATCGCTCTGGTGGCGATCGGTCTGCTTCCTGTATCGCCCGGTCCGGCTGCTGCGGATGCGGTAAAGCTTTCCAGTTCCGGGATTTGCCACGACGCAAATTCCAGGTGGTTTGCGAAAACGAAAAACTACAAGGCCTTCGGGACAATGCCTGAGTGCCTTCTCAATGGCCGGGTCCCCTGTACACGACAGTAAAGGTGGTTGAGGGCGCAGATTTGCGATTTTCATTGGGATTCTTCAAATTACGATGGAGCCTCCCATGATCCGAAAAGCAATCGACACCCTCTCGGCGAAACTATCCGACGGCTTGTCGCTGAGCAATAGTCGCCTCGAAACACTCTGCCTTCCGGTGATTGGCATTGCCGGCGTTCGAACCGTCAATTTGAGCCACATTTGCGGTGAGATGCCGACGCAGGCCAGGGCTGAAAGCACCTGCCGTCGATTGCAGCGCTTTTTTCAGCGTGTCAACCTCGGGCAAGACTGGTCTGCCCCTCCTGTTGTTCGCATACCCGGGCTCTCCGGGAGTCGGCATCCGTGCCTTGATCGCACGAACCGGAAGATCGGGCGCATCGGGCGCAAGGAGATAAACCTGCTGGTTCCTGCCGTCGCCACGCGCCGCTATCGCGTGCCCCTGATCTGGACCGTGTCGGGCAAGGTAAGCATCAAGGGAACCCCCTCTATTTTGGCATGATGTGAGATGCGATTATTGCGCGAAGCTGGCGGTATGGCTGGCGCGATATGAGGATTTTGCTGATGAGCAGGCGACGGGGTGGGCGAGGTTCCAAATACTCGGATGAGTTTAAACGGCGGCTTGTGGCGGAGAGCCATGCTGATGGCGTGAGTGTGCCGATGGTGGCCAAGAAGCACGGTGTGGGCGCCAATCGGATTTATGCGTGGCGCGGCGATGCCCGGTTCCAGCCGGACGCGTCGGACGCTGCGGGTTTCATGCCTGTTGAGATTTCAGGCGGCGATCACGATGCCGCAGCCGTGCAGCCGGAAGTGCTGCCTAAAGCTGGTTCCCGGATAGAGATCACGCTTGAGAACGGGCGCAGGCTGAGCGTGGGCGATGGTGTTGATGCAGGGTTTGTTCTTGAACTGGCGCGGGGGCTGGCGGCATGATCCCTGTTCTGGCGGATGCAAAGATCTGGCTGGCGTCGGGTGTTACGGATATGCGGCGCGGGTTTAACGGCCTGGCAGCACAGACCGAGCAGGTTTTGGCGGGTGATCCTTACTCCGGCCATCTGTTTTTGTTCCGCGGGCGGCGCGGAGATCAGATTAAAGT
Source organism: Roseovarius sp. (assembly GCA_965207105.1). GTDB lineage: Bacteria > Pseudomonadota > Alphaproteobacteria > Rhodobacterales > Rhodobacteraceae > Roseovarius. The sequence goes on along the minus strand of CBDBLS010000077.1, from coordinate 27,043 downwards.
CATATGGTGGGATGGTCAGGGGGCGTGTCTGTTCACCAGGCGCCTTGAGCGCGGTCGGTTTATCTGGCCCTCTGCACAAGAGGGTAAGATCAACCTGAGCCGTGCGCAGCTTGCGATGCTGATGGAAGGCATTGACTGGCGCATGCCGCTCAGGACATGGCGGCCCGGGATGGTCGGATAGGGTAATGTTTTATGGGTTTTCCTGTCGTTTCGGGATTCCCGTTGAGGCTCGATTTTGTTAGGCTCAATTAGCATTTATTATGCGTGGCGACCTGTGATAGAACACACCATGAACAAAATTATGGGTGCGGCACATGGATCATCAGGCTTTTTTGGTGTGGCTTAACGAGATCGACAACCTTTCATCGAAACAACGGGCTGAAACCGGACGGCTCGTTGCCGGGGTTTCGTCGCTGGAAAGCGTGATCGATCTCCTTGAGGCGACTGTTCGCGAGGGGCGTATCTGTCCGCACTGCGCTTCGGGCGGTGCGATCATCAGAGGCCATGCAAGTGGCCTGACGAGGTTCTTTTGCAAAAGCTGTCGCAAAACCTTCAACGCGCTGACCGGGACGCCGCTTGCCCGCTTGCGCCACAAGGACAGGTGGGCAGAGTTTGCAGCTTCCCTGCGCGACGGCGAAACGGTAAAGGCGTCCGCTGAGCGTTGTATGGTGGCCGACACCACAGCTTTTCGTTGGCGTCATCGCTTTCTTCAGGCTGTAACGGTCGGTGCGGTCAAGCTGTGCGGGATCGTCGAAGCCGACGAGACGTTCTTTCTGCACAGCCGGAAAGGGGAGCGTAATCTCTCTCGAAAAGCCCGCAAACGCGGGGGAAAGGCCTCAAAACGCGGATTGTCGAAGGAGCAGGTTCCGGTCCTCGTTGCAGTCGACCGATCAGGCACCACCATCAGTGCTGTCTTGCCTGCGGTGACAGCCGAACATCTCAAAACGGTTCTGCAGCCACGTCTTGATGGGGACGCTCTCCTGGTGACCGATGGCTGCACCGGGTACCCGCCCTGCGCCGCAGAAATGGGCGTCAGCCATGAAAGTCTCAACCGGACCGCCGGAGAACGTGTCCGTGGTGAATTGCACATTCAAACCGTGAACAGTCGGCATGAGCGGTTAAAGACCTTTCTGCGCCGCCATCGGGGTATCGCAACCAAATACCTGGACAGCTACCTTCGGTGGTTCCACCTTGCCGTCCTTCCGAGCCACCAAACGCCGCGCGCGATACTTGCCGCAGCAGCAGGCATCCTGCCTGTAATACGCCACGCATAATCAATGCTAATTGAGCCTTTTGTTATATGACGGCATGAGCGAACCTACTCCAAATCCGGCTGATTTGCCCGCTGATGTGCAGGCCTTTGTTGCCGCGCAAGCGGCGGAACTGGCCCGTAAGGATGCTCAGATGTCAGGCCTCTCACTCAGCCATGCCACCGCGCAAAAGCGGCTCAAAGATGAGATGGAGGCCGCCCTGGCCGCCGAGCGCGCCGCCCATGCGCGAGCGATCCTGAGCAGAGATACCCTCATTGCCGATCTGCGCCTGCAACGTAAACATCAACGCTTTTGTATCAGATCGTTGATACGTTGGGCCAGCTTTCGAGCTTTGGGTGTGTCCAGAGCCTCAAGTTCACTTGCGATGAGGGCCTGGTGAGGCGGATCTTCCAGTGCGTATCTTCCAATTTCAACAACGATGTCCTCATCGGCGACAGATAAGAGCGCTTCTATTGTGTGACTGGTTGGGTTTTTCCGGAACTCGGCAAGCAATCCTGTCCTTGAGCTGATACGGCCCGGATTCCCTGCCGCTGTCAGAGCTGCCCGTCGGACTGAAGGGTCTGGGTCGCTGAAGCCGATTTCCAAAGTACTTCGCTGCGGGTTGCTTGATTGTATAAGGGCGAAGGCCCGGGCCCGGACGGATGGTGAATTGTGCTCCAGCCATGGCAGGATTTGTGCCTGTGGCAGCCTTAGACGCACACGGTTCGCTGCCTGTAGAGCGAGTGTGAGCAAGCTGTCGGGCAAGTCCTGTGCGGCAAGGATCTTGCTGATTTCTCTTTTTTGCAGCGCCATTCCCAATGGCGCCGAGAGTTTCCAAGGCAAGCTGTTGTTCTGGTAAAGGGGCTGCAATTCCGAACCCCTTGAACCGGTTCCAAAGGGTAACGAGACCCGGAACAGCTATATCTCCCAAGCCCCGTTCTACAATCTGGGCGCACAGCAGGTCGACGTTAGACAGTGTAGCCTTGCCAGTCTTCTCGACGAGGTCTTCGTCGGACAAGCCCTCGAGATATTCATCGCCCATATCCTGCTGCGGGGTATCTGGCCCACACCAAGTCCCGCGCTCTTCAAACAGATCCCCCTGCTCTGGGAACGCCTGTGAATTGGTAGGCCTGATCATGCCGCTATAGCGCTTTGTTCCTGCGCATCGATCATCTCCTGACAGGCCCATGGCAAGAGGTCTTGGATGCGGTTTGCCGGATGGTCCTGAATACGCTCGAGCACCCAAGCGAGCCAGGCTTCGGGATTGACGTTGTTCATCTTGGCGGTCTCGATGAGGGTATAGGCTATCGCGGCGGATTTGCCGCCTGCCTCTGATCCCATGAAGAGATAGTTCTTGCGCCCAACGGCCACAGGGCGCACCGCCCGCTCAGCTGTGTTGTTGTCAATCTCCAGAACGCCATTGTCGAGATAGGGCCGTGCCTTTGGTATGCGCGCGAGCGCATATTTGATAGCCTTTGCCAGCGGTGTCTTGCTGGAGATTTTGCCAAGCTGCTCCTTGAGCCAGTCCTCCAACTCATCAAAGATCGGCTTGGCGTATTCCTGGCGCAGGGCCACGCGCCCAGCAGGCGGGAGACCCCGCGCTTGCGTCTCAACATCATAGAGCTTTCGAATGCGCAGGACCGCTTCGCCCGCCACGGGCAGCTTCAGACTTTCGTAGAGGCTGTAAAACTCCCGGCGCACATGGGCCATGCAGGCCATCTCCTTGACCCGCCCGGTACGGTAGGCGTCGTTATAGCCTGCATAGGCATCTGCATGGGCATAGCCCTTGTAGGGCTTGAGGTGTTTGCCGGGATGCTCGGACCCTCGGCTGATCGAGAACTGATACCATACAGCGGGCGGGGCCGCTCCAGACCAGGCGCTCTCATCTCTGGCGTAGACCCAGAGCCGCGCCGTTTTGCTCTTGTTCTTGCCGCGCCCCTTGCCCTTCTGGAGCAGCTTGACCGTTGTATCGTCCATGAAGATGGCCTGCGCTTCAAAGACGTGATCCCGGATCGCATCTGCCACGCGCTCCAGCAGCTTGGTGCATTTGCCCACCCAGAGGGCCATGAGCGATCCGCTCAGATCGATCCCTTCATTCTCAAACATCTGACTCTGTCGGTAGAGGGGCAAGTGATAGCCGTATTTGCAGCACAGGATATGGGCCATCAGTGCAGGCCCGACAAAGCTCTTGGGGATGGGGCGACCTGGCATCTCAGCCTGAACCACCTTGTCACAGCAGGTGCAGGCCAGCCGTGGGCGCTCGATCTGATTGACGATGTAATGGCCCGGCACATATTCCAGCTCTTCCATCACATCAGTTCCCAGCTCTTTGAAGCTGCCACCGCAGTCTTCGCAGGTCTCACTGGGCTTGAGGATCTTCTTCCTGCGCTTGAGGCCTTCAGGAAACGGTTTGCGCTTACGCGGGGTGCGCGGCGGCTTTGCGCTCTCGACGTCAGAAGATGTTTCTTCGTCGGGAGCCTCAGCCGCTTGCTCGATCTCCAGCTCTTCCAGGATCAGCTCGAGCGCCAGTTGCGCGCTGCTTTCCGATGTGGAACCAAAGCGGTGTTTTTTATGCCCGTGCAGTTGCAGGCGCAGATCGGCAATGAGGGTATCTCTGCTCAGGATCGCTCGCGCATGGGCGGCGCGCTCGGCGGCCAGGGCGGCCTCCATCTCATCTTTGAGCCGCTTTTGCGCGGTGGCATGGCTGAGTGAGAGGCCTGACATCTGAGCATCCTTACGGGCCAGTTCCGCCGCTTGCGCGGCAACAAAGGCCTGCACATCAGCGGGCAAATCAGCCGGATTTGGAGTAGGTTCGCTCATGCCGTCATATAACAAAATCGAGCCTCAACGGGAATCCCGAAACGACAGGAAAACCCATAAAACATTACCCTATCCGACCATCCCGGGCCGCCATGTCCTGAGCGGCATGCGCCAGTCAATGCCTTCCATCAGCATCGCAAGCTGCGCACGGCTCAGGTTGATCTTACCCTCTTGTGCAGAGGGCCAGATAAACCGACCGCGCTCAAGGCGCCTGGTGAACAGACACGCCCCCTGACCATCCCACCATATGACTTTAATCTGATCTCCGCGCCGCCCGCGGAACAAAAACAGATGGCCGGAGTAAGGATCACCCGCCAAAACCTGCTCGGTCTGTGCTGCCAGGCCGTTAAACCCGCGCCGCATATCCGTAACACCCGACGCCAGCCAGATCTTTGCATCCGCCAGAACAGGGATCATGCCGCCAGCCCCCGCGCCAGTTCAAGAACAAACCCTGCATCAACACCATCGCCCACGCTCAGCCTGCGCCCGTTCTCAAGCGTGATCTCTATCCGGGAACCAGCTTTAGGCAGCACTTCCGGCTGCACGGCTGCGGCATTGTCAATCGCAGAGTAAAATGGGTCCATGTCGCGGCGTAAAAATGGGCCACTTCGGTTGATGTTTTGTGGCGCTTTTGCACGCGTGCTCGTCACAAAGCTGAAGCGTGCCAAAGCGCATGCTGGCCATAAGGCCAGCATTATTCTGACTGTGATTGCGGGCTGGTTATTTTCGGTTGTTGCGACTGTGTTTGAGCCGATAGCTTTCGCCATTCATCTCGAGGATGTGGACGTGATGGGTTAAACGATCGAGTAGCGCACCGGTCAGCCGCTCAGAGCCAAAGACTTCAGTCCATTCATCGAAGGGCAGGTTCGAGGTTATGATGATGGAGCCGCGTTCATAGCATTGGGATATGACCTCGAAGAGCAGCTCTGCGCCAGATTTGCTGAGCGGTACGAAGCCCAGTTCATCAATGATCAACAGGTTCTGGCTGGTCAGTTGCTTTTGAAGGCGCTGCAATCTCCGCTCATCTTGAGCCTCGATCAGATCATGGACTAATGCCGCAGCCGTTGTGAAGCGCACCTTCAGTCCTCTTTGACATGCAGCCAGCCCAAGTCCCAGGGCGATGTGTGTCTTGCCCGTGCCTGACGGGCCGAGCGCGATGATGTTCTCCCTGCGATTAACGTAATCGCATCGTGCCAGATCCATCGTCAGGGGCTTGTTCAAGCTTGGCATGATCTTGAAGTCAAAGCTATCCAAGCTCTTGGTGCTGGGGAACTTCGCCGCTTTGATGCGCCGTTCAATCATCCGGCGTTCGCGGTCGATCAATTCCATCTCACACAGCCGCGCCAGATAGTGGATGTGATCTTTGTTCTCTGCAGCACAGAGCTGCGCCTGTTTGGCATACTCGCCTTGGAACGTTGGCAGTCGCAGTTGTTTAAGATGATGCCGTAGAAGAATCCGAGGGGCTTCGGTCATGCCGCGGTCCTTCCCATCAAGCTCATGTAACTGGATGGGCGTGTTGTGCCGACATTGGCCTTGGGCAAGTATGGATAGAAGTCCAAATCCAATCGTGGTGGCCGCTTCTCAACCCGACACAGTACAAGGTGTTTTACGGCGTCATAGCCAATTGCACCCATATCTATTGCCTGCTGGATTGCGCCTTGCACAACATCCATTTCGAAGGTCTCCAAAAGGCGCAAGACTTGAACGTATTCTCGCTTGCCCGGCTTACCCATTCTGGCTTCAAGCAGTCGGTGCAGCGTGGCAAATACATCTGGCAAATGCCAACCCTGCAAAGGCGCGGCCTGATCCAGGGCACCCACCTTTTGTTCAAGCAGGGGCAAAAAGTGCAATGGGTCAAAGACCATATCCGCTGATGTGTAGGATCGTTTGTGCCGCGCAATAATCTCATTGCCGCAGCCGATGATAACCTCATGCACAAACCCACGCACATGAACATCGTGGTGCGCATAGGCTACTGGCACCGAGTAATCATTGCTGCGATAGCGCACCATTGAGATCGACGTTGCACGCGTGCTGACGTGATCGCAGGCTTCATATTCTGCGACGGGCAATCCCATCAGAGCATCCAAATCCGACATCAGGCGTGCGCCTATGGTTTGGGTGTGACCCCGCAACGTATCGTCCTGACGTGCTAAACACTTCTCTTCCAAATGTGCGTTCAGATCATCAAAGCTGTCATAGCGAGGTGCGGGAACCATGAAGTTGCGGCGGGTGTATCCAACCATGCCCTCAACGTTGCCTTTATCGTTCCCTCGCGCGGGTCTGCCAAACTTGTCATCAAACAAGTAATGCGACTGCAGTTCCGTAAACCGACGTGTGCGGATGCGCGTCTTATCCCCGAGTATCCGAGCCACGGCGATCTTGGTATTGTCGTAGAGAATGGATTGCGGAATGCCGCCAAAGAATGCAAAGGCGGACACATGGCCATCGCAAAACGCCTCGGTTGTCTCAGCTGGATATCCCTTCACAAACACCGCATCAGAATGTGGCAAGCTCATCACGAAGAAGTGGATCTTGCATTCCACGCCACCGATCACGCCCAGCGTCTCACCAAAATCAACCTGCGCATGGCCCGGCCGATGCGACAACGGCACAAACACCTCTTTGGTGCGCCGTTTTTGCTCGCGCACGTAATAGGTCACCGTGGTCAGGCTGCCGGCATATCCATGCTCATCGCGCAGCCGTTCAAAGATGCGCTTGGCCGTGTGTCGCTGCTTTTTGATCAGGGCTTTGTCTGTGCGCAGTATCTCATCGACCACACCAACATAACCATCAAGCGTTGGCCGCCGAGGCGCTTCCGACCGACGATACCCAGGCGGAAGTTCATGGCGCAGCATCTTCGCGATCGTCTTACGATCTTTGTTCTCTAATCTGTCAATGCGTGTTTCCTGAGTTTCCTGCTTTTGATGTCAGAGGTTGCCTTTGTTCTCTTCGAACTCTGAGGTTCATGATGGGGTTGGCTGGGTGTGGGTCGGCAATGTTGAAACCGCAATCATACCGTTGGTCTTGGCTGTTGCTACAGAATCGGCGCCGTGTCTCACGCCCTCCCTCGGGCATCGTCCCAGATGGGAACTTTGATTTAGGAATCCTCGTTGTCGCCTCGTAAGCCTTACGCGGACTGGAAGTCAGTTTTGTCTCGCATAATGGCATGAAGTATGATTGCCAGACGACGCGCCAGAGCCACTCGGGCCTTTCTCATCGTTGAGCGCGCACCGATTGCGAGGGCCCATGTCTTCAATTTGAGCGGAGCGGCATACCGCGTCAGCATCACATTGGCGGCCTCATAGAGAAGCGTTCTGACGCGCACGTCGCCCCGCTTTGAGATGCTGCCCGTGTAGTCGATTTCACCAGATTGATGCCGTCGCGGCACCAGTCCAAGATACGCCCCCACATCACGCGATTTCCTGAAACGCGACGGATCATCAATTGCTGCGGCAAAGGCCAATGCTGTGATCGGACCGACCCCTGGTACCGTCATAAGGCGCTGGCAGACTTCGGATTTGCGGGTCATCTTTTTGATGTCGCCATCAATGGCTGCAACCGCCGCGAGGATTGCTTCGCGTGCTGCGAACAGTCCGCAAATTGCGGCATGGAGGCCAGGCACTCCATCGCTAACTTTTAGCGCCGCGTTTTTGAATGCCGGAGACAAAGCTCGTGGCAGCCGCACGCCGAAGACGACGACCAGACCGCGGATCTGATTGTCGAGCGTCACACGCTGTCCGACCAGCTTCTTGCGGGCTGCGATCAGCGACCGGATTGCGTGCGCTGACAGTGATTTGACATGGGTCGGCTTGTAGAATCCCGTCCGCGCCAGGTGTGCCAAACCGCGGGCATCATTGCGGTCCGTCTTGTGGCCGGCCAGAGATTTAAGGGCCTGATATGCTTGCCTGCTCTCGATGCAAACAACCGGGACACCAAGCTCCGTCAGCCCATGGTAAAGCATTGGTGCCATCCGTCCCGTTTCAAATACAACTTTGGCACATGGTGGTCCAGAAGCGAGGAAGTCAGCGATCGCTTTTGGTGTTGAGCTCGCTTTTCCTTCACGAATAAGGGCCCCTTCACGATCCAGAATGCAGATATGCGTCTCTTCCATGGACACATCCAAACCAGCAAAATATTCCATTGGTCAGTCTCCTTTTCAATTGCATGTGCATCCAGAATAACAGGGGTAACTGAGTGCTGATCCTGATTACGCCATGTTGAAAAACCGCGCCGCTTCTCGGCCAGACATACCGTCCTTCAAACAAGCACGGCGCACACGACTATAAATATCCACAGAATACATCTCCCGCCCTCCGAATAAACGAAGGGCACAAACTGGCGGACTTTTACTCCGCTACAACTGCGATATGCAGCCGCTTCTGTGGCCCAATATTGCTCCGCGTTTTACAGCGCATCAAGGGTAAGGAATTGCCTGTCGTTGTCAGCAACCAACCCGCCCATCACGCCCTGACCGTCTATCGCAAACGCCGGGCCATCGAATGCCTGTTCGCCGAAGCGAAGACAAAGGGTTTCAACCTGGAAGACACCCGTCTCCCGATCGCCAAAAAGTCGAGCTTGTTGGTCGGTCTCCTTGCCCTGGCCATGGCATGGGCTGCAAAGGTGGCATCCACCAGGCCCGGAACACGGAAACGGCCTCGAAAGTCTCATGGGCGATACGCCAAATCCATCTTCCGCATTGGTCTCGACGAAATCGGAAGGCTCCTGCGAACCCAGCCGGAACAAGCCTTCCGACACTGGCCCAAAATCAGGCAGAAAATCGCATGAGTCGTGTACAGGGGGTCGGGCCTATAAAGGGTTTTCCGGCGATGCAGCACCGTCAGCTGTCGATACGGTCACGGCTGCCCCCTCCGCGCGCGCCGTGTCAGGTGTGGGCGTTCCATATGACCGCCACCTCTACGATCACTGGATCGATGAGGACGGGGACTGTCAAAATGCGCGCCATGAGTTGCTTCAGGAACTGTCGACTGCGCCGGTGAAGCTTGCAAAGTCCAGATGCGCCGTGACCCACGGCCGCTGGAATGACCCTTATACCGGTGAAATCCACACGAACTCCGGGGATCTGGATATTGACCACATGGTGTCCCTCGCCTGGGCGCATGCGCATGGCGCCAACAAATGGGGTGCGGATCTGCGCCGGAAATTTGCCAATGATCCCGTCAATCTTTTCGCCGTCCTGGCATCTGCAAACAGACAGAAGGGGGCAAAGGGGCCGCTTGACTGGCTTCCGCCAAACCAGGCTTTCCAGTGCCGGTATGTCACCCGCTTTCACAGGATCGTTTTGACCTACCGGCTTCAATACACCGACCGGGAGCGCCGGGAGATGGACCGTCTGCGCTCACAGCTTTGCTCCTGATTTGCGAAAAGGAAAATTTGTCAACGGCGGCGTAAAATCCTGCAGACGGGTCGTCGAACGCACCTTCGCCTGGCCCGGGCGACGCCGCCGCCCGGCAAAGGATTGGGAGAAAACCATCGAAAGTGACGGGACCCGGGACTTGATTTCCCATATCGGACGCAGGACGGGCTGCCTCGCAAGGGCTTGAAAAACATTGACTCCTTTTGAATCAGCCTCCCGGAAACCACGGGTCCTTCCCGGCGGGGGACGGCTTGTGGGTGTTCTGCGCCGCACTTGCCTACTTCTGCGTGCCGATTTTTTTGCATTTCGTTTCGTTTCGGATTTCCGCCGCCGACAACCGATTGCAACCATTCAGGAATTTATTTCCGACGGGTCATCTGAAACGAAATGGCCCCTGGGCTCGAAACGAAATGCCCTCCCGAAACGCGCGGGGAAACCGCCGGAGGGGTCGCGCCGGAATTTGCGCGATACCGGCGGTGAAAAAATCGTCGGGAGGTCCGGCATGGCCAGCGGCAAAAAAACCCTGTGCGCGACGGGACGCGCTCCGGTCCTGCCCCCATTCCGGGGATCGGGCGGCTGCCGCCGGATGTCCCCGTGCCCTGAAACCCCGTGCCCGTTCTGCGGATCAGGTCCGGCAGATCGCGGCGTCGATCAGGGTGTCCGGTTTTACCGGTCCCGTCCTGTTCGCCGGGGGCAACACCATTGTTGCCGGGGCAGGACCGTGCGCCAACGGCGCGGGAGACGGGCATGGATGTTGTGCCCTGCATCCGGCTGCCCGGTCTCCCGGATGAGCGGCGCCCCGCGTATATTGCTGCTGACAACAGGCCGGCCGGCCATGCGGGCCGGGACGGGGACCTGCTCCGGTCTCGGCCGGGGGAATTGCGCGACCCCGGGTTTCATCCGGACAGATGTCGGGATGCCGGTGGCTGATGACCGGATTGACATGTGCCGGAACCGGTCCGCCCTGTAACGCCACCGCAGGCAAGGCCGGGAACGACACCACGGACAGCCCTGCCCTGCCCGCCGTCCTGACCGGTGCCCCGAGCCCTGCGGTTCCGGCCGTGAAGACCGGCGCGGCGGTCCGGTTCAGTCTGCGGTTCCATGCAGGGATGGTCCGCCGGGAGAGGCAAGCGGGGCGCGGTGCGAACGGGGCGGTCGGCGAGGTCCGGTCCCGCACAGGCGCGGCTGACAGCCGGTCGGGCCGGTTGCCAACACCCTGGCAATACCCGTTCCCTGCCCGCCGACCGCAGGCCGGTTCCACACAGGAACATTCCACACAGGAACAGGAGTCCGGCAGGAATTTGCGGGCCTGCACACTGCCACAGACAGGTTCCTGTACCCAGGCAATTTTTCCCCTGTTTTTTTCCCTGAATTTCCGGAGAAATCCGGGAGAGACCGGTTGGCAGCACACCGACCGCACAGCCAGCCACACTGCCGGTTTTATCCCCTGCAGATTTGGAGCGGTTTTATGCTGTGTTATCAGCGGGTTGAAAATCAATGCTTCTGACAGAGACGCTTTATCCGGGCGGATATACCCCCGGATACACCGAAAGTCTCTGCGGGCGTATTTCATCATCCGTTTCGGGTATTCAGGCCGGAGTGATCCTTACCCGCATTCCCCGGGCAGGCCGCCGGTTTCGCTGTCCTGATCGCGGCATTGGCGATATCAATCAGGGTGGTGACGGCGATGCGGATATCCATCGCCAGGATCCAGCCTGGTTAACGCAAAAGCCCCTTGAGACAGATACCATAGCCGTTCTCCTTGAACAATTCAGCACGTTCCAGCAACTGCGCATCCGAGATCCAGCCGTTCTGATGGGCGATCTCTTCGGGACAGCCGGTCTGCAGACCCTGACGTTTTTCCAGCGTCCGCACGAAGTTGCCCGCATCCAGCAACGCGCCATGGGTGCCGGTATCCAGCCAGGCATAGCCACGGCCCATCCACTTCACGCTCAGTTGACCTTCGTTCAGATACATCTCCAGCAACGAGGTGATTTCCACCTCGCCCCGCTCCGACGGTTTGACGTCACGCGCCCGCACAGGTGCCGTGCCATCCAGGAAATACAGCCCGGTCACCGCATAGCTCGATGGCGGCACCCCGGGCTTTTCGATGATCGCCTTGACAATGCCGGCATCGTCAAAGGCGACAACCCCATAGCGCCCGGGATTCGAGACGTGATAGCCGAACACGGTTCCGCCCGCTTCCTGGCGGTCCGCCTCGGCCAGAAGCTGTGGCAGCCCGTGGCCAAAAAAGAGGTTGTCTCCCAGCACCATGGCGCCGGGAGCGCCGTCCAGGAAATCCCCGGCCAGAATATAGACCTGTGCCAGACCATCGGGGCTGGGCTGAGCTACATAGGTCAGTTCGATGCCCCAGCCTGCCATCGCCCAGGATGCGCTGGAACTGGTCCTGGTCCTGTGGCGTTGTGATATGATGACGCAAATCTCGCGGATCCCGGCCAGCATCAGCACGCTGAAATTCAATCTATTCCCGAAGCCTGAATATGCAACTTCGGCCCAGCGAGGCAGAGCTTCGGGTCACATGGGCGTGGAACAGGTGGCCACCCCTTTGAGATAAACCTTCGAGGCGATTTGAACCTGTCTGTTCTGCGGCCCATTGAGGAAGCAGGAGGGCGAGATGGAAAGGTTGCCAATGCGCAAGATCAAGGATGTTTTACGACTACGTGCGTCGGGGTATTCGACGCGCAGGATCGCAGACAGTCTGGGACTGGGGCGGACGTCCACGCGGAATTATCTTCAACGCGCTGCAGCGGCGGGGCTGTCGTGGCCTGAGGTACAGGGTCTTGATGAGATCACTCTTGAGCGTCAGCTGTTTCGGCAAGTTACAGGCACAAAGAACGATCCATTTGCTTTGCCGGACCGGGCGAATATCAACCGGGAGTTGAAGCGCTCTGGCGTGACCCTATGCCTGCTTTGGGAGGAATATCGCGCGCGCCACCCGGATGATGGGTATGGATATTCCGCCTGTTGTCAGCATTACCGAACGTGGGTGAAGCGACTGTCACCCTCATTGCGACAGCGCCATGTTGCTGGCGACAATGTCAATCGCAGAGTAAAATGGGTCCATGTCGCGGCGTAAAAATGGGCCACTTCGGTTGATGTTTTTGTGGCGCTTTTGCACGCGTGCTCGTCACAAAGCTGAAGCGTGCCAAAGCGCATGCTGGCCATAAGGCCAGCATTATTCTGACTGTGATTGCGGGCTGGTTATTTTCGGTTGTTGCGACTGTGTTTGAGCCGATAGCTTTCGCCATTCATCTCGAGGATGTGGACGTGATGGGTTAAACGATCGAGTAGCGCACCGGTCAGCCGCTCAGAGCCAAAGACTTCAGTCCATTCATCGAAGGGCAGGTTCGAGGTTATGATGATGGAGCCGCGTTCATAGCATTGGGATATGACCTCGAAGAGCAGCTCTGCGCCAGATTTGCTGAGCGGTACGAAGCCCAGTTCATCAATGATCAACAGGTTCTGGCTGGTCAGTTGCTTTTGAAGGCGCTGCAATCTCCGCTCATCTTGAGCCTCGATCAGATCATGGACTAATGCCGCAGCCGTTGTGAAGCGCACCTTCAGTCCTCTTTGACATGCAGCCAGCCCAAGTCCCAGGGCGATGTGTGTCTTGCCCGTGCCTGACGGGCCGAGCGCGATGATGTTCTCCCTGCGATTAACGTAATCGCATCGTGCCAGATCCATCGTCAGGGGCTTGTTCAAGCTTGGCATGATCTTGAAGTCAAAGCTATCCAAGCTCTTGGTGCTGGGGAACTTCGCCGCTTTGATGCGCCGTTCAATCATCCGGCGTTCGCGGTCGATCAATTCCATCTCACACAGCCGCGCCAGATAGTGGATGTGATCTTTGTTCTCTGCAGCACAGAGCTGCGCCTGTTTGGCATACTCGCCTTGGAACGTTGGCAGTCGCAGTTGTTTAAGATGATGCCGTAGAAGAATCCGAGGGGCTTCGGTCATGCCGCGGTCCTTCCCATCAAGCTCATGTAACTGGATGGGCGTGTTGTGCCGACATTGGCCTTGGGCAAGTATGGATAGAAGTCCAAATCCAATCGTGGTGGCCGCTTCTCAACCCGACACAGTACAAGGTGTTTTACGGCGTCATAGCCAATTGCACCCATATCTATTGCCTGCTGGATTGCGCCTTGCACAACATCCATTTCGAAGGTCTCCAAAAGGCGCAAGACTTGAACGTATTCTCGCTTGCCCGGCTTACCCATTCTGGCTTCAAGCAGTCAGTGCAGCGTGGCAAATACATCTGGCAAATGCCAACCCTGCAAAGGCGCGGCCTGATCCAGGGCACCCACCTTTTGTTCAAGCAGGGGCAAAAAGTGCAATGGGTCAAAGACCATATCCGCTGATGTGTAGGATCGTTTGTGCCGCGCAATAATCTCATTGCCGCAGCCGATGATAACCTCATGCACAAACCCACGCACATGAACATCGTGGTGCGCATAGGCTACTGGCACCGAGTAATCATTGCTGCGATAGCGCACCATTGAGATCGACGTTGCACGCGTGCTGACGTGATCGCAGGCTTCATATTCTGCGACGGGCAATCCCATCAGAGCATCCAAATCCGACATCAGGCGTGCGCCTATGGTTTGGGTGTGACCCCGCAACGTATCGGCCTGACGTGCTAAACACTTCTCTTCCAAATGTGCGTTCAGATCATCAAAGCTGTCATAGCGAGGTGCGGGAACCATGAAGTTGCGGCGGGTGTATCCAACCATGCCCTCAACGTTGCCTTTATCGTTCCCTCGCGCGGGTCTGCCAAACTTGTCATCAAACAAGTAATGCGACTGCAGTTCCGTAAACCGACGTGTGCGGATGCGCGTCTTATCCCCGAGTATCCGAGCCACGGCGATCTTGGTATTGTCGTAGAGAATGGATTGCGGAATGCCGCCAAAGAATGCAAAGGCGGACACATGGCCATCGCAAAACGCCTCGGTTGTCTCAGCTGGATATCCCTTCACAAACACCGCATCAGAATGTGGCAAGCTCATCACGAAGAAGTGGATCTTGCATTCCACGCCACCGATCACGCCCAGCGTCTCACCAAAATCAACCTGCGCATGGCCCGGCCGATGCGACAACGGCACAAACACCTCTTTGGTGCGCCGTTTTTGCTCGCGCACGTAATAGGTCACCGTGGTCAGGCTGCCGGCATATCCATGCTCATCGCGCAGCCGTTCAAAGATGCGCTTGGCCGTGTGTCGCTGCTTTTTGATCAGGGCTTTGTCTGTGCGCAGTATCTCATCGACCACACCAACATAACCATCAAGCGTTGGCCGCCGAGGCGCTTCCGACCGACGATACCCAGGCGGAAGTTCATGGCGCAGCATCTTCGCGATCGTCTTACGATCTTTGTTCTCTAATCTGTCAATGCGTGTTTCCTGAGTTTCCTGCTTTTGATGTCAGAGGTTGCCTTTGTTCTCTTCGAACTCTGAGGTTCATGATGGGGTTGGCTGGGTGTGGGTCGGCAATGTTGAAACCGCAATCATACCGTTGGTCTTGGCTGTTGCTACAGAATCGGCGCCGTGTCTCACGCCCTCCCTCGGGCATCGTCCCAGATGGGAACTTTGATTTAGGAATCCTCGTTGTCGCCTCGTAAGCCTTACGCGGACTGGAAGTCAGTTTTGTCTCGCATAATGGCATGAAGTATGATTGCCAGACGACGCGCCAGAGCCACTCGGGCCTTTCTCATCGTTGAGCGCGCACCGATTGCGAGGGCCCATGTCTTCAATTTGAGCGGAGCGGCATACCGCGTCAGCATCACATTGGCGGCCTCATAGAGAAGCGTTCTGACGCGCACGTCGCCCCGCTTTGAGATGCTGCCCGTGTAGTCGATTTCACCAGATTGATGCCGTCGCGGCACCAGTCCAAGATACGCCCCCACATCACGCGATTTCCTGAAACGCGACGGATCATCAATTGCTGCGGCAAAGGCCAATGCTGTGATCGGACCGACCCCTGGTACCGTCATAAGGCGCTGGCAGACTTCGGATTTGCGGGTCATCTTTTTGATGTCGCCATCAATGGCTGCAACCGCCGCGAGGATTGCTTCGCGTGCTGCGAACAGTCCGCAAATTGCGGCATGGAGGCCAGGCACTCCATCGCTAACTTTTAGCGCCGCGTTTTTGAATGCCGGAGACAAAGCTCGTGGCAGCCGCACGCCGAAGACGACGACCAGACCGCGGATCTGATTGTCGAGCGTCACACGCTGTCCGACCAGCTTCTTGCGGGCTGCGATCAGCGACCGGATTGCGTGCGCTGACAGTGATTTGACATGGGTCGGCTTGTAGAATCCCGTCCGCGCCAGGTGTGCCAAACCGCGGGCATCATTGCGGTCCGTCTTGTGGCCGGCCAGAGATTTAAGGGCCTGATATGCTTGCCTGCTCTCGATGCAAACAACCGGGACACCAAGCTCCGTCAGCCCATGGTAAAGCATTGGTGCCATCCGTCCCGTTTCAAATACAACTTTGGCACATGGTGGTCCAGAAGCGAGGAAGTCAGCGATCGCTTTTGGTGTTGAGCTCGCTTTTCCTTCACGAATAAGGGCCCCTTCACGATCCAGAATGCAGATATGCGTCTCTTCCATGGACACATCCAAACCAGCAAAATATTCCATTGGTCAGTCTCCTTTTCAATTGCATGTGCATCCAGAATAACAGGGGTAACTGAGTGCTGATCCTGATTACGCCATGTTGAAAAACCGCGCCGCTTCTCGGCCAGACATACCGTCCTTCAAACAAGCACGGCGCACACGACTATAAATATCCACAGAATACATCTCCCGCCCTCCGAATAAACGAAGGGCACAAACTGGCGGACTTTTACTCCGCTACAACTGCGATATGCAGCCGCTTCTGTGGCCCAATATTGCTCCGCGTTTTACATACGACTTCCATAAAGACGTTCTGCGCCACGGGATCGGTATCCTCCATGCCGGGCCTAAAACGAAATCTCTGGAAGCTGCCGGTTACCAAACCATCGGGGACGTTGTGAGTGCGGGGACCGAAACCCTGTCGTCTTTGTCCGGCATTGGCACGACCACGTTGAGAAAGATCAGGCGCGCGCTTCACAGTCTGGGCAACGCGCACGATTCATCCGGCAGGATCGATTGGGATCAATATTGCCTTGATCTGGGTATCCCCTTGCTGCCCGCCGGGCGCGTTTCGAAGGATGGCAACTCCTTCGTGGCAATGGCCGCAACAACAATCGGCCAACTTGGCAGAACCCTGCACAATCCTGTCCTGCAAAAAATCATCCCGGAACGTATTTCAAAGGGGCCGTCGGCAAACAGTCCTTCGAAGGGGTCTCGTGTAATTCAGGTATGACAATGATTGATTTGTCGTCGTTTTGACTGATTTTCCGCTGATTTTTTGGGAATATTCGGATTTTTGACGGACTCCTCCCGTTTGTCAGGCGGACAGGATCGGGACCTTTTCGACTCCGGGGCGGGTCAGGCGTTTGAGGTTGTGGCCGATCGCCCGCATCGCCACCTGAAACCGCACCTTGGCCTGCCCTTTATATCGCACACGATTTGAACGTTTGGAAAACACCCGCTCGCAAGGCATGCGCAAATGGGCATACCGGCGATCCCTATCGGCATCCTTGCCTTTCATATTGCGCTTTTTGATCGTCGCATTATGGCAACCCTTGCGCTTTGGCGCTGCCTGTGCCGGTTGGGTGCAATACCCTTTGTCGCCAAAAACCGCACCCTGATCCGGCCAGACATGGCGCACGCCCCGGGCATCCGTCACATTCGCCGGCGTGGCGGCAACCCTGTTGATCAGAGCAGACTGCATATCAACACCGGTGTGCTCTTTGCAGCCATACCGGAATTTGTCCCTGCCCTTGGCCCAAAGCGCGCCTGTGGGTCCGCGGCCACCTGGTCCGCCGTCTCATTGTTGAACTTTTCCAGGCCCCTGGCGATGGCTTTGTCGCGGTCATCCCGGGTAGATAGCTTCGAGACCGACTTGCCGACATCAACAAAGGCAAACACCTCGCGGATCAGGCCTGCCTCTTTCAGGCCGTCGCGCAAACGGTTGAACAGGTCCATCAATCGCTTCGTCCCCGGGCGTTGGCGGAAATCGCCGAAGAATGAATGGTCGGGCGGGCGCTCACTCAAGGCAAATGCGCAAAACCACTTGCCCCCCAAATTCTCTCGCATGAACCGTTCCATCCCGCAGTCCGGGAGGTCTTCTATAAACTGCAAAACAAGCATCCGGAACGCGCGTTCAGCCCCCGGTTCAGGCCGCCCGCGATCCGAATAAAGCGCGACCAAAGGGCCGGACAAAACCGCCAGGTCCACCACCGCCTCAAAACGACGATAGGGGTGATCCTCTGAAACCGGCCCATCCAGTGATGTAAACATCTCAACCTGATTACGACCCATAAAATCCTCCGTTCCAACATCAAAATTCATTGAATCAGAACCACAACTATAAATCCACAAAATAAGACACTTTCCCGACAGGCCCTCAAAGCCACAACACCTGCGCTCTACCCTGAAGGAGATTGGCTCATCCCTTCCCGAACCCGTCACTCGCGAGCGTATACGACAGAAAGAGGCGAAGATGCTTGACGCGCTCGCCGCAGCGCTTGTGCATGACGACTATTCCCGAATGGATGTTCATTTTCGACCTGCGTTTTCCTGTTACTGGAAGCGGGCGGCTGACCCCTTCCAGGATGCCGATGACGAAATCACTTTTGCAACGCTGGTTGCCGGATTGACCGAAACATGGGGCACAGACAGGTCCGTTCTACTTGAGCATCTTCCGCTTTTCGCTGCGGTGATCACGGGCAAAATCATGCCCCGTTCTTCGTACAGCGACGCTGCAAAACTGGAAACCCGACGCCTGACGCTGCCGGACTCCGTAAAGGAAATTCCCTTGCGACACCTTCAGTCCATATGTCCCAGCGTCAGAGGATCGAATGTGCCGGCATAAAGCCCGGTACGCATCGCCAGACCCTTTCCTGTTCGGTCCTGAAATTTCTGCCCACCGCATGCGACGATTGCACATCACTTGCAAGGGGGCGTCGAGCCCCATGCCCGACCAAAGACCGGAATGGGAAGCGTGGCATGGCGCGTCAGCGCCTCAATTTAGCAGAGGCGATCAATGTCCCATGATCATGCCCTGCAGGGCGTCTTTTTCCATGGATAATTCTGCGAGACGCGCCTTGACCACGTCACCAATCGAAATCAGGCCAACCATCTCATCACCTTCCATGACCGGCATATGACGAAACCGCCCGACGGTCATCTTTTCCAAAACAGCGTCCGTGGTATCTTCACGCGTGCAGCCGACCAGTTTTGACGTCATCATCGAATCCACGATCTCCAACAGGCAGCCCGGACCACGCCGACCAAGTTCACGCACAATATCGCGTTCCGACAAAATCCCCTCGGGCTTCTTGCCATCTTTGCTGACAATGACCGCGCCGACCCTCTTGCTCGACAGCAGTTCGGCTGCCGCGCTGACGGATGTTCCCGGTTCGATCGTCACAACGCCCTCGTCGGATTTTCCTTTGAGTATTTGTCGAACAAGCATTGCTGGCCCTCCGGTTTAAATCACATGGCGGTGAAGACAGCGTTGCCGCTCCACCCCCAACCTGTCAAGCATCAGGCGCCTCCAAACGTGCGACTTCGGTCCGCACCCCGCGCGCCAGCAGCCTTGCAACGCGTGTCAAGCGCTCTCACCGCCGGACCGGCCCGTGTCATTGCCCGCGCCGACATCGATTTCGTCCTCGCCGGTGCGGCCATAGATCGTGTCATTGCCGGTGCCGCCGGTCAGACTGATTAAGGGTACACCTGACGGACAAAGTTCGAGTTACTGCGGCAATAACTGTCGGTGGGTATCTCCCCTCGGCTTGTCCGCCTTTGGATATATGAGCCTGAATCCCACCGGGCAATCTTGCCGAGGGTAATACGGTAATATCCGTTTTCTGCCAGATAAACCTCTGATTCACCTCGCAGACCCCAATTTCGCATGAAATTACGCGCATTTTGCAGCGTCGGAAATGACCCAAGTATGATCCAGCATGTGTCAGCATTGTTTGAATAATCCGACGATACCAGCCACCTGCCATGCGCCCAGCCAACCGATCCGCTTTCATGCCTGACCCGCCGCCATTTGCCGTTGTATTCCAGCACTTCAACCTTTGAGCCATTGTACATTTTCTGGACAATCCGGAACTGCGCCCCTGGTCCGGTCCGCAGGTTCAGGTATCCGTCGTTCGGGGAATAAACCGACCGGGTTTCAGCCAGTACGCCACTGGCAAACAGCACCAGCGCCAGCGCCAGAAAAAAAACCTGCAATCTTGAGTATACTCCGCATCCTTGGAAAGTCGAGTTTCTGTCTTGATGTGATGGCTTGGGGCAATTCAACTTGGTCCATGAGATTTATGTCCTAAAGTTGGTGATGACCGTCACTGGCATCATTAGACTCGATTCGCAATAAGGGCGGTTATTTTTGAACGGAGGTATCCCTGCCCCATTTGGTCAGGCTGTTTTCAAATTCAGGTTTGCCAGGGCCGCTACATTCTTTGCGATCATATCCGCCTGGCCATTATTGCGATGGGTATCGGCAAAAATCCCGAACTTTTTCATGCGGCAAATTCCA
Source organism: Roseovarius sp. (assembly GCA_965207105.1). GTDB lineage: Bacteria > Pseudomonadota > Alphaproteobacteria > Rhodobacterales > Rhodobacteraceae > Roseovarius. The sequence continues at coordinate 6,953 of CBDBLS010000077.1, read as the reverse complement.
TGCTCTACGCCGATGCGCAGCTTTGCGTGCCATGTGTTGCAGCTTTTCCGCTCTTTGGCAAGGGGATGGTTCCTTGAGGCAGGGCAATCGCGCTTCAAAAGCCTTTGATTAGTGTTCGCAGGAAATCATTACTCCAGCCCGCTTTTTTGAATTTGCCGCGATTTGATCCTTTTGCAGGATTGGCCTTGATGATGCTCAAGGCAATCCGCCTCAAAGCGGCAAAGTTGGCTGGCGCGTGATCTTTTCGCGCGCGGTGTCGGTCGTCGTTCATCACCACGTCGAGAGACCAATGCAAGCTGTTCCCAATTTGCCAGTGGCCGCGGATCAGTGTGGCGGCCCCCTGAGCCGCGGGACATTTGGAGAGCGGATAAAGCCGTTCGGCGTGACTGGTTTTGTCGCCAACCGCGCGCCTGGAGGCGACATGGACGAAAGCCTGAAGATGCGGCCACTTATGGGTATTGATCAGATATTCCGGCACATCGTGGACGCGGTATGACCGCTCTTCCACACGCCCGTGATCAGCATCAATAGTGCTATATTCATCAACGTAATCAGTAGCCTCGTCTTCCACAAAAGCCCGGACATCGGCCAACATGTCGCCCTGATTGCCTTTGAGTTGAAGGCAGTGGTTACCGCCTTCTTTTACGATCAATTCACAGGTCTCTCGCTGGCAATGTAACGCATCAGCGGTGATGGTGATGCCATGAATGTCAAGCATCTCGATCAACTCGCGCAGGGCCAGGATCTCGCCGCCGCCCCTGGCGCTTTGCTTGATGCCAAGGGTCAGCCGCGCCCCATGTGCAAAGGCCGTGACAATGTTCATATTCGATTGCCCGGCGGCCTTGTCAAAGCTGCGTCGCATCTCTTTGCCATCAATAGCGATGGCTGGTTCCTCTCCACATCCAGCCGTAAAATCGGCACGAAACTTGTCATAAAACGCTTGAAAACCGGTCGGCTTCATCATCCGGAACAGACGGGAACAAGCGTCATGACAGGGTACGCCATGAGGCAATTCGAGAAAATCGCGCAGAAAATCCTCCTTCATATGACCGAAAAACTCCATGTCGACCGCTGTATCGCCGCCGCAAAGCGCGCATAAAAGGCTGATCGTCATAAGATCACAGAACCTGTGACGTGGCGCATTGCCGCCGCGTGGGTCATCCATCTCATTGAAACAGCTGTCCAGGTTGGGCATCGCGAAGCTCCATCAAGTGATGAAACCTCCAGAATCCAATTCGCAACCGCTGTCAAACTTTAAGCGCGATTCCCCTGTCCTTGAGGCCTTGAGCGGGACTTCCAGCGACGTTCCCGGATAACCGGGATCGCCCGGGACAGGCACACCGGGGGGCTTGTCCACGCGCGCTTCATCATATATCCGCCTGTCGTGCTTTCGCCCGGGCTGTGCAGGACCAACGGCCAGGATCCTTTTCCTGTCGTCGGTAATGATCCGGTGCGACGCTGTATGGCGTTTCTTCTTTCCTGAATAACTGGCTTTGCGCCTTGACGGCGTCCCGGGGCGCTGAACAGGGCGCCCGGTACCATCGATCACAGGATAGAGAAGATCGTTTCTTTCCTGTGTCGATAATTTGATCCTGCGCTCCGGCATGGCGAAATGGCCAGCCATCACCGTCGTCATGGCGCGAACGCGGCGGCAAACTGTAGGGCTGGAAATGTCGAAAAGCAGGCCAACAAAGGCCTGGCCGGCGTATGTGCGGTAATGGATCAGGCACAAAAGCATCTGTTCCGCCAGTTGCAGCCGATACTTCCTGCCGCCCCCGATGGCCCGTTGTCTGTTCTTTCGGGACAAACGCCCGGTTTCACCGGCAAGCCAAATCGGGTGAAGCTGACAAACCGGAGCATCAAAATCCGCCGGACGTATTACGGAAAGGCGGAAAAACAACTCTGGACGTGCTCGTAAAACTTTCAGTACGGCCATTCCGGCAAACTCCACTGCTTCGGTGAAGCTGGAATGGCAGAAATCTCCCTGTTGTGAAACAGGTATACTGGATTCAACGAGCTGTTCGGCAAGGATGATGTCCATGAGATGGCCTGCATGGCGCATGTCAGGCGCAAGTTCGTCGACATCTTCCAATCCCAGGCGTCGGAAATAGCCGAGGAAGGGCGTTGTTGCATGGAGACTGACTAGGGCCTGTTGACATTCGGGGTTCCCATTTTGCCTGAAGTCTGATTCAAGCTTCCAAAATGGAGGTGTTGATGGACGCAAATCGTTTGGCTGTTTCCGATGAGCTTTGGGAGAAGATTGAGCCGCTTATACCGGGCAAGGCAGGCGATCCGGGTGTTACCGCGCGCAATAATCGCCGGTTTATGGAAGCAGTATTATGGCGCGTACGCACAGGGTCCCCATGGCGGGATTTGCCCAAAGAGTTTGGCAACTGGAACAGCCAGTTCAAGCGATTTCGTCGATGGGCCAGGAACGGCGTGTTCGAGAGTCTTTTCAATGCCATGAGTGGCGAGCCGGACCTGGAATATGCCCTTATCGACGGGACGATTGTTCAAGCTCATCAGAAGGCTTCGGGCGCAAAAGGGGGACTCAACACCAGGCTATCGGACGCTCTCGCGGCGGACTGACGACCAAGGTCGTGGCCTTGGTCGATGCGCTCGGTAACCTGTTCCGGTTTCTGCTTTTGCCGGGACAGGCACACGACATGAAGGGGGTCGCTCCTCTGATCAAGGGGGCTTCCTTTGGGGCGTTGCTGGCCGACAAAGCCTTCGACGCCGACTGGCTCCTGCAAGACCTTGATGAGCGTGGCGCAACCGCTGTCATCCCGCCCAAATCGAACCGAAAAGTTCAACGGGACTACGATACCCACATGTACAAGTGGCGCCATCTCATCGAAAACTACTTCGCAAAGATCAAGGAATTCAGAGGCATAGCAACGCGATACGACAAGACTGATACAAGCTACGCTGCCAACTGGCACCTCTGTGCCATGCTCATTGCAACACGATGATTGTCAACAGACCCTAGCCCGGACCTCATCCTACCCGAGACGGATTTCAGGCGGTGCGTTCGAAATCGGGGCGGCCAGGTCCGGTCATTCGGTTGAGCACACGGACACCGATCCCGGCCCCGGTCTTCTGATTTTCGAACGCCCTCGCCTTGAGTTTGGGCCTAATGACCGTCTTCCAGCGCCCCATCAGGGTTTCAGCCCGGCTGCGCTGATTGCAGCCCGATGACTTCTGCCAGGCCATCCGCCCGTACGTGCGTATGTCGGCAATATGGCGATCGCGGACGGTCGGATACTGCGCCGCATTCGGGCTCGGGACGGCGTTCCCGGGGGGCGGGATTGTGACTTCAATCGTCGAGCCGAAGCGTTCGGTGAGAGCGTCGCTTGTTGGCTCCCCATCATAAGCCCCGTCCCCCGAAAAGAGTTCGACGGGCCCGTCAATTCGATCCGGCATCTCCGGCAAGGCCGTCGGATCGCCGACATCATTGGTGGTCAAACCGGAGCAAACGATGTCGCCACTAACGAGATCCAGACCAGGGTGCAGCTTGCGCCGGGATCGCCGTTTACGCCTGGTTTTATGCTTCGCCTCTTGCCATTCGCCTTCGCCGGAAATCTTTAACCCGGTGCTGTCCACAACCAGTTGTACCGGTTTGGTGTCCCTGGAGACAGATTTGGCCGACAAGCTCGGTCCTCTGCCTCTGCGGGAGAGCGTGGAAAAGTCCGGCACCGCGATATCTATACCCGACAGCGCCGCAATCGAGCGCATCAGGCCTTCGGTCTGCCGCAACGGCTGCCTGACCACCATGCCAACGGTCAGGCAAGCCTCAATCGCCAAATCCGAATAGACAGGCTGCCCGCCACGCGTCGTTCGTGACGGGGCCGCCCACAAAGCCAGCGCGTCCTCGCCGGTCCAGACCGTCAGATCACCGCGCTGCCGAAGACTTTCGTTGTACTCGGGCCAGTTGCTCACGCGCTGCTTTTGTTTTGGAATCCTGTCACAATGATCGGCGTTGAACCTGTGCGGCATCTACAGCATCCTCAAGAGAACAGACTGAAACAAATATCAGGGGAGGAGGATACGTGCAACAACGCCGATTTATGGACGAATTTATTTTCCACCTAATGGATTAAAACCACCGGCTTCCAGCCGGTCCGCTTCAGCGAATCTTTGGCTCACGATCACGTCCACATGTTTCTGTCGATCCCACCAAAGCTGTCGCTGTCCGATGTCATGCAGCGCATCAGGGGCAGTTCATCACGCCGTATCCAGATGGAGTTCCCGGAGGTGCGCAAACGCTACCGGGGCAGGCGGCTTTGGGCGCGCGGCTGTTTCTCCACGACCTCGGGAAACGTGACTGACGGTATCAGCAAGCGGTACCTGGAATTACATTCCTCGAAATGATACCACCGGCTTTAGCCGGTGGTCCTTCACTCCATTGTCAGTACAAAAATTTTCAAAAGACGCACTTGAAACGGATGTACAGCGCGATGCAGAGTCGTTGAATTTTCCACTTCTTGGGTTGTTTGGCGAAGTCGGCAATCTTTTGAGTGAAGTGAAGAAGAAACAACGTGATCCTACTGCATATCGGGCTTATGCCGCTGCGGTAACGGAAGAGTTGGGCGATGTTCTATGGTATTTCAATTTAGTCGCGAGCCGAGGGGGTATTTCCGTGGCTGAAGTGGTCACCAACCTAGTGCGTGGTGACGGTGATTGGAAACCCGCTTCCGGTGAAGATATCACGTTTGAAGCATTGCAGCCCGCTGTGTTGAGGACGTTGAAAACGCCGTCCAAGAAGTTTGAAAAAACTCTTATCGAACTGGCTGCGAAAGTTGGGTTGCTGATGGCCGATCAGACGGACAGGGACCTTCTCCGCGACCGATCACGCCTAGGACCACTACTGGTCGCATTCCTCGAAACTCTTATCCGGGCTGCTAACGAGGCTGGTGTAACACTTGAAGCCGCAGCGATTAAAAACCGAACTAAGACGACAGATCGTTGGCCAATTCGGAGAGACATTGCAGGTTTCTTTGATGTTGACGCACCACCCGAAGAACAGTTGCCCCGTAAGTTACAGATCGAGATTTTCGAACGAGAGGTTAACGGAAAGCTCTACGTTTTTCAGACATGTAACGGCCTGAACATCGGTGACCGCTTAACTGACAACGCGATGACGGAAGACGACTATCGGTTCCACGATGTCTTCCATTACGCCTATGTCGCTGTCTTGGGATGGTCTCCAGTGACCCGTTCACTTTTCCGGCTAAAGCGGAAAAGTGCGTCGAAGATTGATGAAGCGCAAGACGGGGCGCGTGCAGCACTAATTGAAGAAGGCATCACAACCTGGATTTTTGGGCAAGCTGTAGAAATGGAGTTTTTCAAAGACCTCAAGGCTGGCGATCTGCCCTTCGATCTTTTGAAGCAGATCCACCAGTTCGTGAACGGTTATGAACCGGAAGCATGTCCTGCTTGGCTGTGGGAAGAGGCTATTTTGCAGGGCTACGCGGCGTTTCGCTATCTTCGGGAGAACCGCCGTGGAACTATCATCATCGACGCCGCGAACAGGCGCTTAGAAATTGAGCCTTTACCATGAAAACCCCTAAATCGTAGGCTCAATTAGCATTGATTATGCGTGGCGTGTTACAGGCAGGATGCCTGCGGCGGCGGCAAGTATCGCGCGCGGCGTTTGGTGGCTCGGAAGGACGGCAAGGTGGAACCACCGAAGGCAGCTGTCCAGGTATTTGGTCGCGATGCCCCGATGGCGGCGCGGAAAGGCCTTTAACCGCTCATGCCGACTGTTCACGGTTTGAATGTGCAATTCACCACGGACACGTTCTCCGGCGGTCCGGTCGAGACTTTCATGGCTGACGCCCGTTTCTGCGGCGCAGGGCGGGTAACCGGTGCAGCCATCGGTCACCGGGAGAGCGTCCCCATCAAGACGTGGCTGCAGAACCGTTTTGAGATGTTCGGCTGTCACCGCAGGCAAGACAGCACTGATGGCGGTGCCTGATCGGCCGACCGCAACGAGGACCGGAACCTGCTCCTTCGACAATCCGCGTTTTGAGGTCTTTCCCCCGCGTTTGCGGGCTTTTCCGGAGAGATTACGGCCCCCTTTCCGGCTGCGCGGAAAGAACGTCCCATCGGCTTCGACGATTCCGCACAGCCTGACCGCACCGACCGTTACGGCCTCGGGAAAGCGATGACGCCAACGAAAAGCTGTGGTGTCGGCCACCATACAACGCCCGTCGGACGCCTTTACCGTTTCGCCGTCGCGCAGGGAAGCTGCGAACCCTGCCCATCTGTCCCTGTGGCGCAAGCGGGCAGGCGGCGTCCCGGTCAGCGCGTTGAAGGTTTTGCGACAGCCTTTGCAAAAGAACCTCGTCAGGCCACTTGCATGGCCCCTGATGATCGCACCGCCCGAAGCACAGTGCGGACAGATACGCCCCTCGCGAACATTCGCCTCAGGGAGATCGATCACGCTTTCCAGCGACGAAACCCCGGCAACGAGCCGTCCGGTTTCAGCCCGTTGTTTCGATGAAAGGTCGTCGATCTCGTTGAGCCACACCAAAAAAGCCTGATGATCCATGTGCCGCGCCCCATAATTTTGTTCATGGTGTGTTCTATTACAGGTTGGCACGCATAATCAATGCTAATTGAGCCAAATCGTATGTAAATGCTCTTAGCCCGGATAATTCATGACGATATGGTGAGGGTGGTGTAAGCTATTGGAATTTGGTATTTTTCGGCTTCTGCCGCCAAAAATTCCATTTTCCGGAGCACGCCCCCTCACCATGCCAAATCCTGCCTTTCCGCGTCCCTCTTTGTCACCCCTGAACGGCAAGCCCGTGTTGCTCGATTTTGACGGCGCGCAGATGAGCTCCGATGCTGGTCTGATGCTCTTGCGGGAGGTCGAGCGCCGGACCGATCCGGCTGGTCCTATTGCATCGTGTCTCACCGATCTGCGGGCACCGGGCAAGGTGCGGCAC
>CBDBLS010000076.1:0-9027 GCA_965207105.1 Roseovarius sp. | reverse complement strand
ATCCCATGATGCGCCAGGTTGTCGGTGGCCGTGCCGTCGATGCGCAGGCGGCTTCGACCTCGCGGATGGGGCGGTTCGAGACCGGGACGCTGGCCTTGCCGCAGAACCGGGAGGCGCTGGCCGATCTGAACGGTCAATGGATCGACCGGTTTCATGATCGCAACGGGCTCAAATACATCGTGCTGGACATGGACAGTTCGGTCAGCCCGACACATGGGGACCAGGAAGGCGCGGTCTGGAACGGGCATTTCGACTGCACCTGCCATCACCCGGACTTTCTGTTCAACCGGTTCGGCATGCTGGAACGCTGCGCCCTGCGCAATGGCAACGTTCACAGCGCCGGCGGCTGGCGGGACGTCCTCGACCCGGTGATTGCACGCTATGCTGACCGCAAGCCTGGTGGCCGGTTCTTCCGCGCCGATGCCGCCTGCGCGATCCCGGCACTCTATGGGCGCCTGGAAGAGGCGGGCTGTTTCCACGCCATCCGGATGAAGAAGAATGCAGTTCCGGAAGGCAGCATCGCCCACCGGTTGACACGGCCTGTGGGGCGTCCCTCGAAAACCAGGGTGAAGCGGTTCTGCGAGGAGTTCCGGTATCAGGCCGCATCATGGGACAGGGAACGCCGTGTGATCGCCGGGATCGAGTGGCATCCGGGCGAGCTGTTCCCCCGCGTGGGCTTCATTGTCACCAACCTGCCCATGGAGCCGGATGAGGTCACTCGCTTCTACAATCGACGCGGCACCGCCGAACAGCACATCAGGGAAGGCAAATACGCCTTCCGCTGGACGCGGCTGTCGTGCAAGCGCTTCCGCGACAACGAGGTGCGGCTGGCAATTGCACGCACTGGCCTGTAATCCGGCCACTTTCCTGCGTTGCATCAACCTGCCCGGGGAAATGGCCGACCGGTCGCTGACCGGCCTGCAACTCAAGCTGATCAGGATTGGTGCCCGCGTAGTACGTCATGCGCGCGCCATCACCTTCCAACTCGCCGGGATCGCGGTGACCGGCCCAATGGTCAGGGCTGTTCCTGCCGCCATTCACCGATTGCGAGCGCCGCCGATATGCGCGTGACCGCGATCCTGACAGCAGCTGAACGAAAGCGGCAGGACAGGTCTGTCCACCGCGCTGAAGAACGGCGACGCAGGGCCAAAATGATGCGGGTTTGCGGACCGACCTGCCCGCATTCGAGCGTTTGGGCCCATGCAAGCGCCGTCCAGGCCCCAAAACGCTTGATCAATAAGCGAAAGCTGGCGATCCTGACGTCCAACGGCATGCCACTTGGGGAATGTCGGTTATTGTCAACTGGCAGTTGCCTATGATCAACTAGCTACGAGTGCCAACCAAGTGCTTGTGCAGCAGTTCGATAGCCTGCCCATATTGCTCTTCAGGTATTGTTTTCATGTTCCTGCCTGGCTGCCATAGCCGCGCCGTTGAGAACGTTGTGGGATGATTGCAGACGAGCCAGCTCTGTTTTTGATCAAGTGGTGAAGTTAGCCCCACAGCCGACCCTGCCTTCATGATGGCGCCCGGCAAAGCGCCCGGCGAAGACGCAGGGTCGGTGAGCCAGCCGACGATGTCGCGATTTGAGAATGGTGTGGGCCAGCGTTCCCTGATCCGGGTTGGACGCGGGATGGTGGATATCTTTTGCAGCAGCTGCGACGCGCCACCTAACCCGGATTATTCATCAAGCTGCTTGATATGTTTGGCGGGCATGGTTCAAGCTTCTGAAATAGCGTATGATTTTGGTGTTTGAACAAAACATCGGCTACCAGCAGAAAACCCGGCCCGCCATGCAAGAAGATAACCTATTGTTCCCCGGTTTGTCACCTGTGGGACGGCACGAAATATCTGCGCGCTTTGATGGTGGTGCGTTGTCATCGGATGGCGGCGTGCTCGTTCTTCGTCAGATTGAGAAGAGGTTGAACTTTGCCGGCATGATTGCTTCATGTTTGCATGACAAGCGTGACGCAAACCGTACCATCCATGATTATACCACCATGATCCGCTCCCGGATGTTTGCAATTTGCTGTGGCTACGAAGACTGCGATGACCTTGATGAGTTGCGCCGTGATCCGGCGTTGAAGACTGCCTGCGAGCGGTTGCCGGAAAGTGGTCATGCACTGGCTTCCCAACCAACTTTGTCGCGGTTGGAGAACACGCCGTCATGGCGAGAATTGGGGCGTATGGGGTTCATGTTGATTGATCTGTTCTGTGATAGTTTCCGCGCGGTGCCTAATCATATTATCCTTGATATTGATGATACCACCGACCGCACATATGGCGATCAACAGCTTTGCCTGTTCAACACCCATGCACAGGGATACTGCTTTCAACCGATCCATATTTATGATGCAGCAACAGGCAAGCCGGTTTGCTTTGTGCTGCGCCCTGGCAAGCGACCTTCGGGCGAGGAAGCCGCCCGGATTTTACGCCACGTCATTCGTCGCATCCGCCGTAACTGGCCCCGCATCGTCATTACTGTGCGCGGTGACGGACACTATGGAACGCCTGAAGTCATGGATCTTCTGGAGCAACAGGGCTGCTTCTACATTTTCGGCCTGCCCGGAAACAAAAGGCTAAAGGTGCTCTCCCATCTATGGAGTGAGGATGTTGCTGTACGCCTGATATCGAGCGGAAAAGACAAAATCCGCCGTTTCTTCCAAATTCAATACGGTGCCAAAAGCTGGTCGAAGGAGCGCAAGGTAATCGCTCGTGTAGAGGCAACCGGATTGGGCAACGATACCCGTTTCATCGTCACCAACTTAACCGGACGCGGCAAACATCTTTATGAGAAGGTCTATTGTGCACGCGGCAGGATGGAAAACCTGATCAAGGAACACAAACTCTACACCGGATCGGACCGCACCTCCTGCCACCGTTGGGAGGCCAATCAGTTCCGGTTGTTCCTCCACACCGGTGCTTATTGGTTGCTGTTATCATTGCGCCAGGCGGCACCGAAACGTTCGCGGTTTAGAACCGCAACCTTCGAGACTATCCGGCGCACCTTCTTGAAAATAGCCGTGCGTGTTGAACAGCTGAAATCGAGAATTGAAATTGCCCTGCCAACGGCCTGCCCACAGCGGTCAATGCTCATCTTGCTGATGGGGCGCGTCAAGGCACAAAGCCCATGACCAACGCGGCATCAGCCGCCGTTCTCACCCCCAACATCAACCTCAAACGCGTCCTCCAAGTTAAGATCAAGTCATCCCCGTCAGCACGGCCAATCCTTCACGTCCCGGATGAAATCGGATTAGGCTGATGAATAATTCGGGCTAGGGGAATGTGCTGAGAAAAGACCGGGCCTGCAGGGGCCCCTGCTCATCAAAATCAAGGCCGGACTGGAAGTGCTGGGATGGGGGAGACGTCGAGGGCCGTCAACGGGGGCGGGTGTGCAGCAAGTATCTGTCAGAATTCAGAACTTCAAATAATGCAATTGTGTGCAAGTCTCTGAATTTGCGGCAAATAGTCAAATTCAGAATTTGAGCGGACACCAACCTTGTGCCAGAATGGACAAAAACTCCGTGCAATGGGCCTTATTTCCTGGGTCCGACACATTGCGCCTGCGTGTCGACAGGCCAATTAGCAGATTTGCAGTTTTCAGATCTGCCGGCGCGAAGGTTTTGCAAATTTGCGGAAATCTGCTTTGGCCCGGCACAAACTCTCTATATGGTCTGCAAAATTCCGAAAAAGGGACAGCACCATGAAGGATATTCTGACCGAGCTGGAGGACCGCCGCACCACTGCACGTCTGGGAGGCGGCCAAAAGCGGATCGATACGCAGCACGGCCGTGGCAAACTGACGGCACGTGAGCGGGTGGAGCTCCTGCTCGACGAAGACAGCTTTGAAGAGTTCGACATGTTCGTCACCCATCGCTGCACCGATTTCGGCATGGAGCAGCAAAAGCCTGCCGGTGACGGTGTGGTTACGGGCTGGGGCACGATCAACGGGCGTCAGGTCTATGTGTTCAGTCAGGATTTCACGGTGCTTGGCGGCTCTGTCTCTGCCACCCACGCCCAGAAGATCTGCAAGATTATGGACATGGCGGTGGAAAACGGCGCCCCTGTGATCGGCATCAACGATTCGGGCGGTGCGCGCATTCAGGAAGGGGTTGATTCGCTGGCCGGGTATGGCGACGTGTTCCAGCGCAACATCATGGCGTCGGGCGTTGTCCCGCAGATCAGCATGATCATGGGCCCCTGTGCCGGTGGGCGCGGTCTATTCACCTGCCATGACCGATTTTATCTTTATGGTCAAAGACAGCTCTTACATGTTTGTCACCGGTCCCGATGTGGTCAAGACCGTGACCAACGAGGTCGTCACCGCCGAAGAGCTTGGCGGGGCCAGCACCCACACCCGCAAATCCAGCGTCGCGGACGGCGCCTTTGAAAACGATGTGGAGGCGCTGGCCGAAGTCCGGCGGCTGGTCGACTTTCTGCCGTCGTCCAACCGTGAGAAACCCCCGGTGCGTCCGTTCTTCGATGACCCGGCGCGGATCGAATCCAGTCTGGACACGCTGGTGCCCGAGAACCCCAACCAGCCCTACGACATGAAGGAACTGATCCTGAAAACTGGCGGATGAGGGCGACTTCTACGAGATACAGGAAGACTACGCCAAAAACATCGTCACCGGTTTCATCCGTCTCGAGGGGCAGACCGTCGGGGTGGTTGCCAACCAGCCGATGGTTCTGGCCGGTGTGCTCGACATCGATTCCGCCCGCAAGGCGGCCCGGTTCGTGCGGTTCTGCGACTGCTTCGAGATCCCCCTGCTGACGCTGGTTGATGTGCCCGGCTTCCTGCCCGGTGTCACGCAGGAGTACAACGGCGTGATCAAGCACGGTGCCAAACTGCTCTTTGCCTATGGTGAGGCGACGGTGCCCAAGGTCACAGTCATCACCCGCAAGGCGTATGGCGGGGCGTATGTGGTGATGGCGTCCAAGCATCTGAAAGCGGATGTGAACTATGCCTGGCCCACCTCCGAAGTGGGCTGTGATGGGTGCCAAAGGCGCGACCGAGATCATCCACCGCGCCGATCTGGGTGATCCTGAGAAAATTGCAGCTCATGCAGCCGAGTATGAGGAACGGTTTGCCAACCCCTTTGTCGCCGCCGAGCGCGGGTTCATCGACGAGGTGATCCAACCCCGCTCAACCCGCAAACGTGTGGCCCGTGCTTTTGCCGCGCTGCGCGGCAAGCGGGCACAGATGCCGTGGAAGAAGCACAACAACATCCCGTTGTGAAGATGGAGTCGGGTGACCAAAGAAGAGTCCTTTTTATTATGGTGGGTGAAGTGATCTTTTCCGCAGAGCGCGCGTTGGAGGCCCGCTCTAGGCTCGAAAGGCTGATTGCCCTCGGGGTGCGGAATGCTTCGAGTTTACACGCTGAGGTCTCTACAATCTTGGATGCTGCCGCACGGATTCGCGGGTTCTTGCGTATCGATCCAGCATCAAGAAAGTCTTTGGATTCGATTTTTGTGGCATTAGTTGAGGAGCTTCAGAAGGTGCTGGACGTTGCGTCTGACAACCCAATCAACAGTGTCATAGTTAGAAATCACGACGTCCATTTCGATGAACGCCTCATTCGCTGGGCATTGTTTTCGACGAACCGGACTTTTGGAAGGCATATGATTGGGAGCCTTTCTGACGCGATGCGGATCGGTCTCAACCGTGAAGACGTCATGTCGCTCTTTGACACAGAAACCGGACAGTACGTGTTCTGGGATGACGAAGCTAACATATTCGCGCTTTGCGAGGCAGTGACCCAGGTGCTGGAACGCGCAACCTCATATCAACTGGAGAACCCCTACCTAGCCCGGATTATTCATCAAGCTGCTTGATATGTTTGGCGGGCATGGTTCAAGCTTCTGAAATAGCGTATGATTTTGGTGTTTGAACAAAACATCGGCTACCAGCAGAAAACCCGGCCCGCCATGCAAGAGGATAACCTATTGTTCCCCGGTTTGTCACCTGTGGGACGGCACGAAATATCTGCGCGCTTTGATGGTGGTGCGTTGTCATCGGATGGCGGCGTGCTCGTTCTTCGTCAGATTGAGAAGAGGTTGAACTTTGCCGGCATGATTGCTTCATGTTTACATGACAAGCGTGACGCAAACCGTACCATCCATGATTATACCACCATGATCCGCTCCCGGATGTTTGCAATTTGCTGTGGCTACGAAGACTGCGATGACCTTGATGAGTTGCGCCATGATCCGGCGTTGAAGACTGCCTGCGAGCGGTTGCCGGAAAGTGGTCATGCACTGGCTTCCCAACCAACTTTGTCGCGGTTGGAGAACACGCCGTCATGGCGAGAATTGGGGCGTATGGGGTTCATGTTGATTGATCTGTTCTGTGATAGTTTCCGCGCGGTGCCTAATCATATTTATCCTTGATATTGATGATACCACCGACCGCACATATGGCGATCAACAGCTTTGCCTGTTCAACACCCATGCACAGGGATACTGCTTTCAACCGATCCATATTTATGATGCAGCAACAGGCAAGCCGGTTTGCTTTGTGCTGCGCCCTGGCAAGCGACCTTCGGGCGAGGAAGCCGCCCGGATTTTACGCCACGTCATTCGTCGCATCCGCCGTAACCGGCCCCGCATCGTCATTACTGTGCGCGGTGACGGACACTATGGAACGCCTGAAGTCATGGATCTTCTGGAGCAACAGGGCTGCTTCTACATTTTCGGCCTGCCCGGAAACAAAAGGCTAAAGGTGCTCTCCCATCTATGGAGTGAGGATGTTGCTGTACGCCTGATATCGAGCGGAAAAGACAAAATCCGCCGTTTCTTCCAAATTCAATACGGTGCCAAAAGCTGGTCGAAGGAGCGCAAGGTAATCGCTCGTGTAGAGGCAACCGGATTGGGCAACGATACCCGTTTCATCGTCACCAACTTAACCGGACGCGGCAAACATCTTTATGAGAAGGTCTATTGTGCACGCGGCAGGATGGAAAACCTGATCAAGGAACACAAACTCTACACCGGATCGGACCGCACCTCCTGCCACCGTTGGGAGGCCAATCAGTTCCGGTTGTTCCTCCACACCGGTGCTTATTGGTTGCTGTTATCATTGCGCCAGGCGGCACCGAAACGTTCGCGGTTTAGAACCGCAACCTTCGAGACTATCCGGCGCACCTTCTTGAAAATAGCCGTGCGTGTTGAACAGCTGAAATCGAGAATTGAAATTGCCCTGCCAACGGCCTGCCCACAGCGGTCAATGCTCATCTTGCTGATGGGGCGCATCAAGGCACAAAGCCCATGACCAACGCGGCATCAGCCGCCGTTCTCACCCCCAACATCAACCTCAAACGCGTCCTCCAAGTTAAGATCAAGTCATCCCCGTCAGCACGGCCAATCCTTCACGTCCGGATGAAATCGGATTAGGCTGATGAATAATTCGGGTTAGGAAGTACAGATGCTTTTCTCGGGATACATTGGGCAACCCGTACACATTCATGTACCGAGCTGCCGATATGCTTCGGCGCAAGTCCGGTAAAGGCAAGCGCAGCCTCACGAGCTACCGCGAAACGGCCAATCTCTCAATTGACCCTTCGGCGATTCAACGTTTCTGCAGTGATCCGGCTGATTATCCAAACACCATGACCGAACCTTACCGTCCCAATGAATTGGTTAAAATCGCCATGGCCCACTCGAACGACAGGAACGCTTGGGTCGAGAGCTTCGGTCTTGACCCGAAAAGATATCCATTTCCAGCGGACCTGTAGCAGATCACATTGCTAAAAAAAATCACGCCTTTCGCGAGCACGAGCAGCGAGCTTGGGCATCCCTTTTGCAGTCAAATCTAAGAGCCTGATTTAAAACCAGTTGAATGAATCCAGTAGGTTGTGATTCTGTTCGGTTTGATAGCTGAACGGAGATATTTATGGCCTGGACAGACCTCACCCGCCGCCGGCATGAGCGCGCAGGCGGCAAGTATGCAAGTGATTTGACCGATGCAGAATGGGCAATAATCGCCCCTTTACTCCCGGCACGCAGAACAACGGGCAGACCCCGTACCATTGATTTGCGTGATGTGTTTGACGCGATCCTTTATATCGCGACAACCGGTTGCCGGTGGCGTATGTTGCCCAATGACTTCCCGGCGGTTTCCACGGTGCGTGGCTGTTTCCATTCATGGAGCAGGGATGGCCTGCTGGATGAGATAAACCGTGAGCTCGTCAGAAGCGCGCGACCCGGCTGAGGGTCGCAAGGCCCGGCCAACAGCGGGGGTCATCGACAGTCAGAGCGTAAAAACAACGGAAAGTGGCGGGGTTGGAGGCTATGACGCAGGTAAAGGGATAAAGGGGCGCAAACGCCATATCGTGACCGATACCATCGGATTGCTCATTGGCTTCGTAGTCCACAGTGCCGGTATTCAAGACCGGGATGGCGCGCCTGACGTGCCGGCGACTGTCGCGAAGCGCTATCCCACGCTGCGTTGGACTTCGTCCCTGTTTCCGGACAGTTTAGTTATTGACCCTATGCGGCCATTTTCCAGGTCATATTGTTGAACGCCTGTTGCGGCGTTTGGTATCCGATGGCGGAGTGGCGGCGCTGACGGTTGTAGAAGACCTCGATATATTCGAGGATTGCAGCCCTGGCTTCCGCCCGTGTTTTGAACCGCCGACGGTGAACCAACTCCTTTTTCAATGATGCAAAGAAGCTTTCCATTGGCGCATTGTCCAGGCACTCGCCCTTGCGGCTCATGGATTGCGTAAGCCCTGCCTTTTTGATCAGCTTGCGATATTGGCCACCGGCGTACCGGTTCCCCCTGTCGGAGTGGTGGATCAGACCGGGAACCGGGCCCCTGCGACCCAGAGCCATCGTCAGGGCATCACAGCAAAGCTCGCCCCGCATGTGATCCTCCATCGCCCAACCAACGATTTCCCGCGTGGCCATGTCTTTCACGCCGGCCGGACAGAGCCACCCTTCATCCGTATCGATACAGGTGATATCGGCCAACCGAACCGTATCGGGGGTGAGGCAGTGGAGCTCCTGTTCCAACAGGTTTGGCGACGGGCT
>CBDBLS010000075.1:0-52836 GCA_965207105.1 Roseovarius sp. | reverse complement strand
CCACATCACCTGCAAAACCGCCGCCACTGGCAAAAGCACCAACGCGATACTGATCTGCCCGGCCAACAACGCGCCCCCCGAAAGTGAAATAGCCAGCAACAGCGCCGGGGTCAGCGGGGTATGCCAGCGCGGCACGGTTTTGAGTTGGGCATAGATCATCGCGGTGGCAAAAACGGTGGCCAGCGACAGGATCGCCCCCAACCAGCCCAGCAGCATCCAAGAGGTCGACATAAACACCGTGCCCAGTGCAAAAAGACCCATCACCAGCAAGGCCAGGACCGAGGCCCACCCTTCGCGACTGAGCCACGAGGATCGCCACTGGGTAAACGCCTTCAACGCCCGTTCAGGGTGACCCAAATGGAAGGTCGAGGCGATCAGCCCACCGACAGACAAGCCATAAGCGATCACAAAAAACACCAAGGCGGTCCAGCCGGTGACATCGGGCATACCCAGTCCCAGCCAGAACAAAAGGCCAAAGCCAAGGCCCGAAAGCGTGGTGAAAACAATAACAGACGGAGCTGGATGCATCAGATTTTCTCCAAAGCTTTGTCAAGCCAACCAAGGAAGCCCTTGGGCTCTTCCGCGACGGGCTTGAGGTAGGGGGCCAGCACATCGATCTGGTCCATCTGATCCTTTGGGCGCGGTGGCAGGTATTGATTGACGGGTTTGGTGCCTTGTTCGGGCATCAGGTCCATGCCGCCGCGTTCGGCGACCAATTGGCTGACCTCGCTGTCCGGATCGCCCAGATCACCAAAGTGACGCGCGCCGGAGGGGCAGGTGCGCACACAGGCAGGCACGCGATCAACCTCGGGCAGGTTATCGTTGTAAATCCGGTCTACACAAAGGGTGCATTTCTTCATCACCCCCTCGGCCTGATCCATCTCGCGCGCGCCGTAAGGACAGGCCCAGGCACACAGGCCACAGCCGATGCAATCAGTCTCATTCACCAGAACGATGCCGTCTTCGACCCCGCTTATAGCTGGCTCCGGTGGGGCAGACGGTGACGCAAGGTGCATCCTCGCAATGCAGGCAGGAATTTGGGGAAGTGGATCAGTTGGGCAGCGCCTTCCTCAGGCTGCACCTCGTAGGAATGCACCCGGTTGAGGAAAGTCCCTGTGGGATCACCACCATAGGGATCCTGATCCGACAGCGGTGCGCCGTAATTCTCGGTGTTCCAGCCTTTGCAGGACACCACGCAGGCGTGACAGCCCACGCAGGTGTCCAGATCAATCACAAGGCCCAGTTTCTTCTGAGTGCTCTCGGGCAACGTCGTCATGTGCGGCGCTCCTCAAATTCTGTTTGGATGGACAAGGCCACCGGTTCTTCCTTGCTGGCGTCCCATGTGGCGATGAACCAGATGAACGATCCCAGCGTCAGGGCGATAAAGGCGAAGATGGCCAGAAGGGTGCGTTGGGTTGGGGTCATGTCAACGCCTCCACCTTCAAGCCATTGGGCGTAATGGAACCAGAGCGCCAGTGTTCCTCTGCCTGCACATGGCCCGCGCGCACCCATTTGATAACAGCGCGCTGAAAATCGGCAAATGCAAAGGCCGAGGCAAGCCGCACAACAAACCCTTCTGTTCGCTCGGGGTCGATGCTTTGTGCCGCGTCCCCAATCAATCTGTCTGAATAGACACCTCTCGCAATCAATGGGGTTTGCGGAATGCCGCGCTCTTCCAAGAAGTCTCGCTCGTCATCATAAGACAGACAGGTGTTGCGATCCGTCCAGACAGAGAAGGCCATAAAATAGGATGGAAGATCGGCGTAAGCGACGGAATGGCGCGCATAAAGGTTTTCGCCGCAGATACGCCAGCCTTCGGGGATCAGATGCGCAATGCTGCCGTGAAACCCCGCCAACCACGTGCGCGAAGGGTGAAGCCCACTGTCCAGTGAACGTGCGTGATAGCCGCCCCGGTAAAGCGTCGTGTTCTCGCCATCCATCTTTTCGGTGATGACCACGGGCTGCCCTGCAAGCGCCGACAAATCCTTTGCCAGTTTGTCGTCCGGCTGAACACCGGGCGAGGTCGGATGATGCAAGGTGCGTGGATATTTGATCCGGTCCGCGACGGTCATTTGCCCACCTTCCATTTCAGTTCATCCGGGCCGGTTCCGACGGGTGATTTGATCGGATCAAAGGCGGGCTGGCTTTCGGTCGGAGCCTCCGCCTTCTCAATCTTTACGCGCAGATCGAACCATGCCGCCTGCCCGGTGATCGGATCGGAATTTGGACCAGCGCAGACCATCGCCCTTTTCAGGCAGCAACTCGTGGATCAAATGGTTCAGCAGGAAGCCTTTGGTCGCTTCAAGGCGCATCCTCTTCCAGTGCCCAGGCACCTTTGCGTTTGCCAATGGCGTTCCATGTCCAGACGGTGTTCTCGTTCAGCGCGGCCATATGCGCCACCGGCACGGTAATTTCGCCATGCACCGAACTCACCCGTGCCCAATCCCCATCTTCCAGCCCATGTGCGGCCATCAGCTTGGTCGGCATATAAAGCGGGTTGCGCCCGTGGATTTGGCGCAGCCAGGCGTTTTGTGTGCCCCAGCTGTGATACATTGCCATGGGGCGCTGGGTCAGGGCGTGCACCGGGTATTCCTCGTGGTCGACAAGCCTCGTCTTCAAAGGGCGGATACCAGATCGGCAGTGGATCGAGTGTTTTCTTGATCCGTTCGCGCAGATGATCGGGGGGCTGGCGACCGCCATAGCCCTCGGCGGCGCGTTGGAACTTGCGCATCGGCTCGACATAGAGGTCAAAGATGTAGGGTTGTGGCGTGTCGTAGATGCCCATCTCCACCGCCCACTCCTGATACCCCATGTTCCAGGGTTTCATATAGGCGCAGTCTTCCGAGATGTGTTTCACAAAGAACCCGCCATTGGCGATATAGCTTTTCAACTGCGACGCATTCGGGGCACCCCGGCCATGGGTCAGCCCGGATTTACCCATCCGCCACCCGGGCCAGCGGACCGATGCCCGGCTTGCGTTCGTGATTGACGATGTAGTCGGCGTAATCCGTGTATTTGGCGCTGCCATCCTCGTTGGTGAACCCGGGCAGCCCCATCTTGTTGGCCAGTTGGATCAGCACCGTCTGGAAACCGCGCACATCGCGATTCGGTTCGATCACCGGCCAGCGGATGGCATCGGCCGCACCGTTCAGCCTCGCAAATTGGGCGATCGAGCAGGCTGATGCAATCATGCCGCTCCAGATAGGTTGGTATCCGGCAGGATCAGATCGGCATAGGCCACCATTTCCGAGCTATAGGCGTCAGAATAGATGATCTTTGGAATGACATAGTCGCCGTTCTCATCGGTGTCGGTCAGCATGTCCGATCACACCGCCGGTATTCATTGACGAGTTCCACGACATGTTCGCCATGTACAGGAACAGCGTATCGATCTTGTAGGGGTCGCCCGCATGGGCGTTGGAGATCACCATGTGCATCAGCCCATGGACGCTCATCGGGTTGTCCCAGGTGAAGGCCTTGTCGATACGCGCAGGCGTCCCATCCTCCTTCAGCACCAGATCCTCGGGCCCCCGCACAAACCCCAGATGCGGACCATCCAGCGGCGCGCCCGGTGTGATTTTGCTATGCCGGTGTGGGGTGGATGCTGGCCGGCTTGGGATAAGGCGGTTTGAAGCGAAAGCCACCCGGAACCTCAACGGTGCCCAGCAGGATTTGCAGCACATGCAGCGCGCGGCAGGTCTGAAATCCATTGGAATGGGCGCTGATCCCGCGCATCGAATGAAAGCTGACAGGGCGGCCTTTCATCTGTTTGTGCTTCACACCGCGAAAATCGGTCCACTCGCGGTCCAGTACGATCTCTTCTTCAAAGGCAACGCGGGCGATTTCGGCGGCAATCGCCTTGATTTTTTCGGGCTTGATGCCGCATCGCTCGGCCACGGCCTCGGGCGCGTATTGCTTGTCCAGATAGCGCGAGGCGATCAGCTGCATCACCGGACGGTGGGTGATCCCGGCATTGCGATAGGCCCCGTTCAGATCGGGTTTGACATCGGGCTGATCAAACGGTGTCAGCTTGCCGGTGACGCGGTCCATGACCAGCGCCTTGCCATCCTCATCGCGCATCAACATGCCGTAATCGTCAGACTTGGAATCGCGGTTCACGATCACCGGCGCATTGGTATAGCGGGCGAGGTAGTCGAGGTCGATCTTGCCCGCCTTCAGCAACTCATGCACCAGCGACAGGATGAACAACCCATCGGTGCCCGGTGTGATGCCAACCCAGTCATCCGCCACAGCGTTATAGCCCGAGCGGATCGGATTGACGCCGATCACCTTGGCACTCCGCGCCTTGATCTTGCCAATGCCCATCTTGATCGGGTTGCTGTCATGGTCCTCGGCGACGCCAAACAGAATGAACAGCTTGGTGTAATCCCAATCAGGCTGGCCAAACTCCCAGAATGCGCCGCCCATCGTGTAGATGCCCGCCGCCGCCATGTTGACCGAACAGAACCCGCCATGGGCGGCATAGTTCGGCGTGCCAAAGTTTTGCGCCCAGAAACTGGTGAAGCTTTGCGACTGATCGCGGCCCGTGAAAAACGCCAGTTTCTCGGTGTCCTGGCGCAGTGGTTCCAGCCAGCCTGTGGCGATCTCCAGCGCCTCATCCCAGCTGATTTCCTCAAACTCACCTGACCCGCGCGGTCCCACCCGTTTCAGCGGCGCGCGCAGACGCGAGGGCGCGTTGACCTGCATGATCCCGGCGCTGCCCTTGGCACATAGAACGCCCTTGTTGACGGGGTGATCGCGATTGCCTTCGATATAGGCGACCTTGCCATCCTTCATGTGCACGTTGATGCCACAGCGGCAGGCACACATGTAGCAGGTGGTCTTGCGCACCTCGTCCGAGACCTTGGGGCTGGTGTTCACTTGCGGTTGCTGGAATGTCATCTGGCGTCCTTGTTACTGGGCGTCGTTTCAGGTGAGGTATTTTATGCCTGCCAGGATCACCCCGGCAATGAAAAGTGTTTCCACCACAATCAGGGCAATCGCAGCGCCCCCGACCGACAGAACTTGTTTGAGATTGGTTTTCATGCCCACCGCAGCGATCGCGATCAGCAGCAGCCAGCGCGATGCCTGGCTGAGAAACTCGGAAATGGCAGCGGGGATCAGCCCGAACGAGCTGAGCCCCGCCAGCACAAGAAAGCCCACCACAAAGCTGGGCCAGGATCGGCGGGCGTTCGCCGCTGGCATCGGCTTCGGCATAGCGACGGATCAGCACCGCAGCGACCAGAACGATCGGGGCCAGCATGGCAACCCGGAACAGTTTGACCAGGGTTGCAGTGTCACCGGTCTGTTCGGAGATCGAGAACCCGGCACCGACCACCTGCGCCACATCATGGATCGTGCCACCTAGGAACACCCCGCCCGCGACATCGCTCATGTCCAGCAGGCGCACCAGAACCGGATAAGCAATCATCGCAATCGTGGACAGAACAGTCACACCCAGCACCGTAAAGATCAGCCGCTCTTCCGAGCGTTCGTCTTTGGGCAGAATGGCAGAGATTGCCATCGCCGCCGAGGCACCGCAGATCGCCACCGACCCGGCCGTCAGAAAGGCAAAGCGCCATTTGTGGCCAAACAGCCGGGCCACCGCCAACCCAAAAGCAATCGTGGCAAGCACCCCGCCAACCACCAGCGCAATCAGATTCCAGCCCAGACCCAGCATCAGGGTCATCGACACGCGAACACCCAACAGCGCCACGCCCAGCCGCAACAAGGTGCGCGCCGAAAAGGAAATGCCATCGACCGCCTTGCCCTCGTCGCCCAGAAAACTGACCGCGATTCCCAGAAAGCAGCGCCAGCAACATGGCGGGCGTGGCGTAATGCTCGGACAGGAATTTTGCCGTCATGGCGACGATCACCGCCACCATGATTCCCGGAAACAGCAGGCGGGCGCGCTCCTTTATCTCAGCGACGGACGGGATTGCCATCGATTTTACAGACACCATTCTTGCGGGTCTTTCCTTACTTACACAGTGATGGCGTCGTCTCGCCGTGCGCGAGCGGGCAGCCGGGTTGCGTGTTCCATTGCCGACGAAGGGTGTCGAATATGCCCCGTCATACGCTGAGTATGACATCGCCCAGTACCGTCGAGTGGCGCTGTGCGATCCTGGCCGAGGACGGCCATCGCGTTACCTTGTCCGTTCCGGTGCGAGGTTAGGATAGTTTCATCATAGTCGCGACTTTTTTCTGAAGTCTTCGGATTTCCTGAACTTATATTCCGAAAGTCCGAAGATATGACAGCGCACATCCCGGCCCTTGTTCTTGACCTTTCACCAGCGGGCGGGCCACATATCGCCGACCAAGCGCAGGAGCCACCAATGACCCCGGACCAGATTGCCAGACTTCCCTATCGCCCCTGCGTTGGCGTCATGCTGGTCAATGTCGCAGGCCACGTCTTTGTTGGTCAACGCATCGATAATCAGATCGCCGCCTGGCAAATGCCCCAGGGCGGCGTCGATCCCGGCGAAGCCCCCGCCGATGCCGCCCTGCGCGAGTTGTGGGAAGAAACCGGGGTAAGCCACGATCTGGTCTCGATCGAGGCGGAAACCAAAGACTGGCTGCCTTATGATCTGCCGCACGACCTTGTTCCGCGCATCTGGAAAGGGCGTTACAAGGGGCAAGAGCAAAAATGGTTCCTGCTGCGCTTTCATGGCGAGGATCGGGATGTGAACATCGCCACCAAACACCCTGAATTTTCTGAATGGCGCTGGTTGCCCACTAATGAGCTTGTGGCCAATATTGTGCCCTTCAAACGCGACGTCTACACATCTGTTCTGAACGAGTTTGGAGCCCACTTATGATCCGTAAAATCTGCCTGACCCTTGCCATGACCGCTTGTGCCACGCCGACGCTGTCGCTGTCTTGCATGCGCCCGGATGTGACTTTTACCTACAACCAGGCTGCCGAGTCCGAGGATAACTACATTGTCGTCACCGGCCAGGTACGGTTCGAGGAGCGCAGGGTGCCCAGCGCCGAAGGAAATAACAGCCCGCGCAGCACCCGCATTCCCGCCCGACTAGAGGGCACGGCCCTAACCAAATCGGGCTTTGATATGCCGTTCGACCGCAAAATCACGCTGGACGTTCTGTGCTTTGGCCCCTGGTGCGGCGGGGCTGGGTCGGGCGAGACCTATCTGGCGTTTCTCAAACGCGAAGAGGACGGATACGTGATGGAGGCCGACCCCTGTGGCAGTATGATGTTCCAAAACCCCACTGACGAGATGATGACGCAGGTCGAAACCTGTTTTGCCGGAGGGCCCTGCGGCAAGTAACCCTTAGTCAGGCATACCGGCTTTTCGCAGTGAGGCCCGGAAGTTTTCCATCCGAACCGGGTCTTGTAGCGGAATGCGGTCAAGATCGCTGACTTTGACCTCTCCGATTGCCGCCTGGCACGCCTCAAGTGCCGTGCGCGCTTCGGGCAATTGCCCGGCCTGCACATGGCTGGCAATCGCGATGAAATGGCCGACATACCAGCGCGGCATCCGGTGGGTCGCGCGACCGGCCCATTCAATGGCCTCCTCAAATCGCCCGGCCATGTAATTGGCCATCGCGATGCCGGAGAACCGAAAAAAGATACTCGGGTCGCGGGGATTCGAACGGACTGCGATCTGCTGATTGGCAATCGCCTCGTCCGTGCGACCCACCAGCCCCAGAACGGTTCCCAGACTGCCATAGGCCAGTGAGCAATTCGGGTTCAGCTCGACCGCACGCTCAAGAGCGACGATGGATTCGTCATGTTTGTGCAGACCCCAGCCACTGATCCCAAAGGCCCAATGGGCGTATTCGTTGCGATCATCCAACTCTGTCGCGCGCCGCCCCAGCTCATAGGCCGTGGTTATGGTTTCCTTGTAATCCGCGGAATAGCCCATCAGAGCCGTGTGGTGGTGGATCAGCGATAAAAGCAGTGTCGCCTCGGCGCTGTCCGGGTCCCGTGCCAGAGCACGGTTCAACAGGGTCTGCGCTATTGCAAAGCTTTCTGGTGTGAAATCATACAGCAGATGCCACGCCCGCATGGTCAACTCCCACACCGTCAGATCGGGGCGCGAGGCGCGTTCGACCGGTTCTTCGATGGTGGTCAGATGCACGCGCGTCTGGATTGAGGCAACGACACTGCGGGTGATCTCGTCCTGCAGATCAAACACATCCTCCAACTCGCCGTCATACCGCTCGGACCAGACATGCCCGCCGGTCAGCCCGTCAATCAACTGGGACGTCACGCGGATGCGATCGCCAGACCGACGCACGCTGCCTTCCAGCACAAACCTCACCCCTAGTTCGGCGGCCACACGGCGCACATCCACATTCTGGCCTTTGTAGGTAAAGGTCGTGTTGCGCGCGATGATGAACAGCCAGGGCGAGCGCGACAGGGCGGTGATTATATCATCGGTGATCCCGTCCGAGAAAAACTCATGATCGGGATCGCCAGACATGTTCTCAAAGGCCAGCACCGCAATTGATGGTTTGTCGGGGCGTTGCGGGGCGGCGGCATCATCGGGCGCCTCGGCGCTGGCCAGATGTTTGTGCAACTCCAGTTTCGAGGACACACCCAGCTTGCGAAAGATCGTTGTCAAATGGGTGCGCACAGTAGAGGGCGCGATGCTCAGCCGGTCGGCAATCTGCTGATAGGTCTCGCCAGCCGAATAGGCCTCGGCAATCTGGCGCTCTCGGGGGCTTAGAGCCTCGGGATTTGGATCAGATATCATCACGCATCGCCCCAGTTTAGCGCCTGCCTCCTGCAGATAGAGGGTGGCAAATACCGCATCTGCCCCAGCCGAAATACAGCGCCCGCCCGATAGGTGGCTCAGCCTAAGCGGCATACCCTGACAACACAATTACAAAGCAAGGAGGCATAATGTAAAACACCTTGTACTGTGTCGGGTTGAGAAGCGGCCACCACGATTGGATTTGGACTTCTATCCATACTTGCCCAAGGCCAATGTCGGCACAACACGCCCATCCAGTTACATGAGCTTGATGGGAAGGACCGCGGCATGACCGAAGCCCCTCGGATTCTTCTACGGCATCATCTTAAACAACTGCGACTGCCAACGTTCCAAGGCGAGTATGCCAAACAGGCGCAGCTCTGTGCTGCAGAGAACAAAGATCACATCCACTATCTGGCGCGGCTGTGTGAGATGGAATTGATCGACCGCGAACGCCGGATGATTGAACGGCGCATCAAAGCGGCGAAGTTCCCCAGCACCAAGAGCTTGGATAGCTTTGACTTCAAGATCATGCCAAGCTTGAACAAGCCCCTGACGATGGATCTGGCACGATGCGATTACGTTAATCGCAGGGAGAACATCATCGCGCTCGGCCCGTCAGGCACGGGCAAGACACACATCGCCCTGGGACTTGGGCTGGCTGCATGTCAAAGAGGACTGAAGGTGCGCTTCACAACGGCTGCGGCATTAGTCCATGATCTGATCAAGGCTCAAGATGAGCGGAGATTGCAGCGCCTTCAAAAGCAACTGACCAGCCAGAACCTGTTGATCATTGATGAACTGGGCTTCGTACCGCTCAGCAAATCTGGCGCAGAGCTGCTCTTCGAGGTCATATCCCAATGCTATGAACGCGGCTCCATCATCATAACCTCGAACCTGCCCTTCGATGAATGGACTGAAGTCTTTGGCTCTGAGCGGCTGACCGGTGCGCTACTCGATCGTTTAACCCATCACGTCCACATCCTCGAGATGAATGGCGAAAGCTATCGGCTCAAACACAGTCGCAACAACCGAAAATAACCAGCCCGCAATCACAGTCAGAATAATGCTGGCCTTATGGCCAGCATGCGCTTTGGCACGCTTCAGCTTTGTGACGAGCACGCGTGCAAAAGCGCCACAAAACATCAACCGAAGTGGCCCATTTTTACGCCGCGACATGGACCCATTTTACTCTGCGATTGACAGCATAAGATGCAAACGATTGAAAAAGCGACCAACCCTGTTGTCAGCACGGCCGATATCGTCGCTCGAGGATGGGATGCCGTAGGGCGCGGTGACTGGGACACCCTGACTGCCGATTACATCGACGACATGATTTTTATAATGCCGGGCCAGGCCGACGTGCTGACTGGCAAACCTGCCTTCCGGGGCGCATTGGACAATCTTGGGGCCGTCCTGCCCGGCGGGTTCGAGATCACCGGTTTGCGCCAGATCGGCGATGGCCCCGAGGTGGTGTCAATCATCGACTGGAAAAGCGACAAGCTACCGGGTGGCAGTCAATTCTCGGTGTTGTTCCGATTTGAAGGCGCGCTGGTGGCCGAAGTAACGTTGGTTCATCGACACCGAACAGTGGAAGGCCGCATTCTGATACTGAAGCGCTCAGGCCAACTATGGCTTCGGCGCATGTCGGTCACCCGTAACGCGCCACGAAATTGCGCAGGATCACCTCGGGGGCCTGCACATCCGCTGCCCGACACATCACGATCAGCTCTTCCGCCGCTTCGGGTGGGAAGTAACCGCGATGTTTGTAGATGTTGATGCGGGTTTCAAAACCGTCGCCATCGGCCTCGGGGTGGAACTGTGTGGCATAGACGTTCTGCCCATGGCGGATCATCTGATAGGGACAGGTGGGAGACGACACCAGATGGGTGCACCCCTCAGGCAGATTCTGTAACGCTTCTTTGTGGCCAACAAAGGCCGTAAAAGCCTCCGGCACACCGCTCAGCAATGGATCAGTGCCCACCACTTCGCAGTCCGACGTGCCCACGGGTTCGCTATAGGCGCGTTTGCTGACATGCCCGTCCAGATGTTTGCCTAAGATTCCGATGCCATAACAACAGCCCATAAAGGGATAATCGCGGGTCGTGATCTCGGGCATCAGAGACAGGACAGCGGCCTCAATCCTGGCCTCGACCGGGGACTTATCCTCGGGCGCACGCTGACACAGCCCGGGCCACCGCCAACGATCACGCCTGCATAGTCGTCCAGCCGAAGGTCAGCTGGCAGGTCTTGCTGATCCAGCCGGATGCGATGCACGTCATCGGATGTCAGCCCACCTTTGCGCAAAATCGCCTCAAACTCGCTGTCCGACGCCTCGGTTTCCGGGCGCAGTTGCAGGATCAGAAAGGGTTTGGACATGGTCGCGGCCTTGCGTGGAATATCGGCTTTCGTGGTTGCCTGCTCTGGCCGCAACCGTCAACCCCTTAGCATGGCCCCACCCCGGTCGAGCCGCTTGACCCTGCGTGGCAAAGGAATACCCTGCGCGGCAGTTCAAACGCCGGAAGGATGCCCCATGCCCCGCTCGCTCAGCCTGGCAGCCTATATGGCTTATGCGCGGCGGGCGTCTTCGCCAGAGGCACCGCCCGGCCTTGCTCGTCCAGAGGGCGAATTGGTCTGGGCTCATGCCGCCGATGTCATGCGGGCCGAGGCGCTGTGCCAGATTGCCGAACGCCTGTCGCATCTGCGCCCGGGCCTGACCCTCTTGCTGACCGCTGCCGAGGGTGTCGCACAGCCCGTCCGCAGCTGCCCGGCCCTGATCTGGGTGCCGCTGCCCGAAGATACAGTGGCCTCGGTAGAGGTGTTTCTGGATCACTGGGCGCCTGATATTTGCCTTTGGACTGGCGGTGATCTGCGCCCTGCGCTGCTGAGCTGCTCGGATCAACGCGACATCCCGCTTTTCCTGATTGACGCGGACGAGGTGCAACTGGATCGCCCCGGCTGGCGCTGGTTTCCTGATTTGCCGCGCTCGCTGTTGAAATCCTTTGCGCAGATCCAGGCCCGCTCAGAGGAGGCTGCGCGCGCGTTGCGCCGGATCGGGGTGCCGGATGAGGATATCTCGATCACAGGGGCGCTCAGGGCCGAGGGGATGCCGCTGCCCTTTGCCGAGGCCGGTCGCGACGAGCTGGCCCAGACCCTACGCGGCCGTCCTGTCTGGCTGGCGGCACGGCTGCATCTGGACGAGCTTGAGATCGTTCTGCAAGCGCGCAGCACGGTCAGCCGCCTGTCCCACCGGCTGGTTCTGATGCTGACCCCCGAAGATCCCGAAGACGCGCCGAAATTCAAGACCCTTCTGGACAGCAAGGGGTTGCGCACCGCCGTTTGGGCCGACAATGACTGGCCCGAAGAAACCACACAGGTGGTCCTTGGGGACACCGGCGAAGATCTGGGCCTGTGGTATCGCGTCGCGCCGGTAACCTTTCTGGGCGGTTCGCTTTTGCCAGGAATGCAGGGTCATGATCCGAATGAGCCTGCCGTGCATGGCTCTGCCATTCTTTACGGTCCCAACGTGCGCCGTTACCTGATGGATTACTCGCGCTATGCCGAGGCCCGCGCCGCCCGGATCGTGCGCGATGCCGATACGATGGCCGCAGCGGTGCAGGCCCTAACGGCCCCTGATCAGGCCGCTTCGATGGCCCATGCGGCCTGGGATGTGGCCTCGCAAGGGGCCGAAGTGACGGACAGTGTGCTGGATCTGGTGCAGGACACGCTTGATATCATGGGGACAGGCTGATGCGCGCACCCCGATTCTGGAACCGCCCGCCAAAACAGCCCGGCCTGCTGGCCCGGATGCTTTCGCCGCTTGGTTGGTTGTATGGCCGCGCCACGGCACGCCGTCTGGCAAAAGGCATGCCACAGCGTATGAACGTGCCGGTGATCTGCGTCGGCAACCTGAACGTTGGCGGTACGGGTAAGACGCCCACGGTGATTGCACTGGTGCAACATTTGCAAGGCAAGGGCATGCGTGCGTACGTGATTTCGCGTGGCCACGGCGGCCACCTGACCGGCCCGGTCGAGGTGGACCCGAATCAGCACAGCGCCGCCGATGTGGGCGATGAGCCAATGTTGATCGCCACCTTCACCCGCGTCTGGATCGCCCGCGACCGCGCCTTGGGCGCCAAAGCCGCACAAGAGGCCGGAGCGGACATAATTGTGATGGATGACGGGTTGCAAAACCCGGCACTGGTCAAAGACCTGTCGCTGATCGTGGTGGATGCCACCCGGGGGTTTGGCAATGGCTTGTGCCTGCCTGCCGGTCCGCTGCGCGAGCCTGTCAGCACCGGAATGGCTCGCGCCGATCTGGTGCTGTCGATCGGCTCTGAGGGCGCACAGGATCGGTTTGCCACCACATGGAGCAGGGCGATCACCGTACCGCATCTGCGCGGTGCGCTGACTCCGCTACAGACCGGCATGGATTGGACCGGCACCCCTTTTCTGGCCTTCGCGGGCATCGGTCACCCCGAGAAATTCTTTGCCACCTTGCGGGGTCTGGGCGCGACACTAGCCCGGGCCGAGGCGCTTGAGGATCACCAACCGCTGACCCCTTCCCTCATGACCCGGCTGGAAGGGGAGGCGGCGCTTCTGGGCGCACAGCTGGTGACCACCGAAAAAGACGCTGTGCGTCTGCCGCCAGAATTCCGGGCAAAGGTGATCACCCTGCCGGTGCGGTTGGACATCAACGATATGGGTCCGCTGGACGAGGCACTAAAGCCCCTTTTGTTGATGTCGCAATCGGGCGAGACTCAAGGCTGATAATCCCGTCAAACTGAAGGCACCTGAGGCTGCAAAGAGGCTCTGATCATGCCCGAACTGACCCAAGCGCAAATCGACGCCTTCTAGCGTGATGGTTACCTGATGGTCGAAAACGCCGTTAACCCCGATCAATTGTCAGACCTGCGGCGCGCATTTGCCAGCTGGGTCGAAGACAGTCGAACGCATCAGGAAGATTACGGCGAGACCATGGATGACCGTGCGCGGTTCAGCCTTGAACCGGGCCACAGCGCCGAGGCCCCTGCGTTGCGCCGCGTGCAATCGCCCGAGGAAGTGTCGGATGTCTATCTCGGTGTTATGCGCGAGGCCCGGACGGTCGATATCGTGGCGGACCTTCTTGGGCCAAACCTCCAGTTCCACCATGGCAAGGTGAATTCCAAACAGCCCGGCGCGGCAACGAAGGTAAAGTTCCATCAGGACTTTCCGTTCCAGCCGATGACCAATGATGATCTGATAACAGCGCTGTTGTTCGTGGATGAGGTGACAGAAGAAAACGGGCCGCTTGAGGTGGTGCCCGGCACCCATAAAGGTCCGCTTTATTCGCTCTGGCACGACGGGCGCTTTACCAGAGCGGTGGCCGATGACGTCTATGAGGCGAACAAGGACAAGATCGTCAAATGCACCGGGCCAGCCGGGGCGGTTTGCCTGATGCATTCCAGCCTGCTGCACGGTTCGGCCCCGAACCTGTCGGATCAGCCACGCACGCTCTACATTGCGACCTACTATGCCGAGGATGCCATCGAGCTCAGCCCCAATCACCTGCCCAGCAAGCACACGCATGAATTGGTGCGGGGGAACATACAGGCCGAATCCGCTGTTCAGCCTACGAGATGGAAATCCCGGAAAAGCCGTCCTCAACGTCGTTCTTTGATCAGCAAGCGATGGGCTGAGCCCCTGTCAATCATGCTCGCCCAGCTTGGGTGACGGGCGATCCAGCGCCAGATCGGCATCTGAAAACCGGAAGGGCGAGCGGACTCCGGGCACGCCATCCGGATTGATCTGCATCCCGCGTGCCTGCACCTGTGGGTCGTCAAACACCTCTTTGAGATCGTTGATCGGCCCGGCGGGAACGCCCTTGTCTTCGCAAGCCTGCAACAGGTCTGCCTTGGTGAAGGTCTTGGTATAGGCGGCCAGAAGATCCGACAGCTGTTCCCGGCGCGACACCCGGTCGGCATTGGTCAGGAACCGCGCGTCGTCGGCCAGCTCGGCGCAGCCCAGAAGGGCACAAAGCCGCTGATATTGCGGGTCATTGCCGGTGGCGATGATGATGAACCCATCCGCACAGTCAAACACCTGATAAGGGCACAAATTAGGATGGAAATTGCCCAACCGCCCCGGGGCCTGCCCGGTCGACAAATAATTCATCGCCTGATTGGCGGTCACTGACACGGCCACGTCCATCAGCGCCATGTCAATCTGTTGGCCCTTTCCGGTGGACTGGCGTTGATGCAGCGCGGCCAGAATGGCGGTGGCGGCATAGACCCCGGTGAACACATCGGTGATGGCCACCCCCACTTTCAGAGGCTGGCGATCCACCTCGCCGGTGATCGACATCAGGCCGGACATGCCTTGGATGATGTAATCGTATCCCGCGCGGTGCGCATAAGGGCCGTCCTGACCGAACCCGGTGATGGAACAATAGATCAGTCCCGGATTGATCGCAGCCAGACTGTCGTAATCCAGCCCGTATTTGGCGAGGCCCCCAACCTTGAAATTCTCGATCACGATATCGGCGTCGCGGATCAGATCGCGGACCTGCCGCTGTCCTTCGTCGGTGCGAAAATCTATCGCGATACTGGATTTACCGCGATTACAGCCATGGAAATAGGCGGCCGTGCGGTCGCCCTCCCGCTCGATAAAGGGCGGGTCCCAATTGCGGGTATCATCGCCTGCCGGGCTTTCAACCTTGATCACCTCGGCACCCAGATCAGACAGGGTCTGCCCGGCCCAGGGGCCAGCCAGAATCCGCGCCAGTTCGACGACTTTCAGACCCGCCAGAGGGGTGGTCATTACTCAGCCAGTTTTTCGTCGATCAGGGCGCTCAGCTCGGAATAGGCCATGTTCGAGTATTTCTGCCCGTTGATCACCAGCGTCGGGGTCGAGCTGATGTCATCGGCCTCGGCATTGACCTGGAACCATGCCACCAGCGCCTCGGCCTTTGCACTGTCATTCAGGCAGGCCTCGAGCTGGGCATCGTCCAGACCAGCCACCTTGCCGATATCACGCAGGTTGTTGGCAATTTGCACCGGGTCCTGACCCGAGCCGATCCAGTCGCTTTGCTGCGCATAGATCATGTCGGAAATACCAAAGAACCGCTCCTCACCGCCGCACCGCGCGACCATCGAGGCCCACAGGCCGAAACGGTCAAAGAACACGTCACGATAGATAAAATGCACCTGATCGGTGTCGATGTAATCCGCCTTCAGCTGTTTGAACTGGTCGGTGTGGAACCGCGCGCAATGCGGGCAGGTGAACGAGGCATATTCGATCACGGTGACCTTGGCATCTTCAGGCCCCATGGTCATTTCCACAACCGCCGAGGTGTCGACGCCCGCAGCTTCCTGCGCGTTGGCCGCGCCAGCGGGCAGTTCGGCAACGTTGGACGGGGCCGAGCGCGTCTGCATGAATATCACGCCTGCGGCGATGGCAAGGCCAACGGCCCCCACAAGGATCAGTCGGTTCATCATCTTCCCTTTCAACTCAGCGTTTCGCTTTGCTTAATACGTTCTGACCCAAAGCTTCAAGCGCAGCCCTTAGGTCGGTGTCATCCACCTGGGCTGCCAGATCACTGGCGGCCTGTTTGGTGATCGGATCGGGGGCCGCAGGGGCCTTGGGTTTGGGCCGGTGCTCAAAACTGGCCTGCCCTTCGGCGAACCCCATCGGGGCGGTCTGGGTCAGGCGAATGCGCGAAATGGCGTTATAGCCGTAAACCGCGTTCACCTTCTCGCGCAGCTTTTCTTTCTGCATCTCAAGCATCGGGGCCTGCGCCCCTGTGGTCAGCACGGTCAGCGTGGCGCCCATGCCACCGCGCCCATAGCTGACATCCACTGGCCGGGCGATGGCGGCGATATCGGCGCCCACCACCTCTTCCCAATGCGTCACAAGCCGGGACACCGCAAAGCCCCGCGTTTCCGATGCGCGTCGGATGCGATCCTTCAACAGATGTGACGTGCGCTTGAATCCCTTTGAGCCGGGACGCGACGGGACCATAGGTGACCTCCTGTACTTCCGCGCTAATCTAAGGCATGTGCCGGGGCATGCCAGCCCCCTTTTCGTCACACGGAGCCTAACGAATGCGTGATCTGGCCAAAGCGGCTGACCTGCTGGAGTGGTATGATCGCCACGCCCGCACCATGCCTTGGCGGATCAGCCCGGGAGATCGCGCGCGCGGCATAACCCCTGATCCCTACCGCGTCTGGCTAAGCGAGGTGATGTTGCAACAGACCACCGTCGCCGCAGTGACCTCATATTTTGAGCGATTCACGGCCCTGTGGCCAAATGTGAGTGACCTTGCCGCCGCCCCGGATGATGCGGTGATGGGGGAATGGGCCGGCCTTGGCTATTATGCCCGCGCCCGCAACCTTCTGAAATGCGCCCGCGCCGTGGCCGATGATCACGGGGGCGTCTTTCCCGACACATTTGAGGCGCTGTCGTCTCTGCCCGGTATCGGACCCTACACAGCCTCGGCCATCTCGGCGATTGCGTTTGATCGCCCTGAAACCGTGGTCGATGGTAATGTCGAAAGGGTTATGTCCCGGCTTCATGCGATCACAACGCCCCTGCCTGCGGCCAAACCCGAACTGACCAAAGCCGCTGCCGCCCTGACCCCGGCCCAGCGCCCCGGTGATTACGCGCAGGCGGTGATGGATCTGGGGGCCACAATCTGCACACCCAAAAACCCGGCCTGTGGGATTTGCCCCTGGCGGAACCCGTGCAAAGCGCGGGATCAGGGGATTGCCGCTGATCTGCCCCGCAAGACACCAAAAAAACCCAAACCTACGCGGTTGGGCATTGCCTATGTGGCGCGGCGTGCGGATGGCGCGTGGTTGCTCGAACGTCGCCCCGACAAGGGGTTGTTGGGTGGGATGCTGGGATGGCCCGGGTCGGATTGGTCCGACGCGCCCACGCCCGCGCCACCGATGGAGGCTGATTGGGAGGTTTTACCTGAAGAGGCCCGCCACACCTTCACACATTTCCACCTGCGCCTGCAGATCGAGATAGCGCAGGTTCCGGCAGATGCGCAGACGGAAATTGGCGCATTTGAGCCGCGTCACGACTTTCGCCCCTCAAAATTACCCACCGTCATGCGCAAAGTGTTTGACCTTG
Organism: Roseovarius sp.; assembly: GCA_965207105.1. Taxonomy (GTDB): domain Bacteria; phylum Pseudomonadota; class Alphaproteobacteria; order Rhodobacterales; family Rhodobacteraceae; genus Roseovarius. The sequence goes on along the minus strand of CBDBLS010000075.1, from coordinate 35,003 downwards.
CGCATGCAGAGTTTACCAAGTTGCCCTAAGACGACCGGAAGCGCGCCTTTCAGACTCGAAGAGTTCACATGATTCCCGCCTCGCAGGTTGCCCTGTTCCGCAACGCCGTTCCGTTCTGGATGACGCTGCTGCTGATCCCGATTGCCCTGATCGGGGCGATATATGGCATCTGGGCCGTTCTGCTATTGCCAGTCACCACCTGGTATCTGTTTTCGATCCTCGATGCATTTCTGGGACTGAACCTGGAGAATGCCGACCTTGAGACCGAAGAGGATCACCTGACTTGGTACAAGGCGATCACCCTGATCTGGGGGCCGCTGCAATTCGGGCTGCTGTTCTGGCTGATCTGGTATGTGACCGGCCCGGGGGATGCGCATCTGTCGGCGCTGGAAACCATTGTACTGTTCTTTGGTGTCGGTGTGATCACCGGCACGGTCGGCATCAATTACAGTCACGAGCTGATGCATCAAAAGGACAAGGGCGAGCGGTTTTTGGGCGATGTGTTACTTGCGACGACACTCTACTCGCATTTCCGCTCGGAACATTTGCTGGTGCATCAGCGCCATGTCGGCACGCCGCGTCACCCGGTGACAGCGCGCTACAATGAAGGGTTTCACCGCTTCTTCCCAAGGGTGTTGCGCGGATCATGGCAGTCGGCCTTTCGCGCCGAGAAAGAGATGCTGGCACGCAAGGACAAAGCATGGAGCGACCCCACCAACCCGTTCTGGCGCTATTGGGCGATGCAGGGTTTCATGCTGTTGCTGGCGCTTTTGGTCGGTGGCTGGGCCGGGCTGTTCCTGTTCATCTGGCAGGCGTTCGTGGCGATCTGGCAACTGAAACTGGTCAATTACATCGAACACTACGGGCTGACCCGCAAACATCTGGGTGATGGCAAATATGAACATGTGAAACCGCGCCACAGCTGGAACGCGGCGCATAAGGCGTCAAACTGGCTGCTGATCAACCTGCAACGCCATTCCGATCACCATTACAAACCCAACCGGCGTTTTCCGCTGTTGCAGAACTATACCGAGGCCGACGCGCCGCAACTGCCTTATGGCTATCCGATCATGACCATGGTCGCGATGGTCCCCCCTTTGTGGCGTCGGGTGATGAACCCCCGCGTGCGCCAATGGCGTCAGACCTATTACCCCGAGATCGCGGACTGGAAACCGTACAATAAGGCGCTCAATCCGCAGCCGCGGTAATGCCGCATCCCGGCAGGCGCGGTTTGTGCTATACTCGGATTGCGCGCGATCGTTTCACTGCCGGAGGCGATGACATGTCCCTTAGGGCCTGTTGAGATTCATCGTGTGCGGATTATTGTCGCTCCGATGTGGATCATGGCTTCGAAACTGGTGTCGGTTTTGCAGGCACGCATTGCTATACGTTTGAATTCTTTGAGTTTCTGAAAGAAGTTTTCGACGAGATGCCTCCACTTATAGATTTCCATATCACATGAAGCTGGGCTTTTGCGGTTGGACTTGGGTGGAATAACGGCTTCAATGTCCCTTTCTGCCAATAACGCCCGAAGCCAATCCGCGTCAAAGGCCTTATCCGCCAACAGATTTCGGCAGCAAACATCTGCCAGCAATTCACGTGTTTTGAGCAGGTCATGCGCCTGTCCGGGCATCAGCCGGAAGTCGATGAGGTTGCCAAAGGCGTCGGTCAGCGCCAGAATTTTGGTGGTCATTCCGCCGCGAGACTTTCCGATGGCCTGATTTTGAGTCCCCCTTTTGCGCCCTGTCCATGACGGTGTACCTTGCAGATCGTGCCATCAATCATCGTATATTCGAAGTCGATATCTTCGGATAACTCATTGAACATACGATGAAATACGTCCCGTTTAACCCAATATCTGAACCGTGTGAAAATCGAATTCCATTTGCCAAATTCAGCCGGCAAGTCCCGCCATGGCGCACCTGTCCGGGCGATCCACAAAACAGCCTCCACAAACAAACGGGCGTCACCTCCAGTCCGCCCCGGATCGCTCTTCTTGCCAAGGCAATGGGGCTCTATAAGATCCCATTGCCCGTCACTTATCAAAAACCGGTCACTCAACATTCTCGCCTCCATTTTGGAAACTTGAATCAGAAATTAATGGAAATGGGAATCCTGTATCTCAACAGGCCCTAGCCAGAAACAGCTTGACCTGATCCGGTCCAGCTTTACCGCCCTGCGCGACGATCCCGAACCCAGATCCATGCAGTTCTACGAGGCGCTGTTCCGACGGGCCCCGCATCTCAAGCCGATGTTTCGCGAGGATCTGGGAGGGCAAGGCATGCGTTTCATGGCCACTCTCGGTGCGATTGTCGACAACTTGCATCGCCCCGAGCATCGCCCCGAGGCTATGGCAGATCGCTATACCGATCTGGGGGCCGGTCATCGCGCCATCGGTGTGACAGCGCGCGATTTTGAACCCATGGGTAAGGCGCTACTGGACACGCTGGAAGAAACATTGGGAGACGCATTTACCCCTGAAAAACGCGAGGCCTGGGCGTTGGCCTTTGCCGAATTCTCGCACGACATAATAGAGCGCGGCGAAATCCCGCCGGAATAACCTGACGGATCAGGGACGGCGCAACGTGTCGCCATAGCTGATCGTGGGTTCCATAGACTCGCGCACCGGATCGCTGCCCTCGCCATTGACCCGCGCGGCAATAATCTCGGCAGCGCGCCGTCCGGTATCCAGCCGACAGGCATCCATCGTGGCCAGCTCCTTGGGCAAACCTTTCAGCAGGCTGACCCCATTAAACCCCGCAAGACCAATCTGTCCGGGGATGCCCACACCCTGCTCCAGCAGGTACATCAGGCCGCCTGCCCCAATCAGGTCGTTGGAATAATAGAGAAAATCCAGTTCCGGTTCGCGATCCAGTATAGCTTGGGTCATCTCGCGACCCTTCACCAGAGCCGAGCCGCCGGAATAGAATTCCTTGTCAACAATCTCGACACCCTTCTTGGCCAGCGTCTCGGTGAAACCCTCAAACCGTTTGCGCGCGCGGTGGTCCAGCGCCATCTTGGTTCCGAGGAATCCAATATTCTGATAGCCACCTTTCAGGATCGTCTCGGCCATTTTCTGACCAGCGCGACGATGGGAAATTCCGACCATCGAATCCACCGGGGTTCCGTCCGTATCCATGATCTCGACCACCGGAATGCCCGAAGCGCGCAACATGGCGCGGGACGCATCGGTATGTTCGATCCCTGCGATGATCACCCCCGAAGGCCGCCAGGACAGCATTTCATAGAGAACTTTCTCTTCTTTCTCGGGCAGGTAGCCCGTGATCCCCACGACGGGTTGCAGTTCGGTCTCTTCCAGAACCTGAGTGATCCCTGTCATCACCTCCGGAAACACCATGTTGGACATCGACGGAATAATCACCGCCACCAGATTGACGCGACTTGAGGCCAGCGCGCCGGCGATCTTGTTGGGAACATAGCCTAACTGCTTGGCGGTTTGCAGCACGCGTTCGCGCGTCGCATCCGAGACATCGCCCCGATTGCGCAACACGCGGCTGACGGTCATTTCAGATACTCCCGACGCTTCGGAGACATCGCGAAGGGTCAATGGACGGTGGTTTTTATCAGTCACGTGAAAGGCGCTTTCCTGAAAGGTCTGGAGCTTACGTTAACGCAAACATCGCGCCAGGATCAAGCATCTCGACCGCACGAAATACAACAATGACAAGACGACAGCGCGCGGGTAAGCAGATCGCAACGGCCCCGTGACTCAACTGGATAGAGCAGCCGCCTCCCAAGTGATTTCGCATCTGGTACTCACCGGACCAGTTCGTCTTGTGTTTCAAAAGCGGCCTGAAGGTCGCGGGCGATATTCTCAAATTACTGGAGATCGCACTTGCGAAAAATCCGCTTGCCGGGCTGCACCACCAGATCATAGCCACACAAGACGTTCCGGTAACGAACCAACATGGCCTCTTTAACGCTTTCAACAGGATTTATACCAGCGGCCTTAATGTCTGACTCACTTTTGTGATTTCAAATTTACTGCATTTCTGAATCAATGGCCTCCAGAAGCAAGGAGGTGCTCATGGGTGGGGCAGTCAAGATTACGCGCACAGATATGTCCGCGCAAGATTTGCGTTGTGCTGCAAAGCGAACCAGGGATGGTCGTGTTGTCCGTCGAATACTCGCCATAGCGCTGGTGCTTGACGATGTGGATCGCGCAACAGCGGCCCGTAGCAGCGGTATGGATCGCCAAACTCCCAGAGACCGGGTGCATCGCTACAATGCAGAGGGCCTTGGTGGGCTTTCTGATCGGTGTGGCAAGGGTGCAAAGCCACGCCTGTCCCTGGAGCAACAGGCGCTGTTTGTGGCTTGGGTTGAGGCTGGGCCTGACCCGGCAAAAGATGGCGTAGTGCGGTGGCGCTGTGCCGATTTGCAGGTCCGCGTTGAAGAAGAATTCGACGTAAAGCTACATGAACGTACGATTGGCAAGTATCCAGCCAGGCATGGTTTTCGTCGCCTTTCCGTGCGCCCGGAGCATCCCAAAACTGATTGTCAATCGCAGAGTAAAATGGGTCCATGTCGCGGCGTAAAAATGGGCCACTTCGGTTGATGTTTTTGTGGCGCTTTTGCACGCGTGCTCGTCACAAAGCTGAAGCGTGCCAAAGCGCATGCTGGCCATAAGGCCAGCATTATTCTGACTGTGATTGCGGGCTGGTTATTTTCGGTTGTTGCGACTGTGTTTGAGCCGATAGCTTTCGCCATTCATCTCGAGGATGTGGACGTGATGGGTTAAACGATCGAGTAGCGCACCGGTCAGCCGCTCAGAGCCAAAGACTTCAGTCCATTCATCGAAGGGCAGGTTCGAGGTTATGATGATGGAGCCGCGTTCATAGCATTGGGATATGACCTCGAAGAGCAGCTCTGCGCCAGATTTGCTGAGCGGTACGAAGCCCAGTTCATCAATGATCAACAGGTTCTGGCTGGTCAGTTGCTTTTGAAGGCGCTGCAATCTCCGCTCATCTTGAGCCTCGATCAGATCATGGACTAATGCCGCAGCCGTTGTGAAGCGCACCTTCAGTCCTCTTTGACATGCAGCCAGCCCAAGTCCCAGGGCGATGTGTGTCTTGCCCGTGCCTGACGGGCCGAGCGCGATGATGTTCTCCCTGCGATTAACGTAATCGCATCGTGCCAGATCCATCGTCAGGGGCTTGTTCAAGCTTGGCATGATCTTGAAGTCAAAGCTATCCAAGCTCTTGGTGCTGGGGAACTTCGCCGCTTTGATGCGCCGTTCAATCATCCGGCGTTCGCGGTCGATCAATTCCATCTCACACAGCCGCGCCAGATAGTGGATGTGATCTTTGTTCTCTGCAGCACAGAGCTGCGCCTGTTTGGCATACTCGCCTTGGAACGTTGGCAGTCGCAGTTGTTTAAGATGATGCCGTAGAAGAATCCGAGGGGCTTCGGTCATGCCGCGGTCCTTCCCATCAAGCTCATGTAACTGGATGGGCGTGTTGTGCCGACATTGGCCTTGGGCAAGTATGGATAGAAGTCCAAATCCAATCGTGGTGGCCGCTTCTCAACCCGACACAGTACAAGGTGTTTTACGGCGTCATAGCCAATTGCACCCATATCTATTGCCTGCTGGATTGCGCCTTGCACAACATCCATTTCGAAGGTCTCCAAAAGGCGCAAGACTTGAACGTATTCTCGCTTGCCCGGCTTACCCATTCTGGCTTCAAGCAGTCGGTGCAGCGTGGCAAATACATCTGGCAAATGCCAACCCTGCAAAGGCGCGGCCTGATCCAGGGCACCCACCTTTTGTTCAAGCAGGGGCAAAAAGTGCAATGGGTCAAAGACCATATCCGCTGATGTGTAGGATCGTTTGTGCCGCGCAATAATCTCATTGCCGCAGCCGATGATAACCTCATGCACAAACCCACGCACATGAACATCGTGGTGCGCATAGGCTACTGGCACCGAGTAATCATTGCTGCGATAGCGCACCATTGAGATCGACGTTGCACGCGTGCTGACGTGATCGCAGGCTTCATATTCTGCGACGGGCAATCCCATCAGAGCATCCAAATCCGACATCAGGCGTGCGCCTATGGTTTGGGTGTGACCCCGCAACGTATCGGCCTGACGTGCTAAACACTTCTCTTCCAAATGTGCGTTCAGATCATCAAAGCTGTCATAGCGAGGTGCGGGAACCATGAAGTTGCGGCGGGTGTATCCAACCATGCCCTCAACGTTGCCTTTATCGTTCCCTCGCGCGGGTCTGCCAAACTTGTCATCAAACAAGTAATGCGACTGCAGTTCCGTAAACCGACGTGTGCGGATGCGCGTCTTATCCCCGAGTATCCGAGCCACGGCGATCTTGGTATTGTCGTAGAGAATGGATTGCGGAATGCCGCCAAAGAATGCAAAGGCGGACACATGGCCATCGCAAAACGCCTCGGTTGTCTCAGCTGGATATCCCTTCACAAACACCGCATCAGAATGTGGCAAGCTCATCACGAAGAAGTGGATCTTGCATTCCACGCCACCGATCACGCCCAGCGTCTCACCAAAATCAACCTGCGCATGGCCCGGCCGATGCGACAACGGCACAAACACCTCTTTGGTGCGCCGTTTTTGCTCGCGCACGTAATAGGTCACCGTGGTCAGGCTGCCGGCATATCCATGCTCATCGCGCAGCCGTTCAAAGATGCGCTTGGCCGTGTGTCGCTGCTTTTTGATCAGGGCTTTGTCTGTGCGCAGTATCTCATCGACCACACCAACATAACCATCAAGCGTTGGCCGCCGAGGCGCTTCCGACCGACGATACCCAGGCGGAAGTTCATGGCGCAGCATCTTCGCGATCGTCTTACGATCTTTGTTCTCTAATCTGTCAATGCGTGTTTCCTGAGTTTCCTGCTTTTGATGTCAGAGGTTGCCTTTGTTCTCTTCGAACTCTGAGGTTCATGATGGGGTTGGCTGGGTGTGGGTCGGCAATGTTGAAACCGCAATCATACCGTTGGTCTTGGCTGTTGCTACAGAATCGGCGCCGTGTCTCACGCCCTCCCTCGGGCATCGTCCCAGATGGGAACTTTGATTTAGGAATCCTCGTTGTCGCCTCGTAAGCCTTACGCGGACTGGAAGTCAGTTTTGTCTCGCATAATGGCATGAAGTATGATTGCCAGACGACGCGCCAGAGCCACTCGGGCCTTTCTCATCGTTGAGCGCGCACCGATTGCGAGGGCCCATGTCTTCAATTTGAGCGGAGCGGCATACCGCGTCAGCATCACATTGGCGGCCTCATAGAGAAGCGTTCTGACGCGCACGTCGCCCCGCTTTGAGATGCTGCCCGTGTAGTCGATTTCACCAGATTGATGCCGTCGCGGCACCAGTCCAAGATACGCCCCCACATCACGCGATTTCCTGAAACGCGACGGATCATCAATTGCTGCGGCAAAGGCCAATGCTGTGATCGGACCGACCCCTGGTACCGTCATAAGGCGCTGGCAGACTTCGGATTTGCGGGTCATCTTTTTGATGTCGCCATCAATGGCTGCAACCGCCGCGAGGATTGCTTCGCGTGCTGCGAACAGTCCGCAAATTGCGGCATGGAGGCCAGGCACTCCATCGCTAACTTTTAGCGCCGCGTTTTTGAATGCCGGAGACAAAGCTCGTGGCAGCCGCACGCCGAAGACGACGACCAGACCGCGGATCTGATTGTCGAGCGTCACACGCTGTCCGACCAGCTTCTTGCGGGCTGCGATCAGCGACCGGATTGCGTGCGCTGACAGTGATTTGACATGGGTCGGCTTGTAGAATCCCGTCCGCGCCAGGTGTGCCAAACCGCGGGCATCATTGCGGTCCGTCTTGTGGCCGGCCAGAGATTTAAGGGCCTGATATGCTTGCCTGCTCTCGATGCAAACAACCGGGACACCAAGCTCCGTCAGCCCATGGTAAAGCATTGGTGCCATCCGTCCCGTTTCAAATACAACTTTGGCACATGGTGGTCCAGAAGCGAGGAAGTCAGCGATCGCTTTTGGTGTTGAGCTCGCTTTTCCTTCACGAATAAGGGCCCCTTCACGATCCAGAATGCAGATATGCGTCTCTTCCATGGACACATCCAAACCAGCAAAATATTCCATTGGTCAGTCTCCTTTTCAATTGCATGTGCATCCAGAATAACAGGGGTAACTGAGTGCTGATCCTGATTACGCCATGTTGAAAAACCGCGCCGCTTCTCGGCCAGACATACCGTCCTTCAAACAAGCACGGCGCACACGACTATAAATATCCACAGAATACATCTCCCGCCCTCCGAATAAACGAAGGGCACAAACTGGCGGACTTTTACTCCGCTACAACTGCGATATGCAGCCGCTTCTGTGGCCCAATATTGCTCCGCGTTTTACAACTGATCCCGCTGCACAGCAGGCTTTTAAAAAAACTTTGCCAGCCTCATAGCCGATACCCTGCCAAAACATGCAAAGGGGAAGCCGCTTGAGGTATGGTTCCAGGATGAAGCCCGCGTCGGGCAGCAAGGAACCCTCACCCGCAAATGGGCCAGGCGTGGAACCCGCCCGCGCGCACCACGTGATACGCGCTGCAAATGGAGCTGTATCTTCGGCGCAGCCTGTCCTGCCTGTGGCACGGCGGCTGGGCTGATCCTGCCTTACGTCAACGCCGAAGCAATGGGGCTGCATCTCGATGAGATCGCAAAGACAATCGCACCCGGCGCACATGCCTTGCTCATCATCGACGGGGCTGGTTGGCACGGAGCAAAATGCTTGCAGGTGCCAGATAATACTACACTCGTAAAACTGCCCCCATACTCACCGGAATTGAACCCAATGGAAAACGTTTGGGCCTATCTGCGGTCGAACAAACTCGCTGTCTCTGTCTTCGACACATATGAAGAAATCCTCGAAAAATGCGCCCGGGCCTGGAACTTCTTTGCGAACGACCCTGAACGCATAACTTCAATCACAGATCGAGAATGGATAAAGGTCAATTAATTGGGCCGTTGGTATTAGTCGCGGGGTCACCTTACTGCGTGCTGTGCCACCTCTTCGCGGATACGCTTCATGTAATCGCGCAACAGCGGCACCCGGCGAGGCCGGAACGACGCACCCGTCGCCTCAAGGTTCTGCATCCTGTCCAGCCGGAAAGCGCGGAAGTCCTGGCGCAGATGGCACCATGCCAACAGACAGTGCGAGGCCTGCATGTAAACAATCGACAAAGGGTCCACATCGCGCTGGGTTTCGCGCCCCTCGGCATCGGCATAGTCAAATCGGATCGTGCGTTCGTCCCATGTGGCCTGACGCAGCTCGGCCACGTCAACCCCCGGTTCGGGCATTGAAGAATACCGCCGCGCCGTCAGCACCGCATGTTCAAGCCGGTGGGCCTGCGCTGCTGGCAGGCGGGGCCGCAGCTTGGCCAATGCCGCTGCGGCCGCATCGCGCAAGGCCGGATCGCCGACCTGCCCCACTTCGCGCAGACCCAGAACCAGCGCCTCAAGCTCGTCACTGGTAAACCCCAGCGGCGGCAACGTCGCATCTTCAATCAGCGTATAGCCAAACCCCGCCTCACCATCGATCACCGCGCCCAGGCTGCGCAGCGTGTCGATATCGCGGTAAACCGTGCGCGGTGACACATCCAGCGCATCCGCCAGTTTGCTGGCAGTGGCAGGCGGTTCAGCCAGGCGCAGGGCCTGCATCAATTGGAACAGTCGATGGGTGCGGCTCATCAGAAGAGTATCTTCGCACATACTGACAGAAAATGTCACTATCCGGCCTCATGATGCGCGTATGACCCGCCCGCTTCCTTCCGATGTTGCAACCGTGTTCAACAGCTACCCGGATGACACCCGTATCGGTGCACTTGCCCTGCGCGATCTGATCCTCAGCATCGGCAGGGATGACGTGACCGAGGCGCTGCGCTGGGGGCAACCAGCTTTCCTCGCGCCCAAGGGCTCAACCCTGCGTGTTGGACCTCATAAGGAAGCGCGGTTTGCCATTTTTGCCCATTGCCAAAGCCGCATAATCAGAAACTATGCAGCCGCCTTTCCGGGCTGGGACAGGTTGGATGGAAATAGGGCAGTGCTGTTTGATAGCCTCAAAGATATTGAGCCCGAGCGCCTGTTGCACCTGATCCGCCACGCGTTGAGGTATCACAAGAAATAGCCGGGCCATCGCCAGACCGCGGGATGGCGACCTGACGGGTATTCTGGAGCACTTTATGGTCGCCAAGTCCGAATATCGAATGGATGATTTACTTGACCCAACCAAATCGCCAGCCCTTCAGGGCGGTCTGGCGATGGCCCGGCGGCCTACGGCCTTAATTCCGGGCTCGGGACATTACTCTACCGCCGCTTGCGCGCCACTTTGCGTTTGGTCTTGTCAGATTTCCGCTTGTGCTGCACCGCCTTGCGTCGAGGCGATTTTCCGCGTCCGCCGCTGTCGCCGCGCGGCATCAGTTTACCATCCAGGCTGACCAGTTCCAGCGCGATGCCACCAGTCACTGGGGCTGCTTCGGACAGCTTTACGGTCACCCGTTGACCCAGCCCGATTGTCGTGCCGGTATCTGCCCCCATCAGGGTCGCCGCGTCCCGGTCAAAATGGAAGAATTCGCGTCCAAGCGAGCGCACGGGGATTAATCCATCCGCCCCGGTTTCATCCAGTCGAACGAAGGCCCCAAACTTGGCGACTCCACTGATCCGGCCGGTAAACTCATCGCCCAGACGTTCCGACAGAAAAGCCGCCAGATAGCGATCATTTGTATCCCGCTCGGCCATCATGGATCGCCGTTCAGTATCGGATATATGCTCGCCCGTGCTTTGCAGCACCTCGATATCACGCGGCGACAGGCCATCGCTGCCCCAGTCATGCGCCGAGATCAGCGCGCGGTGCACGATCAGGTCCGCATAGCGCCGGATGGGCGAGGTGAAATGGGCATAGGATTGCAGCGCGAGACCGAAATGACCGAAATTGCTGGGCGCATAATAGGCCTGCGTCATCGCCCGCAAGGTTGCCATATTGACCACCTCGGAATGATCCGTATCCCGCGCGCCGTGCAGCAGCTGATTAAGGTGCTGCGTCTTCAGCGCCTGCCCCTTGGCCAGCACCAGACCGGCGGCCTCGGCCACCTCGCGCAAGCTGTCCAGTTTCTCTGGCGGCGGTTCTTCGTGCACGCGGAACAGCAGCGGTGATTTGCGGGCGATCAACGTCTCGGCGGCGGCAACATTGGCCAGCACCATGCATTCCTCAATCAGTTTATGCGCCTCAAGTCGGTCAGAGAAATTGACGCTGAGCACCTTGCCTTCCTCGCTGAGCTGCACCTTGCGTTCCGGCAGGTCGAGATCAAGCGGTTGGCGGCGGTGGCGGGCGTGTACCAAAGCGGCGTGGGCCGCATAAAGCGGTTTGATCACGTCGTCCAATAGGGGCGTGACCTTGTCATTCACCTGACCGTCCATCGCCGCCTGCACCTCTTGATAATTCAGCGAGGCGGGCGAGCGCATCAAGCCACGCACAAAGCGGTGGCCAATCTTTTCGCCACGGGCGTCAATCTGCATCCGCACGGCAATACAGGCGCGTGGCACGCCCTCGTGCAAGCTGCACAGATCACCCGAAAGACGATCCGGCAGCATCGGCACCACGCGATCCGGGAAATAGCTGGAGTTGCCGCGCTTACGCGCCTCGCCGTCGAAGGCGCTGCCTGAGGTCACATAGTACGCCACATCGGCAATCGCGACCCAGATGACATGTCCGCCCTCGTTCTTGGGGTCGTCATCGGCGTGGGCATAGACCGCATCGTCGTGGTCGCGCGCATCTGCCGGATCAATAGTGATCAACGGCATCTCGCGCAGATCTTCGCGCCCCTTCAGCCCTGCGGGTTTCATGCGATCCGCCTCGGCAATCACCTCGTCGGGGAAATCATCCGGGATACCGTGCTGATGGATCGCGGTCAGCGACACGGCCTTGGGTGCCGAGGGATCGCCCAACCGGCCGATCACCCGCGCACGCGGCAGGCCCATGCGATCTTTGGGGCCGGATTGTTCCGCCTCGACCAACTCACCATCTTTGGCACCACCCGTGGCATCGGCAGGCACCGACCATTCCTTGTCGCGGCCCTTGTCAATGGGCAGGATGCGCCCGCCTTCGGCCCGTTTGCTGAAGATGCCCAGAATTTTCAGAGGGTTGGCGCCGATCCGGCGGATCAACCTAGCCTCGTAATGATGCGCCTCACCACTGACCTCTTGCAGGCGGCCCAGAACCCGGTCGCCTTCGCCCAGCGCCAGATCAGCGGCGCGCGGGATCAGCAAAACCTTGGGTTCCGCTCCCTCACCGTGCCATTCCAGCGGCTTGGCCCACAGCTCGCCATCCGGGGTCTGTCCGGTGATCTGCAACACGCTGACCGGGGGCAGTTTATCGGGATCGCGATAGGTCTTCTTGCGCCGGGACAGATGGCCCTCGGCCTCAAGCTCTTTCAGCAGGCGCTTGAGATCAATGCGATCCGCGCCCTTTATGCCAAAGGCCTTGGAGATGTCGCGTTTCGAGGTGAGGGTCGGGTTCTGCGAAATCCAATCGAGAATTTCGGCTTTCGAGGGCAGCTTGCTCATGGGCGTGGCCTAGCACGGATTGGCAGGGCCGTCATCCGCGAAAAGCGAGGCTGCGCAGGATGCAAAAGGAAAGAGCCTTGCCAGCCGGGCGGCGCTGCCCCATATCTCGCCCAAACCCAACCCGAGGATCACTCCATGCGCGCACAAATCGGCGCTTTTATCGACCGCCCAGCGGTGCAGAATTTCATTCTGGGCGTGATCTTGTTCAATGCGGTGATCCTGGGGCTTGAGACGTCCAAGCCGGTGATGGCGCAGTTTGGCCCGCTGATCCTGATGCTGGACAAAATCTGTCTGGCGATTTTCGTGGTCGAGATCGCGATGAAGCTGATCGCGCGCGGGGCCGGGTTTTTCCGCAGCGGCTGGAACCTGTTTGATTTCGTGATTGTCGGCATTTCGCTGGTGCCCGCCACGCAAGGGCTGTCGGTGCTGCGGGCGCTGCGGATTTTGCGGCTGCTGCGGGTGGTGTCGGTCACCCCGTCCCTGCGCCGCGTGGTCGAGGGGCTGATGAACGCGCTGCCCGGTATGGGATCAGTCTTTGTGCTGATGGGTATCATTTTCTACATCGGTTCAGTCATGGCGACGAAACTGTTTGGCGACAGCTTTCCTCAATGGTTCGGCACACTGGGCCAATCGGCCTATTCCCTGTTCCAGATCATGACGCTAGAATCTTGGTCCATGGGTATCGTGCGCCCCGTGATGGTGGATTACCCTTATGCTTGGGCCTTCTTTGTGCCCTTCATTCTGATCACGACCTTCGCAGTGGTGAACCTTGTGGTCGGTCTGATCGTGAACTCGATGCAAGAGGCACATGGCGTTGAGGATGCCGAGAAGACGGATGTCTACCGCGATGAGGTTCTCAAACGCCTTAACGAGATCGAGATTTGCCTGAAAGAGCGCGACAAGTCTTAGGGTCGCCTAATCCTCGTGACGGTCCGCGCTGTCGCGACCGCGTTTGTACCCTTTGAGCCCCGGAAATGGCGGAAGCCAGGATTCGCGCCGGTCGGTCCAGCCTTCGTAAGTAGGCGTCAGTTGGTCCGGGGCATCCAGCGCGCCCAGATGCACCTCGATCTCATCCTCACTGCGGGCTAAGACCGACGATCCGCAGAACGGACAGAAATGTCGCCCGGCATACTCGCACGTTTCGCCCGTAATCGTCACCGCATCCTCTGGAAACACGGCCGAGGCATAAAACAGCGCGCCGTGATGTTTTCGGCAATCAAGGCAGTGACACAGGCCGACCCGGTAGGGTTTGCCCGACGCTTTCAGCGAAACTTTGCCGCAAAGGCAGCCACCTGTGACCTGATCCATGTTGCGTCTCCTTAAAACCCCAAGCAGTCTGCGTGTTTACAGCGAACCCTGTCATGGGTCCAACACCGCGAGACTGACAAAATGGATTATCTCTTAATTTCTGGCCTTTTTGACCACCACGCTTTTATTCGTGGCCACGCCCGGCCCGTCTGTTGCGTTTGCAACAGCCCAGGCGGTCCGGCACGGGTCCCGCGCGGCAGTGATCACCACAGCCGGGGATGCTTTGGGCACAGTGGTGCATATCATCATCGCCGTCGGCAGTCTGAGCGCGCTGATGGCATTGTCTGAAATTGTCTTGCCCTTCTTGCAGATCGCTGGCGGGATTTTCATCCTCGGAATGGCGTACCGGTCGTTCCGGGAGGCGCAACGGGGCAGTGACGCACCGGTAAGGCTGGTCGGCAAGGCAACATTTTGGGCCGGGTTCTTTGCCTGCGTCACCAACCCCAAGGCCATCGTGTTCTTTGTTGCGCTGTTCCCGGCCTTCATCTCACCCGATCACAACATCATTCTACAAAGCCTGATCTATGGCGCGGTGTTCGTGGTGTTCGATGTAGTCTCGATCCTGGCCTATGCGCTGCTGACCATGCATGCTGTCAGGCGCACCACGTCACGATGGGTTAATGTCGATATCCTCGGTGGGATCGGCCTCTCGGGCGTCGGGATCGCCATGATCGCCAAGGGGTATCGCGCAATTCCCTCAAACTGACTGTTCCCTTACCGGCTGCGGGTCAACTCCAGAAACACATCCTGTAAATCAGCCTGCTCGGTGCGCACATCGCGGATGCGAATGCCTGCGCCGCGCACGGCCTCTAACACCGCTTCAGCAGGGGTGCTGAGAGATTGGTAACTCAGCGCCAAAGTGCCGTCAGCCCGCTGGTCCACCTCGATCCCCGGCGCATCGGGCAGAGTAGTCACCGGCGCATCCGGTTGAATGATCATGGTGCGTGCATCCAGCCGACCCAGCAGGTTTTCCGTGCTGTCGCGCGCCACCAAAGCCCCCTGATTGATGATCGCGATCTGGTCGCACATCTCTTCGGCTTCTTCCAGATAATGGGTGGTCAGGATGATCGTCATGCCCTGCTGGTTCAATTTGCGCACGTTTTCCCAGAGCATCTGGCGCAGTTCTATATCGACGCCCGCCGTGGGTTCGTCCAACACCAGAATATGGGGCATATGCACCAACGCCTTGGCCAGAAGCAGGCGGCGGCGCATCCCGCCGGACAGTGTACGGGCATAGGCCTCGGCCTTGTCCTCAAGCCCGACCAACGCCAGGATTTCATCGCTGCGTCGCTGCGCCTTTGGCACGCCGTACAGCCCCGCCTGAACCTCCAAAGCACCGCGTGGGGTAAAGAACGGATCAAGGTTCAGCTCTTGTGGCATGACCCCAATCGAGGCGCGGGACTGGCGCGGGTTCACATCCTGATCAAACCCCCAGATCGTCACCTGCCCGGCTGTTTTCAAAACCAGACCGGCCAGAATATTGATCAATGTCGATTTGCCTGCGCCGTTCGGGCCCAACAGGCCAAACACCGACCCTGCCGGAATATCCAGATCAATCGCTTTCAACGCCTGCTTTTCAGGGGTGGACTTACCCCCCTTATAAGTCTTGCTTAACCCTCGGATCTCAATCGCGTTGCGCTGCATCGTCCTCTTGCCCCTGCCCGGCAGATCGCCCATAAACGCAGCTAGCGTGATTGCAGCCAAAAGGAAACGCCTGATGACCACAGAGGCCCCGGAAACCAAAATCGTCGATAGCTTCCGTGTGTCATGCGATGGCGGCGAGGGCGCCCTGGGGCATCCGCGCGTCTGGCTGCAAATCCCAGTCGAGACAGGCTTTGTTGAATGCCCTTATTGCGATTGCAAGCTGGTGCACAAGGATTTTGAAGGCAAGGTCTGAGCCGGGCCGGAACTGCATTCAACCTGAGGCATTCCGTTAAGACGGCGCGCCTCTATCGTCTTAGTGTCTGATCAGAAATGAGTTGAGTGAATTCAACAGGGTGTGATTCTGTCCGGTTATGAAATTGAACGGAGATCACAATGGCCTGGACTGAATTCACCCGTGCGCAGCATATGCGCGAAACAAAGTGCTATCCAAGTGATTTGACCGATGCGGAATGGAATATCGTGCGGTCATTGTTACCCGGCCGTAACCGCCCTGGGCGTCCGCGAAAGCTGCATTTGCGTCGGGTCTGGAATGCGATTCAGTATCTTGCCGCCGCCGGGTGCGCATGGTCGCTCCTGCCGAAGGACTTTCCTGCGGTCTCGACTGTGCGTTACTATTTCCACCTCTGGCGAGATGATGGCCTGCTGGCCCGGATCAACCGCCACCTGGTCGCGGCCGTGCGCCTCGCGGCAGGCCGCGATGTGCAGCCGACAGCCGGTGTGATCGACAGCCAGAGCGTTAAAACCTCTGAAAACACGTCCCTTTCCGGCTACGATGCGGGCAAGCGGATCAAAGGTCGAAAACGCCACATTATCACTGATACCTGTGGCAATCTGATCGCATGCGAGGTCCATACGGCCAACATTCAGGATCGTGACGGTGCGCCCGGGGTCTTCGCCAGGCTCCGCCGTGAGGCCCCGAAACTGCGCCACATGTTCGCGGATGGCGGCTATGCCGGGCCGAAGCTGCGGGGTGCCCTCGTGCGCCTCGGACGCTGGACGCTACAGATCATCAAGCGCTCCGACACCGCCGGGGGCTTCGAGGTGCTGCCACGCAGATGGGTTGTGGAACGCACCTTCGCATGGCTCGGTCGCTGCCGTCGTTTGGCAAAGGATCGGGAGAAATCCATCGAAAGCGCCGAGGCCTGGCTGCTCATCGCCCACATCAGGCGCGTGACCCGACTACTTGCAACAGATTGAAATCCTTCATCCCATTTTGAATCAGACACTTACCCAGCGTTGCGTGCAGGTGCCCGGAAATCGGTTTCCTCGGTCACGGCAAATCGGCCACCTTTCAGCTTTTGCAACTTGCCCTGACGTAGCAGCTGTCCGAACGAGCGCAGGCCATCCTCGCGGGAAAACGCATCGCCTTCGACTTCTTTCAGCTTGCCCATCAGCATCGGGCGCGAGAATTGCGGGCGGCCTTCCACATCAGCCATATAGGCAGCGGCGGCCTCAAGCAGTTCCGACAGGTTGTTCGCGCCCATCTCGGCGACAAACTCGGCAAAGTTGCTTCCATCCGGAGCATTCCCGCCGTCAACCGCCTCCAACTCTGACGCGGTGATGCGACGTGGGCGAACCGGTTTGCGATCTGTGTCGATCCAGTGTTCGGCCACCAGCTTCAGAGGCGCGGGACGCTCACCAGCCGGGCGTTCGGATCGGGCAACACCATCGGCACGGGGGCGGCGCGGGCGCACCACATCGGCCAGATCGGTTCGATAGGGCGTTTCGTCCACATCCTTGCGCATCTCGGACCCGGCATTTTTCTCGGCGCGGGTTGCGGCGACAGCGGCACGCAGGTGCTGAATCGCATTGCGGCGCTGCGAAGAATCAGGTTCGTCACGCTGGGTGTCGGCCTCGTCAAAGATGCGCGAAACGTCCGAATCCTGCTCTACACGTTGGAGTTTATCGAGCCCTTTTTCCGCAATGCTATCCTCATCAGGAAGAAGGTTTTCATTCAGACGGGCCTGAATGTCTTCCTCGCTCAACTCATCCGCCGTCGAGGGCAGGATTGCATCTTCTTGCGACAGTTCAAGAGTGTCAGGTGTTTCATCTTGCGCGACAACATCTTCGGGCTCAGCCGGATCATCCTCGGGCTCAGCCCGGTCGCCGCCCGCCGGTTCAGACGCTTCTGTATCCGCCTGCTCGAATGACGCATCCTCCGGGGTGTGAAATTCGGCCTCAACCTCGGCCAGCTCGCGTTGCAGCTCGGCCTCTTCCTCAGGAGAGAGGTTATTGTCCAGCCCATCATCCGCCGGGTTGATCGTATCCTCTTCGGAAAAGAGGTTCTCGGCCAATGCGGTTGCCTCGTCATGGTCTTCTTCAAGCTGACCAGAGGCGATAGCGTGATCGAGGTCGGTACGCTTCATCTTGACCACGCGAACATTCATGTCGCGCGCGGCGACGTCGGCCTCAGGGATCTCGGCGGGCTCCGGGGTTTTCGCCTCGGGCAGGGCATCTGCCATCAACTGGGTCAGAGTATCTTCGATGGCGCTATCACCCTCAGCCGACGTTTCGACCGGGGCCTCAGCGACGAGCGCGGGTTCGGGGGCCGAGGCCACCTGTTCGATGATCGAGGACAGATCGCCCTGCGGTTCATCGTCGGCGGCCTGGGCCTGTTCTTGTTCAATATCAATATCTTCTTCAGAATCGGGCAAGTCCGACTGCAATTCAGCTGCGTCATCTTCAGCCAGAGCTTGCTCCAGATCGGAGGCGGCTGCGCCCAGGAAATCCTGCGCATGTTCGTCTTCGCTGTACTCGTCGCCATAGGCCGCGCCGGATTGGGCCACAACCGACCGGATACGGCGCAGTTTGGCGGCCACACTATTCGGGATCAGGGTGCGTAACTTCGTCTGTCTCAGCGGCGGGTTCAGACGTTGTGGGGGCGTCCGACTCGGCCACGTCTTCCGCAACCTCTTCAACCTCGGCTTCGAATGTCTCTTCTTCTACAGGCGCGTCAAGCGCTACAGCGTCCGTAACAGCAACTTCAACCGGATCGGCGTCAGACAGAACCTCGAGCTCAACATCGTCAGCCGGAGCCTCTTCTGCCTGCGGCTCAGGCGCGGGCATTTCCTTTTTGGCAGGCTGCGGAGCAGTCAGGGACGCGGCTTTAGCAACCACCGCAATTGTCTCTTGCTCCGGCTCGTGTGTGGCCTGTTCAACCAATGCGGCCGGAGCAACATCTTCAGCGCGCAGGGTCATTTTGCCACCATCTTCATGGGCCTCGACACGGCGGGAAATCTCGCGTTCGGCGATGCGGGCCAGCATGTCGGCATCCGGTGTCGGCGGTTCCGCGCCAAAATAACGGTCATCCGCTGCCAGATCGCGAAAATACTCGGCGATCGCTTTCATCGTGCCGAACGAATCGTCGAATCCTTCCAGGGTGCACGAGAACGTGCCATAGGAAACGGTGAGAATTTTACTATTGCTAATCATACTGATTGCTCGCGTTTTTACGCCTGCAGAACAGGTTTATCACCCAAGGCGCGTCGAAAGCGGCCCGATTCTTAGAATTTTACCGTATCATTTCATGGTTAAAATATGGCTGTGTTCTTGGAATTGCCAACAATTGAAAGGAATCAGCGGTGATTGTTGACAGCGAGGAAACAGTAACGCTGATTGGAGGCGCAAATCTGAACAATGCTGTGCTGGACCGCGCCTGCGCCCTAGGGCCAAGGGTTGTGGCTGCGGATGGAGGGGCTGATACCGCGCTTGACCATGGCATTGCACCCGAGGCTGTGATCGGGGATTTCGATTCCGTCAGCAAGGCCGCCAGGGACAACCTGCCTGCGGAGGCGCTGCATCCGATTGAGGAACAGGACAGTACCGATTTCGACAAATGCCTGCGCAATATCGATGCGCCTCTGGTGATTGGTGTCGGCTTTTCCGGGGACCGGCTGGACCATCAGCTGGCAAGCTACAACACATTGGTGCGCCACCCCGGGCGGCGTTGCATCCTCATGGGAGATCAGGAGCTGGTTTTTCTGGCCCCGCCGTCGTTGCGTCTGGCACTAGAGCCGGAAACGCCAATCTCACTGTTCCCGATGGGCGCGGTCGAGGGGGTTTCGGACGGGTTGCTCTGGCCAATCGCGGGGCTGAACTTTGCACCGGACGGGCGCGTCGGCACCTCAAACACCGCCCTGGGCCCGGTTGAGATCGCCTTGACCAGCCCCAAGATGCTGGTGATCCTGCCCGAGAGGACGCTGGAAGCCGTCGTTGCCGCCTTGTTGGACACCGCCGCGCAATGGCCCTAGGGCCACAGCACCGGCAGCCTGTCAGAACCTTTATGGTTATCAAGAATCTTGCGGTAGTTCTTCATCGAATGATCCAGGCCCCAATTGTTCGACCTTGGTTCAAAAAACCGGGCATCGCCCATGTGATTGAAATTCGGAGGCAAACCGCAGACCGTATCGTCAATCCGGCAGATCGAGAGGCATTTATCGTCATGCTGCACTGCACCGCCACCTTTTTTAGGTCGCGGAGAGGCAAAGCCGATACCCGGGACATTGTAGGATTTTGACAGGATTTGTGTCGCGGCGGCGCCAAGGGAATGGCCAATGATCAGATCCGGCTTGCGATCCCCCAGCCAGTCATAAACTTTGCGCGCATAGATCAGAAACCCCTGATGCCAGATCGTACCGCTGGCCCCCCGCTCGGTTCCGCCAGTGGCCAGCCGATAGCGGGTATGGCCGATGCGAAAGACGCGAAGGTTGAAATGAAAGTAATCGAGGATCGAATTACTGCCCGGCAAAAGCAGCACACCGGTTTCGGTCAAATGCGCCTGTACATCATCGTCGGTGTCCAGGCTGTCAGTGATCCGGGGCGACTGGATCGTATGCAGTTTATAGGATTGCTGCGCAAAAACGGCAGCGTCTGTCAGGCGAATGCGGGCCATGGAGTGCCTCCTTCAACTATGAAACGAGTGTTCCATGACAAGGGTCGTTTTGGAAAGGGGGGTTTTTCTGACCTGTCAGGGCGCGGGTGTGGGCGGCATGATGCGCTGTTGCAAGGCGCGTTCGCGCATAAATACAAATAGGCCCGAGGCGACGATGATCACAATCCCGGCCCGTGTCAGGGCATCAGGGAAATCGTCAAAGAACCAATAGCCAAGCGCCGTGGCCGCCACGATCTCAAGATATTGCAGCGGCGCGATGGTGGCCGCCGGGGCAAGGCGCAGGGCAAAGCTGATGCAGAGATGCGATAGGGTCGAAACCACGCCAACCCCGATCAGTGTGATGATCGCGAACCCGTAAGGCATGGCCGGGTCCAACAGTTCATTGCCAGTGCCGTCGAATACAACCAGCAGAGGCAGAACAATCACACAGGCCGCAAAAGCCGTATAGGATTGCAGGGCGATGGGGTGGATGCGCTTGGCCATCTGCCGCGTCATGATCATATAAAACGCAAAGCACAACGCCGTGCCCAGCGGGAACAGCGCCACGACACCCAGATCCTGAAAGCTGGGCTGGATCACCAGAATAGCCCCGGCAAAGCCAACAATACAGACGATGATCCGGCGTGGGCCCACCTCTTCGCGCAGGATCAGGCCGCCCAGCAGGGTCAGGATGAACGGCTCGACAAAGAAAATCGCGATGGCGTTGGCGATGGGCATATAGCGCACGGCCGTAAAAAACAGCCCGGTGGCCACAACGATCAGAAGCGCGCGGATCATATGCAGCCCGCATTCCCGCAGATCGGAACGGTGCATCATTTTCAGGGCCAGGGCGATTGGCATCAACGACAGCAGTTGGATACCAAAGCGGAAGGCGAGGATTTGCATGACCGGGATATACGCAGGCGTGGCCTTGGCAAAGGCATCCATCACCGGCGCGATCATCGCAAAGCCGATCATGAAAAGAATACCAAGGGTGGTGCGGTCCTGCGTCATGGGGCGACGCTAGGAGGGGTGTAGGCTGCTGTCCATGCGGATTGCGACGGATGATGACGGAAACTGGCAGCTGGCGCGCGATCAGCCTGGGCAACATGACGGACTGATAGCCGCTCAGCCCGAAGCCGGACAGACGGCCTGAACAGGTAACGAAATAGTTGGGTTTATGCGTTGCTTACGTTGCGTAATCGTATATCAAGCTCAGTGAAAATAGGGAAAAGCAGGTATATGCACCATAATTCCGACGCCCTCGGCCCAAATCCCAGCCCGGCAAATGCCCGGGATTGGGTTAAGGTGCTCTCTGACTACCGCGAACCAAGTGGACTTCGCAGTGTGTTTGAGCTTGCGGTGACACTGGGACCATTCATTACCCTTTGGGCACTGGCGTGGTATGCGCTGTCCGTCAGTGCGTGGCTGACGCTTGCGATCTCTCTGTGCAATGCGGCGTTTCTGTTGCGTCTGTTTGCGATCCAGCATGATTGCGGACACAGCGCGTTTTTCAAGAACCGCACGTTGAGCGATTGGCTGGGGCGAGTCATCGGTGTGCTGACCTTGACGCCTTACGACGTATGGCGGCGATCCCATTCGATCCATCACAGCTCGTCCGGCAATCTTGAACGGCGCGGGATGGGGGATGTCCACACGCTGACCGTTGCCGAGTATCGCGCCCTGACACCCTATAAACGCCTGCTGTACCGGCTTTACCGTCATCCCATTGTCTTGTTTGGCCTAGGTCCGGGATACCTGTTTTTCCTGCAAAACAGGTTGCCTTTGGGCCTGACGAACAAGGCGCGGTACTGGGTCAGCGCGATGTGCACAAACGCGGCCATCCTAGCGGCGTTGTCGCTCATCCTCTACTTTGGCGGCCTGATGCCGATCCTGTTGATTTTCATTCCCTCAACCCTTCTTGCCGCAACCGCCGGTGTTTGGTTGTTTTATGTCCAGCATCAGTTTGAGACCACCTGCTGGGATACCGACGAGAATTGGGATTTGCACGACGCCGCGCTGCACGGAAGCTCGCACTACGTGTTGCCGTCTGTTCTGCAGTGGCTCAGCGCCAATATCGGCATCCACCATGTCCATCATCTATACAGCCGCATCCCGTTTTATCGATTACCCGAAGTGTTGCGGGATCATCAGATGCTGGCGCAAAGCAGCAGGATGACAATCCGCGAAAGCCTTGCGGGCGCGCGTTTGCATTTGTGGGATGAAAACAGCAAAAAACTGCTGTCCTTCGCTCAGGCCAGGAACGCCCTCTGATCCTTGACGGGCGGGCGATATCTGCCAAAGCTCAGCAGTTCGGAACGTTCACCGCCAGGCCGCCCAACGAGGTTTCTTTGTACTTCTCGCTCATATCCACACCGGTCTGACGCATCGTCTCGATACAGGCATCCAGCGGGATGATATGCGTCCCGTCCCCGCGCAGGGCCAGCGAGGCGGCACTGATCGCCTTGATCGCGCCCAGACCATTGCGCTCGATACAAGGCACCTGCACCAGCCCTGCGACGGGGTCGCAGGTCATGCCCAGATGGTGTTCCAACGCGATCTCGGCAGCGTTTTCGATCTGTTCGGGCGTGCCGCCCAATACGGCGGCTAGACCCGCCGCGCCCATGGCGGATGCACTGCCCACTTCGGCCTGACAGCCCGCTTCAGCCCCTGAAATCGTGGCGTTGAACTTGACCAGCCCGCCAATGGCGGCGGCGGTCAACATGAATTCCTCAACCTGATCCTCGGAAGCGCCGGGCACATGCTCGAGGTAGTATTTGATCACGGCCGGCACTACGCCCGCAGCCCCGTTGGTGGGCGCGGTCACAACCTGCCCGCCGGCCGCGTTTTCCTCGTTCACGGCCATGGCATAGGTGCTGATCCAGTCGTTGATCTTGTGCGGGGCGTTCTGGTTGGTGCCACGTTCGGCCAGCAGCGCCTCGTGAATGCCCTTGGCACGGCGTCGCACGTTCAGACCACCGGGCAGGGTGCCGTCATAGGTCATTCCGCGTTCGATACAGTCATTCATCACCTGCCAGATCCGCGCGACGCCGTTTTTCAGGTTTTCCGGCCCACCACGGGAATGCTCGTTCGCGCGCTTCATCTCGGCGATGCTTTTGCCCGAGCGTTCGGCCATTTTCAGCATCTCAGCTGCGGATTTGAAAGGGTAGGGCACCGGTTCGCCCTCGTCGGTGTTGCGGCCCTCGGCCAGTTCACCCTCGGTCATTACAAAGCCACCGCCGATAGAATAGTAAGTCTCTTGCAGGATGACATCGCCCTGTTTGTCGGTCGCCATCAGGATCATGCCGTTGACGTGGCCCGGCAGGTTGGGGCCAAAATCAAACACCAGATCGTCTTTGAGGTTGAACACCAGCGGTGGCAATCCTTCGGGATGTACCATGCCGGTGTCGCAGATGTTCGCCAGAGCAACCTCGGCTTTTTCATGATCATAGGTTTCGGGTTGAAACCCGGCTATGCCCAGCACCGTGGCGCGGTCGGTGGCATGGCCCACTCCGGTGAACGCCAGCGAGCCATGCAGCGAACCTTTGACCCCGTAGAATTCAAACGGCGAGGCACGCATCAGATCCAG
This sequence comes from Roseovarius sp., assembly GCA_965207105.1. GTDB lineage: Bacteria > Pseudomonadota > Alphaproteobacteria > Rhodobacterales > Rhodobacteraceae > Roseovarius. Next base: position 10,994 of record CBDBLS010000075.1, on the reverse strand, counting down.
AAAACGGGCAGCGGCCACCATCGGCCCCATGGTGTGGGACGAGGACGGGCCGATGCCCACTTTGAACATATCGAAAACGGACAGAAACATCAGGTCGCACTGCCTTCTGGTGGCGTTGGATAGGAGGGGGCCGTGAACGGATTTAGCCCCAGACCTTCGGCATATATAGCGGCGCTGACGCTGGGGCAATCCTCCAGTTGCACAAGCCTATTGTGCAGATGCAGCCAGGTGGTGACATCGAACCAGTCCTGATTGCGCGACGGGTACAGCGCCAGCCAGCGCATCATGCAGGAGACATAGAAATCCAGGGCAGAGGGGTCAGGCGCGGCAAACCAACTGTGGCCTTCGCTGGCCAGGGTTTCGAGATTGTCGAAATGACGGATGATCTGTCCGCGCATATGCTGGCGCAACTGGTTTTGCGCGGCAGGATCGCCACCGATGTATTGCTCGGGGTAAAACGTCATCCGCAGGGCGATATGGGGCGTGTTCGACACACAAAACAGCCATTTGAGGAACGCTGCACGCTCGGGGCTGTCGGGGCCGGGGGCTAGTTGTCCATGCCGATCCGTTAACCACAACAAGATGGCCGCGGTTTCGAACATCGGACCATCGGGTGTTTCCAGCACGGGAATGAACCCGTTGGGATTCAGCGCCATGTAGTCGGGCGACTTATGCGCATGGGCGCGGCGGTCGACCAGAACGGTTTCATAGGGCTGGCCCATCTGCTCCAGCACCATTCGGATGATCAGCGAGGCGTTGTCGGGGGCGTAATGCAGGCGATATTTCATGCGCCTCAATCTAGGGGGTCGCGGACAGCTCGCAGGCCTGTCCGCGACTCTTTTTGGCGATGCACACGCGTTTCAGCTCCGCATGCGGCGGCGTTGCCCCATCTGGCGACCATCGCGCATGTTGAGGATCAGCAAGGTGATGTTCGTCGCCCCGGCAATCAGTTCGATGCCCTGAATGGTATAGAACCACAGGTCAAATTGCCCGGCCTGCGCGCGCAGGGCCAGAAAGATCGCGCTGGGCAACAGGACCAGCAGGCCATTGGTCGCGATCATCTTCATGCGTTTTGACTTGCGGGCGATTTGCGGCAGCTTCCAGCCTTTGCCAAGCGACGCGCCGGTCGCCCCCGCCGTGGCCATTGCCGGGATCAGTACGGCCATACCGTAGAGGACGCCGGTTTTGACCGAGGTGATCAGGTCATGATCACCGATAAGTTCGCTGATCACAGTAGACAGCCAAAAACAGCTGATCGTCAGCAGGGCAATGACGGCGGCAATGATGTGAACTTTGAGTTTCATGGGGTTGGTTCCGGTTCTTTAAATAGCATGCTATCTATATAAGTATTGCATAGTGTGCTATGCAAGTGCTTCTAAGGCCATGAGTTTTGAAAAATCCAAGTCGGCCGGATATATGGCCAACCATATGGCCCGGCTGTTTGCCACGGGGCTGCAAAACCGCATCAAACCGCTTGGGATTGCGCCGGCACAATTCATGGTGATGCTGGAACTTTGGGCCGAAGATGGCCTGACCCAGCGCGATCTGGTCGAGCGGTTGGATGTCGAGCAAGCGACCATGGCCAACACGCTGGCCCGGATGGAACGCGACGGGTTGATCGCGCGCCGCCCCAGCCCGGCTGACAAACGCGCCAAGGTCATTGTGCTGACCGACAAGGCAAAATCTCTGCGGGAACCTGCCCAGAAAAACGCCCGGGCGCAGAACGAAATCGCTCTTTCCGGACTGTCGGATCAGGAGAGCGCCCAATTGATTGCGTTGATGCAACGGGTGATAGCCACGATGCAGCGCGAGCCAAGGTAAATCTGCACCTAAACTTGGGGGCAATTGCCTCTCGCACCCCGCGCGCAACTTGCCTATAAACCAGCCAACACTTGGGGAGTCTGTGCCATGAGCGGGGAATTGTCGCCCATCGACAAAGCCAAATTTGTTGCCGCCAAACGGGCGGTCGATCTGATCGAAGACGGGATGCGCGTCGGCCTTGGCACCGGCAGCACCGCAGCCTGGATGGTGCGCTGCCTGGGCGAGCTGGTGCGCGAAGACGGGCTGAAGATCAAAGGCGTTCCAACCTCAACCCGCACCGCCGAACTGGCCCGCGAGGTTGGTATCGAGGTGATCAGCCTGGACGAAGCCAAGTGGCTGGACATCACCATTGACGGCGCGGATGAATTTGATGGCGATCTCAACCTGATCAAAGGCAGCGGCGGGGCGCTGTTGCAGGAAAAGATCGTGGCCACAGCCAGCGATCAGATGGTGGTGATCACCGATGCCTCCAAAGAGGTCGAACATCTGGGCGCCTTCCCCCTGCCGATTGAGGTAATCCCCTTCGGCTGGCAAACCTCAAAATCGCTGGTTGAGGAAATGCTGATAAGCATGGATGTGCTGGGCCGCGACGCCACGCTGCGCATGAACGGCGACCACGCCTATGTGACCGATGAGGGCAACCACATCCTTGATCTGCATCTGGGCCGGATCGGCAATGCGCGGCAATTGTCGCTGGTGCTCAACCAAATCCCAGGCGTGGTTGAAAACGGGCTGTTCGTGGATATCTGCGACATTGTCGTGCTGGGCTATGGCGATGGACGGGTGGAAACCCGCGACATCAACGAAGGCGCTGTCGAGGAAGATCGGCTGGATTTTCTGGAAACCGAAAATCTGTTCACCGATTTGCAGGACTGACCTACCCCCGGGGGGGCCAGGGATTTGCGGTTAAGTGCTCTGGTTCTTTTGCTGCTTTTTGGCCTCGCGGGGCCAAGCCACAGTCAGAACCTCTATGACCTGCTGAACACACCGCGCACGGACCCCTGCGCATTGTTCGGGGGCAATGAAGATGTCGTCACCTTCTATATCGACATGGACCTTGAGGGCGGCGAAGTCGAAATGCGGGTGCCCAAGATTTTTCTGGAGGACCGGTTTGACCATGAAGATGGCGTGCGCCATGGATCACAGCTTTTCCGGGTGATGATCGATAACTTCCTGCCAGTGACACGTCGACAAACGTCTGAATTCAACAAGGCAGGCACATGGGAGCGCGGGAAACCTCGCTACATGTGGTTCTTAGTGGGTGATTACGTCGATCTTGAAAAAACGGCTGAATTGTATCTCAAGTGGATGTCACCAAGTAGCCCTGTCAACGGCGGAGTAAAATCCGGCCACTGGGGCGGAGCAAAAGTCGGCCAGTTTGTGGAGTGCGCCTTGGGGCGTGTGGCCACCAATCAGCAAGCACGTTCCAAGGCGCATTGGCCGTCAGGCCGATTGTTCAGTTGTCAGGTTGAAGGGTTGGCAATACGTGCGCGGCTCTGATTGAGGCGGTAGCTTTCGCCGTTCATCTCGAGGATGTTGACGTGATGTGTCAGCCGGTCCGGGAGCGCGCCGGTCAAGCGTTCGGTGCCGAATGTCTCGGTCCATTCCTCGAAGGGCAGGTTCGATGTGATCAGGGTTGAGCCACGCTCGCAGCGCTGAGAGATCAGCTCGAACAGAAGCTCGGCGCCGGTTTTGCTCAAGGGGACGAAGCCCGGCTCGTCGATGATCAGCAGTTTGACCTTGGCCAGTTTGCGCTGAAGCTGCCGGAGGCGTTTCTCGTCGCGGGCCTCCATCATCCCGTGCACGAGAGCTGCGGCGGTTACGAAGGCGACAGGCAACCCTTTCTGGCAGGCGGTCAGCCCCAACCCGAGAGCGACATGGGTTTTGCCGGTTCCCGACGGGCCGAGCGCGATGACGTTCTCCCTGCGCTCGATCCATTCACAGCGCGCCAGTTCCAGCACCATCATCTTGTTCAGACCGGGGATGGCCGTAAAGTCGAAGCTGTCGAGGCTTTTGACGGTTGGAAACTTCGCCGACTTGATCCGGCGTCCGACCATGCGCCGTTCCCGGTCGATCAGTTCTAATTCCGTCAGCCGGGCTGGATAGCGCACATGATCCAGGCCTTCCGCCGCACAAATGCGCGCTTGCTTGTCATGCTCGCGCAGGAAGGTGGGCAGGCGCAGAGTCTTGAGGTGGTGTGTCAGCGGCAGTTCGGATGCATCCGTCATGCGTCACCTCCTGACAGAAGGCTCATACAGGAAGAAGCCGAGGTGGTGGCGATGTTGGTTCCGGGCAGGAACGGATAGACATCCAAATCCAACCTCGGGGGCCTTCGCTCGACGCGGCACAGGACGAGGTGCTTGATCGCATCGAAGCTGACCGCCCCCATTCGCAGGGCGTCTTTGACGGCAAGATGCAGCACCTCCAGCTCGAACCGTTCCGACAGGCGCAGGACCTGGACATACTCCCTTTTGCCCGCCTTGCCCTGCCGGGCTTCCAGCAAGCGCCGGAGCGTGGCGAAGGCGTCAGGCAGTTCCCAACCCTGCAAGGGCGCAGCCTGATCGAAGGACATGATCCTGCGCTCGATCAGCGGCAGGTAATGCAGCGGGTCGAACACCATGTCACCGCTGTCATAAGAGCGGGGATGATCGGCGATCACCTCAGTGGCGCAACCGATAACGACGCGGATCACGAAGCCCTTGATCCAGACCGCGCGGTGGCCATATGCGACCGGTACCGAGTAGTCGTTACCGCGATACCGCAGCACCGATGTCGATGTGACCTGGCCACTTTGCAACTCACAGGCCTCGAAGGGTGCGCCGGGCAAATCCTGCATTGCCGCCGGATCGGCTTGCAGCCGTTCGCCGATGCTGGCCTTGTGTCCGCGCAGGACATCGTCCTGCCGTTTGCGGCATTGCTCTTCCAGGTGAGCGTTGAACGCATCCCGGTCCGGAAAGGACGGGATCGGCACCATGAAGTCGCGCCGCCCGTAGCCGACCAACCCCTCGACCGCTCCCTTGTCGTTCCCCTTGCCGGGACGGCCGTAGCGATCCCGGACCACATAATGCGACAGCATTGCGCTGAACCGTTGGGTTCTTTGCCGGGTGCCGTCCGGCAGGATCCGCGCCACCAGGCAGCGGTCATTGTCATAGAGGATCGACAGGGGAACCGCCCCAAAGAAAGCAAAGGCATGCACATGCCCATCCAGCCAGGCCTCGGTGGTTGCCGCAGGATAGGCCCGGATAAAACACGCATCGCTCTGCGGCAGATCAAAGGCGAAGAAGTGCGCCTTCCGCTCAACGCCGCCAATCACGACAGGCGCTTCACCAAAATCCGCCTGCGCATGCCCGGGCGGATGGCTGAGCGGCACGAACATCTCTTTGCCAGAGCGCTTCCTGGCCCGGACGCAGTCTTTGACGATTGTGTATCCGCCATCAAAGCCGCACTCGTCGCGCAGCCTCTCAAAGATACGCTTTGCGGTGTGGCGCCGCTTGCGCGGACGCGCTTTGTCCTCAGTAAGCCATTGGTCGATCTGGCAGGTGAACGCATCCAGCTTCGGGCGCCTAATCGGCGCTGTCCGCCGATACCCCGGTGGCTCCGAATAGGCCAACATCTTCGCAACACTGTCTCGGCCAATCCCAAAATCCCGGGCAATCCGACGCCCGCTCAACCCATCCTGAAAATGAGCCCGACGCACCTTCAAATACAATTCCACGGTGAAAATCCCCCGGCCCTCCCATCAAACGAAAGGGCAAAAGTGGACGACTTTTACGCCGCCCGCGACAACACAACGACGCCGCTACCGTGGCCGAGTATTGCTCCGCCGATTACAAGCCCACTACGTCCGGTCAGCGATCTCGAAACTGAACCATATGGCTATGGTTTGAATGAAGTCTGTAAAACGCGGAGCAATATTGGGCCACAGAAGCGGCTGCATATCGCAGTTGTAGCGGAGTAAAAGTCCGCCAGTTTGTGCCCTTCGTTTATTCGGAGGGCGGGAGATGTATTCTGTGGATATTTATAGTCGTGTGCGCCGTGCTTGTTTGAAGGACGGTATGTCTGGCCGAGAAGCGGCGCGGTTTTTCAACATGGCGTAATCAGGATCAGCACTCAGTTACCCCTGTTATTCTGGATGCACATGCAATTGAAAAGGAGACTGACCAATGGAATATTTTGCTGGTTTGGATGTGTCCATGGAAGAGACGCATATCTGCATTCTGGATCGTGAAGGGGCCCTTATTCGTGAAGGAAAAGCGAGCTCAACACCAAAAGCGATCGCTGACTTCCTCGCTTCTGGACCACCATGTGCCAAAGTTGTATTTGAAACGGGACGGATGGCACCAATGCTTTACCATGGGCTGACGGAGCTTGGTGTCCCGGTTGTTTGCATCGAGAGCAGGCAAGCATATCAGGCCCTTAAATCTCTGGCCGGCCACAAGACGGACCGCAATGATGCCCGCGGTTTGGCACACCTGGCGCGGACGGGATTCTACAAGCCGACCCATGTCAAATCACTGTCAGCGCACGCAATCCGGTCGCTGATCGCAGCCCGCAAGAAGCTGGTCGGACAGCGTGTGACGCTCGACAATCAGATCCGCGGTCTGGTCGTCGTCTTCGGCGTGCGGCTGCCACGAGCTTTGTCTCCGGCATTCAAAAACGCGGCGCTAAAAGTTAGCGATGGAGTGCCTGGCCTCCATGCCGCAATTTGCGGACTGTTCGCAGCACGCGAAGCAATCCTCGCGGCGGTTGCAGCCATTGATGGCGACATCAAAAAGATGACCCGCAAATCCGAAGTCTGCCAGCGCCTTATGACGGTACCAGGGGTCGGTCCGATCACAGCATTGGCCTTTGCCGCAGCAATTGATGATCCGTCGCGTTTCAGGAAATCGCGTGATGTGGGGGCGTATCTTGGACTGGTGCCGCGACGGCATCAATCTGGTGAAATCGACTACACGGGCAGCATCTCAAAGCGGGGCGACGTGCGCGTCAGAACGCTTCTCTATGAGGCCGCCAATGTGATGCTGACGCGGTATGCCGCTCCGCTCAAATTGAAGACATGGGCCCTCGCAATCGGTGCGCGCTCAACGATGAGAAAGGCCCGAGTGGCTCTGGCGCGTCGTCTGGCAATCATACTTCATGCCATTATGCGAGACAAAACTGACTTCCAGTCCGCGTAAGGCTTACGAGGCGACAACGAGGATTCCTAAATCAAAGTTCCCATCTGGGACGATGCCCGAGGGAGGGCGTGAGACACGGCGCCGATTCTGTAGCAACAGCCAAGACCAACGGTATGATTGCGGTTTCAACATTGCCGACCCACACCCAGCCAACCCCATCATGAACCTCAGAGTTCGAAGAGAACAAAGGCAACCTCTGACATCAAAAGCAGGAAACTCAGGAAACACGCATTGACAGATTAGAGAACGGTATGATTGCGGTTTCAACATTGCCGACCCACACCCAGCCAACCCCATCATGAACCTCAGAGTTCGAAGAGAACAAAGGCAACCTCTGACATCAAAAGCAGGAAACTCAGGAAACACGCATTGACAGATTAGAGAACAAAGATCGTAAGACGATCGCGAAGATGCTGCGCCATGAACTTCCGCCTGGGTATCGTCGGTCGGAAGCGCCTCGGCGGCCAACGCTTGATGGTTATGTTGGTGTGGTCGATGAGATACTGCGCACAGACAAAGCCCTGATCAAAAAGCAGCGACACACGGCCAAGCGCATCTTTGAACGGCTGCGCGATGAGCATGGATATGCTGGCAGCCTGACCACGGTGACCTATTACGTGCGCGAGCAAAAACGGCGCACCAAAGAGGTGTTTGTGCCGTTGTCGCATCGGCCGGGCCATGCGCAGGTTGATTTTGGTGAGACGCTGGGCGTGATCGGTGGCGTGGAATGCAAGATCCACTTCTTCGTGATGAGCTTGCCACATTCTGATGCGGTGTTTGTGAAGGGATATCCAGCTGAGACAACCGAGGCGTTTTGCGATGGCCATGTGTCCGCCTTTGCATTCTTTGGCGGCATTCCGCAATCCATTCTCTACGACAATACCAAGATCGCCGTGGCTCGGATACTCGGGGATAAGACGCGCATCCGCACACGTCGGTTTACGGAACTGCAGTCGCATTACTTGTTTGATGACAAGTTTGGCAGACCCGCGCGAGGGAACGATAAAGGCAACGTTGAGGGCATGGTTGGATACACCCGCCGCAACTTCATGGTTCCCGCACCTCGCTATGACAGCTTTGATGATCTGAACGCACATTTGGAAGAGAAGTGTTTAGCACGTCAGGCCGATACGTTGCGGGGTCACACCCAAACCATAGGCGCACGCCTGATGTCGGATTTGGATGCTCTGATGGGATTGCCCGTCGCAGAATATGAAGCCTGCGATCACGTCAGCACGCGTGCAACGTCGATCTCAATGGTGCGCTATCGCAGCAATGATTACTCGGTGCCAGTAGCCTATGCGCACCACGATGTTCATGTGCGTGGGTTTGTGCATGAGGTTATCATCGGCTGCGGCAATGAGATTATTGCGCGGCACAAACGATCCTACACATCAGCGGATATGGTCTTTGACCCATTGCACTTTTTGCCCCTGCTTGAACAAAAGGTGGGTGCCCTGGATCAGGCCGCGCCTTTGCAGGGTTGGCATTTGCCAGATGTATTTGCCACGCTGCACCGACTGCTTGAAGCCAGAATGGGTAAGCCGGGCAAGCGAGAATACGTTCAAGTCTTGCGCCTTTTGGAGACCTTCGAAATGGATGTTGTGCAAGGCGCAATCCAGCAGGCAATAGATATGGGTGCAATTGGCTATGACGCCGTAAAACACCTTGTACTGTGTCGGGTTGAGAAGCGGCCACCACGATTGGATTTGGACTTCTATCCATACTTGCCCAAGGCCAATGTCGGCACAACACGCCCATCCAGTTACATGAGCTTGATGGGAAGGACCGCGGCATGACCGAAGCCCCTCGGATTCTTCTACGGCATCATCTTAAACAACTGCGACTGCCAACGTTCCAAGGCGAGTATGCCAAACAGGCGCAGCTCTGTGCTGCAGAGAACAAAGATCACATCCACTATCTGGCGCGGCTGTGTGAGATGGAATTGATCGACCGCGAACGCCGGATGATTGAACGGCGCATCAAAGCGGCGAAGTTCCCCAGCACCAAGAGCTTGGATAGCTTTGACTTCAAGATCATGCCAAGCTTGAACAAGCCCCTGACGATGGATCTGGCACGATGCGATTACGTTAATCGCAGGGAGAACATCATCGCGCTCGGCCCGTCAGGCACGGGCAAGACACACATCGCCTTGGGACTTGGGCTGGCTGCATGTCAAAGAGGACTGAAGGTGCGCTTCACAACGGCTGCGGCATTAGTCCATGATCTGATCGAGGCTCAAGATGAGCGGAGATTGCAGCGCCTTCAAAAGCAACTGACCAGCCAGAACCTGTTGATCATTGATGAACTGGGCTTCGTACCGCTCAGCAAATCTGGCGCAGAGCTGCTCTTCGAGGTCATATCCCAATGCTATGAACGCGGCTCCATCATCATAACCTCGAACCTGCCCTTCGATGAATGGACTGAAGTCTTTGGCTCTGAGCGGCTGACCGGTGCGCTACTCGATCGTTTAACCCATCACGTCCACATCCTCGAGATGAATGGCGAAAGCTATCGGCTCAAACACAGTCGCAACAACCGAAAATAACCAGCCCGCAATCACAGTCAGAATAATGCTGGCCTTATGGCCAGCATGCGCTTTGGCACGCTTCAGCTTTGTGACGAGCACGCGTGCAAAAGCGCCACAAAACATCAACCGAAGTGGCCCATTTTTACGCCGCGACATGGACCCATTTTACTCTGCGATTGACAGAAGTCATTCCAATCGAAGAAGTAGTCTTCGAAGAGGTCTTCTTTTCCTATGCTGACAGCGGCGAAATAGACACCGTAGTTAAATGCGACGCTGATGGAAGCGTCAGCTATCCAGGTTGCACTCAGAATTTCCGCTCCAACGGGCTGGATGTGTTTTTGGATTTTCGCAAACCGTATCTCTCGGAATGGAAGCAAATGCGGGGTGATGTAGATCGGTTCCTGAGCTGCACGACAGGTCGCTCTTTGCAGTAGGACGATCCTGACCCAGCGACATAGATCAACGGCCCAAGTCGCCATATCATGACCATATACGCTGGTGTTCAGCGCATGGCTGTGAAATACCCTTCACGCGGAACAAAAACGGGTGCCCTCAAATGAGTGAGTTTGACTATGACCTCTTCGTGATCGGCGGCGGATCGGGGGGCGTGCGCGCTGCCCGGGTGGCTGCTCAGGGCGGGGCCAAGGTGGCGCTGGCCGAGGATGATCGCTATGGTGGCACCTGCGTGATCCGGGGCTGTGTGCCCAAGAAACTGATGGTCTTTGCCAGTGAATTTCCGTCAGCCATCGAAGATGCGCAATCCTATGGCTGGACCGTACATGCCGGAAGCTTTGACTGGAGTGCGTTCAGGGCCAAACTGCATGGCGAGTTGGATCGGTTGGAAGATGTTTACCGCAACATACTTCAATCCAACGGAGTCGAGACCTTTGATGCCCGCGCCAAGCTGGCCGATGCGCATACAGTCGAACTGAGCACCGGGGAACGTAAAACAGCCAAGCATATCCTGATCGCCACAGGTGGCCATCCGGTCAAACCTGATCTGCCCGGAGCTGAACATGCTCTGGTCAGCGACGATATTTTCCATCTCGAAGAATTGCCCAAATCCATCCTGATTGTGGGCGGCGGATACATCGCCTGTGAATTCGCAGGTATTCTGAACGGGCTTGGCGTGCAGGTGACGCAATATTACCGCGGCGCGCAAATCCTGCGCGGTTTTGACGATGAAGCCCGCAGGCTGATCGCCGAGGAAATGATCCGCAACGGGATCAAACTGCATTTGGGCACCAATATCCTGGAAATGGCCCCCGCCTCGGCCGATCACTCGGCCAGCCTGTCTGGCATGGCCTCGGACGCCGCCATGGGCGCGCCCTCCAGCGAGGCAGGTGAGCTTTTGCCACAAGAGGGCACCAAAGGCGGGCCGGTCTGGGTGAAAGCAAGCAACGGGTCGGAAAATGTGTTTGATGCGGTATTCTTTGCCACCGGGCGCAATCCCAACACGGCTGATA
>CBDBLS010000074.1:0-246477 GCA_965207105.1 Roseovarius sp. | reverse complement strand
CGGTATCAGACCTTTGTGTGCCAATGAATGTATAAGAAGCCATAAGAGTCACTCTCCCAAATCTGAAACCAATCACCCGCGAGAAGGGGCTTATTCAGGCGGGCAATTCGCGGACAAAACCCGTTTTAATAGATAACTGGTGGCTAACCGTTCATAATGCAATCTTCATCCCCGAAGTGGCTTTGCCAGGGAACTCTGGTTTTGGCTTTTGAAAACAGCGTCGGATGCCATCAAACCGCTAGTGTTCAGCACCTGACATAAGATTCCCACTGTCGGTTTTCTGTGCCATACCCGGCCCATGAGACGCACTGACATCTGCCTTTACCTTGGCCCCGCCGAGCGTTCTGAGCTTCAAGCCCTGATCGCCAACCGCAACAGCCCTCGCAAACTGGTCTGGCGGGCCGAGATCGTACTGGCAACGGCGGATGGTTGCGGCACGTTTGAGATCATGCGGCGGGCGGGCACTTCGAAACCTACCGTGTGGCGTTGGCAGCAACGCTATCTCGATGAGGGTGTAGCTGGCCTCAAACGTGACAAGACCCGACCTTCGCGGGTGCCGCCGCTGCCGATTGCGACACGATTGAAGGTGATCGCCAAGACAGTTCAGGAGTCCCCTGCGAATGCCACTCACTGGAGCCGCAGCCTGATGGCCGAGGCCGTGGGTATTTCGCCTTCGAGCGTGGGACGCATATGGGCCGAGGCGGGCCTGAAGCCGCACCTCACGAAAGGGTTCAAGGTGTCGAACGATCCGCTGTTCGAGGAGAAAGTCGCCGATATCGTCGGGCTCTACCTTGACCCGGCGGAGCGGGCGGTGGTGCTGTGCGTCGACGAGAAGTCGCAAATTCAGGCACTTGATCGCACCCAGCCGGGATTGCCGCTCAAGAAGGGTCGCGCCGCCGCCATGACCCATGATTACAAACGCCACGGCACGACCACGCTGTTCGCCGCCCTTGATGTGAAGACGGGCACGGTCATCGGCAATTGCATGCCCCGCCACAGAGCCAGGGAGTTCCTGAAATTCCTGCGCAGTATCGACAAGGCCACGCCAGTGCGATGCGAGGTCCATCCGGTGCTCGACAACTACGCCACCCACAAGACACCCGAGGTCAAGGCCTGGCTCGAAAGGCACCCCCGCTTCAAGCTGCATTTTACCCCCACCAGCGCCTCATGGCTGAACCTGGTCGAGCGCTTCTTCGCCGAGATCACCGCCGGGCGCATCCGACGCGGCAGCTATTCCAGCGTCGATGACCTGGAGGCTGCGATCTACGACTATCCGGCGCTCCACAACGAGAAACCGAAGCCTTTCAAATGGACCAGGAGCGCCAAGGATATCCTCACCCGAGAACGCCGCGCACTCGACACGCTGGATGAAATCCGCGGAAATAGGTAAGAAGTGTCAGACTCTGAACACTAGTATGCCGCGGATATCGGAAAGGTGAATGCTGTGTTGCGGCATCTGACGACATGGCGGTGATCCGGCCCGGGCCGACCCAACAAGAGGGAATTCACGCTTAAGAGAAGACCAAAGGCGTCGCATCTCGTTGGCACCTGAGGAACAGAATTCCACAAAGAGGGGGTCAAACCCTATCGTGTGATACGAATCGTGATGCAAATTTGGAAGACATACAGCGCAACATCTAAGTCATTGAATAGTATCAACAACTTAGATGAATGCTGGCGCGGTTGACGGGGCTCGAACCCGCGACCCCCGGCGTGACAGGCCGGTACTCTAACCAACTGAGCTACAACCGCGTGAGGCGCTGATTAATCCAGCCCGGCGCGCCCGTCAATGGGCAAATCGTGAAACCTCTGAAAGAAGTTGAGCCATGGAAGGCGCCGCATCGGCACCCTGCCCGATCACGATCGTCTCTGACGCCAGCCCTGAACCCCGGGTTTGGCCTTAGAGGCTGTTCCAAAAGTAGTTGAGTGATATCACGTGTTTATGATTCATTGGTTTTGAAAGAACCTGGAGGATCCCATGACGTGGACAGACATCACCCGCGCGGAGCACAGGCGTAAAACGGGCTTTTATCCAAGCGATTTAACTATGGAGGAATGGGCGCTTGTTCGGCCCCTGTTACCTGCCGCGAAGCGAGGTGGTCGCCCTCGCAAGACGAATCCGCGCCGTGTTGTGAACGCGATTATGTATATGGCGACCACGGGATGTCAGTGGCGCATGATCCTGCGGGATTTCCCGGCGGTCTCGACTGTGCAGAACTGTTTTTACGACTGGCGCGACAACGCTCTGTTACACCGGATCAACCATCTGTCAATGATGGCGGCGCGCGAATTGTCGGGCCGTGAGGCGAGCCCCCACTGCGGGCGTTATTGACAGCCAGAGCGTAAAAACAACGGAAAGCGGCGGCATTTCAGGCTTTGATGCGGGCAAAAAGATCAAAGGGCGCAAGCGTCACATCGTGACAGACACGCAAGGTTTCCTGTTGCCGATCCTTGTTCACGCCGCCGATATACAGGATCGGGATGGTGCTGTGGATGTTCTCAAAGCACTGCGCATCCGCTTCCCGCGGCTGGGGCACATCTTTGCGGACGCAGGATATGCAGGGCCAAAGCTTCGGGATGCTTTGGCCCTGCAGGGAAAATGGACATTGGAGATTGTCAAGCGCCCTGACAAAGCCGAGGGGTTCGTTCTTCCACCACGAAGACGGGGTGTCGAGCGAACATTCGCGTGGCCGGGACGTTGCCGTCGTTTGGCAAAAGATCGGGAGGCAACCGTTGAAAGTTCCGTAGCATGGGTTTTGGTTGCCGGTATTCGTCTCTTGACAAGGCGGATAGCAAGGCATTCTGTTCAAACATAAACTTTTGAGTCAGACTCTTAGTGATAATCCGACAGGGCCGCGCGCACCAGATCCATACCACCCAGTTGATGAAACAGCTTTAACAACTCGGCCCGCTGGTCAGGGTTCTGGCTTTCGACGATCCATTCCAGCAAGGACGGAATCTCTTGCGGTTTCAACGGCCGACGCTCTCCTCTTAGAATACGATTCTGAATGTCGACCAACAGGCCTTCGCGCCGCGCATCGAGATACATCTAGTGTTCAGCACCTGACATAAGATTCCCACTGTCGGTTTTCTGTGCCATACCCGGCCCATGAGACGCACTGACATCTGCCTTTACCTTGGCCCCGCCGAGCGTTCTGAGCTTCAAGCCCTGATCGCCAACCGCAACAGCCCTCGCAAACTGGTCTGGCGGGCCGAGATCGTACTGGCAACGGCGGATGGTTGCGGCACGTTTGAGATCATGCGGCGGGCGGGCACTTCGAAACCTACCGTGTGGCGTTGGCAGCAACGCTATCTCGATGAGGGTGTAGCTGGCCTCAAACGTGACAAGACCCGACCTTCGCGGGTGCCGCCGCTGCCGATTGCGACACGATTGAAGGTGATGGCCAAGACAGTTCAGGAGTCCCCTGCGAATGCCACTCACTGGAGCCGCAGCCTGATGGCCGAGGCCGTGGGTATTTCGCCTTCGAGCGTGGGACGCATATGGGCCGAGGCGGGCCTGAAGCCGCACCTCACGAAAGGGTTCAAGGTGTCGAACGATCCGCTGTTCGAGGAGAAAGTCGCCGATATCGTCGGGCTCTACCTTGACCCGCCGGAGCGGGCGGTGGTGCTGTGCGTCGACGAGAAGTCGCAAATTCAGGCACTTGATCGCACCCAGCCGGGATTGCCGCTCAAGAAGGGTCGCGCCGCCGCCATGACCCATGATTACAAACGCCACGGCACGACCACGCTGTTCGCCGCCCTTGATGTGAAGACGGGCACGGTCATCGGCAATTGCATGCCCCGCCACAGAGCCAGGGAGTTCCTGAAATTCCTGCGCAGTATCGACAAGGCCACGCCAGTGCGATGCGAGGTCCATCCGGTGCTCGACAACTACGCCACCCACAAGACACCCGAGGTCAAGGCCTGGCTCGAAAAGCACCCCCGCTTCAAGCTGCATTTTACCCCCACCAGCGCCTCATGGCTGAACCTGGTCGAGCGCTTCTTCGCCGAGATCACCGCCGGGCGCATCCGACGCGGCAGCTATTCCAGCGTCGATGACCTGGAGGCTGCGATCTACGACTATCCGGCGCTCCACAACGAGAAACCGAAGCCTTTCAAATGGACCAGGAGCGCCAAGGATATCCTCACCCGAGAACGCCGCGCACTCGACACGCTGGATGAAATCCGCGGAAATAGGTAAGAAGTGTCAGACTCTGAACACTAGGGCCTGTTGACATTCGGGGTTCCCATTTTGCCTGAAGTCTGATTCAAGCTTCCAAAATGGAGGTGTTGATGGACGCAAATCGTTTGGCTGTTTCCGATGAGCTTTGGGAGAAGATTGAGCCGCTTATACCGGGCAAGGCAGGCGATCCGGGTGTTACCGCGCGCAATAATCGCCGGTTTATGGAAGCAGTATTATGGCGCGTACGCACAGGGTCCCCATGGCGGGATTTGCCCAAAGAGTTTGGCAACTGGAACAGCCAGTTCAAGCGATTTCGTCGATGGGCCAGGAACGGCGTGTTCGAGAGTCTTTTCAATGCCATGAGTGGCGAGCCGGACCTGGAATATGCCCTTATCGACGGGACGATTGTTCAAGCTCATCAGAAGGCTTCGGGCGCAAAAGGGGGACTCAACACCAGGCTATCGGACGCTCTCGCGGCGGACTGACGACCAAGGTCGTGGCCTTGGTCGATGCGCTCGGTAACCTGTTCCGGTTTCTGCTTTTGCCGGGACAGGCACACGACATGAAGGGGGTCGCTCCTCTGATCAAGGGGGCTTCCTTTGGGGCGTTGCTGGCCGACAAAGCCTTCGACGCCGACTGGCTCCTGCAAGACCTTGATGAGCGTGGCGCAACCGCTGTCATCCCGCCCAAATCGAACCGAAAAGTTCAACGGGACTACGATACCCACATGTACAAGTGGCGCCATCTCATCGAAAACCATTTCGCAAAGATCAAGGAATTCAGAGGCATAGCAACGCGATACGACAAGACTGATACAAGCTACGCTGCCAACTGGCACCTCTGTGCCATGCTCATTGCAACACGATGATTGTCAACAGACCCTAGTTCTTTTGCATACTTAACTCAACCGTTACCATAGATGTTAAATCTATAATTGACGCAGGGGCAGCAACGTCAATATAAGTGACTCACAGTCCGCAATTCAGGATAGGCAGTACCAGTGACAGACTTTCATCATCGCCTTAAAGCTCTGATTCAGGATTCAGAGTATGATTATAAAAGCCTCTCCCTGAAAATTGGTCAGGGCGAGAGGTATATCTCGAATCTACTCTCAAACCGCAGTGATCCGAGCTATACCAGTGTGGTAAAAATCTACTCGGCTTTGGGGCTGACGCCCAATCAGATCGCCGGGCTTGATGATCAGATCACACTGGCAGGCAGTGAGGCGGATACGCGGGTGGTCTCGGCCCATGCCGAACGCATCCTGACAGCCGTCACCAAAGAGGCCCATCGCAAGCTGGCCAGCCGCAGCGCGCAACCCCTGTTGGATGACGTTCTGACCTGGTGGCATCAGCAAGGCGGCATTCTGGCCGATTTCGACGCCCTGTCTGAACATGTCGATCTCTACCGCGCCCCCCGGTCTGATGCGCGCCTGCCCGATCCCTACAAGATTGGCGAGCAAAGCCTGGCGACACGCTCGTTCGGCATCCACTCGACCGAGCATCTGCGCCATCTCTTTACCACGTTCGAGGCCAAGCTGAGCGAAAGCGTCACATTGGCCCATGTGGAGACCACCAAGGGCGATCCGCAACTGTCTGTGCAGGAGATTGACGTCACCCTGCCCGGGCACACCTTCCCGCTGCGCTTTACCTATAAGCGGCTGTTGCTGCCGGTGCGGGACACGCAGGGCAATGGCTATGTTCTGAACTATTCACAAGCTCTCGAGTGAGTGGGCATAGTAATCCATCATATGCTCTAAATGCGGCTGGGACAGAGCCACCAACCATTCCGCATCGCCCCGACCCGGCGGTGGGGGATCAACCCATTTGGCAACCCCCGGTAGTTGGATCGAAAAGCCGTAAGATGTGGAAAACCCGGCCCTGACATCGCGATCACGCATCATCGCATAGGTCCAGTCGACCTGCCATTTGGTGGCAATGCAGCTGTGCAGCAGAAACATGAAATAGCGGAGTTTCTGGCGCGACCCGCGATGCTCGGGATGGACAAACAATTCGCCAATGTAAGCCAGACGCCCGTGAAATCCTGGCGGCAAAGCATCAGTGAACTGTAACAAAGTCTCGCCGCTGCCATGGGGGTAATGGCGGCGCATGGTGCGGATCATGTAATCCCCCATGCTTTCGCGGCCCACGTTGTCATAGCGCGTGGCCACAGCGGTGACGTATTCGCCCCGCTGTTTCATGAACAGGAAAAAGCCGCTTTCTTCGGTGAAGTCATTGTATTTAAAGGATAGTTTAGCCGTCTGGCTGTCTTTGCCCATGGCCTCGGTCAGCTCTTCGGCGTGGCGGAAATCGGTTATCATTTCCACTTCGCATTCTTTTTCAGCCAGCGCGTCGATGCACGCGCCGCCCACTTTGATCAAATCCAGGGAAGTCCCCATATTTCTACCCTAGCTGCTACCCTCAACTGCCCGCGCACCCTTGCGATCACTCACAAAACCGACCTCACCTCACGCTGCGCCGTCGGGTCCCTATTATGGGACCTCCAGATATCAGCTCACGAGCGTGTATTGCCACGCCAGCCCCCGACTTCGGTTTGATGCAAACCGCTTTAGACCAGTTCGCGACAAAAGCAAAATGCTGGTTTTAAAGCGTTTCGAGAAAAACTGAGGTCACGCTTTTTTGTCTAAACACCCACAACCTTGATTTGTCGGGCGGCATTTCGATCTAACCCGATCTCAGGTTGAAAGAGAAACGCTATGGTCAAGAGGGCAACATACCGCAGCGCAATATGGGACCACATCCACAAGACATAGCGACGGATCATAGGGCCGATGTTGAGGAATGGTGGGTCGTGAGAGGCTCGAACTCCCGACATCTTCGGTGTAAACGAAGCGCTCTACCAACTGAGCTAACGACCCGTGACGTGCGGTTTACCCAAGCCCGGCGCGCGACGCAAGAGGCGAAATCACTCTGTTTCAGTGTCATTGTGCAGGACGGTTTCACGGCCCTCTTCCAGAACATAAACGCAGGCCTGCTCATTGGGCAGCGTACCCATCTCGGCGCGGGCCAGCCCACGGATCAGTCCGCGCAGAACCTGCCCCAGCAATCCATGCGCGACAATCACGCTGGGCACCGTCAGGGTATCAAGAAAGGCAGCAATCCGTCCTTCAAATGCGTCGAATCCTTCCCCACCGGGAGCTGCCAGAAACAGTTCGAGCGCCGAGATATCAGCGGGCAGCGTGGCGGCGTGATCACGGATCACATCTTCGCGTAACAGACCTTGCCAATCGCCGGCATGGGCCTCGGCAAGGCGGTCATCGTTCTGGAACGCCACGTCGCTCAATGCGATCCGTGCCGTCTGCTGCGCGCGCCCCAGAGGGGAAACAAAGCAAGGCAGACCCTGCTGCAGAATCCGGGCCTGTGCCTGCGCATGACGCAGCCCGAGGGGTGTCAGGTCAGATTCAAGCTGCCCCTGAATGCGACGCTCGGCGTTCCAATAGGTTTGACCGTGGCGCAGAAACCAGATTTTGGGCCACGTGTTCGGACCGCTCATGCCGCTGGCTCGGTTAGGCAGGTCTCGTGGCCCTGATCGATGACATAAAGGCACCCCTGCCCGCACGGTAGCACCTCCATCACCTCGCGGGTGCGCCCTTCCCAGTCACCGGCCGACACCTCTTGCAGACGCGCGTCCAGCTTGATGGCCATGGGCAAACCGCGAAGTGCAATCGTGGCCGTGGCGCGGGCGCGCCCCAAAGGACTGCATAAGATACGAAAAGCACAGGTTTTCACCTCGGGCAGGTCCTGCAAAAGGCGTCCCTGTGCCGCCGCCTGCGCACGGCCCGTTTGGGTTAATGCAGAATCCTGACGCCCCTGAACCCGGCCCTCAGTGTTCCAGACCGTCTCGCCATGGCGCAGGATGATCAGTTTTGGCAGATCCATACCCGCATCCCAGGATTAGAGAAAGGAAGATGGTGGGTGATAAGAGATTCGAACTCCTGACATCTTCGATGTGAACGAAGCGCTCTACCACTGAGCTAATCACCCGGCCCCGCGATTTCTAGCGTCACTCGGCGGCGGCTGCAACCGTGTCGGGTCCATGCCACCCCCGCCAGTGCGTTTGCTTTGACGTATCTTGGCCACGATAATCCGGGCGTTCGGGGTTTTCTTGGTACGGTTCAGTTTCAGCTTGCCCATCGGTTGCAGGTTGAACTCGCGGCCATCGGCCAGCGCCTCGCCCAGAACCTCAAGCATAGCCTCAACCACGGGTTTGGCGTCTTTCTTTTTATCCCGGATTTATCGACCACCTTTTGCAGCAATTCCTGCTTTTTCAACTCAGGTCCGCTGATCCCCTCGCTTGCGACGACCTCGGGGACTGCGGGACGGTCCGATAGTGCCGGTTTGGTCGATGGGGGCGGAACCTTGGACCGTCGCTCGGCGCTGGTTGCGCCAAACTTAGGTGTCGCGACACGGCTTTTGGATGTATACTCCCGCGACCGAATTGACCAGAAGATTTGAGGTCAGATCAGCTTGTATTCCTTGAGAGAAAGGATCCTGAAATTGTCGGTAACAGTGTCGCGAAAATCGCGCCGTTTGTCGGGTAGGGTTTGGCGGAAGAAGTTAAGAATGGCCTCGGTGAACTGGTTGAACGTGGCGTAATGGCGATTATGGGTGATGCATTCGTGCATGACACCCCAAAGGCGCTCAATCGGGTTGAGATGCGGGGCGTATGCCGGCAGGAACTTCAACTTCACCCGACGTTCGGGGCTGTGCAGCCATGGCTGGAGTATCCTGGCATAGTGATAACGCGCATTGTCGACAAAAACATGGATGGTCGTTTTGGTTGGGTTGTTGCGCTCCGGCTTTTCCAGCATGGCCCGTGTCGTTTGGGCATTGATCTTCCCGCCTTCCACAAAACTGAACCTCCTCCGACTAAAGTCAGAGGGTTCAGTGGTTCATGAGCGCCTTCGGCGCACGTTTGAATGTTTTTCCGACTAAAGTCGGAGGCTTTAGAGTCTGACTCAAAAGTTTAGGCTCAATTAGCATTTATTATGCGTGGCGACCTGTGATAGAACACACCATGAACAAAATTATGGGTGCGGCACATGGATCATCAGGCTTTTTTGGTGTGGCTTAACGAGATCGACAACCTTTCATCGAAACAACGGGCTGAAACCGGACGGCTCGTTGCCGGGGTTTCGTCGCTGGAAAGCGTGATCGATCTCCTTGAGGCGACTGTTCGCGAGGGGCGTATCTGTCCGCACTGCGCTTCGGGCGGTGCGATCATCAGAGGCCATGCAAGTGGCCTGACGAGGTTCTTTTGCAAAAGCTGTCGCAAAACCTTCAACGCGCTGACCGGGACGCCGCTTGCCCGCTTGCGCCACAAGGACAGGTGGGCAGAGTTTGCAGCTTCCCTGCGCGACGGCGAAACGGTAAAGGCGTCCGACGGGCGTTGTATGGTGGCCGACACCACAGCTTTTCGTTGGCGTCATCGCTTTCTTCAGGCTGTAACGGTCGGTGCGGTCAAGCTGTGCGGGATCGTCGAAGCCGACGGGACGTTCTTTCTGCACAGCCGGAAAGGGGAGCGTAATCTCTCTCGAAAAGCCCGCAAACGCGGGGGAAAGGCCTCAAAACGCGGATTGTCGAAGGAGCAGGTTCCGGTCCTCGTTGCGGTCGACCGATCAGGCACCACCATCAGTGCTGTCTTGCCTGCGGTGACAGCCGAACATCTCAAAACGGTTCTGCAGCCACGTCTTGATGGGGACGCTCTCCTGGTGACCGATGGCTGCACCGGGTACCCGCCCTGCGCCGCAGAAATGGGCGTCAGCCATGAAAGTCTCAACCGGACCGCCGGAGAACGTGTCCGTGGTGAATTGCACATTCAAACCGTGAACAGTCGGCATGAGCGGTTAAAGACCTTTCCGCGCCGCCATCGGGGTATCGCAACCAAATACCTGGACAGCTACCTTCGGTGGTTCCACCTTGCCGTCCTTCCGAGCCACCAAACGCCGCGCGCGATACTTGCCGCAGCAGCAGGCATCCTGCCTGTAATACGCCACGCATAATCAATGCTAATTGAGCCAAAGTTTATGTTTGAACAGAATGCCTTGCTATCCGCCTTGTCAAGAGACGAATACCGGCAACCAAAACCCATGCTACGGAACTTTCAACGGTTGCCTCCCGATCTTTTGCCAAACGACGGCAACGTCCCGGCCACGCGAATGTTCGCTCGACACCCCGTCTTCGTGGTGGAAGAACGAACCCCTCGGCTTTGTCAGGGCGCTTGACAATCTCCAATGTCCATTTTCCCTGCAGGGCCAAAGCATCCCGAAGCTTTGGCCCTGCATATCCTGCGTCCGCAAAGATGTGCCCCAGCCACGGGAAGCGGATGCGCAGTGCTTTGAGAACATCCACAGCACCATCCCGATCCTGTATATCGGCGGCGTGAACAAGGATCGGTAACAGGAAACCTTGCGTGTCTGTCACGATGTGACGCTTGCGCCCTTTGATCTTTTTGCCCGCATCAAAGCCTGAAATGCCGCCGCTTTCCGTTGTTTTTACGCTCTGGCTGTCAATAACGCCCGCAGTGGGGCTCGCCTCACGGCCCGACAATTCGCGCGCCGCCATCATTGACAGATGGTTGATCCGGTGTAACAGACCGTTGTCGCGCCAGTCGTAAAAACAGTTCTGCACAGTCGAGATCGCCGGGAAATCCCGCGGGATCATGCGCCACTGACATCCCGTGGTCGCCATATACATAATCGCGTTCACAACACGGCGCGGATTCGTCTTGCGAGGGCGACCACCTCGCTTCGCGGCAGGTAACAGGGGCCGAACAAGCGCCGATTCCTCCATAGTTAAATCGCTTGGATAAAAGCCCGTTTTACGCCTATGCTCCGCGCGGGTGATGTCTGTCCACGTCATGGGATCCTCCAGGCTCTTTCAAAACCAATGAATCATAAACACATGATATCACTCAACTACTTTTGGAACAGCCTCTGAGACCAGATTGTGGAAAGTAAACTGGAACGTTTCAAGATCGAGCGCACCCTGAATATTGAGGCGCCTGCGCCCCGATGTTGCCTTCAGGGCCGTCTTTTGCCCCTTCGGGAACCGGCCATGGGCGGGACGGCTCCGATGCTCGGGATGCACAGCATCGGAGAAGACCACCATCCCATCGGCTGCAAGTTCGGTCATCAGGGCCTCATACATGGCGATAAACGCCGCCTGTTTGACTTCATCGGCCTGTGCAGGCGGCAATCGTGGCTTTTTATACTCAAACCCCGGACGGCGCATCAGCCTGGCGGCCCCCGAGGGACTGTAGCTCTGCCCGTATTCCGCCGGAACATACGCACAGACCCCGTCTACGTTCCGTGCCGGGTTTTCGGCAAAACGGGCTTTCAAAGCCCGTTCGCGCTCCCCCGACAAATGCCCTTGTCGCTGGCTGTAATCCTTCAAGCCGAAAAACGACAGCCCCGCCCCGGAAAAGGCAAACCGCCACTCCGTCAGAACCGTCGGTCCGATATCCAGAATCCGGCAAACCGTTCCGGCGTCTTCTTCTGCATCCAACAGCGGAAACGCACGGGCGCGCCTCCAGACAAGCGCTTCAACCTTGCGGCGGCGGCAAATGGCCTCAAGGGCCAGGCGCTGATCGGCAGATAGCGAAACCGTTTTGTGGGGCTTGTTCATGCTCTCAAAGTGCATGCTGTGATACGTATGACCATGCGGCAAATTGAATCAACCTCTCTACAAATTCTTCAGGTCAATTCAGGCGAAGGAGTATATGTCAGGCAGGGGAATCGCGCTTAAAGTTTGACAGTGTCCGAGAATTGGATTCTGGAGGTTTCATCAGATGATGGGGTTTCGAGATGCCAGGATTAGACAGCTGTTTCAATGCGGTGGATGACCCACGCGGCGGCAATGCTCCGCGCCACAAGTTCCGTGATTTGATGACGATCGGCCTTTTGTGCGCGCTTTGCGGTGGTGATACGGCGGTGGACATGGAACCTTTCGGACAAATGAAGGGGGATTTCCTGCGTGGGTTTCCTGAGTTGCCTCACGGGATACCTTGCCATGACGCGTATTCCCGGCTGTTTCGCGTGATGAAGCCGACGGGCTTTCAGGCCTTTTTCGACAAGTTTCGCGCCGACTTTGCGGCTGGCTCCGGTGAGCACCCTGCCATCGCCATTGATGGCAAAGAGATGCGACGCGGCTTTGACAAGGCCGCCGGGCAATCGAATATGAACATTGTCACGGCCTTTGCACATGGGGCACGTCTCACCCTTGGGATTACTCAGGGCGCCAGGGGCGGTGGCGGGATCCTGGCCCTGCGTGAGTTGATCGAGATGCTTGATATCCGCGGCATCACCATCACCGCAGACGCACTGCATTGTCAGCGCGGGACCTGCGAATTGATCGTGCGGGAGGGAGGCGGTTATTGCCTGCGGCTCAAGGGCAATCAGGGCGGCATGTTGGCCGATGTCCGGGCTTTCGTGGAAGACGAAGACACAGATTACATTGATGAATATAACACAATTGATGCTGATCATGGTCGTGTGGAAGAGCGGTCATACCGCGTCCACGATGTGCCGGAATATCTGATCAATACCCATAAGTGGCCGCCTCTTCGGGCTTTCGTCCATGTCGCCTCCAGGCGCGCGGTTGGCGACAAGACCAGTCACGCCGAACGGCTTTATCCGCTCTCCAAATGTCCCGCGGCTCAGGGGGCCGCCACACTGATCCGCGGCCAGTGGCAAATTGGGAACAGCTTGCATTGGTCTCTCGACGTGGTGATGAACGACGACCGACACCGCGCGCGAAAAGATCACGCGCCAGCCAGCTTTGCCGCTTTGGGGCGGATTGCCTTGAGCATCATCAAGGCCAATCCTGCAAGATTCGCTGAAGCGGACCGGCTGGAAGCCGGTGGTTTTAATCCATTAGGTGGAAAATAAAACAGATAAACAAGCAACAGTGATTATGCTGTATTGGGGAACAGTTTTGAAACATATACTTGCGGCATCGTGCCTTGCGGCGGCCATCGTCACCGCCCCTGTCTCTGCCGGCAGCCTGGCTGATCCGGTCGATGTGTCAGAGAATGGGTTGCGGCACGAAACCAGTTCGCTATCCTATACCCGGAACGGTTCAACAGATGACCCGTTTTAACCGCATGGGCCAAACCCCATACACAGAGCTTCGGACATTCCCGTGAACCACGGTCCGGGGCGCGTGTGGGGCCTAACGACATCCACCATGTTTCGGACTACGCCACGACAGTACCAGGCTTGCCGGACCAAGCGCCCCTTTGCCGACCGCAAGGCGGATTACCCTCCGCGACCACACCGAACCTGACAAACAAAAAGGCCGCCCTGTCAGAGCGGCCTTTGTTGTTTTCAAACGCGGGTGTGATCAATGCGCGGTGGCGCCATCCCCGGACCCGGACTTGGCCGCAAGGGCAGCTGCCGCAGCCTCTTCAGCCGCTTCGTCCCATTCGATGGCCTCAGGCTGGCTAACAAGCGCCTGCTCCAATACCTCGGTAACGTGACTGACGGGAATGATCTTGAGTCCCTCCTTCACGTTGTCGGGAATCTCGGCTAGGTCCTTCTCGTTCTCCTCGGGAATAAGAACGGTCTTGATCCCACCGCGCAGGGCCGCCAGCAGTTTTTCTTTCAAACCACCAATCGGCATCGCATTTCCACGCAGCGAAACCTCGCCCGTCATGGCAATGTCCTTGCGCACCGGAATGCCGGTCAGCACAGACACGATCGACGTCACCATAGCCAGACCGGCCGAGGGGCCGTCCTTGGGCGTTGCCCCATCGGGGACGTGCACATGGATGTCGATCTTGTCGAACTTCGTTGGTTTCACCCCGATTTTGGGGCTGATCGAACGCACGTAGGACGAGGCCGCATCAATCGATTCCTTCATCACATCGCCCAGCTTGCCGGTGGTCTTCATCCGGCCCTTGCCCGGCAGGCGCAGCGCTTCGATGTTCAGCAATTCGCCGCCAACCGACGTATAGGCCAACCCGGTGACAACCCCGACCTGATCGGCGTCTTCGGCCAGACCATAGCGGAACTTTTTCACGCCGAGGAAATCATTCAGATTATCGCCCGTGACCTCGATGGTCTCGGCCTCTTTCTTGATGATCTTGGTCACAGCCTTGCGCGCAACCTTACCAATCTCGCGCTCAAGGTTCCGCACCCCGGCCTCGCGGGTGTAATGCTGGATAATCCCCGTCAGTGCGCTGTCATCGAGGTTGAATTCTTTCCCTTTCAGCCCATGGTTCTTGATCTGCTTGGGCAGCAGGTGCTGCTTGGCAATCTCGCGCTTTTCATCCTCGGTATAGCCTGCCAGCGGGATGATCTCCATCCGATCCAGAAGCGGGCTGGGCATGTTGTACGAGTTCGCCGTGGTCAGGAACATCACATCCGAGAGGTCATATTCGACCTCCAGATAGTGGTCCACAAAGGTGGAGTTCTGTTCCGGATCAAGCACTTCCAGCATGGCGCTGGCCGGATCCCCACGGAAGTCCTGCCCCATCTTGTCGATCTCATCCAGCAGGATCAGCGGATTGGTCGTCTTGGCCTTTTTCAGCGACTGAATGATCTTGCCGGGCATCGAACCAATATAGGTCCGACGGTGACCGCGGATTTCAGATTCATCACGCACACCGCCCAAGGAGATGCGAATAAATTCGCGCCCCGTGGCCCTTGCGACCGATTTAGCCAAGCTTGTTTTCCCGACACCCGGAGGGCCGACAAGGCACAGGATCGGGCCTTTCAGCTTTTTGGAACGTTGTTGCACGGCGAGGTACTCGACGATCCGCTCTTTGACCTTTTCCAGACCGTAGTGGTCTTGGTCCAAAATGGTCTCGGCGCGGTGCAGGTCTTTCTTGACGCGGGATTTCTTGCCCCAGGCCAGGCCCAGCATCCAGTCGAGATAGTTGCGTACGACAGTGGCCTCGGCTGACATCGGGCTCATGTTCTTCAGCTTTTTCAGCTCGGCCTCGGCCTTTTCCTTGGCCTCTTTGCTCAGCTTGGTCTTGGCCACCTTAGCTTCCAGCTCGGCCAATTCGCCTTCGCCATCCTCGCCATCGCCCAATTCCTTCTGAATGGCTTTCATTTGCTCATTCAGATAGTATTCGCGCTGGGTGCGCTCCATCTGGGATTTGACGCGGGTTTTGATCTTTTTCTCAACCTGCAGAACGCTCATCTCGCCCTGCATCAGGCCGTACACCTTCTCAAGACGCTCAGACACGCTCAGTGTTTCCAGCAGATCCTGTTTCTGACTCACTTCGATGCCAAGATGCCCTGCCACCAGATCAGCCAGCTTGGCGGATTCGGTGGATTCCGACACGGCGGTCAGCGCCTCTTCAGGGATGTTTTTCTTGACCTTGGCATAGCGCTCAAACTCGGTGGTGACGGTGCGCAACAGCGCCTCGATCGTCGCCGCATCGCCCGGCATTTCGGTCAGCGGCTCGGCGCTGGCTTCAAAGAAATCGGGGTTTTCAAGGTAGTGCGTGATGCGTACGCGGCGCACCCCTTCGACCAGCACTTTGACGGTGCCGTCGGGCAATTTCAGCAGCTGCAGCACATTGGCCAACACGCCGGCATCATAGATGCCATCGCTGTCAGGATCGTCATCGCCGGGGTCAATCTGGCTGGACAGCAGAATTTGCTTGTCGTCCTGCATCACCTCTTCGAGGGCGCGGACCGATTTTTCACGCCCAACGAACAGCGGCACAATCATATGCGGGAACACCACGATATCGCGCAGCGGCAATACCGGGTACGAGGCGTTTAAGGGTTCTTGCATGCTTATTTTCCTGTTTTAGCAAGACAACACTGGCCCCGCTTGGCGGCAGTTCTTGGTCGTCTCCGTTTCCGTACACGAGTATCTGGGGCTCTTACGGCCCCCTTTCAACAGCGTTGCTGGTCACAATGCCTTGCGCGGCACGCAGGGGCAAGGTGCGAATCCCGGCAATTGCACCGGGTTTTGCGTTAAATTTGGTTAACTGAGCAGCAGAACAGCCAATACTGTCACAGAAACCCAGCCAGTGGCGAAAATCGAAAAATTCAGCAGCATGATTGATCCCCTCATCAACTGTCTCTCAATAGACCGCGATTCCTTAACAACGCCTATGGAGGTTTTCCTTACCTGTCTGCAATTTATCCAGGGCAATCGCGCTTCAAAAGCCTTTGATTAGTGTTCGCAGGAAATCATTACTCCAGCCCGCTTTTTGAATTTGCCCCGATTTGATCCTTTAGCGGGATCGGCCTTGATGATGCTCAAAGCGATACGTCTCAAAGCGGCAAAGTTGGCTGGCGCGTGATCTTTTCGCGCGCGATGCTGATCGTCGTTCATCACCACGTCGAGAGACCAATGCAAGCTGTTCTCAATTTGCCAGTGGCCGCGGATCAGTGTGGCGGCCCCCTGAGCCGCGGGACATTTGGAGAGCGGATAAAGCCGTTCGGCGTGACTGGTTTTGTCGCCAACCGCGCGCCTGGAGGCGACATGGACGAAAGGCTGAAGAGGCGGCCACTTATGGGTATTGATCAGATATTCCGGCACATCGTGGACGCGGTATGACCGCTCTTCCACACGCCCGTGATCAGCATCAATAGTGCTATATTCATCAACGTAATCAGTAGCCTCGTCTTCCACAAAAGCCCGGACATCGGCCAACATGTCGCCCTGATTGCCTTTGAGTTGAAGGCAGTGGTTACCGCCCTCTTTTACGATCAATTCACAGGTCTCTCGCTGGCAATGTAACGCATCAGCGGTGATGGTGATGCC
Organism: Roseovarius sp.; assembly: GCA_965207105.1. Classification (GTDB taxonomy): domain Bacteria; phylum Pseudomonadota; class Alphaproteobacteria; order Rhodobacterales; family Rhodobacteraceae; genus Roseovarius. Next base: position 229,542 of record CBDBLS010000074.1, on the reverse strand, counting down.
ATGAATGTCAAGCATCTCGATCAACTCGCGCAGGGCCAGGATCTCGCCGCCGCCCCTGGCGCTTTGCTTGATGCCAAGGGTCAGCCGCGCCCCATGAGCAAAGGCCGTGACAATATTCATATTCGACTGCCCGGCGGCCTTGTCAAAGCTGCGTCGCATCTCCTTGCCATCAATAGCGATGGCTGGTTCCTCTCCACATCCAGCCGTAAAATCGGCACGAAACTTGTCATAAAACGCTTGAAAGCTCGTCGGCTTCATCACCCGGAACAGCCGGGAATACGCGTCATGGCAAGGTATCCCGTGAGGCAACTCAAGAAACTCACGCAAGAAATCCTCCTTCATATGACCGAAAAGCTCCATGTCGACCGCTGTATCGCCGCCGCAAAGCGCGCATAAAAGGCTGATCGTCATAAGATCACAGAACCTGTGACGTGGCGCATTGCCGCCGCGTGGGTCATCCATCTCATTGAAACAGCTGTCCAGGTTGGGCATCGCGAAGCTCCATCAAGTGATGAAACCTCCAGAATCCAATTCGCAACCGCTGTCAAACTTTAAGCGCGATTCCCCTGGCAATTTATCTCAACGCCGGGGATATTGGGGCCAGGTTCAGCCGAAACCGTCCTCGCCCAGCACCTGCGTCAGGACGTCAACGAAGGCCGGGACATAGTGCTCATTGACCGGTCGCGTCGTCTGAACCCGCACCAGTCGGCCATTCCTGCCATGGAGAAAGGCCGCCACCAACCGCCCATATTCATAGGCCAGAGCCTGTCGCCGATATGCGCCATAGTCCGGGGTCTGGCCAAGCCGATAGGACTCGTAGCCCTCGCGCCAGCTACGGGATCGAACCATGTCTTCGGGAGCTATGAGTGAATCTGGTGTTCGGGCGGTTTGAATGACGGCGGTGCATCTGGTTGGAATGGCGTTGCCAAATATCCAGGCAACCATTGAGGACGCACCACCATGGACGACACTGCCATTATTGATTTCGCTGGTCGAGACGCCGTCACCGACCCGCTGACCGACCTTTTGCGCAAAGGAGCACGTGAGCTTCTACAGGCGGCTGTTGAAGCGGAGAGAGATGCCTTTCTCGCCGAGTTTGCCGAGCGCCGGACACCAGATGGCCGTGCAGCGGTTGTGCGCGGCGGTTCTGACCCGGAGCGCGCCGTGCAAACCGGGATCGGGCCGATCGCGGTCAAAGTGCCGAAGGTGCGGGCGAAGGACGGCAAACCAGTGACGTTTCGTTCGGCACTGGTCCCGCCCTGTGTGCGCAAGGCCAAGTCCATCGAGGCCGCGCTGCCTTGGCTGTATTTGAAAGGCATTTCTACTGGTGAGATGGGCTCGGCACTGAAGATGCTCCTCGGCCCGGACGCCACCGGTTTCTCTGCTGAAACCATTTCGCGGCCGAAAGGCCAATGGGCGGCAGAGTACGACACCTGGCGCAAGGCCGACCTTGGCCGCGATGAATGGGTATATGTCTGGGCCGACGGAATTTACAGCGGCCTGCGCGGCAGTGACGATCGGCTCTGCGTCCTTGTCGTGATCGGCGTCAACGCACGGGGAGAGAAGCATTTTTTGGCAATTGAGGATGGGGTGCGGGAAAGCACCCAGAGCTGGCGCGAGGTTCTGCCAGGTCTCAAAAGCCGGAGGCTCAACGCTCCGAAACTGGCCATCGGTGACGGAGCTCCGGGGTTCCGGGCAGCGCTTGAGGAGATTTTTTCGAACACCAAACAGCAACGCTGCCGGTTCCACAAAACTGGCAATGTCCTCAATTATCTCCCAAAGCGCACCCAGCCCAAGGCCAGGAAAATGTTGCACGACATCTGGCAGGCCGAGACCCGCGAAGATGCACATGCTGCCTTTGATCTCTTCATTGAAACCCTCGAGGCGAAATACCCCAAGGCCACAGAATGCCTGATCAAGGATCGCGACGGGTTGCTGACCTTCCACGACTTCCCGGCACAGCATTGGCAGAGCATTCGGACATCAAACCCCATCGAGAGCGCCTTCGCCACGATCGCCATAGAACCAAACGCACCAAGGGCTGTCTCAGCAGAGACGGCATGCTCCACATGATGTTCAAACTCGGACAATGCGCTGAAAAAAGCTGGCGCAAACTGCGCGGCTTCGCTCATCTCGCCGACGTCATCGAAGGCGTCGATTTCATCAACGGCATCAAGCCATCAAACCAAGATCAAGCCGCCGCATGAAAATCGCTTGGACACCAGATTTGACAATAACTCTTCAATGGGCCTTCGGCAAACGAACCCGTGAATGCCATTGAGGTGCCGATAAAAAGCGCTTCATCAAGGCCTGCAAAGTTTGGCCGTCCATCTGCATCAATTACACTCAGGTACTCTGCTGTCAGTACGGGAGTGATCTGGAATTTGAAGTTACCGCGGCCATATGGGACTCCGCCAAATCCAAAACTCTCGCCAAGCGGCCGGTATTTGGCGTCCACCGAAACAACGGATAGGTCGAAGTCATGATCCGTGATCCATCCAACGCTTGTCGAAAGATAGTGGCTGCGAAAGAAAATGTCTTGGGGGCGGCTGTCTTGAAAAAGCCATGCGCCGCCGACACGGACCGCTATTGTATCCCGGGCGGTGACTCCGTTGATGGTTGACTGATCGATTTCAACCCCTAAGGAATAGGCGGAAATCTTCAGGATCCGGCCATCGTCGTAGAAGTTGCGCCATTGCCCGAAAGCGGACCCCAGGATACTGTAGGCTTCGTTGCCAGAGGCCTCATCGCGCTGATAGAACAGCCTGAAAGGGTGCGCGGCCAGAGTTTCGGGTGTTTTTTTCTCGGCGTCGATCACGGAAGGATCAGCAAATTCGTCGCGCAGATATAGTGAGAAGCTCCCATCCGGTGTGGTGACACCGGTGCTTGATGAAGATTGTGCCGAAACCGAGTAGCAATTCATGCAAGCCGAAAACGTTGCGGCAAGAAAAGCGGTGTTTTTGATGCTGATTTTCATGATTCAAATCCCGAAACGGCCACGTATCAGCCTCCCCAAGTCTCCGACCGTGCTGCAGGCTTGTGTCTCCCAGGGCTGCAATTGTGCAATGATCGGCTCACCTGATGCGGCGAAATCCGCATTCAACGAAGGCGCGAGATGCTGTTTTGCCATGTCGTCAAAACCATACTTGTCGGCAAGGTTGTCCGAATATCTGATCGCGCCTACCTTTGCCCCTGTTCTCCGGCTGATTACGCGTTTGACCAGAACTGCGATTTTTTGTGGTGTCATGTTGATCTCCTTGTTTTTTTGTTCCAATGGGTGCTCTTGGAGCTTGCCCGTAAGAACAAAGCTTTACGCGACGTGAACCCAGCGTGATTCTTTCGTTTACCGAAGAATCAAGTGCCCGGGTGAAGCCGTTTGGAATGGGGAGAATCCGATCGAGGTGGTACGAGCCATGCTCCAAATAATTCTGGCAGCTTGCCCAGAGAATGACCGCTTTTCAGTTCGCGCAACTATACCGACGCACTCGCAGCGAACGTCCGTACTCCGCCGGAGGTGCATGAAGACAATGTCTGCTTCGGGCTGGCTGTGGTCATCTATCGGATGTCGGCTGCGATGTAGGTTTCTCGGACGCCTTGCGCTGTGTTTGAGTGACGCGGTTTCGTTGCTTGGCGTCGGAGAAGCGCTCAAGCGGGAAATCGCGGGGTTGGGCTTTGGTGGGTTGGTTGTTATGGGGATTTGCGCGTTGGGCTTGCGTCTGGTTTGACCTGACAGACTGGTTGAACAGACCTTGTTGTGCTTGCACGGTGTCTGCGTTGCCAACACCTTGTCGATATGCGCGGTGTTTTGTCGTCGTCATCACCTCTTGCTTTATCCACGACAAGATCAGTGCACAATGATGGGTTCGCAGGTGATGTCGCCTGCGGCTGAAGGTGTTGTTCGTTATGTGTGGCGCGCGTTTCATGCTGCGGCCCTTTTTGATTTTGGTGGCGCTCTGGGGTGCTGATTTGGCGCAACTGTGTCGATGATGATCAACCGCCCGCCGCAACACGGACAAGGAAGCGCGAGGACACGGGGCAACTCAATAGTATCGCCGGGACCGTCCTCATCAGTGCGATCTTTGTTTGATCGGTTGGCCCCGAGCAACTGCCTGATCCTGGCGATATTGGCCGCGCGATTGCCGTTCCCGAAGAACCCGTAGTGGCGGATGCGGTGCTGGCCTTTGGGCAAGACGTGGATCAGGAAGCGGCGGATGAACTCAGGCGTCGTTAGCGTCATGGCAGTGTGGCGACCCGCGCCTTTAAGGCGGTAATCCTTGACGCGGAAGGTGACACTGCGCTCATCGAAACGGATCAGGCGGCTGTTGGAAATGGCGATCCTATGGGTGTAGCGCGACAGGTATGCCAGCACGACCTTTGGCCCCGCGAACGGTTCCTTTGCATAGATGACCCAGTCGATCCTGCGCAGCGGTTTGAGGAAGGCATTGAAGGAATTTTGGTCGGTTAGGTCCGTAAGATCGCCAAAGAAGTGCAACTTCCCGGCTTTGTGTAGTTTGACCAGTCCTTCCAGAATGAGACGTCGGTACAGACGCGATAGCACCCGAACGGACAGAAAGAAGTTCTTGCGACAGGCGATCCACTTTGTGCCGTCCGCAGACAAGCCACCGCCCGGCACAATCATGTGGACATGCGGGTGGCGCGTCATGGCCGAGCCCCAGGTGTGCAGCACAGAGATCATACCGGCCCGGGCATCGAGGTGCTTCGGATCGGCTGCGATTTTGATCACCGTGTCGGCGCTGGCCCGCATCAACAGATTGTAGATCTCGCGTTTGTTTTGATGTGCAATGTCGGCAATCTGCTTTGGCAGGGTGAAGACGAGGTGAAAGTACCGCACTGGCAGCAATTCAGCCTCGCGTGCCGCCAACCATACCTTTGCCGCACCTGCCTGACATTTGGGGCAATGGCGGTTGCGACATGAGTTGTAGGCGATGTGCTCGTGGGCGCAGTCGGCGCAGCGTGCCACATGCCCACCAAGCGCCGCTGTGCGGCAGCGTTCGATGGCGTTCATCACCTTGAACTGGTCAAAGCTGATGTGACCTACATTTATGGCGCGATACGCAGCACCATAGGTGCGGAAGATTTCCGCAACTTCCAGCGATGGAGAAGGCAAAGTGGCTTACGAAGGCCTGGCTTTGCCTTTCCTGCGTCTGGATTTGTTCAAGTCATCCAGTGGGCTGTCGACTGCTGCAATCATCCCAGTCGCAACGCTGGCGTAGCGGGCGGTTGTCGTCAGTTTAGTATGACCGGGAAGTGCTTGTATCACCCGGATATCGACGCCACGCTCCAACAGATGGGGCGCAAACGAATGACGCAATGTGTGCAACGTGACCGGCTTAGTGATACCCGCCTCCTGCGCAGTCTGTTTGAACAATCGAGATATCTGGCGGGCCGAAAGGTGTTTGCCACGATAACCGGGGAACAAGACCCGCTCTGGCCCAGGCACATCCTTATCCTGACCCGTTGGACGTTCTTTCCACCAATCACGCAAAAGCCCCGGAATATCGCCGGGCAGCATTACGTTGCGGTCCTTGCGTCCCTTCGCTTGGACAATCCGGATGATCTCTTGCGCGCCGTCGATATCACCAACCTTGAGCCGAACGACCTCGCCCGCGCGCATCCCGCAGCCATAAGCGAGTGACAACATCACCTTCGCCTTCAGACTGGGTGCCATCGCCAGGATCCGTTTGATCTCCTTCTTGCTCAAAACCAGCGGCACCTTCACCGGTTCCTTGAGGCTGAAAATCTCAGCAACCAGATCGTGCCGCCTGAGCGTCACACGAAACAGAAACTTGACGCCCGTCATGGTCTGATTGCGCGTGCAGATGCTGGTGCCTGTCTCCATCAGATGAAGCTGGAAATGCTTCACGTCATCGGCTGTAGCCGTGTCCGGAGAGCGCCCCAGCCAAGCCGCAAAACGCTTGCAGGCACGCAGGTGACTGGTCTGTGATGCAGGTCCAGGCGTACGCGCCGCCATGTCCGAAATCATGCGTGCACGAAGCGGTGTCGATTGCTGAATGTTCATGGGAAATCCTCTGTCAATCGAGGCAAAATCACCTCGACAAACAGCAGACACCCGACCTCAAAACCCGCGCAACGTATCCCTGTGCAACCAAACGCCCGCAGCAAGCGCCCTATCGCGAAGCGATTTAGTGCTTGAGCCCCTATTACAGGATGTTGCGTTGAGTTCGAAGGACGGCAAGACCATGGAAATCAGACAGCGCCGGTCTCTTATCTGTTCAGAGGATTAGCTCCCCGCCCGACTTTTTGGGAGTCCATCATAGCGTACCAAACGATGCTCGCTTTTTGCCCTTTTTAAAGAGGAAGATGCGTCCCGGGATCAAACCAATCCCGACCCGCCTGAGGGTGCTGACCAGTTTATCCGGGGTCAATCTCCCGGAATAAACTGTGTCCGCAGGGAAGAGGCGGCGAAGAACCTTTTCGCCGCCTGCTGCTTTGCCGTTACCTCCCCCTCATTCCGCAGGTGCGGTTTCGAGATTCGAGGGGTGACGTTTTTCGCGCAGATAATCGCGATACATGGCTTTGATCATCGCGATCATCATCATGCCCAAGATGACGGCAAACGGTAACGCTCCGATGATCATCGCGTTTCGAATAGCCTCCATCGGGTTGTTTTCTCCGGCCGCCAGCAACAAAGTGCCCAGCACCGCCGTCAGGATTGCGCCCCAGACGATGCGGTGTTTGACGCCGGCTTCCTGATCTCCGCCAGACATGATCGTGTTCATGACCAGAATGCCCGAGTCGGCGGATGTGACCAGGAAGGTCAGAACCAGGACAACGCACATCACGTTCAACGCGGACAACAGCCAGCCATCCAGAATGTAGGACAGAGTGACAAAAAGCTTGTTGGTGTTGGACGCGCCGGAAATAGCACCTTCGGCGACACCACTGAGCTCAAGATCGATTGCCGTGGCCCCCAGAATGGTCATCCAGGCAAAACACACCAAGGAAGGCGCGACAACACACCCGATCACAAACTCACGAATGGTGCGGCCCTTCGAGATGCGTGCGAGGAAAAGACCCACGAAAGGTGCATAGGCGACCATCCAGGCCCAGTAAAAGGTTGTCCATCCGGCTTGCCATGTGAACTGGCGACCATTGTTGCCAGCCTCATACACCGCCGCCAGCGTCGTTTCATCCAGCGCCGCCGCGTCCCCGGTCAAGCCCGACACAAAGCCGTCATAGTGTCAACGGCGGAGTAAAATCCGGCCACTGGGGCGGAGCAAAAGTCGGCCAGTTTGTGGAGTGCGCCTTGGGGCGTGTGGCCACCAATCAGCAAGCACGTTCCAAGGCGCATTGGCCGTCAGGCCGATTGTTCAGTTGTCAGGTTGAAGGGTTGGCAATACGTGCGCGGCTCTGATTGAGGCGGTAGCTTTCGCCGTTCATCTCGAGGATGTTGACGTGATGTGTCAGCCGGTCCGGGAGCGCGCCGGTCAAGCGTTCGGTGCCGAATGTCTCGGTCCATTCCTCGAAGGGCAGGTTCGATGTGATCAGGGTTGAGCCACGCTCGCAGCGCTGAGAGATCAGCTCGAACAGAAGCTCGGCGCCGGTTTTGCTCAAGGGGACGAAGCCCGGCTCGTCGATGATCAGCAGTTTGACCTTGGCCCGTTTGCGCTGAAGCTGCCGGAGGCGTTTCTCGTCGCGGGCCTCCATCATCCCGTGCACGAGAGCTGCGGCGGTTACGAAGGCGACAGGCAACCCTTTCTGGCAGGCGGTCAGCCCCAACCCGAGAGCGACATGGGTTTTGCCGGTTCCCGACGGGCCGAGCGCGATGACGTTCTCCCTGCGCTCGATCCATTCACAGCGCGCCAGTTCCAGCACCATCATCTTGTTCAGACCGGGGATGGCCGTAAAGTCGAAGCTGGCGAGGCTTTTGACGATTGGAAGCTTTGCCGCCTTGATCCGGCGCTCGACCATGCGCCTCTCCCGATCGATTGGTTCCAGCTCGGTCAGCCGGGCTGGATAGCGCACATGATCCAGGCCTTCCGCCGCACAAATGCGCGCTTGCTTGTCATGCTCGCGCAGGAAGGTGGGCAGGCGCAGAGTCTTGAGGTGGTGTGTCAGCGGCAGTTCGGGTGCATCCGTCATGCGTCACCTCCTGACAGAAGGCTCATACAGGAAGAAGCCGAGGTGGTGGCGATGTTGGTTCCGGGCAGGAACGGATAGACATCCAAATCCAACCTCGGGGGCCTTCGCTCGACGCGGCACAGGACGAGGTGCTTGATCGCATCGAAGCTGACCGCCCCCATTCGCAGGGCGTCTTTGACGGCAAGATGCAGCACCTCCAGCTCGAACCGTTCCGACAGGCGCAGGACCTGGACATACTCCCTTTTGCCCGCCTTGCCCTGCCGGGCTTCCAGCAAGCGCCGGAGCGTGGCGAAGGCGTCAGGCAGTTCCCAACCCTGCAAGGGCGCAGCCTGATCGAAGGACATGATCCTGCGCTCGATCAGCGGCAGGTAATGCAGCGGGTCGAACACCATGTCACCGCTGTCATAAGAGCGGGGATGATCGGCGATCACCTCAGTGGCGCAACCGATAACGACGCGGATCACGAAGCCCTTGATCCAGACCGCGCGGTGGCCATATGCGACCGGTACCGAGTAGTCGTTACCGCGATACCGCACCACCGATGTCGATGTGACCTGGCCACTTTGCAACTCACAGGCCTCGAAGGGTGCGCCGGGCAAATCCTGCATTGCCGCCGGATCGGCTTGCAGCCGTTCGCCGATGCTGGCCTTGTGTCCGCGCAGGACATCGTCCTGCCGTTTGCGGCATTGCTCTTCCAGGTGAGCGTTGAACGCATCCCGGTCCGGAAAGGACGGGATCGGCACCATGAAGTCGCGCCGCCCGTAGCCGACCAACCCCTCGACCGCTCCCTTGTCGTTCCCCTTGCCGGGACGGCCGTAGCGATCCCGGACCACATAATGCGACAGCATTGCGCTGAACCGTTGGGTTCTTTGCCGGGTGCCGTCCGGCAGGATCCGCGCCACCAGGCAGCGGTCATTGTCATGGAGGATCGACAGGGGAACCGCCCCAAAGAAAGCAAAGGCATGCACATGCCCATCCAGCCAGGCCTCGGTGGTTGCCGCAGGATAGGCCCGGATAAAACACGCATCGCTCTGCGGCAGATCAAAGGCGAAGAAGTGCGCCTTCCGCTCAACGCCGCCAATCACGACAGGCGCTTCACCAAAATCCGCCTGCGCATGCCCGGGCGGATGGCTGAGCGGCACGAACATCTCTTTGCCAGAGCGCTTCCTGGCCCGGACGCAGTCTTTGACGATTGTGTATCCGCCATCAAAGCCGCACTCGTCGCGCAGCCTCTCAAAGATACGCTTTGCGGTGTGGCGCTGCTTGCGCGGACGCGCTTTGTCCTCAGTAAGCCATTGGTCGATCTGGCAGGTGAACGCATCCAGCTTCGGGCGCCTAATCGGCGCTGTCCGCCGATACCCCGGTGGCTCCGAATAGGCCAACATCTTCGCAACACTGTCTCGGTCAATCCCAAAATCCCGGGCAATCCGACGCCCGCTCAACCCATCCTGAAAATGAGCCCGACGCACCTTCAAATACAATTCCACGGTGAAAATCCCCCGGCCCTCCCATCAAACGAAAGGGCAAAAGTGGACGACTTTTACGCCGCCCGCGACAACACAACGACGCCGCTACCGTGGCCGAGTATTGCTCCGCCGATTACACTAGCTCCTGCCACAGGCATTGGTCGCGCCCGAAAACAGGTCCGTCGCATAGGGTTGTGTCGCTGCGGGCAGTGCTGACGCAAAATCGGCCTCGCTCATCGGGAAATAGGCGTTGAAGGACAATGAGGCGAACTGGACGATGTAATCTACCAGAGCAACGCCATAGGTTGTCATCGCAAAGACAAACGACCCGAACACCACAAAGGTGAGCAACAGGAGCAGCGACAGAACTAGGTTGAGGTTCGACAGGTATTTCACGCCTTTTCCAACGCCCGATACCGCCGAAATAATCGACAATGTCATGATCAGAACCAGCCCGGCAATCAGGCCCGCACTACTGGGTGTGGGTGCCTCGCCGCCCAGGTTCATGATCCATTCCATCCCGGTGATTGCATAAAGCCCGTTGATGAACTGGCTGACACCAAAGCCGATGGTGACCGCAACCGCGAGGATTGTGGCGACCACGCCCATGGTGTCGATCAAATGGCCAAAGACATCGTTTGCATGTCGGCCGATCAGAGGCGTTAGCGCACTTCTGATCGTAAGCGGCAGACCGCGTGTGTACGAGCAATAGACCATCGCCAGACCGGCAACCACAAAGACGCCCCAGGTATGGAAGCCAAAATGCGCGAATGTGAAAACATAAGTCGAGCGGATCACCTCTTCGGTTTTCGCACCGACATTCTGGGCCAGAATTTCAGGGTTCGACCCCCACAGGCCCAGTGGCTCGGCGGTGGCAAATACCATGAGGCCCACGCCCAGACCGGCGCCAAACATCATGGCAAACCATGAGAAATTTGAGAACTCAGGCTTTTCCCCGGGCAGGCCCATGACGCGTTTGCCCGTCGCGGGGATCACCGCAATGGCGATCAGGAAGACCGCAAAGAAGCCAAAGAGGATGATGTAGAAGGCATTGAAGCTTTCAAGCAGTTGCCATTTGAAGCTGTCCAGAATTCTGTTCGCCGAGCTGGGCCACAACAGCGCCCATAGCACAAGCGCAACCATGATGCACTTGCTGCCGAGCGCAATCGGCAGGCTATAGTTTTCATAGAATCCGGAGGGTGATTTCTTAATCACGACATCGGTAAACGGTGGTTTTATCATTTCAGTCCCCATTCGCAGTGGTTTGTTCTGCGGGGACTCTCATCACAAACTATCGACGTTCTGTATTTCTCGGGGATACACACTTGTAATCGTTTGTAATCAAGATAGGATAAACTAGCGAAGTGTGAGGCCGGAGATGTCTGGAAATTTTTCAAACAATTTGCGCCGCCTCTGTGCAGAACGCGTCAGCATCGAACAGGTTTGCCGCGAAATTGGCTTTAACCGCCAGCAATTCAACCGCTACCTCAATGGCGGGGGCATGCAATCTGCGCAGAATCGCTCAGTATTTTGAGGTGAGCGTGGAAACGCTGGTCTTGGATCAAGACGCGTTTTCAACCGAACTGGAAGATATGCAGCCCGGCGGTCATAGCCGGTCACGCCATTCTCTTGATTCCATATTCGAAGGCCATGCCCGCCATTTGCGGCGATATCTTGGGTTCTATCACGGGCATTTTCAAACCCCCTCATGGGGAGGACGTATCATACGCACGCTCGTCTGGTTGCGCGAAGAAAAAGGCAAGGTGGTCAGCCATACCTTCGAACGCGCTTACAGCGAGGATGGGAGTGGCCGGCAAAGAACCCGGCATTTAGGTCTGGCCGCCTATCGAGGAGACCGGATTTATCTGATTGAGAACGCAAACAGTGACGATGGTTTTATGTCCAGCACCATCATGTTTCCTGCACATCGCTGCGCATTCCGGTGTGATCCGGCCACCTATACCGATAGTATCCGGCCACCCGTACCGATTTAACCCGGCCACTCAAACCGGGGCATCCGGCCACCCCTGATCCGGGGTTTTGGCGTCTGTTTTGAGGCGATCTTTAACTGGCAACCTTGCCGTTCTTTTTGAATGGGAGGTGGCGCGATGCAGAGATTGTCGATGCGCAAGATACGGGAAGCCCTGCGGCTTCGAGCAGATGGATTTTCAGGGCGTCAGGTGGCGCAGAGCCTGTCGTTGGGGCGTGCGACAGTATCGGAGTATTTCCGGGGCGCGGATGTGGCCGGATTGGTCTGGCCTTTGCCTGATGATCTGTCTGATGTTGATCTTGAGCAGCAGATCTTTCCGCATCAACCTGGCGCGTCGACGCGGGCGACCCCACAACCCGATTGGGCTTATGTTCACGCGGAACTTCGTCGCAAAGGTGTGACACTGGCATTGCTGTGGGAAGAGTATCGCGGCGTCTATCCCGATGGCTACGGATACAGCCGGTACTGCGAACTCTACACCCGCTGGGAGGGTCGCTTGTCGCCGGTGATGCGTCAGCGCCATCCTGCGGGTGAGCGGCTGTTTGTCGATTACGCGGGACACACGGTCGATGTTGTTTGCCCTGAGACGGGCGAAGTGCGCACCGCCCGGATCTTCGTCGCGGCCCTTGGGGCGTCGAACTACACCTATGTCGAGGCAACCTGGACCCAGAGCCTGCCGGACTGGATCAGCAGCCACGTCCGCGCTTTTGCATTCCTCGGTGGTGTGCCTGTGCAGGTGGTCCCTGACAATCTCAAGGCCGCCGTGATCAAAGCCTGTTTCCATGATCCAGCGATCAATCGCACCTATGGGGATATGGCGGCACATTACGATACCGCCGTCGTTCCTGCGCGACCGCGTAAGCCGAAGGACAAGGCGAAAGTCGAAGGTGCTGTTTTGCTGGCCGAACGCTGGATTTTGGCGCGCCTGCGCAACCAGACATTCTTCAGCCTGGATGAGTTGAACGCGGCGATCCGGCCCCTGCGTGATCACCTCAACAGCAAGGTCACCCGGCACCCTGGGGCCAGCCGCCGGGCTTTGTTTGAGACACTGGACAAACCCGCGTTGAAGCTGCTGCCCGCAGAACCATACGTCTATGCGGAATGGAAACTGCGGCGTGCGGGGATTGATTACCACATCGATGTGGACCGGCATTACTACTCGGTGCCGCACCCGCTGATCAAACAGAAGCTATGGGTGCGCGTCACCGCCCGTACCGTCGAAGTCTTCCATAAGGGTCAAAGGGTTGCTGCCCATGCCAGAACATCGGGAAACCGTCAGCATTCCACCATCCGGGATCACATGCCGCCCAATCACCGGTTCCGGGCGGACTGCTCGCCCGAGGTGATCCGCACCCGCGCTGCCCGGATCGGTCCCCATGTCGCGACGTTCGTGACGCTCATGATGGGCAAGCGCCGCCACCCCGAACAAGCGTATCGTGCCTGCCTCGGGGTGCTCAAATTGGCGCGCGGCTTTGGCAATGATCGTCTTGATCGCGCCTGCGAACGTGCCCTCGAGATCAATGCCTACAGCTACTCATCCCTGCATTCCATTCTGAAGAATGGTTTGGATCGTCAACGCCGCCAGCCCGCCACGGACGGCCCCACGATCACACACTCCAATATCCGTGGCGCGGGATACTTCCATTGAAGAGGACAAAATATGCTTGATCATCCAACACTGGATCAGCTCAGAACACTCAGGCTCGACGGCATGGCAGAAGCCTTTGCCGAGATGCAGACACAGGACGGCACCGCCGACCTGACCCATGCTGAATGGCTGGGGTTGCTGATCGACCGTGAAGCCACCAGTCGAGAGACAAAACGCTTTGAAAGCCGGATGCGCCCCGCGCGCCCGCGCCATGTCGGGGCTGCCCCAGAGGACGTGGATTACAAAACCCGTCGAGGTTTGGACAGGGCGCTCTTCCAGAGCCTGCTCACCGGCAAATGGATCGCAGACAAGCGCAACCCGATGATCACAGGCCCCTGCGGCGTCGGCAAAACCTGGTTGGCCTGCGCTCTGGCGCAAGCGGCCTGCAGAGAAGGTACAACCGTCCTCTACAAGCGCACGACGCGTCTGTTCGACGAATTGGAACTGGCCCACGGTGATGGGCGCTTTCCTCGTCTGTTCAAAGCGCTGACCAAGACGCAACTGCTCATTCCGGACGATTGGGGACCAGACCGGCTCAATGCCAGCCAACGACGCGATCTGATGGAGATCGTCGAGGATCGATATGGCACCGGCTCAACCCTGATCACCAGCCGGTTGCCCATCGGCACATGGCACGATGTCATCGGCGAACCCACCTTCGCGGACGCCATCCTCGACCGCCTCGTACACAACGCCTGCCGGATCGAGCTGGAAGGCCAATCGTTCAGAAAGCAGGAGATCAAATCGGGTGACGAAACCACCGCGAAATGATAGTTGAAACCTCAAGCCTCAACGCGGCGCGCCAAAAGTGACCGGATGCCCCGGTTTAGGTGGCCGGATGTTGTCGGAATGACCGGCCGGATAGACCGGAATGCGCACACATCGCCAGCAGATCAATCTGATCCAGGGGCTCACAATGGGTGTCGCCACAAGTCCACGTCTCATGCCTTACGCTTCGCCGATTATCTGGAAACGAATTCCTGAGTCCATTTCAGCGCGCCGGTGCCTCGCGCAAACTGGGATTTTCCCTGAAGGCAGCACTGCCATTGATCCTGTCATTCGCAAACGCTTGCTCGAAACATCTTAACCGACCCGCCGCACAGATTTTTGCCGCAAAATGCAAAAAACTGCCATCGGCGCAGCCGCAGCGAAAGCTCACTAAGTCCGCAAAGCGGTTTGGTCCTGATCTGACACCGGGCGCGCTTCCCATCCAGGCCGACCCGGCTTAGAAACAATCATCCTCTGCCCTCCCTGACACCACCATCAAGGTTCCACCATGCCCATCCGCCTCTCGACCCGCGCTGTCATTGTGCAAGACAACCGCTTGCTTCTGGTCAATGCCTTCCCTGGCGAGCGCAGCGATTTGTGGTGTGCCCCCGGTGGCGGGGCCGGGCCGGGCCAGTCGCTGCCTGACAATCTGGCCCGCGAGGTTTACGAGGAAACCGGGCTGAGCATCACGGTTGGGGCCCCTTGCCTGATCAACGAGTTTCACAACCCCGCCAATGGGTTCCATCAGGTCGATCTGTTCTTTCGCTGCGCCATCACTGCGGGCGCGCTGTCGGAGACATGGGAAGACCCGGAACAGGTCGTGCACAAGCGGCGCTTCTTTTCACAATCCGAGTTGGGCACGATCCGTCTGAAGCCCGACAGCCTGCCACGCATCGCGTTCTCGGATGCCCTGCATTACGACCCTTTAGAGGTCTTGGTTCTGGAATAACGTAAGACCGATACGGCCACTCCGCCGAGCACGAGAATTGAGGCCATAATGACCTGTATGGTCAGCACCTCGCCCAAAAACATCATGCCGCCGACCATGGCGATCACCGGCACGGTCAGCTGCGCGACCGCCGCAACAGAGGCCTGAAGCTGCGGCAAAACACTGTACCAAAGCGCATAACCCAGCCCCGAGGTCACCGCCCCGCAGATCACGGCCAGCAGTACGCCCTCAAGACCGGGTCCGCCCGTTGCAATCTCGCCCAGCCAAAGACCCGGCAATGCACAAATCAGCGCCGCAATCACGAAATTTGCGCCCGTATCTTGCAACGCGTCCCCTTGTATGTTTTCCTTGCCATCAATCTGCAGCAGATTGATGGTTGCCCGGATGGGATGGCCATCCCATCCGGGCAACAACAGCCAGATCAGCCCTGCCATCGCCAGCGCCGCTCCGATCCAGCGGCGGCGCGGCATCGCCTCACCCACGATCAGCCCACCGGCGAACATCGTAATCTGCACCATGCCAAACAGCACCAGCGCGCCCAGACCGGCATCCAGCGCCTCATAGGCATAAGAAAACCCAAAGAGATAAAGCAGCAACGCCGCGACCCCGGCGGCCCGGTGCGCACTGCCCAGCCGTATCTTGCCGCGCAGCACAAGGCACAGCGCCCCCAACATCACTGCACCTGCGACAAGCCGGATCGCCCCAAAGGCAATAGCGTCAATCCCGCCGCCTGCCAAGGCCATGCGGTTCAGAACAGAATTGGCCGCGAAGGCGATCATGGTCAGCGCGACCAGCAGAAACAGCCTCACGCCCTTGCCTCATATGGAGGTGGGCAGACGCCGCACGCCTTACGGCAAAATCTCTGATCCATCATGTCTGCCCTTTCCCGGCTAGCGCCCCTGCCAACGCTCGCGCGTGTCCACAACCGCGCGATACCACAGATCTGCCGCCTTCAAAAAATGCGGTTTTTCAAAAGGATGCAAGGGGTGACGGACCAATCGCGTGTCTGCATAGGCCGTCGCACCGCGCACATCGCCCATCGCACGGTAGGCCGCTTTAGCCCCCAGATAGGGTGCCATCACCGTTCCAGACCCTGAAAACCCTATCGCGTGATGTAGCCCTCGGTCCTCACCAACATTTGGCATATGCTCAAAGCTGTAACCGGTATTGCCAACCCAGACATGGCTCAGCTTGACCTCGTTCAACTCGGGCCAGACCTCACACATCGTGCGCTTCAACCGCCGTGCCGCAACGCGCAGATCAATCCCTCGCATCGAGGCCCGTCCGCCAAAGATCACTCGCCTGCCATCCGGTGATATCCGGAAATAGCTGTGGCGCGCGCGGGTCTCGACCATCATCCGCCGCCCTGGCGCGATGTGCCCAATCAGGTTGGCAGGCAATTCTTCGGTGGCGATGATGTAGCTGGGCAAGGGAAACACCCGCGCCATATGGGACCGAAACGCCCGCGTGGTATAACCATTGGTGGCCAGCACCACCTTGTCGGCACGGATGATGCCCTTGGCGGTGATCGCCTCAAATCCCGCGCCCTCGCGCCTCAAATCCTGGACTTCGGCCTGTCCCACCACCGGAATCCCGCGTGACAGAACTGCATTCAACAGTCCCTGATGAAATCTGGCCGGATGGATCGCGCCATGCTGAGGCAACACGATGCCGCCAAAATACCGCTCGGTCGCGATCTCGCGGTGCAGATCTTCGCGTTCGACAATCTCGATCTCGACATCGCTTTTCGCGCGCACATGCGCCGCCAGCTGTTTCTGACTTTCAAAATGCTGCGCCGTCCAGGCCAGTTGAATGCGCCCCGTCGCTTGGAAATCACAGTCGATCCCCTCTTGCGCGATCAACTCCTTGACCCATTCCAACGCTGGCCCGGCCTCGGCGAAAATCGCATCCGCTACTGACGACCCAAACCGCTTGGACAAAACGTCCCAGCCCAGCCGCGGGTGCGCGCCGAACATGCCACCGTTGCGGGATGAGGCCCCTTTGCCCGGAGCCCCTGCATCCACGACAACAACCCGCGCGCCACAGCTTTCTGCCGCCAGGGCTGCCGACAGCCCGGTATAACCTGCACCGATGACCAACAGGTCACATTCCTCGGGCAGCCCCGCGTCTAGCGGGACTTCTTCCAGCGCAGACCACCAATAGGGCGTTCCCGCCTCGGCCTCTCCGGTCCATTCCATATGCTGCCTCCACAGGGCAGACTTTGCGACTCCGATGCAAACTTGTCCATCCTGCTTCTTCTTGCCAAAAATATCCCCGCCGGGGGCATCCAACATCGGCCACCCGACGCCTCCCCAAGAGAGGCATGTCACCTCTCGTCCCTCTCCGAGACGTCCCAAGGACGGCGAGAGGTCAAGCGCGGGCCGAAGGCACGCACAATCAGGTCAGATCACGGCAGAGGGATAAACTCCGCATCATCCCCGGGAGGCAGCTGAAACCGGCCATGCTCCCAGTCGCCTTTGGCCCAGGCCTCTTTCGCGGCGTCCAGCTTTTCCCGGCTGGAGGCAACAAAATTCCACGAGATATAGCGCGGGCCATTCAGCGTCTCACCGCCTAGGGCCATGATCCGTGCGCCCTGCTCGCCTGCCTTCAACGTAATCGCATCGCCGGGGCGGAACACCATCATCTGGCCGGTCTCAAAACTTTGCCCGGCGATTTCAACCGCGCCATGGGTGACATAGACCCCGCGATCCTCGTGATCCTCGGGCAATGGCAGCATCGCACCCGGCTCCATCATCACATCGGCGTAAAACATATCGCTGAAGGCGCTCACCGGCGCGGTCTCGCCCCAGCCGCGCCCCATGATCAGGCGCAGTTCTTTGCCCTCGCCTTGCAGAAACGGCAATGCCCCTTGCCCGTGATGTTCAAAACTGGCCGCACGCTCTTCATCTTTTTCAGGTAGCGCCACCCAGGTCTGGATACCAAACAGCTTGCTGTGTCCCTTGCGGGTCGCCTCGCTTGTGCGTTCGGAGTGGGTCACTCCGTGTCCGGCCACCATCCAGTTCACTTCTCCCGGATAGATCATCTGGTTGGTGCCAAGGCTGTCGCGGTGCTGAAATTCGCCATCATAAAGATAGGCTCAATTAGCATTTATTATGCGTGGCGACCTGTGATAGAACACACCATGAACAAAATTATGGGTGCGGCACATGGATCATCAGGCTTTTTTGGTGTGGCTTAACGAGATCGACAACCTTTCATCGAAACAACGGGCTGAAACCGGACGGCTCGTTGCCGGGGTTTCGTCGCTGGAAAGCGTGATCGATCTCCTTGAGGCGACTGTTCGCGAGGGGCGTATCTGTCCGCACTGCGCTTCGGGCGGTGCGATCATCAGAGGCCATGCAAGTGGCCTGACGAGGTTCTTTTGCAAAAGCTGTCGCAAAACCTTCAACGCGCTGACCGGGACGCCGCTTGCCCGCTTGCGCCACAAGGACAGGTGGGCAGAGTTTGCAGCTTCCCTGCGCGACGGCGAAACGGTAAAGGCGTCCGACGGGCGTTGTATGGTGGCCGACACCACAGCTTTTCGTTGGCGTCATCGCTTTCTTCAGGCTGTAACGGTCGGTGCGGTCAAGCTGTGCGGGATCGTCGAAGCCGACGAGACGTTCTTTCTGCACAGCCGGAAAGGGGAGCGTAATCTCTCTCGAAAAGCCCGCAAACGCGGGGGAAAGGCCTCAAAACGCGGATTGTCGAAGGAGCAGGTTCCGGTCCTCGTTGCAGTCGACCGATCAGGCACCACCATCAGTGCTGTCTTGCCTGCGGTGACAGCCGAACATCTCAAAACGGTTCTGCAGCCACGTCTTGATGGGGACGCTCTCCTGGTGACCGATGGCTGCACCGGGTACCCGCCCTGCGCCGCAGAAATGGGCGTCAGCCATGAAAGTCTCAACCGGACCGCCGGAGAACGTGTCCGTGGTGAATTGCACATTCAAACCGTGAACAGTCGGCATGAGCGGTTAAAGACCTTTCTGCGCCGCCATCGGGGTATCGCAACCAAATACCTGGACAGCTACCTTCGGTGGTTCCACCTTGCCGTCCTTCCGAGCCACCAAACGCCGCGCGCGATACTTGCCGCAGCAGCAGGCATCCTGCCTGTAATACGCCACGCATAATCAATGCTAATTGAGCCTAAAGATAAGTCACCGTGCCAAGGCCGATATGAGGATGCGGGCGCACATCAATGCCCTGCCCGGTCAGAAACTCGACCGGGCCCATCTGATCGAAGAAGATGAACGGGCCGACCATCTGCCGCTTGGGCGAAGGCAAGGCGCGGCGCACTTCAAACCCGCCCAGATCACGGGCACGCGGAATGATCAGTGTCTCAAGCCCCTCAAGGTCGCCGACATTTGGGCAGTTTGGTTCCAGCGCTGGATTCCAGCTCATAACTTGTTCCTCCGCAATCTCTCTGTCTCAGAGATAGAGCAGGTTCGCGGCCACACAAACCTTCAGCGGCGCACAAGGCCTGTGCGCGATCTCGAGCTGGTTGCCAAGCATACAAGCTGGCCAACACCCGGCTGACCTGACACATTGATCCAAACAGAACGGAGCAAGAAAATGCCTGAACGCCTTGATTACGTGTCGATAAATATGGCCGCCATCACAAGCATGGCAAACGCCAAGACCAAGATGCCATTGATCGATGCGCGGCTCAGAGCCCTGATTGAACTGCGTGTCTCTCAGATCAACGGGTGCGTTTACTTTCCACAATCTGGTCTAAAGCCTCCGACTTTAGTCGGAAAAACATTCAAACGTGCGCCGAAGGCGCTCATGAACCACTGAACCCTCTGACTTTAGTCGGAGGAGGTTCAGTGCGTTGATCTTCACACGATGGAGGCCCGAAAAGCCGGTGAAACGCAGCAAAGGCTGGACTGCCTGAGTGTTTGGGGCGAATGCCCGTTTTTTGATGCCCGCGAGAAAGCGGCTCTTGCCTGGTCCGAGGCCATCACGCGGATCGCTGATAACGGTGCTCCTGACCCGCTTTATCAGGCGCTGTCCACGTATTTTTCGGACGGTGAGATTGTCGACCTCACCCTGATCATCGCGCAGATGAACGCCTGGAACCGGCTGGCCATCAGCTTTGGGAACACGCCCGAACAGCGCACAGAGTGAGGTTTGGAAACCGGCAGATTTACCGGTGGTCCGGCGGTTGCCTGCACGCAGGCGAAAGCCTATGTTCGCCCTATGAAACATATCCCAAAAAAAAAACCACCGATGATGCGCTTATTCAGGAGTATCTGAACAATGGCGGCAAGGTCAGCAAAGGAAAAACCAAGCCCCCGCCTGCCGATCTGGGCCTGAGCAAGAATGTTTGGAACAACAAGTTGACCAAAGAAGAGAAAGCCGCGCGCGACAAAAAATGATGTCACAGTTGGCCCGCGCGCTGGCGTTCAGGGATCCGCGAAGATCTTACTGTTCTGACGGCACGTCTTAAATCAGCAGGTACGACTGCCCTTTTTGATGTTTCGCCTTGAGACCCGAATATGGGGGCACCCTAGTCTTCGGCCAGTTGCGCCATCACCTCGTCGGAGGCTTCAAAATTGGCGGTGACGCGCTGAACGTCATCGTCATCTTCCAGCGCATCCACCAGGTTCATCAGCTTTTGCATGCCATCCAGATCCATCTCGGTGGTGGTGGTCGGCCGCCAGATCAGCTTGGTGCTGTCGCTTTCGCCCAACTCGTCCTCAAGCGCAGTGCTGACATCGTTCAGGTCGGTATCGGCGCACCAGATGGTATGGCCATCTTCCGATGTTTCCACATCCTCGGCTCCCGCCTCGATCGCGGCCATCATCACCGTATCGGCATCGCCCGCGTCAGTCGGGTAAGTTACCTCACCCTTGCGCTCGAACATGAACCCGACGCTACCTGTCTCGCCCAGATTGCCGCCATTCTTGGCAAAGGTCGAGCGCACGGAGCTGGCGGTGCGGTTGCGGTTGTCGGTCATTGCCTCAACGATCACCGCCACGCCATTCGGGCCATACCCCTCATAGCGGATTTCCTCGTAATCCTCGGCATCGCCCCCGCTCGCCTTCTTGATGGCGCGCTCGATATTATCCTTGGGCATGGATTGAGATTTGGCCTCTTTCACGGCCAGCCGCAGACGCGGGTTTTTTTCGGGGTCCGGATCGCCCATCTTGGCGGCGATGGTGATCTCCTTGGAAAACTTGGAGAAAAGCTTGGCACGGATCTTGTCCTGACGCCCTTTACGATGCTGAATATTTGCCCATTTTGAGTGGCCGGCCATGCGCGCGCCTCCATGCGTCTTTAAAGTTTTGCTCTCTTTATCCCACCCCGCCCCCAAGCCGCAAGCGGTTGCTATTAGAGAGTGTTTGGGGTTCTCTGATCGAAAAACCGCGAGGGCCATCGTGACCAGTGATCAGATTATCCTTTTCAGCCTGTTCGGCGCTGTCTTTGGCTTCTTGCTGTGGGGCCGATACCGCTATGATCTGGTTGCGTTTTCTGCGCTCATGCTGGGTGTGGTGCTGGGCGTTGTTCCCGCGCCCGAGGCGTTTTCCGGCTTTGGCCACCCTGCCACGCTGGTGGTGGCGCTGGTGCTGGTTGTCTCAGCCGGGTTGGTGCGCTCGGGCGCGGTGTTTCTGATCACCCGCACTTTGGTCGATAGCACACGGTCTTTGGGCGCGCATATCGCGATCATGGGCGGGATCGGCGGGGTTTTGTCGGCTTTCATGAACAACGTCGCGGCGCTGGCCCTGTTGATGCCGGTCGATGTGCAAACCGCCCGCAAGGCCAAACGCGCGCCGGGGATTTCGCTGATGCCACTGTCCTTCGCGACGATCCTCGGCGGGATGGTCACGCTGATCGGCACGCCGCCCAACATCATCATCGCCTCGATCCGCGAAGAAAGCCTGGGCGAGCCTTTCAAGATGTTCGACTTCGCGCCCGTGGGCGGCATCACCGCCATTGCCGGACTGATCTTCGTCGCCTTTGTCGGCTGGCGCCTGATCCCCCAACGTGAGGATGGCACCCTGCAGGCCTCGGAAATCGCTCAATATATCGCCGAGCTGACCGTGCCAGAAGACTCGCCCCATGTGGGCAAACGCCTGATTGAGCTGGAAGAACAGGCCAACAAAGCCGATGTCGCCATCATTGGCCTGATCCGCGATGGCAAACGCCGCTACGGAAGCTCGATCAACCGCGAAATCCGTGCCGGTGACGTGCTGGTGCTTGAGGCCAGCCCCGGTGCGCTGGATGAATTCCGCGCAGCCCTTTCGCTGGCTTTTTCGGATGAGAAGCGTGAAAGCCTGCTCAAGGCTGAAGGCGCGGGCCTTGATCTGATCGAGGTGGTGGCGACGGTTGAAAGCCGTGTCGCTGGCAAAACCGCGCAGTCCATCGGGCTGCATTGGCGGCAACGCTCGGTCCTGATGGGAATCTCACGCCAGGGTCGCAAGATCACCAAACAGGTGCTCAACACGCCCATTCAGGCCGGGGATATCCTGTTGCTGCTGGTGCCCAAAGACAGCGGCAATGACGTGACCGACTGGCTGGGCTGCCTGCCCCTGGCTGATCGCGGGCTGGCCGTGACCCAAGACAGCAAAACCTGGCTGGCCATTGGTCTGTTTGCCGGTGCAGTGGCGCTGGCCAGCGTTGGGCTGCTCTATCTGCCCATCGCGCTGGGGCTGGTGGTTGTGGCCTATGTGTTGGCGCAGATCGTGCCGCTGAAGGAACTATACGATCACATCGAATGGCCCGTCGTCGTCTTGCTGGGGTCAATGATCCCGCTCGGCGCTGCTTTGGAAGATGTCGGCGGCACCCAGCTGATCGCTGGCGCATTGGTGGATCTGACCGAGGGCATGCCTGCCTGGGCCATCCTGACCGTACTGATGATCGTCACGATGAGCCTGTCGGACGTGCTGAACAACACCGGCACCACCATCGTCGCCGCCCCGGTGGGCATCCAGATGGCACACTCACTTGGTGTCTCTCCCGATCCCTTCCTGATGGCTGTGGCAATTGCCGCCTCATCCGCCTTCCTTACCCCCATCGGCCACAAGAACAACACCCTGATCCTTGGCCCCGGGGGCTATAAATTCGGCGATTACTGGCGCATGGGCCTGCCCTTGGAGGTGCTCGTGGTTGCGGTTTCAATCCCGGCCATTCTGGTGTTCTGGCCTCTCTGACCCCGCTTCTTCTTGCCAGAATTATCCCGGGGGTCTGGGGGCTGGCCCCCAATCAAAAACTAAAGCATGGCGCAGCCATTCCTTTGGGTTAAAGCGGCCAGATAAACGGGATCACCGCCGAGGCCAGCAAACCGATGCTGAGGTTCAGCGGAATACCCACTTTCATGAAATCAGTGAACTTATACCCGCCCGGGCCATAGACCATCGTGTTGGTTTGATAGCCGATGGGGGTCGCAAAACTGGCCGAGGCGGCCACCATCACGGCGACGACTAGCGGGCGCGCATCAATCCCCATCGCATCCGCCAGCCCGATGGCAATCGGCGTGACCACAACCGCCACCGCGTTGTTGCTGACCATCTCGGTCAGGACTGACGTGAGAAGGTAGATTGACCAGACCACCAGGACTCCCGGCATGATCGACAGCACCGGGGCCAGAACGCCCACGATCAACTCAACCGCGCCGGAGGCTTCCAGGGCGGCCCCGACGGCGAGCATCGAGAAGATCAGCGCCAGCAGACGGCCATCAATGAAGGAAAACGCCTCGTCCGCATCGATGCAGCGCGACAGCAAGACCACAGCCACGGCCATGATCGCCAGCGCCAGAATGGGCGCCACGCCCAGGCCTGCAAGGATCACGATACCTACAAGCGCAAGGATGGCCAGCGGCGCATGGCCCCGCCGGAACGCGCGGGCCGAGGGATGGGATACATCAACCATATCCATATCACGCGACAGGCGCTGGATGTCTTCGGGCGAGCCTTCCAGCAGCAAGGTGTCCCCGACCTTGACCACCAGATCATCCAGTTGCCGCCCGATATTCTGGTTCCGCCGATGCACCGCCAGCGGATAGACCCCATAGCGTCGCCGCAAGCGCAGCGCGCCCAAAGAGCGCCCGATCATCTTGCAACCCGGCGTGATCAGCACCTCGACCGTGGTCGTTTCCACGGCCGAAACCTGATCAACGCGTTTGAGTTCCTTGTTGCGCTGCAGGCTCAGCAATTCGGTCATCTGTGTGCGCAGCACCACCCGGTCGCCCAGCTGCAATGTCACCCCCTGAAGGTTGCGGCGCAAAGACAGATCCCCGCGGATCACGTCAATCATCCGCACGCCCTCGCGCTTGAACAGTTGC
This sequence comes from Roseovarius sp., assembly GCA_965207105.1. GTDB lineage: Bacteria > Pseudomonadota > Alphaproteobacteria > Rhodobacterales > Rhodobacteraceae > Roseovarius. Next base: position 205,317 of record CBDBLS010000074.1, on the reverse strand, counting down.
ACACCGGTCACATCCCGCCCGATCAGGTTGGAATCCGGGGGGATCACCGCTTCGGTGAAGAATTTCATCTTGGATTTGTCAGACAGGAGATCGGCCATGCTGTTGCGGTCCGGCAGCAGAAACGGCCCGAAAAACCGCAGATAGATCATGCCCCAGATCACCAGGATAACACCCAGTGGCGTGACCTCGAAAATCGTGAACGGTTCCAGACCGTGGGTGCGCGCAACCCCGTCGACCAGCAGATTGGTCGAGGTGCCGATCAGGGTCAGCGTCCCCCCAAGGATCGCGGCATAACTGAGCGGGATCAACAGCTTGGAGGCCGTAACGCCCAAGGAGCGGGCCAGTTGCACAAACACCGGGATCATCACCACCACCACCGGGGTGTTGGACACAAAGGCCGAGGCGATGATCACGAAAGCCAGCAGCATCACGATGGCAAGTGCGGGATTGGTTTTGGTCTGCCGATCCGCCATGGCCGTGAACGCATCCAGCGCCCCGGTGCGCACCAGCGCCCCCATGACGATGAACATTGCCGCAATCGTCCACGGCGCAGGGTTTGACAACACGTCCAGCGCGTCCTGATAAGGCAACACGCCCAGGGCCAGCAACACAGCCGCCCCACTCATCGCCACCACTTCGGTGGGATAGACCTCGCGCACAAAAAGGGCGAACATCACCAACACGACGATCAGCGCAACAATCGCTTGCCCGGTTTGCGACAGCTCAAGTAATTGCGTCACCTTCACACACCCTCTTACGGTTCGTTTGTACTGTCGCCCATGGCGCGGGCGGGCACAAGAACCCTTGCCGCGCGCGGTTGCACCAGGAACATGCCGGTCATCATGGTGCCCAGGGCGGCCCAGACCCAGATCGAATAACTCTCGCTCAGCAAAACCATCGAGGACAGGACCCCGCAGGCCGTTACAATATAGGCCGATTGCGCCGCAAACACCGATCCGGCCCGGCTGACCAGCCAGACATATCCGGCATAGACCAGTGCATGCAGCGCGGCCCCTATCGCAAGCGCGATCTCAGGCGCGCCGGGATTGGCGAGCGGGTTGATCCACTGCCCGCTCAGCAGCGCCATCGGTGCCGAAAAGAACAGCCCCACAAAGGCCGCGCCAAAGACCACCTGGATCGGATCCAGGCCTTGCGTGCCCCATTTCATCACCAGATTGCCCTCGGTGGCATAAAACGCCGGAGCCAGCAGGGCCACCAGCACATAAAAGGCAGCCGTCCCGCCGGGCAGGCTGGCGTCAGGGCCGATCAGCAGGACGACACCGGCAAAGCCAAAGAACAACCCGACAAAGCGCCGCAGCTGAAACAGCTCGTTGCGGAACAGCAAGGCGATAGGCAGTGAAAACATCGGCGTGGTTGAGGCCAGGATCGACATGATCCCGCCGGGCAAGTGAATGGCCGAGAGATAATAAAAGATATCTGGCAGCACCGCGCCAAGCAAGGACACCATGACAAACAGCCTCAGGTATTGCAGCCCCATCGCCGGGCGTTTGCCCATCACCAGCAGCACGGCCCCCAGAAAAACCACCATCACCGCCAGCTGCCAGAAAATCAGACCCATGGGCTGATACCCGGTGCTGACGGCGATCTTGGCCAGCGGGATGGTCAGGCCCCAGCCCGCACCCAGCACAAACAGGACCAGATAGAGCCAAAGCACGCCCTTCATGGCCCCGATTGCTCAAGCCGTCCGCCCTGGCGGATCATCTTTACGACCGTGGCCTTGCCGGTGGCGTCATCGGTTTCGACGTAAATCCCCGACAGCGTTGCCTCGCCCATGGCAGGTTGGAAGCGGTCCTTGCCCATGCCGGTCACGAACCGGCGCATCGGCTCGACCTTGTCCATGCCGATCACGCTGAGGTAATCACCGCACATGCCTGCATCGCCCTGAAACGCCGTGCCTCCGGGCAGGATCTGGGCGTCGCCCGTGGGAATATGCGTATGGGTACCCACCACAAGGCTGGCCCGCCCGTCGCAGAAATGGCCCATACCCATCTTTTCGCTGGTGGCTTCGCAATGGATATCAACAATCGAGGCCTGCACCGCCCCACCCAAAGCATGCGCGCGCAAGGTCGCGTCCATTGCCGAGAACGGATCGTCAAAGGCGCGTTTCATAAACACCTGTCCCAGCACTTGGGTCACCAGAACCTTGCGCCCGCGTGCATCTGAAAACACCCGGTGACCGCGCCCCGGCGCGCCTTTGGCAAAGTTCAGCGGGCGGATGATGCGCGGCTCATTTTCGATAAATTGCAGCATATCTTTCTGATCAAACGCGTGATCGCCCAGGGTGATGCAATCGGCCCCCGCCTCCAGCAGCGTTTTGGCATGCGCCCCGCTCAGCCCCATGCCACCGGTCGCGTTTTCGCCATTGACCACGACAAAATCCAGCCGCCAGCCTGCGCGCAGCCGGGGCAGCTGCTCGGTGATCGCCTTGCGGCCTGCGCGGCCCATTACATCGCCCAAAAACAATATCTTCATGCGATTGTGTTAGGGGGGACGGCGGGCAAGGGCAAGCCCGCCATCCGAAACATGCTCAATTGGTGCAGGGCAAGAACAGGTCGGCCACGTCGTCGCTGGAGACTTCTGCCAGAATGTCCTTGTCGGCCATCAGGGTGACATAATCCTCCAGCTCCGCCGCCTTGAGATAAGAACGAAACGGAAGCTGTTCGGGCATCTGCGCACCAATGTAACACAGGCTGGCAGTCACGCCGATTGATCCACCGTCACCTGTTTCTCTGGCCTGCGCCGCCGCTTGTCGGAAATCGTTGAACATGGGTAAATCATCCTCGGCAATCCGATAGCCATAGACCTTCATATCCGCCGACGTCGGCTTAGGAAGGTCCGCCGTCTGGGCTGTCGACGTAATCGGCGCCAGATCAATCTCGAAGTGCCAAGCTTCGGCTCCGTCTGCACCATTGACCCGCCCATAGATCACCGCACCGCCCGGTTCCGGACGCACGGTATCGGGGGCCTCTACAGCAATCCGCAGCGCCCCGGCCTGTGTCGTTACAGGATCGAACCTGTTCAGCTGATAGATGTCATAGGGGGTTTGCCCGCTACAGGCGGTCAGACACCACAGTGTCAACCCGCCTGCCCCCGCTCGATACCCCGCGCGCATCAGAATTTACGCGTCAGGCCAAGCGAGAACTGGTGCACCTCGCCATCAAGTTCGCGTTCGACGCCATTGATCGTGCGGTCATCCACGTTGAAACCATATGAACTTGCCTCGACCCGCAAAGACCACAGATCGCTTGTCGCCACTTCGACCCCGACACCGATGGTGCCGCCGCCGGTGATATTGGTGCCGCTGTCACTGCCTTCGACACCGATATTGCTGAAACCAAGGCCCAGATGCCCATAGAAAAACGCCTTGTCCGTCGCATACCCAAGCCGGACCCGGGGGCTGAACAGATAAGAACCTTCAAAACTTGTGGCACCAACCACCGCGTCATTTCGGGTGCCATCGCTGGACAGCCCCGTCAGGATCACGTCCGGCCCCCAGGTGAAGCCAGTTGGGCGCACGAAATTATAGCCGCCATAAAGCCCCAGAACAGTGTGGTCATCACTATAGCTTTGCCCTGTGGCACCGCTGACGGATGATTTGGCCTCCTGAGCGTTCAGCGACTGACCTCCATAGGCCCCCGCCACCTTTCCTGCGCGTCCGCCCCATGCACGGCAACGCCAGTCACAATGGCCCCCGCCAATACAATCTGTCGATAGATCATGGAATGCCTCCAAAAATATTGATACTTTGCCAGCATCATTGCTGTGGTTGCATTAATTATTGTTTTACGATAATTTATGCAAGCAATATTTATATGGAGAGCCGAAATGAGCTCAACTGATTCCCCCTTGTCCGCCCGCCCTCTGGATCGGGTGCGCCGCCTGTCGCGCATCGGGATATGGGCCTCGACCGTCACCATGCTTCTTGCGGGCGGATTCCTGCTGTACATCGGGTTCTGGATGATCGCCGGAGACGCCTTCTACGAACCCGCCCTGATCAAAGACCTGGCGATAGACGCCTATGTGGACGATCTGAGTGTTCCGCAGGCTATTGTCGGCACCATACTCTGGAGGGCCTCGGACGTTGTCGCTTTGCTCATGCTCTGGAATGTACGCCGCCTGTTTCAGGGCTCTCTGAGCAGCGGTGTGTTTTCCGTGACCAGCACCACACGGCTACGCCGGATCGGCGTGCTTTTGTTGATCATGGGCCCTGTGTAAAACGCGGAGCAATATTGGGCCACAGAAGCGGCTGCATATCGCAGTTGTAGCGGAGTAAAAGTCCGCCAGTTTGTGCCCTTCGTTTATTCGGAGGGCGGGAGATGTATTCTGTGGATATTTATAGTCGTGTGCGCCGTGCTTGTTTGAAGGACGGTATGTCTGGCCGAGAAGCGGCGCGGTTTTTCAACATGGCGTAATCAGGATCAGCACTCAGTTACCCCTGTTATTCTGGATGCACATGCAATTGAAAAGGAGACTGACCAATGGAATATTTTGCTGGTTTGGATGTGTCCATGGAAGAGACGCATATCTGCATTCTGGATCGTGAAGGGGCCCTTATTCGTGAAGGAAAAGCGAGCTCAACACCAAAAGCGATCGCTGACTTCCTCGCTTCTGGACCACCATGTGCCAAAGTTGTATTTGAAACGGGACGGATGGCACCAATGCTTTACCATGGGCTGACGGAGCTTGGTGTCCCGGTTGTTTGCATCGAGAGCAGGCAAGCATATCAGGCCCTTAAATCTCTGGCCGGCCACAAGACGGACCGCAATGATGCCCGCGGTTTGGCACACCTGGCGCGGACGGGATTCTACAAGCCGACCCATGTCAAATCACTGTCAGCGCACGCAATCCGGTCGCTGATCGCAGCCCGCAAGAAGCTGGTCGGACAGCGTGTGACGCTCGACAATCAGATCCGCGGTCTGGTCGTCGTCTTCGGCGTGCGGCTGCCACGAGCTTTGTCTCCGGCATTCAAAAACGCGGCGCTAAAAGTTAGCGATGGAGTGCCTGGCCTCCATGCCGCAATTTGCGGACTGTTCGCAGCACGCGAAGCAATCCTCGCGGCGGTTGCAGCCATTGATGGCGACATCAAAAAGATGACCCGCAAATCCGAAGTCTGCCAGCGCCTTATGACGGTACCAGGGGTCGGTCCGATCACAGCATTGGCCTTTGCCGCAGCAATTGATGATCCGTCGCGTTTCAGGAAATCGCGTGATGTGGGGGCGTATCTTGGACTGGTGCCGCGACGGCATCAATCTGGTGAAATCGACTACACGGGCAGCATCTCAAAGCGGGGCGACGTGCGCGTCAGAACGCTTCTCTATGAGGCCGCCAATGTGATGCTGACGCGGTATGCCGCTCCGCTCAAATTGAAGACATGGGCCCTCGCAATCGGTGCGCGCTCAACGATGAGAGAAGGCCCGAGTGGCTCTGGCGCGTCGTCTGGCAATCATACTTCATGCCATTATGCGAGACAAAACTGACTTCCAGTCCGCGTAAGGCTTACGAGGCGACAACGAGGATTCCTAAATCAAAGTTCCCATCTGGGACGATGCCCGAGGGAGGGCGTGAGACACGGCGCCGATTCTGTAGCAACAGCCAAGACCAACGGTATGATTGCGGTTTCAACATTGCCGACCCACACCCAGCCAACCCCATCATGAACCTCAGAGTTCGAAGAGAACAAAGGCAACCTCTGACATCAAAAGCAGGAAACTCAGGAAACACGCATTGACAGATTAGAGAACCTGGCGCGGACGGGATTCTACAAGCCGACCCATGTCAAATCACTGTCAGCGCACGCAATCCGGTCGCTGATCGCAGCCCGCAAGAAGCTGGTCGGACAGCGTGTGACGCTCGACAATCAGATCCGCGGTCTGGTCGTCGTCTTCGGCGTGCGGCTGCCACGAGCTTTGTCTCCGGCATTCAAAAACGCGGCGCTAAAAGTTAGCGATGGAGTGCCTGGCCTCCATGCCGCAATTTGCGGACTGTTCGCAGCACGCGAAGCAATCCTCGCGGCGGTTGCAGCCATTGATGGCGACATCAAAAAGATGACCCGCAAATCCGAAGTCTGCCAGCGCCTTATGACGGTACCAGGGGTCGGTCCGATCACAGCATTGGCCTTTGCCGCAGCAATTGATGATCCGTCGCGTTTCAGGAAATCGCGTGATGTGGGGGCGTATCTTGGACTGGTGCCGCGACGGCATCAATCTGGTGAAATCGACTACACGGGCAGCATCTCAAAGCGGGGCGACGTGCGCGTCAGAACGCTTCTCTATGAGGCCGCCAATGTGATGCTGACGCGGTATGCCGCTCCGCTCAAATTGAAGACATGGGCCCTCGCAATCGGTGCGCGCTCAACGATGAGAAAGGCCCGAGTGGCTCTGGCGCGTCGTCTGGCAATCATACTTCATGCCATTATGCGAGACAAAACTGACTTCCAGTCCGCGTAAGGCTTACGAGGCGACAACGAGGATTCCTAAATCAAAGTTCCCATCTGGGACGATGCCCGAGGGAGGGCGTGAGACACGGCGCCGATTCTGTAGCAACAGCCAAGACCAACGGTATGATTGCGGTTTCAACATTGCCGACCCACACCCAGCCAACCCCATCATGAACCTCAGAGTTCGAAGAGAACAAAGGCAACCTCTGACATCAAAAGCAGGAAACTCAGGAAACACGCATTGACAGATTAGAGAACAAAGATCGTAAGACGATCGCGAAGATGCTGCGCCATGAACTTCCGCCTGGGTATCGTCGGTCGGAAGCGCCTCGGCGGCCAACGCTTGATGGTTATGTTGGTGTGGTCGATGAGATACTGCGCACAGACAAAGCCCTGATCAAAAAGCAGCGACACACGGCCAAGCGCATCTTTGAACGGCTGCGCGATGAGCATGGATATGCCGGCAGCCTGACCACGGTGACCTATTACGTGCGCGAGCAAAAACGGCGCACCAAAGAGGTGTTTGTGCCGTTGTCGCATCGGCCGGGCCATGCGCAGGTTGATTTTGGTGAGACGCTGGGCGTGATCGGTGGCGTGGAATGCAAGATCCACTTCTTCGTGATGAGCTTGCCACATTCTGATGCGGTGTTTGTGAAGGGATATCCAGCTGAGACAACCGAGGCGTTTTGCGATGGCCATGTGTCCGCCTTTGCATTCTTTGGCGGCATTCCGCAATCCATTCTCTACGACAATACCAAGATCGCCGTGGCTCGGATACTCGGGGATAAGACGCGCATCCGCACACGTCGGTTTACGGAACTGCAGTCGCATTACTTGTTTGATGACAAGTTTGGCAGACCCGCGCGAGGGAACGATAAAGGCAACGTTGAGGGCATGGTTGGATACACCCGCCGCAACTTCATGGTTCCCGCACCTCGCTATGACAGCTTTGATGATCTGAACGCACATTTGGAAGAGAAGTGTTTAGCACGTCAGGACGATACGTTGCGGGGTCACACCCAAACCATAGGCGCACGCCTGATGTCGGATTTGGATGCTCTGATGGGATTGCCCGTCGCAGAATATGAAGCCTGCGATCACGTCAGCACGCGTGCAACGTCGATCTCAATGGTGCGCTATCGCAGCAATGATTACTCGGTGCCAGTAGCCTATGCGCACCACGATGTTCATGTGCGTGGGTTTGTGCATGAGGTTATCATCGGCTGCGGCAATGAGATTATTGCGCGGCACAAACGATCCTACACATCAGCGGATATGGTCTTTGACCCATTGCACTTTTTGCCCCTGCTTGAACAAAAGGTGGGTGCCCTGGATCAGGCCGCGCCTTTGCAGGGTTGGCATTTGCCAGATGTATTTGCCACGCTGCACCGACTGCTTGAAGCCAGAATGGGTAAGCCGGGCAAGCGAGAATACGTTCAAGTCTTGCGCCTTTTGGAGACCTTCGAAATGGATGTTGTGCAAGGCGCAATCCAGCAGGCAATAGATATGGGTGCAATTGGCTATGACGCCGTAAAACACCTTGTACTGTGTCGGGTTGAGAAGCGGCCACCACGATTGGATTTGGACTTCTATCCATACTTGCCCAAGGCCAATGTCGGCACAACACGCCCATCCAGTTACATGAGCTTGATGGGAAGGACCGCGGCATGACCGAAGCCCCTCGGATTCTTCTACGGCATCATCTTAAACAACTGCGACTGCCAACGTTCCAAGGCGAGTATGCCAAACAGGCGCAGCTCTGTGCTGCAGAGAACAAAGATCACATCCACTATCTGGCGCGGCTGTGTGAGATGGAATTGATCGACCGCGAACGCCGGATGATTGAACGGCGCATCAAAGCGGCGAAGTTCCCCAGCACCAAGAGCTTGGATAGCTTTGACTTCAAGATCATGCCAAGCTTGAACAAGCCCCTGACGATGGATCTGGCACGATGCGATTACGTTAATCGCAGGGAGAACATCATCGCGCTCGGCCCGTCAGGCACGGGCAAGACACACATCGCCCTGGGACTTGGGCTGGCTGCATGTCAAAGAGGACTGAAGGTGCGCTTCACAACGGCTGCGGCATTAGTCCATGATCTGATCGAGGCTCAAGATGAGCGGAGATTGCAGCGCCTTCAAAAGCAACTGACCAGCCAGAACCTGTTGATCATTGATGAACTGGGCTTCGTACCGCTCAGCAAATCTGGCGCAGAGCTGCTCTTCGAGGTCATATCCCAATGCTATGAACGCGGCTCCATCATCATAACCTCGAACCTGCCCTTCGATGAATGGACTGAAGTCTTTGGCTCTGAGCGGCTGACCGGTGCGCTACTCGATCGTTTAACCCATCACGTCCACATCCTCGAGATGAATGGCGAAAGCTATCGGCTCAAACACAGTCGCAACAACCGAAAATAACCAGCCCGCAATCACAGTCAGAATAATGCTGGCCTTATGGCCAGCATGCGCTTTGGCACGCTTCAGCTTTGTGACGAGCACGCGTGCAAAAGCGCCACAAAACATCAACCGAAGTGGCCCATTTTTACGCCGCGACATGGACCCATTTTACTCTGCGATTGACACCTGTCAGTATCGTCAGTGAAACATGTGGTGGGATGTTGCTGACCTTCTGGCACACAGGGGACAGCGTTCACGGGTCGATCAGCATTGATGACAGCGATATCTATGCCATCGTAATAGGGCTGGTCATCGCTGCTGTGAGCCATATTATGGTCGAAGCCTCGAAAATTTCGCAAGAAAATCAGGCTTTTGTATAGGTGTTCATGTCAGCAGGAAGTGTTTGATGCCCATCGTTGTCACCCTTGATGTCATGCTTGCGCGTCGCAAGATGCGCTCAAAAGAGCTGGCCGAGATCGTGGGGATCACCGAGCAGAATGTCTCGCTGCTCAAATCCGGTAAGGTGAAGGGCGTGCGGTTTGAGACGCTGGAGAAGATTTGCGAGGCACTGGAGTGTCAGCCCGCAGATATTCTGGCGTACGAGCCTGAGTGAACAAGCACCCTGCGCTCAAATGGAAAAGGCCGCCTCAAAGGCGGCCTTCTTTTTGTCTTGGGCTCGGGCTGCGTCGTTTGCCTTGGGCAAACGACTTTCGCATGACGGTTTTCGCGAAGCGAAAACCTTACATCATGCCGCCCATGTCGGGCATGCCGCCACCGGGCATACCGCCAGCGCCTTCTTTGGCGGGCTTGTCGGCAACCATGGCTTCGGTGGTGATCAGCAGGCCTGCGATCGAGGCTGCATCTTCCAGTGCGGTACGAACCACTTTGGCCGGGTCGATCACACCGTAAGCGAACATGTCACCATATTCTTCGGTCTGAGCGTTGAAGCCAAATTTGGGGTCGTCCGATTCACGGATTTTGCCAGCCACAACCGAGCCATCAACGCCCGAGTTCTCGGCTATCTGACGCAGCGGTGCTTCCAGTGCTTTACGCACAATGGTGATACCGTTGTTCTGATCGCTGTTGGCGCCTTCCAGACCTTCGAGGGTCTTGGCCGCCTGAACCAGAGCAACACCACCGCCCACAACGATGCCTTCTTGAACGGCAGCGCGGGTGGCGTTCAGAGCGTCATCAACACGGTCTTTGCGCTCTTTCACTTCGACTTCGGTCATGCCACCAACGCGGATCACAGCAACACCGCCAGCCAGTTTGGCCACACGCTTCTTGCAGTTTTTCGCGGTCGTAGTCCGACGTGGTTTCTTCGATCTGAGTGCGGATCTGAGCAACGCGTGCTTCGATCTCGGCCTTTTCACCAGCGCCGTCCACAACAGTGGTTTCGTCTTTGGTGATGTCGACTTTCTTGGCCGAGCCCAGCATGTCCATGGTCACGGACTCAAGCTTCATGCCCAGATCCTCAGAGATCACCTGACCACCGGTCAGAATGGCAAGGTCCTGAAGCATGGCTTTGCGGCGATCGCCGAAGCCAGGTGCCTTAACAGCCGCGATTTTCAGACCACCGCGCAGTTTGTTCACAACCAGAGTGGCCAGGGCTTCGCCCTCGACGTCTTCGGCGATGATCAGCAGGGGCTTTTGCGACTGGATAACCTGCTCCAGCAGCGGAACCATGGGCTGCAGCGACGACAGTTTCTTTTCGTGCAGCAGGATGATCGCATCTTCCAGCTCGACAGTCATTTTGTCAGCGTTGGTGACAAAATAGGGGCTCAGGTAGCCGCGGTCGAACTGCATGCCTTCAACCACATCGGTTTCGGTTTCCAGACCTTTGTTTTCCTCGACGGTGATCACACCTTCGTTGCCAACCTTTTGCATCGCATCTGCGATCTGGTTGACCGATTTCTTCTTCGCCGTTGGCTGAGATCGTGCCGACCTGTGCCACTTCGGCACTGTCGCTGACTTCGCGAGCGGCACCTTTGATCTGATCAACCACTTTCGAGGTGGCCAGATCGATACCGCGCTTGAGGTCCATCGGGTTCATGCCGGCAGCAACGGCCTTCAGGCCTTCGCGTACAATGGCCTGGGCCAGAACGGTGGCAGTGGTGGTACCGTCGCCGGCTTCGTCATTGGTGCGGCTGGCCACTTCTTTGACCATCTGCGCGCCCATGTTCTCGAACTTGTCTTCCAGTTCGATTTCCTTGGCAACCGATACACCGTCTTTGGTGATGCGCGGTGCGCCGAAAGATTTGTCCAGAATCACGTTCCGGCCTTTGGGACCCAGCGTTACCTTGACGGCATCGGCCAGAATATTTACGCCGCGCAGCATTTTGTTGCGGGCATCGATGTCAAATTTGACGTCCTTGGCAGACATATGTGTCTCTCCTGACTATCTGTTTAAATTAGGGGGTGAAGCGATCAGGAAATAACGCCCAGAATATCGCTTTCTTTCATGATCAGCAGCTCTTCGCCGTCCAGCGTGATCTCGGTGCCGGACCATTTGCCGAACAACACGCGATCACCTGCTTTGACGTCCATGGCAACACGGTTACCATCGTCATCACGCACGCCTGAGCCGACAGCGACAACTTCGCCTTCGCTGGGCTTTTCTTTTGCGCTTTCGGGGATGATCAATCCACCGGTTGTTTTCTCTTCGCTTTCAACGCGACGTACAGTCACTCGGTCGTGGAGCGGTGTAAATGCCATTTTCTTTGGCTCCTTGGCTCAAAGTTTCTCCCAAAAAGACCCCTTCCCGGGGCCGTTATCACTCATGCTTATCGAGTGCTAACGGCGCATAGCTAAGGAGTGATCCAGCGGCTGTCAACAGGTCGTGCGTATTTTTATGAACAGGCCTTTCAATCCACGCCAGCAGCCATTACCTAGGGAACAACTTGCCCCGGTCGTTGAGGGCGTCATGCTGCGTGCCATTGCTTTAATATCTTTACTTATCAGCCCCCTGCCCGCTTTTGCTCTATGTGAAGGTACCAATCTGATCAAGCAATTGCCGCTTGAGGAACAGCAGGAGTTGCGCGCCCACGCAGATCAGGCACCCTACCCTGCCGGGCTGTTATGGCGCGCCAGCAAGGGGGCCACAGAAATCACTTGGTTTGGCACCTATCATTTCCGCCACGAGATGACATTGACCCATCTTGAGGCGCTTAAACCGCTGATCGACACGGCCCAAAGCGTCTATCTGGAAATCTCCTCGGATGACACCAACAAGATGGAACGCGATGTCGCCGCTGATCCGTCGATCATGTTCATCACCGAGGCCCCCACCCTGCCCGAACCTGCTGGGTGCGCAGGATTGGGAAACCTATAAGTCCGCCATGACCGAGCGGGCGATTCCCGGCTTCATGGCCGCCAAATTCAAACCGGTCTGGGCCGCGATGATGCTAGGCATTGGCCCCTGCGAGGCGCGCAATGGTCTGGTGGAACAGTCCGGGATCGACAAGCTGATCGGCGAGTATGCCGCCGAGATCGGCAATCCCAGCCACTCGCTTGAGGATTACCGCACGCTTCTGACCATGCTCGACAGCTTCCCTCAGGGGGATCAGCTGGACATGATCCGCCTGTTCTTTGCCTATGCGGGGGATGCCGATGACCTGGCCTACACGCTGCGCGACCGGTATCTGGCGCAGGATATCGCGCTGATCTGGGAATACTCCAGGAAGATCTCGCTGGACCTTGGCGGGCCGGATGCCGCCGAGGATTTCGCCCTGTTCGAGCGGTTGTTGCTGACAGATCGCAACCGCGACTGGATCGATCTGTTGCTGGAAGACGCCACGGGCAAACAGGTCTTCGCAGCCGTTGGAGCCGCGCATCTACCGGGCGAAAACGGCGTGCTTTACATGCTGGAGCAGGAAGGGTTTGTGATCGAAGCCCTGCCGTTTGATCCGTAACGGTTAGGCTACCAGAAGAGAGCGCACTTGCCCTAGCAGCACAGCACCATCACAGCGCTGATCTGTTCGAATGGCGAGCCCCTTCCCCAGTCCCAACGGATAGCCTTCTGCCAACGCCTGCATCCATCGCTCTATTTCCACAACGCTGCGCAATTGGTCCAGGTGTCCGGGGTGACGCCGACGTGCGACAAACCGCCCGGCGGCGATGTGCGGAGAACACATGCAATGCAGTTCAATGACGCGCTCAAAGCGCTCCATGATCCAATCGGTGGATGTCCCGGTCGAGCCATCGCCATCTTTCGGTGCCCAATGCGAGATTAAGACCACTCGTGAGTGCCTCACCGCGGCTTCGCGAAAAGACGCATCGCTCTGCTGGCTCAATCGTCTGCGGGCGCTCAGGTCAGCGACCCGTTGTCGCTCGAACAGCGCCTCAAGAAAGTCGTCCTTATCCAGACATGGCCAGCCCAACCCTTCGGCCAGGGCGCACCCCGCACGGGTCTTGCCACTGGCCGGCAGCCCGGTCATGACAATGCGGTCGACGCTGGTATCACTGTGCTTCCTCTTCCGATTTGGCCACCAAGAGCCCCGCGTCAGTCAGGGCATAAACGCCGCGTTCAACCCGGAAAAACCAACCTGAGTGATTGTCGGCCATGATCTGGCGGGCACGGGTCACGCCGGTAACCTTGGCGATCACAGCCCCCGAGGATGGCTCATGTGCCGCCAGATACCCCACGCAACGTAACGCATCCTGTTTGTACGCCGTCATCACCTGTCCGCGTGTGCCGCCCGCATTGGGATCGCCGTCGCGCGCTTTGAATTCCTTCATAAGCGCGGCAAGACGGGTTTTGGATTTGCGCGGGCGAAATTCAACCGGATCACAATGAGGCTGCACCTTGCCATCGGCCGGACGCACACTGAGAACGCCAATACCCAGCCTTTTACACAGCCCCACATTGCCCTTAAATGTGCGCCACCCCGCCTTACCCTTCCAGCGCGGCACGGCCACATAAACCTGATCGGTCACCGCCTGGCGCGCCACCGCCTGTTGCAGCAAGGTCAGGGAAAACCCGGTCTTCAGTTCCACCACCAAAGGCGGCTCATCGTCGCGCAGGGCCACGACATCGGCGGCGCCCACTTCGGCCTTCACCTCGTACCCCATCTCCTCAAGCCAGGATTTGACGGGCGCATAAAGCTGAGTTTCGGCGGGTTTTTCCATCCCTGCAATTTGGCCGCATCGCACATGGGTGACAAGCCCCACACACGCCCCTATAACGCGCGCAAATCACGAAACATCCCTCAAGGACAGTCCCCATGACCACACTTGTATTTGGCCACAAATCCCCTGACACCGATTCCACCGGCTCGCCCATCCTCTGGGCCTGGTATCTCAACGAGGTCAAAGGCGGCGACGCCGAAGCCGTCCTGCTGGGCGAACCCAACACCGAGGCCGCGTTCCTGCTGGAAAAATGGAACCTGCCCAAGCCGCGCATCATCGCGGATGTGGACGCGGATCAGGCCTGTGTTGTGGTGGACACCAACAACCCGGCCGAGCTGCCCGCAAACATCAACGCCGCAAATGTGCAGGCGATCATCGACCACCACAAGCTGGTTGGCGGCTTGGAGACCAAAGGGCCGATTGATATCACCATCCGCCCGCTGGCCTGCACTGCGACGCTGATGATTGACCTGATGGGCGACGATGCCGCCAAGATGCCCGACTGGGCCAAGGGCGCGGCGCTGACCTGTATTCTGTCAGACACGCTGGAGTTCCGCAGCCCCACCACCACCGATCACGACCGCGCCGTGGCCGAAGGCCTTGCCGCTGATCTGGGCATCGACATTTCGGCCTATGCCGCTGAAATGTTTGCCGCCAAATCCGATGTCTCGGCCTTTTCCGATGCGGAACTGCTGCGCATGGACAGCAAGGAATTCGACGTCTCAGGCACCAAGTTCCGCGTCTCGGTTCTGGAAACCACAGCCCCCGCCACGGTGCTGGACCGCAAGGCAAGCCTGATGGACAGCATGACGGCAGTCGCCGCCGAGGACGGTGTGGATCAGGTGTTGCTGTTCGTGGTCGATATTCTGAATGAAGAGGCAACGCTGCTGGTACCCAACGATCTGGTGAAATCCGTGGCCGAGAAAAGCTTTAACGCCTCCGTGTCAGGCGACGCAGTGGTTCTGCCCGGCATCATGAGCCGCAAAAAACAGATCATTCCCAACCTCACCGTTTGATCCCAAACACATTCAGACTAGAACGCCCGGAAGCTTCAAACGCTTGCGGGCGTCGTTTCATGATCTGAAGGACACGACAAAATGCGACGGCTGCACCTTGCGCTTCTGATCGTGATCCTAGGTGCGACCTGGGGGCTGAACGTCTCGCTGATGAAGGCCGCCTCGCTGTCCGGGCTGTCTTTCACCTTACTGGCCGTGCTGACGATCTTTGGCAATCTGGTGATCTTTGCCGCGTTTTCCCGGATATTTGTCGGCCGTATACGCTTTGTCCCCCGACTATGGTGGTTCTTTGCGGCCTGTGGTGGCCTGGGCTATGTGCTGCCGTTCTTCCTGGAACTCTTCGCCGTGCCCCGCATCGGGGCCGCGCCCTTGGCCATCGTCATCTCGCTGGCACCGATGATGACCCTGCTGATCGCCGCCGCCACCGGCACCGAAAAGATCACCTTGCGCCGCGTGGCAGGCATCGGCATTGGCCTGATCTCGGTCAGTCTGATCGCGCTGCAGGACCTGTCATCGCTCAAAGGCGCGTTTAGCATCGGGCTGCTGGCGGCGATCTTTGTGCCGTTCATTTATGGGTCGTACCATGTGTTCATCGCCCGGTTCTGGCCCGACGATATGGAGCCGTTCGAGATTGCCATGGGGGAATCCCGGCAGGCCTGCTGATCGTTGCCCCGCTTTATGTCGGCTTTGGCGATGTCGGCTCGGCCCCGCCCTTTTCATTTGAGACATATTGGATCGTCGGTGCGTTGCTGGTGTTTTCGATGGTCGAGGTCTGGCTGTATTTTGCACTGATGCGCATGGGCGGGCCGACTTACGTGTCCCAATCGGGCTATATCGCGGTTATCGCCGGGGTTCTCTGGGCCAGCCTGTTCTTTGACGAAAACATCACGCCGTGGCTGACCCTCAGCATCCTGCTGTCACTGACCGCCTTGCTGGTCACAGGGCCGCGCGAAGAGGCCGGGAAGACGGCCAACTGTCAGATCAAATCTGAATTACTACAGATTAAGCGAACGCCATCGCGATTGCCCGATCCCCTGCCCCCGTGCTAACGTTAACGCATAAGAGGCAGAGCAGGCCCGCGAAACGGATATGACAGCACTCAATCAATACCAGCGGCTGGAAGCGACCGGGCTTTGGCGCCCCGACGCTGAGGCACAGCGCACCGACGTGATCGTCTCGGTAGGCGATGCCACCCTGGTGATCACCGATATGCAGGATCGCGCATTGGCACATTGGTCGCTGGCCGCGATTGAGCGGGCCAATCCCGGGACGCGCCCGGCAATCTACCACCCCGATGGAGATCCCGGCGAAACTCTGGAAATCCCCGAGAATGAAGCCGAAATGGTCGAGGCCATCGAAAAACTGCGCGGCGCAATCGAGCGTCAACGCCCGCGCCCGGGTCGGTTGCGCCTGATCACCTTGCTGATGTCCTTTGCCGCTGTGATCGCACTGGCGGTGTTCTGGTTGCCGGATGCCGCGCGCAATCATGCGGTGTCGGTGGTTCCACAGGTCAAACGGACCGAGATCGGAAAAGCCCTGATGCGCCATGTGCAAACTGTCACCGGACCACCCTGCCGCGCGCAGGCAGGCAGTGTGGTGCTGACCACCCTCGCCCGCCGCTTGCCCACCCCTGAGGGGCCGGGGCAGATCGCTGTGGTACGCGGTGGCGTCAATGGCGCGATCCATCTGCCTGGTCGGCGCATTCTGATCAGCCGCACCCTGGTGGAGGATTACGAGAACCCCGATATCATGGCAGGTTACATCATCGCCGAACGCCTGCGCGCCCAGTTGAACGATCCACTGTCTGATCTGCTGACCTATGGTGGCCTGAGCGCCAGCATTCGCCTGCTGGCCACGGGCGACGTTAAGGACGAAGTGTTGAAAACCTATGCCGGCACCCTGCTGACCGCGCCGCGGCCACCGATTGATGATACGATCATGCTGGCCGGGTTCAAAGCGTGGAAAGTCCGCTCGACCCCTTATGCCTATGCGGTGGATGTGTCCGGCGAAACCACCCTGCCGCTGATCGAGGCGGATCCTTATGTGGGGGCCAGCCCCAAGCCGGTGCTCAGCGATGCGGACTGGCTACGCCTGCAAGGGATTTGCGACAGCTGAAGGGGGCGGATTTTTTTCGTGCGAAAAAAATGGTGCTAGCGAATCAGGTTCATTCTCAACTTGATCTTGCGCCGGGCCTCTTGGGGAAGGTGCCGGTTCAGGCGGCGATTGATCAGCCCGAAAATGTTGAGGATGATCAGCGTCAGCAGGATGAAATACCCCGCAAGGATTGGGTAGGGCACGAAGGGGTTAAACGTCTTGTCGGCAAAGAAGTTGGCATAATAGAGCGCATCGCCCCGTTGCTGCCAGGCCGGAAAGCCCGAAAAGAACACCAGCGTTGTGGCGTGAAACAGAAAGATCGCCTCGTTCGTATAAGCAGGCCAGGCTAGCCGCAGCATGGTGGGCCAGATGATCTTGCGAAACCGTGCCCAGCCGGAAAACCCATAGGCATCCGCCGCCTCGACATCGCCTTTGGGAATCGAGCGTAGCGCACCATAGAAAATCTCGCCCGAATAAGCGGCGGTATTCAGGAACAGCACAATCAAAGCGCCCAACCAGGCCGCAGTAAACGGGTCAAAAATCGGGCTGACCGATTTCAGCGAGAGGAAGCCGAAATAGGCAAAGAAGAACTGGATGAACAGTGGCGAGCCACGGAAGACAAAGATAAACCATTCCGACGCCTTGCGAATCCACGTCACGTTCGACCCCTTTCCCAAAGCCACCGCCGTGGCCAGAAAGAAACCGGTGAGCAGCGCGAAAAATCCAAAGTAGATGTTCCACAACATGCCTGAGCCGATCAGGGTGAAATGCTCGCACAAGGTATAGCCTTCACGCGGCAATAACCGTTCGCCATACCCCAGACTGCGCAACCCGTAATCCTGAATGGTCTGCCAGCAGCTCATGTGGTCACCTTCCGCTGGGCTTCACCGCCCGTGGTGGCCTGCCCATGCGTCAGCTTGCTCATCAGCCGTTCCAGGAAAATCTCGGAGACTTTCGTGAAACACAGGTAGAACACCAGCAGCACCAGGAAATACCACATCCGCCAGTCGCCATGTGGGTAGTCGGTAAAGCGCGGATTGGCTGTCCCCCCCAACTCGCGCGCCCAGTATACGATATCCTCGACCCCCAGCAGGAACAGCAGGGGCGTCGCCTTGATCAGCACCATCCAGAGGTTGCTGAGGCCCGGCAGCGCATAGACCCACATTTGCGGCACCAGAATGCGCCAGAAGGTCTGGCGGCGGCTCATGCCGTAAGCCTCGGCCGTCTCAAGCTGCGGGCGCGGCACAGCGCGCATCGCGCCAAACAGAACGTTGGCGGAAAAGGCCCCAAAGACGATAGCAAAGGTCAGAATGGCGACAGAAAACCCATAGGTTTCATGCACCCATTGCGGGGCGTTGCCCAAGGGCAGCTTGGCTGCCTGACAGACCACAAAATCATTGCCCTGCCAGATCGCGTCATCCCAATCCGGGCATTTGACCTTGTGCCGGATCAATTCAAACATCTGGTCCAGCGCGATAACGAAAAACAGGAAAAAGGCGATGTCCGGCACACCGCGCACAACCGCGATATAGGTCTTGCCAATCCAGCTGACCGGCAGAATGCGCGAGCGCGCGGCCATTGCGCCAGCAAAGCCAAAGGCCAGAGCTGCCGGGGCCGTGATCGACAGCAACAACAGAACCGTCCCAAACGCCCAATAGAAATTGGCGTGCTTGCCCGTGGTCAGGTAACAGGCCATCCAGCGGACGGTCTCTAACGTGTCAGGATCTGTGCAAAAACTGAAAATAACAGGGCCTCATGGGCAAAGAGGCGCGCGCGAGGCTCCCCGCGCGCGCCAGATCGTATCATTCAAATGTGGAAGACACTTCCCACTTGGTGATCATCGCGTTCAGGCTGCCATCGTCTTTCATCGACTTGATGGCCGCATCAAACTTGGCTTTCAGTTCTCCATCCGATTCACGAATGCCCATGCCGACACCGCCACCCAGCGGCACGTCATCGCCCACGAACATCAGATCGCCGTCTTCGGCCACGATCGGCGCGAGGTAGGATTTGTCGGCCAGAACCGCGTCCGCCTCTCCGCCTTTCACAGCAGCGATAGTTTCTTCGGGTGTCGCAAATTCAACCAGCGTGGCGCCGCTTTCGGCGATGTAACCGGCCTGAATGGTGCCGGTCTGTGCCGCCAGTACACCGCCTGCAAAGTCGATGTCCTCACTCGTGCCAACAAAAGTCGAAGGATCGGGGGGCGTGTAATTGTCCGAGAAATCAATGACTGCATCACGTTCATCGGTGATCGACATACCGGCGATGATGACGTCATAGTTGCCCGAGACGAGGTTGGGGATGATGCTGTCCCACTCGTTGGTGACCCATTCACAGGTCAGCTCGGCGCGTTTGCACAGCTCGTCGCCCAGTTCGCGCTCAAAGCCATCGACTTCGCCGGCGTCATTGATGAAGTTCCACGGAGGGTACGCCCCCTCGGTGCCCATGCGCACCACATCCATTGCCATCGCCATGCTGGCGCTGAGCGCCAAAGCAGAGGTTGCAAGAGCGAGTTTTTTCATTTTGATTTCTCCCTTGTCTGTTCTCTTGAGTGTTGTCAGGCGGCCATTGTCGAGCTGAGGAATTGCTGCAGCCGCTCTGATTTCGGGGACCCGAAGAGTGTTTTCGGGGGGTCCTCTTCCTCGATCAGCCCCTGATGCAGGAACACAACGTGATCCGAAACATCATGGGCCATTTTCATGTCGTGGGTGACGATCATCATGGTGCGCCCCTCGGCGGCCAGATCCTTGATCACCTTGACGACCTCCTGTTCCAGCTCGGGGTCAAGAGCGCTGGTGGGTTCGTCAAACAGCAGCGCCTCGGGCTCCATGCACAGACCGCGCGCAATGGCGGCACGCTGTTGCTGTCCCCCAGATAGCTGCGCCGGATAGACATCGCATTTGTCACCGATGCCCACTTTATCCAGGTATTTGCGCGCTGATGCCTCGGCCTCGGCCCTGTCGCGACCCAGCACCGTGACTGGTGCCTCCATCACATTCTCAAGAATGGTCAGATGCGCCCACAGATTGAACTGCTGAAAAATCATGCTGAGGTTGGTGCGGATGCGCAGCACCTGCTTGGCATCGCCCGGATGGCGCCCCAGACCCGAGCCACGCCATATCACCGGTTCGCCTTTGAAAATGATATCGCCCTGCTGGCTGTCTTCCAGCAGATTGGCACAGCGCAAAATGGTGGATTTTCCTGATCCTGACGAGCCGATCAGCGAAATCACCTCGCCTTTGCGGGCGGTGATGTCGACACCTTTGATCACTTCCAAAGCGCCGTAAGCTTTGTGCAGGTTGCGGATTTCGATGACGGGCGTTTCTTCGGACAAGGCATATTCCGGCAATTGAGGCAGGGTTCAGGGACGTACTAGGGCCGAAAAAACGCGTGAATGCAACTTGCAAAACGTGCGGATCCGCCCCCAAAACCACGATTTGGCTTATAAATTCTCCGTTTTGGCATCCCTCTGCCCAAAGATGCCGCAACGTCACCCGCGTGTCTGACCCAAGGTCTTGACCTGCTCAAGCATCGCGCGGGATGGGTAATCGGTAAGCAATTTACCCCCATCCACGATCAGGGTCTGGCCGGTGATAAAGGAGGCGTCCTCTGAGGCCAGAAAGGTGACCGCGCCCGCAACCTCGGCCGGAGTGCCCATCCGGTTCAGCATCGACGGCGGCAAATCCCAACCGCCCCCGCCTGACACGCGCTCCTCTTGTTCGGGCGAGGTGGCAATCCATCCCGGGCTGACCGCATTGGTGCGGATGCCCAGCGGCGCGCCCTCAACGGCCAGCGCGCGGGTCAATCCCTCAACGCCTGCCTTGGCCACACCATAAAGACCCCAGTCACCCTGCACGGCGGCGGTGGAGGAGAGATTTACAATCGCCGCCCCTTCGGCCCTTTCAAGCAAAGGCAAGGCATGGGCCGCCATCAGGTAGGCCGAATCCAGATTGGCGCGACGGTAGAATTCCCACCTTTCGGCCGCGCTGTCCGTCTTTGACACGGTCGATTTATTAGGCTCAATTAGCATTGATTATGCGTGGCGTGCTACAGGCAGGATGCCTGCGGCGGCGGCAAGTATCGCGCGCGGCGTTTGGTGGCTCGGAAGGACGGCAAGGTGGAACCACCGAAGGCAGCTGTCCAGGTATCTGGTCGCGATGCCCCGATGGCGGCGCGGAAAGGTCTTTAACCGCTCATGCCGACTGTTCACGGTTTGAATGTGCAATTCACCACGGACACGTTCTCCGGCGGTCCGGTCGAGACTTTCATGGCTGACGCCCGTTTCTGCGGCGCAGGGCGGGTAGCCGGTGCAGCCATCGGTCACCGGGAGAGCGTCCCTATCAAGACGTGGCTGCAGAACCGTTTTGAGATGTTCGGCTGTCACCGCAGGCAAGACAGCACTGATGGCGGTGCCTGATCGGTCGACCGCAACGGGGACCGGACCCTGCTCCTCCGACAATCCGGGTTTTGAGGCCTTTCCCCCGCGTTTGCGGGCTTTTCGAGAGAGATTACGGTCCCCTTTCCGGCTGCGCGGAAAGAACGTCCCGTCGGCTTCGACGATTCCGCACAGCTTGACCGCACCGACCGTTACGGCCTCGGGAAAGCGATGACGCCAACGAAAAGCTGTGGTGTCGGCTACCATACAACGCCCGTCGGACGCCTTTACCGTTTCGCCGTCGCGCAGGGAAGCTGCGAACCCTGCCCATCTGTCCCTGTGGCGCAAGCGGGCAGGCGGCGTCCCGGTCAGCGCGTTGAAGGTTTTGCGACAGCCTTTGCAAAAGAACCTCGTCAGGCCACTTGCATGGCCCCTGATGATCGCACCGCCCGAAGCACAGTGCGGACAGATACGCCCCTCGCGAACATTCGCCTCAGGGAGATCGACCACGCTTTCCAGCGACGAAACCCCGGCAACGAGCCGTCCGGTTTCAGCCCGTTGTTTCGATGAAAGGTCGTCGGTCTCGTTGAGCCACACCAAAAAAGCCTGATGATCCATGTGCCGCACCCCATAATTTTGTTCATGGTGTGTTCTATTACAGGTTGGCACGCATAATCAATGCTAATTGAGCCATTTATTAAGTCCGCAGCCTGCATTGTTCACCAGAATGTCCAGCGCGCCCTCCTGGGCGGTGACATCAGCAATGGCGGCCTTGATCTGCTCTTCTTCGCTGACATCGGCCTGAAAGAATCGCGCTTGTCCGCCCGTGGCACGGATACTTTGGGCTGCCACCTCTCCGCGCACGACATCCCGGGCCAGCAGGATCACTGATGCGCCTTCCTCGGCGAACCGCCGCGCAATGCCCAATCCGATCCCGGCGCTGCCGCCGGTGACGATCACGATCTTGCCGTCAAAGCGCCGGTGTTTGCTCATCGCTTAATCCTCTCCCGGCCCGGGCGGTGTGGGTACGGCCAGATAGGCCTCGGCGGGGATCGCCACGATCCCGCGCAAGCTAAGCGTCTCGCAATCCGCCTCATTTAGATCCTCAATCGCGGATTTGATAGCAGCAAGGATTGGCGCGGGATCGCGGTGATTTGCGGTGATATAGGGCAGCACCGGGGTGGGTATGGTGCGCCCCGGCTCTTTCAGCCCGGCGGTAAAGGCGTCGTCGCGGCGGATCATCTTCCAGGTCAGCGCATCAAGGGCGGCGATATCCGCGCGCCCCTCGGCCACGGCCAATGCCGAGGCCCGGTGCCCGCCTGTTTGCACCAGATCATCAAAGCCAAGGCCAAGCCCGCGCAGATGCACGATCGGGGCAGCCCATCCGCTTTGCGATAGCGCCTCGTTATAGGCAAACCGGGCGCCTGCGAAATCTTGCAAGGTAGAGCGGGCATCATCACCGCGCGCCACAAACACACTGTTGTAATGCCCCGGCGGACAGCCCGGCAGGCCATAATCCGGCGTGCCGACCAACGTAACCTTGTCGTGCAGGCGCGCCCGAAACGGATAGCCGCAGGTCTGCGAGAGGATCAGATCATCCGCCAGCCAGTGATTCCAGAGGTCCCCCTCGCGGGTCAGCGCCTCGGGTCCCTGCCCCAGGTGCCGCCGTACCGCCTGCCAGAACCTGTCATTGGCCCCTCGATTGGGCGGCAGGTCATACATTGGCAGGCTGGCAATCATGCGCGCCCTGCCACCTTTTGACGGGCCAGCGCGCTGTCTTTGTCACTCACCCCCAGAAGCGAGCTGACCAGTCGCACCAACGCATCCTCGTGCTGATCACGTTCGCCGTCAGCCAGGGCCACCTGTCACATTGCCTCGACCACGCTTTTGCGATCATCATAGGGCACCGCTGCCTTGATGGCGCGGGTAAAGCGGATGGTGTCAGGTGCCTCGGCCTCGACCGTTTCTGCCTCGGCGCGCAAGGCACCTGCCGCATCCTGATCCAGACCAAAGCGCATCATCGCCAGCTTTTCGATGCGGATGATCTCATCCGCGGCATAGTAGCCATCTGATCGCGCCAGCCGGACCAGCAAAGCGGTCAGCGCCAGTTGTAAAGTCAAGCTGTTCAAGGGGGGCGGGCTCGGGCTGCATCAGCCGTTTGAGAAAATCACCAATCATGTGCCAAGATATAGGCCCGGCACACGCCAGCGCCAATCCTTAATTCCCTTCGGTAATCGCCCGAGCCGTATCGCTGTCAGCCTCGGACAGACCCAGCGCCTCGCGCACCTCGTCGACCACAAGAATTCTTCCTTATGGCACTTGCCATCGGCCAGGACCACTTCCCACAGCGCCTCAAGCGCGTCGATCCGGGCCTCAAAGGTGACGGTTTCCCGGATCAGATGGGCGAACTCTTCTGTCGGCGGCGCGGCCTTGTCCAGCTTTTCGCAGGTCGCGCGCATCTTGGCGGCCTCGATAGGCTTTAGCCCGTTCAGACGCGCCAACAGGCGGTCGATCTGACTGATCTCTGAGAATTTGTAATTGTGGTCGGACTTGGCAACGCGCACCATCAGCGCGCCCAGTGCCAGTTTCTCATCCGGCTCGGGCAAAGGCTCGGGGGTTGGGGCCGAAAAGGCTTTGAAAAGGCGCTCTAGCATAGTCTCTGATAAACCATGACGGGGCGGGAAGCGTAAAGAGGATTATTGCATGATCACCGACCCACCGCCCGTATCATGCGATTTTGCATACGCTGTTTTCCGCCGATGGAAACAATAGAGGCGCTTTGCCCAAGGGGCGACACAATTGGACCCAAATCTGCGCGTTTTCCGCTCCTAATTTGAGGACATCTTGGGACATCGGGGTTTTTGGAGTATTCGGTATGACGGGTTTTGACGGGTTTGACTGGGCCAATAGTGCGGCCCCTGCACAGCTGGATATAGCGCGTGGCGCCGATCCGGATCAGCTGCGTCAACTGGCCCGTGACTATGACTGGCGGATGTTTCCCGAGGAAGTGCTGGGCTGGGTGATGGCGCAGAAATCCATTGATCTGGGCAGCGCGCTCAGCGCTTTTTTGATGGGTGAGCCCGAACGCTTCAATTACCTCCCGAAACGAGAAGTGCCCGATAAGTACTGCGGGACCGCACGCGTGCTGGACAACATCTGCCTGCGGGTCAATAGCGGGTTTTACCTGTCCCTGCCCGGCTGCGAGATCGAGCATGAAAAACGCCTGAAGAACTGGCTGCGCTATCAGGAGGCCGACCGAAGCGAGAATGTGCGCGGTCGCTGGATTCTCGACGAACGCATCCTGAGGACGCTGAGCGATGACACCCTGAAGCTGGACCCGAATGCCGTCGCCGCACCGCGTCAAATGCAAAACAGCCTGTGGCGCGATATGTTAGAGCCGGTGGCCGAATTGGGCGTCTCACGAGAATATCTGAAGTATTTGCCAAGCGAACACTCGAGAACGAAGGCGTAATACAGCCCGGTTAACAGACAGGCAGCGCCCGGGCCATCATCAGCCCTTAACGGTCTCTTAGAGGCTGTTCCAAAAGTAGTTGAGTGATATCACGTGTTTATGATTCATTGGTTTTGAAAGAACCTGGAGGATCCCATGACGTGGACAGACATCACCCGCGCGGAGCACAGGCGTAAAACGGGCTTTTATCCAAGCGATTTAACTATGGAGGAATGGGCGCTTGTTCGGCCCCTGTTACCTGCCGCGAAGCGAGGTGGTCGCCCTCGCAAGACGAATCCGCGCCGTGTTGTGAACGCGATTATGTATATGGCGAGCACGGGATGTCAGTGGCGCATGATCCCGCGGGATTTCCCGGCGATCTCGACTGTGCAGAACTGTTTTTACGACTGGCGCGACAACGGTCTGTTACACCGGATCAACCATCTGTCAATGATGGCGGCGCGCGAATTGTCGGGCCGTGAGGCGAGCCCCACTGCGGGCGTTATTGACAGCCAGAGCGTAAAAACAACGGAAAGCGGCGGCATTTCAGGCTTTGATGCGGGCAAAAAGATCAAAGGGCGCAAGCGTCACATCGTGACAGACACGCAAGGTTTCCTGTTGCCGATCCTTGTTCACGCCGCCGATATACAGGATCGGGATGGTGCTGTGGATGGTCTCAAAGCACTGCGCATCCGCTTCCCGCGGCTGGGGCACATCTTTGCGGACGCAGGATATGCAGGGCCAAAGCTTCGGGATGCTTTGGCCCTGCAGGGAAAATGGACATTGGAGATTGTCAAGCGCCCTGACAAAGCCGAGGGGTTCGTTCTTCCACCACGAAGACGGGGTGTCGAGCGAACATTCGCGTGGCCGGGACGTTGCCGTCGTTTGGCAAAAGATCGGGAGGCAACCGTTGAAAGTTCCGTAGCATGGGTTTTGGTTGCCGGTATTCGTCTCTTGACAAGGCGGATAGCAAGGCATTCTGTTCAAACATAAACTTTTGAGTCAGACTCTTAGACCAGCCGTGATGTCTCTACCGCCGCGCGCACAAAATCCGCAAATAAAGGGTGCGGCGCGAAGGGTTTGGATTTCAGCTCGGGGTGAAACTGCACGCCGATAAACCACGGGTGATCCTGCCATTCGACAATCTCGGGCAGGCGGCCATCCGGGCTCATGCCCGAAAAGGTCAGACCCGTCTTTTCCAGTTTTTCGCGATATTTGTTGTCGACCTCATACCGGTGACGATGACGTTCATCAATCGCGGTGGTTCCATAGATCTCGGCCACTTTCGAGCCCTCTTTCAGAACCGCGTCATAGGCCCCAAGGCGCATGGTGCCGCCCTTGTCATCGCTGACCTTGCGTTTGACCTTTTCATTGCCCTGCACCCATTCCTTGAGGTGGTAAACAACGGGCGTATAACGCTTTTTCCCGGACTCGTGATCAAACTCTTCCGAGCCGGCGTCTTTCAGACCCGCCATATTGCGCGCCGCCTCGATCACTGCCATCTGCATGCCAAGGCAAATGCCAAGATAGGGCACCTTGCGTTCACGGGCGAATTGCGCCGCCTTGATCTTGCCCTCGGTGCCGCGTTCGCCAAAGCCGCCGGGCACAAGGATGGCATGGAAACCCTCCAGATGGGGCGCGGCATCCTCAGTATCGAAAATCTCGGCATCGACCCATTCCACCTTGACCTTCACGCGGTTGGCCATGCCACCATGGGTCAGCGCCTCTTTGATCGACTTATAGGCATCCTCAAGCTGGGTGTATTTACCGACGATGGCGATCTTGACCTCGCCGTCCGTGGTGTGAATCCGCTGATACACATCTTTCCAAACAGTCAGATCAGGGCGCGGCGCGGGCGAGATATCAAATGCATCCAGAACCGCCTGATCCAGCCCCTCGTGGTGATAGGCCAGCGGTGCCTCATAGATGGATTTGAGGTCATAGGCCGCCACAACCGCCTCTTTGCGCACATTGCAGAACAGCGCGATCTTCTCGCGTTCCTTTTCAGGAATGGGCTGCTCCGAACGGCAGACAAGAATATCGGGCGCGATGCCGATGGATTGCAGTTCCTTGACGCTGTGCTGGGTCGGTTTGGTCTTTAACTCGCCGCTGGCAGCCAGATAGGGCAGCAGGGTGAGATGCATAAAAATGCATTGCCCGCGCGGTTGGTCGTGGGAAAACTGGCGGATCGCCTCGAAAAACGGCAGGCCTTCGATGTCGCCCACGGTGCCGCCGATTTCGCACAGCATGAAATCCACATCATCGCCGCCGATATGGATGAAATCCTTGATTTCATTGGTGACATGCGGAACCACCTGAATGGTTTTGCCCAAGTAATCGCCCCGGCGTTCCTTTTCCAGAACGTTGGAATAGATCCGCCCGGAACTGACCGAGTCGGTCATGCTGGCCGGCACCCCGGTGAAGCGTTCGTAGTGGCCAAGGTCCAGATCTGTCTCGGCACCGTCATCGGTGACAAACACCTCGCCGTGCTCAAACGGGCTCATCGTGCCGGGATCGACGTTCAGGTAAGGGTCCAGCTTGCGCAGCCGCACCGAGAACCCGCGCGCCTGCAACAACGCTCCAAGTGCCGCCGAGGCCAGCCCTTTACCAAGGGAAGACACCACGCCACCGGTAATGAAAATATATCGCGCCATAGGCTGGCTGCCCCCCGTGATGTCTGCCGTTTACGGCATTTAATTGTTGCGAAAATACCGTAGTACCACGGGACTCAACCCATATAGGATTCGCAAGGTAACCGCAACATGATGTTGCGCCTGACGCACCAACCTCAAACTTTTGTGGTTACTCGGCAGTGGGCAGCAAGGGCTGTGTATCACCCGAGCTGGGCGGCAAAAGACCTTCGCCAGCTCCCGGCATCTCTGGATCAACCTGCTGGCGGGCCGGGGCATCGGTGATGCGATCCAGCACCGAACTGCCAGCCGAGTTTTGCGCCGCAATGATCGTCAGCGTGATCGAGGTGGTGATAAAAGCCGCAGCCAGAATCCAGGTCACCTTGCCCAATGCCTTCGCCGCAGGACGGCCCGACACGGCACCACCACCACCGCCACCCATACCCAGGCCACCGCCCTCCGAGCGTTGAATAAGCACAACGCCAATCAGCGCAAGCGCCAGAAGCAGGTGGATGATGAGGACGACATTTTCCATGAAGTATGCCCGGCTGTGTCAGATAACAGGGGCGTATCTATGCAATTCCCGCGCCCCCCGCAACCCGCCAAACCACGCAAACTGCGTATTCCCGCTGCCTAGGCCCTGACGGTGGCGACACTCTGCGGCGAATTTGCAGTTTCGCCCACCCGCATCGCCCGCTATACGGGCGCGAGTTTACCTTTAAGGAAGAGAGACTGACATGGCCAACGTGGTTGTCGTGGGCGCCCAATGGGGCGACGAGGGAAAGGGCAAGATTGTCGATTGGCTGTCCGAACGCGCCGACGTGATCGCGCGGTTTCAGGGCGGGCATAATGCCGGGCACACGCTGGTCATTGATGGCAAGGTCTATAAATTGCACGCCCTGCCCTCGGGCGTGGTGCGCGGCGGCAAGCTGAGCGTGATCGGCAATGGCGTGGTGCTGGACCCCTGGCACCTGATCAGCGAGATCGAAACGATCCGCGCCCAGGGCGTGGATATCACCCCCGAAACGCTGATGATCGCGGAAAACACCCCTCTGATTCTGCCCATCCATGGCGAGCTGGACCGCGCCCGTGAAGAGGCTGCCAGCAAGGGCACCAAGATCGGAACCACCGGGCGCGGCATTGGCCCCGCTTATGAAGATAAGGTGGGGCGCCGCTCGGTCCGTGTGGCGGATCTGTCAGACCCTGCCACGCTTGAGGCCCGCGTGGATCGCGCCTTGCAGCATCACGATCCGTTGCGCAAAGGTCTTGGAATTGAGCCCATCGATCGGGACACCCTGGTCGCGCAGTTGCGTGAGATTGCAGGGAAAATTCTGCCCTATGCCGCCCCTGTCTGGAAGGTGCTTAAGGAAAAGCGTCGCGCCGGAAAACGCATCCTGTTTGAAGGCGCGCAGGGTGCGCTGCTCGACATTGACTTTGGCACCTATCCCTTTGTGACCTCTTCGAATGTGATTGCTGGTCAGGCCGCTACCGGCGTCGGCGTCGGCCCCGGCGCGATTGATTACGTGCTGGGTATCGTCAAGGCCTACACCACCCGCGTCGGCGAAGGTCCCTTCCCCACCGAGCTGGCAAATGCAGACGGCCAGCGTCTGGGCGAACGTGGCCATGAATTTGGCACCACCACCGGACGCCAACGCCGCTGTGGCTGGTTTGATGCCTGCCTCCTGCGCCAGACCTGCGCCACCAGCGGGGTGAACGGCATCGCTCTGACCAAGCTGGATGTGCTGGATGGGTTTGACACGCTGAAAATCTGCGTCGGCTACGATCTGGACGGTAAGCGACTGGATTACCTGCCCACCGCCGCCGATCAACAGGCCCGCTGCACGCCGATTTACGAAGAGATGCCGGGCTGGCACGAAAGCACCGAAGGCGCACGCAGCTGGGCCGACCTGCCGGCCGGTGCGATCAAATATGTGCGTCGCGTGGAAGAGTTGATCGACTGCCCCGTCGCGCTACTCTCTACCTCGCCGGAACGGGATGACACCATTCTGGTCACCGATCCCTTCGCCGACTGAGGACGCCCATGGCCCTAAGTTACAAAGCCCGCCACCGCTGGGCGCTGGCGATCCTGCTGATCGGGCTGCCGATCTATGTGATCACCGCCGTCACCATCGTCAGCAACCTTGATCGCCCGTCGATTTGGCTGGAATTTGCGATTTACGTGGGCCTTGGGATTGTGTGGATTCTGCCGTTCAAGCCGATCTTCAAGGGCATTGGTCAGGCGGACCCCGATGCGCGCCGCAAGGACAATGAGCGTCCCTGACGCCGCCCCTGCTTTTTGATCAAATTCACCTAGAACCCATCGTCGCTTCCGTCTACCTTGCTGCAAAAGGCAAGACGGAAGATAAAATGGACCTTGAGAGTTACCAGACCCTGCGTGTCGCGGCCTGCGACCTGAATGGTCAGATGCGCGGCAAGCGCGTGCCCGGCAGCTATGGCCCCAAGCTGGACAAGGGCGCTGTTCGGATGCCGCTGTCGGCGATGAACGTGGATGTTTTCGGGCTGGATATCGAGGATTCGCCGCTGGTGTTTGAGACCGGCGACGCCGATGGCATCCTGCGCCCCACCGATCGCAGTCCAATGCCCACCCCGTGGCTGGACACCAATAAGCCGCTGATTCCGATGGAGATGTATCTGGAGGACGGCAGCCCGTTCGGCGTGGACCCGCGCCATGCGCTGAAAGCCGTTCGGCGCGATACGGTGCGCGCGGCTGGCAAGTGATGGCCGCAACCGAACTGGAATTCACGCTGGTCGATGACAGTGGAGACAGCCTGACCGCGGTGCGCAATCCGCAAACCGGACGCCCCTTGCAAGCCGCTGCGGTGCTGTCCATGGCGCATCTGGATGCGTTCGATCCGTTCTTCAGCGCGCTCTATGATGGCTGCGCGGCCATGGGCATCCCGGCCCAGACCACCACCAGCGAATCCGGCGTCGGCCAGTTTGAGGTGACGTTGAATCATCAAAGCGCCCTGCGTGCCGCCGATGACACTTGGGCGTTCAAGACGCTGACCAAGGGGCTGGCACGCCAGCATGGCTTTGCCGCCACCTTCATGGCCAAGCCCTTTGCCGAGGACGCGGGCAACGGGATGCATATGCATTTTTCAGTGCTGGACGGTGAGCGGCGCAACGTCTTTGACAATGGCGGTGAAGAGGGCACCGAGACCCTGCGCGCCGCAGTTGCTGGCTGCCTTGCCGCGATGCCCGCCTCGACGCTTTTGTTCGCGCCGCATGCCAACAGCTATGACCGGCTGGTGCCCGGCGCACATGCGCCCACCGCCGTGTGCTGGGCCTATGAAAACCGCACGGCTGCGGTGCGTATTCCTGGCGGGGCCTATGCGGCCCGGCGGATCGAACACCGTGTTGCGGGCGGCGATATCAACCCCTATCTCAGCTTTGCCGCCGTGCTCGGTGCCGCCATCACCGGCGTTGAGGAGGGTATGGAGCCCCCGCCCCCAATGACCGGCAACGCCTATGATCAGGAGTTTCCGCAACTGGCCCCGGATTGGGAGAATGCCATTGACCGGTTTGAACACGACCCTCTGATTGCCGCGATCTTCCCCGAGATGCTGATCCGCAATCTGGTCTTGACCAAGCGCCAGGAGCTGCGTCTGATGGCAGACATCCCTGCCGCAGAGCAATGGAAAACCTATATCAACGCGGTTTGATCCCCTTGCCGAAGGCGTGGTTCTTGCCGTATCTATAATTTGATCAAATTACGGAGCCGTTATGAAAATCGGCATTCTTATGACAGGACACGCAGTGCCCGAGGTGCTGCCTACCCTGGGCGACTACGATGCATTCTTTGCCCGGCTGCTGGACGGACATGGCTTTGAATATGCCGCCTATGACTGCGAAGGCGGCGTGATCCCCGACAGCCCCGAAGACTGCGATGGCTGGCTGATCACGGGTTCAAAGCATGGGGCCTATGAAGATCATCCGTGGATTCCGCCCTTGGAAGACTTCATTCGCCGCGTCTATGCCACCGACCGGCCCCTCGTGGGCATCTGTTTCGGCCATCAGATCATCGCACAGGCCCTTGGTGGCAAAGTGGTGAAATATGACGGCGGGTGGTCGATCGGGGAGACCACCTACGAGATTGAGGGCCAGACGCTGGGCCTGAACGCCTGGCATCAGGATCAGGTGGTGGACCTGCCCGACGATGCCGAGGTGATCGGTAGCTCGGATTTCTGCGCCAATGCCGCGCTGGTGTATGGGGATAAGGTGTATAGCATTCAGCCTCACCCCGAGTTTGAATCAGATATGATTGATTTTCTTGTGAAATATCGCGGCCCCGGTGTGGTGCCCGTCCCCATTCTACAGCAGGCCGCCAACCGTCTTGGCGCGCCTACACATAACCCGGTTATTGCCGATCGCATCGCCAATTTCCTTAAGAAAGGCGGCTGACATGGCCAAATGGACAGATAAACTTCCCGAGCACGCACTTGCCTATCTGGACGGCAAACGGCTGGACGAGGTGGAATGCATCGTCTCGGACCTGCCCGGCATCGCGCGCGGCAAGGCGGTGCCCGCCAGCAAGTTCGCCAAGCAGGAGTATTTCCACCTGCCCGATTCGATCTTTTTCCAGACCATCACCGGTGGCTGGGGCGAAGCGGCGGATGAAAATGAGGGCTTTATCGAACGCGACATGATTCTGGTGCCGGACATGGCCACCGCCTCGGCCGCGCCCTGGACCGGCGACTGGACGCTGCAAGTGATCCACGATGCCGAAGATCGTGACCGCAAGCCGATCCCGTTCAGCCCCCGCAATGTGTTGAAGCGCGTGGTCGAGATGTATCGCAAACGCGGGCTGGAACCGGTCCTGGCCCCGGAAATGGAATTTTATCTGACCGCCCGCAATCTCGACCCTGCCAAGAAAATCGAGCCGATGATGGGCCGCTCGGGCCGCCCTGCCGCCGCGCGGCAAGCCTATTCGATGACGGCCGTGGATGAGTTCGGGCCTGTGATCGATGACATCTATGATTTTGCCGAAGCCCAGGGGTTTGAGATTGACGGGATCACCCAGGAAGGCGGCGCCGGGCAGTTAGAGATCAACCTGCTGCATGGCGACCCGGTGAAGCTGGCCGATGAGGTGTTTTACTTCAAACGCCTGATCCGTGAGGCGGCTTTGCGCCATGATTGCTTTGCCACCTTCATGGCCAAACCCATCGAGGATGAACCGGGCAGTGCCATGCATATCCACCACTCGATCATGGATATCGAATCCGGGCAGAACATCTTTTCCGGACCGCAAGGTGGCGAAACCGACGCGTTTTACCACTTCATTGATGGATTGCAGCAACATATGCCCGCCGCCATCGCGATCATGGCGCCCTACGTCAATTCCTATCGCCGCTACGTCAAGGACAACGCCGCCCCGATCAACCTGGCCTGGGCGCGGGACAACCGCACCACCGGCATTCGCATTCCGATTTCCGGGCCAAGCGCGCGACGAGTGGAAAACCGGCTGGCCGGGATGGATTGCAACCCATATTTGGGCATCGCCGCCTCGCTGGCCTGTGGCCTTCTGGGGCTGCAAAACGAAATCCGCCCCGACAAGCAGTGCAAGGGCGATGCCTATGAGGGCGAAAGCGATATTCCAAGGGTTCTGGGCGATGCGCTGGATCTGTTTGACGCGGCCACGGAACTGCACGAGGTGCTGCATCCGGAATTTGCCCGCGTCTATTCCATCGTCAAACGCACCGAATACGAGGAATTCCTGCAGGTGATCAGCCCGTGGGAGCATGAACACCTGCTGTTGAATGTCTAGGATTGCGCTGATTCTCGGGGCGGTCGCTGTACTGGTCGCCCTGATGCTGGATTTCGGAGGCGAGTCCGCCTCCGGCACGACGGTCGAGTCGACAGATGAGCGTGTCGCGCGCAAAGCCCTGGTGGACGGGCTTGAGCTGGGGGCGGATGGCAATGGCTATGCGCTGATCCTGCATCCGATGGCCACCGGGGGGGACCTGCGCGTGGTGACAGATCCAGACGCCCTGCGCGCCGCTCAGGGCAAGGCCTTTTACACCGATGATCCGGGCGAGCAGACCAAGGTATTGCTGTTATCCATCCTGTTTCTCAGTCCGCCGGGCATGCCCCCCGACAGCCAGTTTGCCGCGGTCGTGCAAAACAAGGAGGTGGTCGAGCATTTCAGATGCCATCCGGCCTTCTGCAACCAGAGCTATGAGACCGATTCGCCCCACGCCCGTGATCTGGCCGGGCTGCTGGAGGCCTCTCACCCTGTCGAGCGGACCACCGACAGCTTTCACAACCCCGACACCGCCCGCGCCGCCCATTTCCGCGCGCTCAGCGATCCCGAAATCGTTCAGATTGACCCGCCTATGCTCCCCCGCCCAACACGGTGGTTTACCCCAACCGCATGATCCTCAGCCTGCCGCCTGTGCTGCTGGACACTGATGAAACGGGGCAGGAGACGCTGGAACCCTTTGACGAGGCAGATTTCACCGCCCGTTTCACCGCGGCCTTTGCCCATGCCTACCCCGAGACCGAAGCCTATCGGCTGGGCGAGATGCGGTTTTCGACCACCTATCCGCCACTCTACGGCTGGCAGGTCGTGTCGGATCAGCACGAGGGCTACCTGCGCGACAACACGGGCGAGTTGCTCGGGATCAAACACCTGCTAATGATAGAGCCATCCATCGCCATCGAATTGACACCGGCCATGGCGGAAACCCTGCAAGAGCCTGATTCGTTCGATGCCATGCCCGCATTTGCCCGCGAACCCAACAACCTGTCGGGCTGGCTGGATGCTCTGGCCGTTGAGGCGCTGGGTATACCCTGTCCCGATTGCTTCAAGATCGAACTGCCCGTGGCCACGGTGGAGCGCATCCATATCCGCCCGGTCGATCCCATCGATTACACCCTGACCTATCTTCGGAAGAAACCACAATGAACCTGCTGTATACAAACGATAAACAAGGCCAATACCCACCCAGCTGGTACGCCGATACCGCCACATCGCTTGAGCCGTTTGAACCGCTGCGGGGAGAGATCAAAGCCCAGATCTGCGTGATTGGCGCCGGATTCACCGGGCTGTCAGCGGCGCTGCATCTGGCCGAGGCGGGCCATGATGTGGCGCTGATCGAAGCGCATCGCGTCGGCTTTGGCGCGTCAGGGCGCAATGGCGGGCAATTGGGCAGTGGTCAGCGCATCGATCAGGAGAGCCTGGAAAAGCTGGTTGGACGCGACGACGCCGCCAAGCTGTGGGACCAGGGCGAAGAGGCCAAGGATCTGGTCAAATCCCTGGTTGGTAAACATAAAGTCGATTGCCATCTGAAACCGGGCATCGCCCATGCGTGCTTTTCTGCCAAGGAAATGCATGAGGGACACGCCTATGCCGCGCATCTGCAGGACCGCTATGGCTATGATCAGATTGAGACGATGGATGCCGAAGCGTTTCGCGCGCTTGTCCCCTCACCCACCTATCATGGCGGTGAATTGGATATGGGGGCAGCGCATTTGCACCCACTCTCTTATGCACTGGGTCTGGCACGGGCGGCTCGCGATGCGGGCGTGCGAATTTACGAGCGCAGCGAGGTGCATCACATCAAACGTGGCGCGCAGCCAATCGTGCAAACCGACAAGGGCCGTGTGCTCTGTGATCATGTAATCCTGGCCTGCAACGGCTATCTTGGCGGCCTTGATCGCAAGGTCGCCGCCCGGGTCATGCCGATCAACAATTTCATCATCGCCACCGAGCCCCTGGGCGAGGATGCCGCGCGCATCCTGACCCGCGATGTGGCCGTGGCTGACACTGAACCTCCTCCGACTAAAGTCAGAGGGTTCAGTGGTTCATGAGCGCCTTCGGCGCACGTTTGAATGTTTTTCCGACTAAAGTCGGAGGCTTTAGACCAGATTGTGGAAAGTAAATTCGTGGTGAATTACTATCGCCTGAGCCATGACAATCGCCTGCTGTTCGGCGGCGGCGAAAGCTATGGCTATAAATTTCCCAGGGATATCGTAGCCACCGTGCGCAAACCGATGTTGGAGATTTACCCGCATCTGAAGGACACGCGGATTGATTATGCCTGGGGTGGCACATTGGCGATCACCATGAAACGCATGCCGTATCTGGCGCGGCTGGAGGAAAATATCCTGACCGCCTCGGGCTATTCCGGGCATGGCGTGGGCAATGCCACCCATGCGGGCAAGCTGATGGCCGATCTGATTGGCGGTCAGGCCGAGGGCTTTGACACTATGGCGCGTGTCCCCTACCCCCAGTTTCCCGGGCGGCACCGCGATGCGCACACCGCTTCTGGTACTGGCGATGACTTGGTACGCCATGCGGGGCTGGGGTTCTAGCCCTCTAAACTGCCTCAAAATCCAGTCAGCAGTTTACCGCGCGCGGCAACGTGTCGTGAAAGTTTCACTTGGCTTGTCTTTCGCCTTGTTTTAGAAAATCCGAAACGGGAATTCAGGAAAGCCGAAACTATGTCTCTTGCCCCCAATGTCTATGACGCCGAACCCATCCCAGACGCCGCCCGCGCCGAAATTGACCGGATGCTGCAATCGGGCGATCTGTTCCGCTATACCGCGCCGGAAAACGCGCCGGTGGCCCTGATGGAACAGGAATTTGCCGCCCTTATGGGATCGAAATACGCGCTGGCCGTATCCAGCTGTTCTGCGGCGCTGTTCCTCTCGCTGAAGGCGTTGGGGCTGCCGCGCGATGCACGGGTGCTGATCCCGGGCTTTACCTTTGCCGCTGTGCCATCTTCGGTGATCCATGCCGATTGCATTCCGGTTCTCTGCGAGGTGAGTTATAATTATCGCATTGATGTCAGTGATTTAGAGGAAAAACTTAAGGCAAATATCAGTGCAGTGATCATCAGCCATATGCGCGGCCATACCTCGGATATGGATGCGATCATGGCGCTATGCGATGCGCGCGATATCCCGGTGATCGAGGATGCGGCCCACTCGCTGGGCACCACATGGAACGGTAAAAACATCGGCACGATTGGCCGGGTGGGATGTTTCAGCTTTCAATCCTACAAGCTGGTCAATGCTGGCGAGGGCGGCATTCTGATCACCGATGATGCAGATCGGGTCGCCCGCGCCGTGATCATGTCCGGTGCGTACGAACACAACTGGGCGAAACATTTCAATGAGTTGGACAGCGACCTTAAAGAAGCGTTCGACACATGGCAGAACCAGCTGCCGCTCTATAATCTGCGCATGTCGAACCTGTCCGCAGCGATTATCCGTCCGCAACTTCCTGAAGTATCGCGCCGCGTGCGTGACGGCCGCGCGGGTCATGATTATGTCGCCGACCGGTTGAACAGCTCGCCTTGGCTGCATGTTCCGCCGCCACTGGCCCCGGAAGAACGCGCGCCCGATTCGATCCAGTTCAATCTGGTCGATATGAGCGAGGATGACATACGCGCCTTTGCCAAAGCTGCGGCCGAACGTGGTGTGAAAGTGCAGGTGTTTGGCTTCAGCACGGACAATGCCCGCGCCTTCTGGAACTGGAAGTTTTTGCCCGGCGATGCACCCGATCTGCCCCGCACCCGTGCGATGCTGATGCGCGCCTGCGACGTGCGCCTGCCCGCGCGGCTGACCCGCGCCGAGCATGATGTGATCGCAGACGCTCTGTTGGGTGCGGTGCAAGATGTAATGGACCAGCCCCGCGCCTACGGGACCTGAGGCGCTTTTCGGGAAACATTGATGCTGTGTTGGGACGGTTTTCGTCCAATCTAAGTCAGATGAAACGAAAACCGCTCTAGGCGCTTATTCAGCCGCGATCTTGCGCTTGGCCTTTTTCTTCTTCGGAGATGTACGGTTGCGCGGTGCCGGGGCTTCGGAGTTTTGATCAATGAAATCAAGCACCAAAGGCCGGATGTTGTTCCGCCAGCTGCGCCCGGCAAAGATGCCGTAATGGCCCGCCTCGGGCTCAAGATAGCTGGCTTTCAACTCATCCGGCAGCCCGGTCAGCAGATCAAGCGCGGCGACACATTGGCCAGGAGCCGAGATATCGTCCTTGCCACCCTCGACGCTCTTGACCGCAACACGGGTGATCGCGCCAAGGTCAACGGGGTGGCCATCAACCACGAATTCATTGCGGGCAATTTCCAGCCCTTTGAAAATCCGTTCCACAGTCGACAGGTAAAACTCGGCGGGCATATCCATCACGGCCAGATATTCATCGTAGAACTTGTTATGCGGGTCGTGATCGCTGGCCTCGCCGCGCGACACGCGCATGATCTGATCGGCAAAAGCCTGACTGTGGCGTTCGTTGTTCATCGACATGAACGAGGATAATTGCAGCAGACTAGGATAAACCATCCGGCCCACGCCCTTATATTTATAACCCACACGCTGAATCATCGTCTCTTCCAGTTGGCCCATGGTCACACGGCGACCAAAATCGGTTACATCCGTGGGGGTAGCATCGGGGTCAATCGGCCCACCGATCAGGGTCAGCGAGCGCGGTTGCGCATCCGGGTCCTGCTCGGCCAGATAAGCGGTGGCAGCCAAAGTCAGCGGCGCAGGCTGACAGACAGCAATCACATGCAGGTCCGATCCCAGCTCGCGCATGAAATCGGCCAGGTACAGGGTGTAATCCTCGACATCGAACTTGCCCGCCGAGATAGGAATATCGCGCGCATTGTGCCAATCGGTGACG
Organism: Roseovarius sp.; assembly: GCA_965207105.1. GTDB lineage: Bacteria > Pseudomonadota > Alphaproteobacteria > Rhodobacterales > Rhodobacteraceae > Roseovarius. The sequence continues at coordinate 167,114 of CBDBLS010000074.1, read as the reverse complement.
TAAACTTCGCAATCCGGCAGCAGCGAGCGCACGGTTGAGCGCAACAGCGTGGCGTAGTGGCCCGACATCGGAGCGATCAGCAGAACCCGGCGGTCCATATCGGCCCGGCCCTGCACGTCGAAATGAATGAGATCGCCAAACGGGCGTTCGATCACGGTTTCGATGGTGATCAGATGGTCGCGTCCGTCTTCGCCGGTGATCGATTCGATCCCCCAGTCAGGCTTGGTCACCATCCGCTGGAAACTACGTTCCGTCACTTCGCCCCAGGCGGCCATCCAAGAGATCGCGGGGTTTGGCATCATGCTGAAAATTGGGTAGGATGCCATGGAAAGGGCCGAAGCACCCAGCCATTGGTTGGTGTTGCGGAGGGTCTCCATCATGTCGTAAGCGATCATGTAGCGCATCTATCGTCTCCTAAGCGGCCTTGGGGCCTGGTTCTATTCGCCGCACTGCCCCTCCAGCCAGACGACGTTATGCTGCATAGCAGAAAGTCTTAAGGGGAATTCGTTAAAATGGCAACGCATGAGGACACAGGAAGCTCGGATTTTCAGGCGATGAATGAAAATCTGGCCCGTGTGGAAGAACTGTCGGCCCGCCTGATAAAGGCGCTAACCGCCCGTAATCCCCCAAAAGAAAGTTTGAATGCACCGTCTCAGGAACTGTTCGCCAAGGCAGCTGCGTCATATTGGGGCGAGTTTCTGGATAACCCCGGAAAGCTCTATGAGCAGCAGCTGGAATACTGGGGCCATTCGGTGCGCAACTTTATGGAAGCGCAGCAAACCATGCTGCAAGGCAACGGCCCCGACGAGGAGGAGGCCCTGCCTGACTCGCTGGAGGGTGACAAACGCTTTGCCAACCCGATGTGGAGAACCAACCCCTATTTCCGCTGGATCAAACATCAATACAGCCTGAATGCCGAGGCCATCGCTCAGGCGGTCGAAGAGATTGACGATCTCGGACCGAAAGAAAAACAACGGCTGACCTTCTTTTCCCAACAGATCATCGACATGATGTCGCCGACGAATTTTCTGGGCACCAACCCCGATGCGCTGGAACGCGCGCTGGAGACCGATGGCGAAAGCCTAGTGCGGGGGCTGGAGAACCTGGTGGCCGATCTTGAGGCCAACAAGGGCGAGATGGTCGTGCGTCTTGCCGATGAAAGCGCGTTTGAATTGGGTGTGAATGTCGCCACCACGCCGGGCGAGGTGGTGTTTCGCAACGAGTTGATGGAACTCATTCAGTACCACCCGAGCACCGAGCAGGTACACACCACCCCGATCGTGATCTTTCCGCCCTGGATCAACAAATACTACGTGATGGACCTGAAAGAACAGAACAGCCTGATCAAATGGATCGTCGATCAGGGCTATACGCTGTTTGTCGTGTCCTGGGTGAACGCGGATACCAGCCATGCCGAGATCGGGATGGATGACTATGTCGAAAAGGGTTTTCTGACCGCGATCGAACAGGCCAAGGCGATCACCAAACAAAAACAGGTCAACGCGGTGGGCTATTGTATAGCCGGCACCACATTGCACCTGACCCTCGCGCTGATGGCCAAACGCGGCGATAAGTCGATAAAATCGGCGACTTTCTTTACCGCTCTTACTGATTTTTCGGAACAGGGCGAATTCGTGCCCTTCCTGCAGGATGATTTCATCGACGGTATCGAAGAAGAAGTGAACAGTCAGGGCGTCCTTCGGTCGTTCATCATGTCGCGGACGATGTCGTTCCTGCGCTCGAACGATCTGATTTATCAGCCCGCGATCAAAAGCTACATGATGGGGGAAACACCCCCCGCCTTTGATCTGCTCTATTGGAATGGCGACGGGTCCAATATGCCAGCACGCATGGTGAAACAGTATCTGCGCGGTCTGTGCCAGCGCAATGCCTTCGTCACCGACGGGATCGAACTGTGCGGCGAGACGCTGCATATTTCGGACGTGAAAATCCCGCTGATGGCAGTGACCTGCGAAAGCGACCACATCGCCGCGTGGAAAGACTGCTATCGCGGCTTTAAGCAGACCGGCGCCAAAGACCGCACCTTTATCGTGTCGGAATCCGGGCATATCGCGGGGATCGTGAACCCGCCCAGCAAAAAGAAATACGGCTATTACAGCGGTGGTGACCTTGGCGGGGATGCAGATGCATGGCTGGCGACGGCAAGCGAACAATCTGGCTCTTGGTGGCCCGCATGGGAAGCCTGGCTGGCCAAACGCGCGGGCAAAATGATCACGGCACGCACACCCGGTGACGAGGATCACCCCTCGCTTTGTCCGGCCCCCGGCACCTATGTGCTAAAGAAGGCCACTATTTAATCCCCCCTGTTGCCTTACAAATAAATCCATTTGTGAAGTTTTTGCATCCGCGCAGAAAAAATACTTGCAATGCTGCAGTGCAGCATATATATATTCTGCAATCGCAAAACACAGCGGCCCCCGCTGATATCACAAGGATGAATACAATGGCTAAAGCACAAGACATCAACGCCGTCATGAAAGACATCATGGGCGCCTTCCCCGTTGACACCAAAGCAATGGAAGAAGCCTTCAAAAGCCAAGCCGACCTGAACGAAAAACTGTCAGGCCTGGCTCTGGAAGCTGCTGAAAAGTCGGCTGAAATCTCCAGCAAATGGACCAAAGAAACCCTGTCCAAGCTGAACGACATCACCAAAGCCAAAGCTGACCCGGCTGACTACGCCAAAGCAATGACCGACTTCGCATCGGCCTCTGCCGAAGTGGCTGCCGAAAACATGGCCGCCTTCGCTGAAGTTGCCAAGAAAGTTCAGTCGGACACCGTTGAACTGCTGATGTCTGCTGGCAAAGATATCCAGGAAGACACTGCAAAAGCTGTTAAAAAAGCCGCTGACGAAGTGACTGCCGCTGCCAAGAAAGCAACCACAGCTGCCAAGTAAGCAGGTTTAGTTTCCCGATCCCTCCCTTACGGGTAACTATAGTGAAGGGCGAGCCGTACGGCTCGCCCTTTCCTTTTGCGCAGCATCTGGCTAAGCTGCACTGCAGCGTCGGATTTTTGGGAGGACCACCCCGTGGCTGAGACTGACAAACCACTGCTGATCAAGCGTTACGCCAGCCGCAGGTTGTATAACACCGAAACATCAGATTACGTGACCCTTGAGGATATTGCCGAATTTATCCGAACGGGCCGCGAGGTGCAGATCATTGATCTGAAATCAGGCGACGACCTGACCCGCCAGTATCTGCTGCAAATCATTGCCGAGCATGAAAGCCGCGGTGAGAATGTTCTGCCGATCAATGTGCTGACCGATCTGGTGCGCAGTTACACCAATCATGCCCAAAGCATGGTGCCCGATTTCCTGTCGGCCAGCTTCGAGATGCTGCAAAACAGCCAGTCCAAGATGATGGAAAATATGGCCAAAGCCTCGCCATTGGCGACGATACCGGGCATGGACGCGATCCGCGCCCAGCAAGAAGCCTTCATGAAAGCCATGACCGGCGGGCTTGGGGCCATGGGCACCACACCCACGACCGACGCGACCCCCGAGACCGAAGACGAGGGGCTTGACGACATCAAAAAGCAGCTTTCCGAATTGCAGGACAAGCTGTCCAAGCTGGGCAAATAGGCCCGGATGGTCGACAGCCCCGGCCGGATAACCCTTTGGGGGATCGAAGTGTTCATGGCCGCGGCTGATGAGCGCTCGATTTCGGCGGCGGCCAAACGCCTGGGGGCCAGCCCTTCGGCGGTCAGCCAGCAACTGACCAATCTTGAAGGGGCTGTGGGGGCGACATTGCTGCAACGCAATGCGCGTCCAATTCGTCTGACACCGGCGGGCGAAATCATGCATCGCCGCGCTCAGGCCATTCTGAACGAGGCCGCACAGGCCCGCGCCGAACTGGCCATGGCCGATCTGTCCACCCTCACCCGGTTCCGCCTTGGCATGATCGAAGATCTTGAGGCCGATGTGACACCTCAGTTGCTGACCCATATGGCGGGCGAGCTGAAAACCTGTCAGTTCCTGCTGGAAACCGGGGCCAGCCACCATCTTTATGACCAACTGGATGCCCGTGCGCTGGATGTGATTGTCGCCGCCGAACTGGGTGCCGAAAGCGACTGGGTCGAAGTCCATCCGCTGATGCGCGAAGGCTTTGTTGTGGCCGCCCCCAAGGGCGTGATCCACCGCGATGGCGATGTGCCCCGGCAACTCAAACGCATGCCAATGGTCCAATACACACAACGCCATTATATGGGCCGGTTGGTGAATGCGCATCTGGCGCGTCAGAACCTGACCCTGACTCATCGCTTTGAAATCGACAGCTATCACGCGATTCTGGCATTGGTCAGCCAGGGCACCGGCTGGACCATACTGCCGCCTCTGGCGTTGATGCGCGCCTGTCGCTTTGCCGATCAGATCGACGTGCTGGACCTGCCGTTTGAACCGCTGTCGCGCACCATTTCTCTGACCGCGCGCAAGGATATTTTACAGGACATGCCTGCCCGCGTGGCCGAAACCCTGCGACCCATCCTGCAAAAGACAATCGTCGAACCTGCGATCGCCGAACATCCGTTTCTGGCGGGACGCCTGACGGTGTTCTGACCAAGGCCTGACTTGGGCTCTCTTGACCAAGGACCAGTGAGCTGACAATGCGGGCGTTCGCCTGCATTTAGCGGCGCAACTACTGCGATTGGAAAATCAGATCAGGTTCAGAGCGAGATGAGCCGATGTATTGGTTGTTTGGGAGGCGTTACCCGTCGATTTGTGAAACGAAGCCGCTTCACTTCACTAATGCGAGTGAGCCACTATTGCCGTGAAAATCAGGTGTGATCTCAACCGGCCCAGTTACAAAAGCGCCGACAAGGCAAATTGCGACGATTAAAGCCAGGGCAACGATCAGATTGCCTGTCTTGGACTCATTCTGTGCCGTATGAAGATCTTTATGGGCCTGTCGGGAAAGTGTCCTATTTTGTGGATTTATAGTTGTGGTTCTGATTCAATGAATTTTGATGTTGGAACGGAGGATTTTATGGGTCGTAATCAGGTTGAGATGTTTACATCACTGGATGGGCCGGTTTCAGAGGATCACCCCTATCGTCGTTTTGAGGCGGTGGTGGACCTGGCGGTTTTGTCCGGCCCTTTGGTCGCGCTTTATTCGGATCGCGGGCGGCCTGAACCGGGGGCTGAACGCGCGTTCCGGATGCTTGTTCTGCAGTTTACAGAAGGCCTCCCGGACCGCGGGATGGAACGGTTCATGCGAGAGAATTTGGCGGGCAAGTGGTTTTGCGCATTTGCCTTGAGTGAGCGCCCGCCCGACCATTCATTCTTCGGCGATTTCCGCCAACGCCCGGGGACGAAGCGATTGATGGACCTGTTCAACCGTTTGCGCGACGGCCTGAAAGAGGCAGGCCTGATCCGCGAGGTGTTTACCTTTGTCGATGCCGGCAAGTCGGTCTCGAAGCTATCTACCCGGGATGACCGCGACAAAGCCATCGCCAGGGGCCTGGAAAAGTTCAACAATGAGACTGCGGACCAAGTGGCCGCGGACCCACAGGCGCGCTTTGGGGCCAAGGGCAGGGACAAATTCCGGTATGGCTGCAAAGAGCACACCGGTGTTGATATGCAGTCTGCTCTGATCAACAGGGTTGCCGCCACGCCGACGAATGTGACGGATGCCCAGGGCGTGCGCCATGTTGTGGCGTCGATTGCATGATCCCTCCAGGAACTGAAAGATATACCGGAGCTACGCCAAAACCCGAAACTTCTCATGAGTTATGACGCGAAAATTGTCTGAGACTTGGCTTCGGAATGTTTTCCACTCGTTTGGTATGGTTACGCGGAAGAACTTCAGGATTGCATTCGCAAACTGTTTTTGGGTTGGGTAATGATGATTGTGCGTCACGAACTGGTGCATGACAGCCCATAATCGTTCAATGGGGTTCAGGTGCGGGCAGTATGGCGGCAACTGGATAAGGTGGATGCGGCAATCTGGCCTTGCGAGAAACGCCCTGACATCCGGCCCTTTGTGATAGGGCGCGTTGTCCCAGATGACGTGGATTAATCGCTTGTCGGGGTTGCGCGTTTCAATCTTGGCTAGAAGCTGCGTGGCACTGACACCGTCGACGGTGGTTGGCTCGACAAAGGGCGCGTCGAAGGTTTCAAGGTTGAGCCCGCCATGGATATTCACACGGCCTCGCCCAGCAGTGGTCGGGACTGCGGGGTTTGAGCCTGCCTTCACCCAGCCATATGCAGGCTTTGTCTGATATTCTGGGTGGACGGCATCAGCGAAATAAACGGCTTCATCAGCGCCAAGCTCGGTCATCAACCGCTCGTACATCGTAATGAAGCTGGCCTGTTTCTCGACAGATACACCCCGTGGCAGGGCCTTGGGTTTGCGATACTCAAACCCGAGCCGGGCAAGAAGCTTGATGCAGCCAGAATGCGAGTAGCGCAGGCCAAATTCTGTTGAAATATGGGCTCTTATCTCAACTGTCGAACGGCAGAAGCGACCGTTCAGCCAATCGCATAATGCAGCCTCTTGATCTGGGGCCATACGAGATTGACCCCCTTTCCAGCCATCGGCGGCAAGCGCGTCCCAGCCGCTTTCACGGTAGGTTTTGTGCCAGCCACGAATGGTGTCGTCGTCCAAATATAGAAATTCCGCGATTACTTGACAGGACTTCCCGTCATCCAGCAAAAGGAGCGCATTTGCACGCCGTGCAATCCCATGATCTTCGCGTTGACTGCGCACACAGGACTCAAGCTCAAGGCGCTCCGTGGGAGAAAGAAAGTTGGGACGGATCATGCGGCTAGCTGAATCGTTCTACGGTCAGACGTCAACCCGTCAAAAGTCGGGTGCTCGAGGACTCTGTGTATACGATTAAAGTTTTCTCTTTATATTGCGAAAAACTTTAATCGAACATGCTTACATTTGTTCGTGGTTAATCAGGCAATCGGGCAAAGACTGTAGCGCCCTAGGGTTATTGAGACACTCGTGAAGCTTATGCGGCGGCCTGGATTTTGTCCATTGCGTCACATCTGAACTGGTTTGGCGAACGGTGTCCGTGCCGCTGGATCGGCCATTCTTCGTTGTAGTCCTCCTTGAACTTTTGCAGGGCGGCCTGGAGTTCCTCGATGGTGTCGAAAGTTCTGACCCGGAGCGGGTTTTCCTTCAGGGTTCGAATGAATCGCTCGGCGCGGCCGTTGCCTTCGGGAGCGCGGACAAAGGACGGCGAGGATTTCGCGCCCGGCCAGGCAATCCCGTTCTGGAAGTCGTGGCCGATGTACTGCGAGCCATAACACCTTCGGAATGATGCTGATTGAGAGGCTATGACCGCCTGCGCAGCCCGCCGGGCAATGGTCAACCGCGATGAAGACGGCAACCTGGCGACCTGTGCCAGGAACGGTCCCCGTCATATCCGTGCCCCACATCTCATCGATGTTGTCCGGGATGATCGTGCCGTCATGGGCACGGGGGCCATGGGCGGACCCATGGCATGGCTTCGCACAAAGCCCGTTCTCCCGCATGAGCCGGAGCACCCGCGCCTTCGAGGTTCGAATGCCCTTGCAGCGCAGACGTGCCCGGATCTTGCGGTGGCCCTCGCCATGGAACCTGCTGTCAGTGATCACTTGTTTGATCCTCTCGACCAGATCAGCGTCAGACATCGCTCCCCGAGGACCAGGGCGGCGGCGCGGCGCGGGTTCCGCCGGAAGCGGGCGCAAGTCACGATACACGCTTGCGCGGCCCAGTCCCCAGACCCGGCACACCCGGGAAACGCCGTAGGCTTTGCCCGTGGAGATCGAGATGACGGCACTCATCGTTTCGACCTCCGGCACCCGAAAGGGTGGCCCGCCTCCATCTTCGCGATCTTCTCATACAGAAGTTCGTTATCCATGGTGATCTCACCCACCCTGGCCCGCAGACGGTCAATCCCCTCATCGCGCACGTCGCGCGGACGGGACTTCAGGTTTGATGACCCTCCTTCGGGAAATGCATCCCGCCAACCGCTGACATCCGCAGCTGTCGCACCAAACGAACGTGCGACCAATTCAACATCTTCGCCGCGAAGAACGCGCGGAACGGCCTCTTGCTTGCGTGTAGCCGTAAGTCTCCGGCGCCGGGCCGGAGCCGGATCCGCTGCGATATGTGAAGTCTCCGCAGCTCCGGATCCTTCGCGCTCAACCTTTGTCAACGGCGGAGCAAAATCCGGCCACTGGGGCGGAGCAAAAGTCGGCCAGTTTGTGGAGTGCGCCTTGGGGCGTGTGGCCACCAATCAGCAAGCACGTTCCAAGGCGCATTGGCCGTCAGGCCGATTGTTCAGTTGTCAGGTTGAAGGGTTGGCAATACGTGCGCGGCTCTGATTGAGGCGGTAGCTTTCGCCGTTCATCTCGAGGATGTTGACGTGATGTGTCAGCCGGTCCAGGAGCGCGCCGGTCAAGCGTTCGGTGCCGAATGTCTCGGTCCATTCCTCGAAGGGCAGGTTCGATGTGATCAGGGTTGAGCCACGCTCGCAGCGCTGAGAGATCAGCTCGAACAGAAGCTCGGCGCCGGTTTTGCTCAAGGGGACGAAACCCGGCTCGTCGATGATCAGCAGTTTGACCTTGGCCCGTTTGCGCTGAAGCTGCAGGAGGCGTTTCTCGTCGCGGGCCTCCATCATCCCGTGCACGAGAGCTGCGGCGGTTACGAAGGCGACAGGCAACCCTTTCTGGCAGGCGGTCAGCCCCAACCCGAGAGCGACATGGGTTTTGCCGGTTCCCGACAAGCCAACGACAGACTGCCCGCTTTCCGGGATCTGAGGTTCGGATTTGTTATCCGTTTCATCCTCGGGCGGGACAGGTGGTGCAGGTGGTCGCGCGATCGTGTCGTGGTGGAGCCGCGCATCTGACGATTGTTCAATGTGACGGAACGCTGGCAAAGATCCCCGCCTGGATGACCGAGGAGGGATCGGGAGAGGCGGTGGTCGTTCGTGATCCTGCGCTTTCGGTTGCGGCGCTCCTCGAGGCCCGCGCAATAGTGGATCGCTCCTTACGCTTGCCGGGCGGGGAATCATCCCCGGACAACGGAGGCGAGAATGACAGCAACCAATCCTCTTCAACTGCATCTGTTCGATGCCAGCCCCGATCCCGCAACGATCCCGCTGGACCGCCGACGGCGTCTGCTGACGCTCACGGGAGCGCTTCTGAGCGAAGCCGCGCGCGACATGACGGACCTGGAAGACCCGTCTGCGGCGAGGGAGACACAGGATGAGTAACGTTGGCTCTGATCATCTGGCGCGCCAGGCCATCGTGTATGTCCGGCAATCGACTGCGGGCCAGGTCGCGCATAACCTTGAAAGCAAACGACGCCAGTACGCTCTTGTGGAGCACGCCCGCCAGCTTGGATGGACCGATGTAGAGGTCATCGACGATGATCTTGGCCGCTCGGGCTCCGGCGTCGCACGGCCCGGTTTCGAGAAGCTTCTCGCCCGGATCTGCGAGGGCCGTGTTGGTGCGGTGGTGTCGATCGAAGCCTCGCGGTTGGCGCGCAATGGCCGCGATTGGCACACGCTGCTGGAGTTTTGCGGTCTGGTTTCCACGCTCATTGTCGATGAAGATGGGGTCTATGATCCGCGCCATCCCAATGACCGCCTGCTGCTCGGTATGAAAGGGACCATGAGCGAGATGGAACTGTCGATCCTTCGGCAACGGTCCCACGAGGCGCTCCGCCGGAAGGCACGCCGCAGTGAGCTGTTCATGACGGTTGCCATTGGCTACGTGCGCATCGGCCGGGATCGGATCGACAAGGACCCTGACCGGCGGGTCCAGGACGCCATTGGATTGGTGTTTGCCAAATTCGACGGGATGCGGTCCGTCCGGCAGGTACATGTGTGGCTCCGGCAAGAACAGATCTCGCTCCCGGCGGTTGTCCACGGATCGGCCGGACGCGAAATCCGGTGGAAACTGCCCGTCTACAACACGGTCCTGCACATCCTCAACAACCCGATCTATGCCGGGGCCTATGTGTTTGGCCGCACCGGCTCGCGCACGGTGATCGAGGACGGACGCAAGCGTGTGATTCAGGGGATACGCAAGCCACAGGAAGACTGGGATGTTTTGATCCCCGATCATCATGATGGTTATATCAGCTGGAATACCTACGAGAGGAACCAGCGATTGATTGCGGACAACGCCACAGGAAAGTTCGGCCCGGGGCGCGGTGCCGTACGGCGTGGCGAAGCTCTTCTGGCCGGGCTTCCGAGATGCGGCCATTGCGGGCGCAAACTTCACGTCGCCTATTCGGGCAAGGGCGGCAACACCGGCCGCTATCATTGCCGCGGCAGCCAGTTCAATCACGGTGGCGCGCGCTGCATCTCGTTTGGTGGCATGCGGGTCGATCAGGCAATCGGCGCCGAAATCATCGCGCGGTTGCAACCGCTCGGCATCGAGGCGGCACTCGAGGCAGAGGTGGCCCAGGGTCAGGCACATGGGGAGAAGCGCCATCAGCTTGAGCTGAGCCTGAAGCAGGCGCGCTACGAGGCCTCCCGTGCCCGGCGCCAGTACGATGCGGTCGATCCCGACAATCGTCTGGTGGCGGGAGAACTGGAAGCGCGCTGGAATGCGCGGCTTGGCGCGGTCACCGCGCTCGAGGATCAGATCAAGGCGCATGATGCGGCGGCCCTGTCGCAAAAGGCGAGCACCGCAGATCGCGACAGGCTGTTGAGCCTAGGGGCCGATCTTGAGCGTGCGTGGACAAGCCCAGGTGCTGCACCTGCCACCAGGAAACAGATCATTCGCACTCTGGTCGAGGAGATCATTGCCCGCGTTGACGGAGAGACGATCGAGCTTGTTGTCCGCTGGCAAGGCGGCGCACATTCCGCTCTGGCTGTCCGCAAGAACCGCAGCGGCCAGCACCGCTGGAGTACCGACCGGGATATCGTCGATCTCGCACGTGCGCTGGCCCGTCTCATGCCTGACAAGCTGATTGCCGCAACTCTCAACCGGGCAGGCAAGGTGACCGGCCGCGGTCACGGATGGACGCAATCGCGGGTATGCAGTCTGCGCAATCACCATCAGATCGATGTCTATCGTGAAGGCGAACGCCAGGAGCGCGGTGAGATGACACTTGACGAAGCAGCCGAGGTCTTGGCAATCAGTGCATCAAGCGTCCGCCGCCTGATCCAGGAAGGCCGGCTGCCGGCGCAACAATTCTGCAAAGGTGCCCCCTGGATCATCAAAATGGACGACCTGGGCAGGAACGATGTCATTGAAGCAGCGGACAAAAGGCGCGGCAGCCGCCCGCCGTCTCAAAATCCGCATCAAAAAACACTTGTCTTATAGAGACATAGCGAGGTGGGCATTATGAATCAGGATCGGACGGGCCGAGCGCGATGACGTTCTCCCTGCGCTCGATCCATTCACAGCGCGCCAGTTCCAGCACCATCATCTTGTTCAGACCGGGGATGGCCGTAAAGTCGAAGCTGTCGAGGCTTTTGACGGTTGGAAACTTTGCCGCCTTGATCCGGCGCTCGACCATGCGCCTCTCCCGATCGATTGGTTCCAGCTCGGTCAGCCGGGCTGGATAGCGCACATGATCCAGGCCTTCCGCCGCACAAATGCGCGCTTGCTTGTCATGCTCGCGCAGGAAGGTGGGCAGGCGCAGAGTCTTGAGGTGGTGTGTCAGCGGCAGTTCGGGTGCATCCGTCATGCGTCACCTCCTGACAGAAGGCTCATACAGGAAGAAGCCGAGGTGGTGGCGATGTTGGTTCCGGGCAGGAACGGATAGACATCCAAATCCAACCTCGGGGGCCTTCGCTCGACGCGGCACAGGACGAGGTGCTTGATCGCATCGAAGCTGACCGCCCCCATTCGCAGGGCGTCTTTGACGGCAAGATGCAGCACCTCCAGCTCGAACCGTTCCGACAGGCGCAGGACCTGGACATACTCCCTTTTGCCCGCCTTGCCCTGCCGGGCTTCCAGCAAGCGCCGGAGCGTGGCGAAGGCGTCAGGCAGTTCCCAACCCTGCAAGGGCGCAGCCTGATCGAAGGACATGATCCTGCGCTCGATCAGCGGCAGGTAATGCAGCGGGTCGAACACCATGTCACCGCTGTCATAAGAGCGGGGATGATCGGCGATCACCTCAGTGGCGCAACCGATAACGACGCGGATCACGAAGCCCTTGATCCAGACCGCGCGGTGGCCATATGCGACCGGCACCGAGTAGTCGTTACCGCGATACCGCACCACCGATGTCGATGTGACCTGGCCACTTTGCAACTCACAGGCCTCGAAGGGTGCGCCGGGCAAATCCTGCATTGCCGCCGGATCGGCTTGCAGCCGTTCGCCGATGCTGGCCTTGTGTCCGCGCAGGACATCGTCCTGCCGTTTGCGGCATTGCTCTTCCAGGTGAGCGTTGAACGCATCCCGGTCCGGAAAGGACGGGATCGGCACCATGAAGTCGCGCCGCCCGTAGCCGACCAACCCCTCGACCGCTCCCTTGTCGTTCCCCTTGCCGGGACGGCCGTAGCGATCCCGGACCACATAATGCGACAGCATTGCGCTGAACCGTTGGGTTCTTTGCCGGGTGCCGTCCGGCAGGATCCGCGCCACCAGGCAGCGGTCATTGTCATGGAGGATCGACAGGGGAACCGCCCCAAAGAAAGCAAAGGCATGCACATGCCCATCCAGCCAGGCCTCGGTGGTTGCCGCAGGATAGGCCCGGATAAAACACGCATCGCTCTGCGGCAGATCAAAGGCGAAGAAGTGCGCCTTCCGCTCAACGCCGCCAATCACGACAGGCGCTTCACCAAAATCCGCCTGCGCATGCCCGGGCGGATGGCTGAGCGGCACGAACATCTCTTTGCCAGAGCGCTTCCTGGCCCGGACGCAGTCTTTGACGATTGTGTATCCGCCATCAAAGCCGCACTCGTCGCGCAGCCTCTCAAAGATACGCTTTGCGGTGTGGCGCTGCTTGCGCGGACGCGCTTTGTCCTCAGTAAGCCATTGCTCGATCTGGCAGGTGAACGCATCCAGCTTCGGGCGCCTAACCGGCGCTGTCCGCCGATACCCCGGTGGCTCCGAATAGGCCAACATCTTCGCAACACTGTCTCGGCCAATCCCAAAATCCCGGGCAATCCGACGCCCGCTCAACCCATCCTGAAAATGAGCCCGACGCACCTTCAAATACAATTCCACGGTGAAAATCCCCCGGCCCTCCCATCAAACGAAAGGGCAAAAGTGGACGACTTTTACGCCGCCCGCGACAACACAACGACGCCGCTACCGTGGCCGAGTATTGCTCCGCCGATTACACGGGGTTTCGGCCAGCGCATTGGTGGCCATCAGGGCGATACGGTCGGGCGCGCGACGCAGCAATTCCATCGCAACGATCCCGCCCATCGAATTTCCCGCCAAAGCGAATTTTCGGGGCAATGTATCCAGCAGCCCCGAGGCGATCTCTTCCACCCGATTCCCCTTGGTGATCGGTGCCACTGTCAACGTGTAATCCGGGCTGAGGGCGGCCAGTTGCGGCCCAAACAGCCGTGCGTCACACATCATCCCCGGCAAGAAAACCAGTGGTTCACCCATGTAATTGATGCCTTTCCGACTGCCTGATTTGCCTCGCGCCCACCTTGCCACAGGCACAGGCTGGGTCAATGGCTTACGGTAAATCTATGCCGCGAAGTGGCGGGAAATCCGCGTATCGCGCCTGTCGTTGCGCCAGTGTCTCAGCCGGGTCCTCACCCGCCCGCAGCAACATCCCCTTGGGTGCGATATAGCTTGAGATAGTGCGCCGGGGGTGTTTGCGGCAACTCAGGTTCATCGCGCAGAGCTTGGGAAAGAACCACAGATCGGAATAGGGCAGATGATCATGAATCCACCAGGCCAGATCGCGCCAGTCGCGCCCCTGCTCATACTGATCGACAAACCACGGGATCACCAGCGACGTGCCCGCCCCCTCAATCCCCGGCCTGTCCCAGATGTGATGGCCGTAATTGGCATCATTACGCGCGCAGTTCAGCTTGTTCTCATTGCCGAACCGGTTGAGCGTTGGGCTGCGGTAGCCCGACCGGATAGCGATCCGGCCAAAGGTTTCCTCCAGCGGGTCCAGCAGCTCTTCGCACAGGCGACGCCCGTTTTTGATCGCCAGATCAGGGTTCTCGGGAATATTCGGTATCTGATGAAAACTGCCAATCTCGGAATAGAGAAAGTCGCGCATGTAGAAATGACGGCTCAGACGCACGCGGCCCAGCGTCTCAAGGCTCCACATGCTGCGCGGCGATTTCATTCGTAGCCAAGCCAGCGAAAGGCGCCGTCTTCGCGCAAGGTCGAAAACGGGTTATGCGCCACTTCCCAGACATGACCATCCGGATCGGCAAAATATCCGATATGCCCACCCCAGAACACGTCATGGGCGGGTTTCAGGATCGTTGCACCTGCAGACTCGGCACGTTCCAGCACCTGCGCCACCTCCGCCTTGTCGCGCACATTGCAGGCCAGCGTGGCGGCCCCAGTGCCCAGAGTGCTTTCCTCAAGCGGGCCAGATCGGCCTGCGGATAAAGGCCAAGCGCCTGACCCAGCAGATCGAACACCACGATCCCCTCGGGGCTTGTCTTATGACTTTCCCCGGGTTTCATGCGAAGTTTGAGGCGAAGCCAGTCACGCCATATATGGCGTGACTGGCTTCGACGGTCGCTGGATCGTGAGGGGCCTGGTTGTAATGAACCGTTTGATAGTTTGATCAGCCACCGTCTTCGCATGAGGCCTGAACGGATACGCAGCAGCTCATGGCTCTGCACGACAGGCACAGGACATCGAAGATAATGAAGGACAGCATCGGGATCGACATCTCCAAAGCGCATTTGGATGTGCATCGGATCAAGACAGGACAACATGCCCAATTCGACAACACCGCTTCCGGCTTTCGCGCGCTCAGGCGCTGGATCGGGAGCGAACAGCCACAAATCGTGGTCTTTGAACCAACGGGTGCTTACCATGCCTCCTTCGAGAAGACGTTCCCGGGCAAATTGCCTCTGGTGAAGATCAATCCACTACAGGCCCGCCGCTTTGCCCAGGCGCATGGAACGCGTGCCAAAACAGATGCCGTTGACGCGCGCATCCTGGCCACGATGGGTTCGGCGTTCGATCCGGTACCGGACAGGCCTTACAACAGGAATGAACGTGAACTCAAAGAGTTGCAGATCGCGCGGATGGCCCTGGTCAAGGACAGAACCCGGCTGTTGAACCGTGTGAAAACACAGACTCTGGCGTTCACACGCCGCCAGACAAAACCACGCCTGACGCAGGTCAAACGCCAGATCGCAGATCTTGACGATGAACTCGGGACGCGTCTGCGTGATTGTCGGAAAAGGGCGCGCGCACATGATATTCTCCGCTCCATTCCCGGCATCGGCGAGGTCGCTGCCGTCGCCATCCTGGTCGAATTTCCAGAGATTGGAACACTGGACCGCAGGAAGGCAGCCAGTCCGGCGGGCCCCGCACCCATGACGCGACAGTCCGGGCAATGGCGCGGCAAGGCCTTCATTCAGGGCGGTCGTAAATTCCTGCGCGACGCTCTTTACATGCCGGCTCTCGTCGCGGCACGCCACAACCCTGACCTCGCAAGGAAATACCAGGCCATGATGGCAGCCGGGAAGCCTGCCAAAGTCACTCTCACCGCGCTCATGAGAAAGCTGATCGAGATGGCAAATGCGCTTGTCAAGGCTGACCGCGAATGGTCGCAAAATTCTCCTTGATCAAGACGGATACTATCAACCCTTTGCCAGCCCAGTGCCTCGTAAAACGCGGTTGCGCGGGGCACATCCGTAACGCCAAGTGTAATCAAAGAGACGCGCTGATCCATCGCTTACTACTCCTAATCCAGTTGATCATCGCCTCGGGCACATGATCGGTAGCACCAGGCGACAGAATATCACCTGCCACAACATGCGCGAATCTGTCATCAGTTTCTGTCAGCATGGGGGCAACCCGGGTGGCTTCGCCGCCGCAAATGGCTTAGACCTCTGCCGTCGCTTCGGATGATACCACCTTGTCTTCATTAGAGTAATAGAAAAGCGCTGGGACATTCGGTGCTCCGATGCAAGGTCTGACCTTAATTTGCGAACTCAAAGCTGCGCATGTCGCCTGCAATCAGCGGTCGCCAATAGCGCGCAGCAGCTCATGTCAGCAGCGGGGCCATCGCATTCTGAATGCCGGAATTGGGCGATACGAAAATCACGCCGATCACGTCTTGCGCCATCTCGGGCTGCCCCATCGCCACGGCTGCAAATGTTCCGCCTGTCGAGATGGACATGACAATCACGCGCTTCTGGCTGTCGGGGAGGATGTCGTCATAACCGGTTCTATGCGTCCGAGGTGCACCTGCACCCCTTCGCCGAACTTACGCGGATCGAAACTGGCCTCAACCTCGACCGGCTAATAAAGGCCAAAGAGGAACGGCGCCGCGCCCGCAAGAATCGTCGCGAAAAACAGTCGCCGCGACCAGCCCCTCATATCGCGTGGGTCCGTGCCAGCACCTCTTCCACCGCGGCTTCGATCAGGGCCAGACAGTCCGCATCCGAGAACCGGTGATCGGCCCCATCCACCAATGTCAGGCGCATATCAGGCCCCCTGGCATGCTCCAGCAGGCGCAGGGCAACGGACATGTCCACATCTACATCCGCTGTGCCTTGTAAAAACCTGACAGGAAACGGTAATTCCAAAGGATCACGCAGCACCATCTGGCGGCGCCCATCTTCGATCATGCGCTGGGTGATGATGTAGGGCTCGTCATATTCACTGGGCAAGGCCACCTGCCCGGTCTGCGCCATTTCCGCCTTTTGTGCGTCACTGAACCCGGCCCACATGCTGTCTTCGGTGAAGTCGGGCGCGGCAGCAATAGTGACCATTCCGGCAATCCGCTCGGGAAGGCGCTTGGCCATCAACAGTGAGACCCACCCGCCCATGGACGAGCCCACCAACAGCTGCGGCCCCGTCGTCAGATGCGAGATCGCAGCAAAAGCATCCTCGGCCCAATCGCCGATGCAGCCCTCTTCAAAACGCCCCGAGCTTTGGCCGTGCCCCGAATAATCAAATCGCAAGAACGCCCGGCCCGTACGGCGCGCCCAGGCCTCAAGATACACGGCCTTGGTGCCCTCCATGTCGGACTTCAGCCCACCCAGAAAGATCACGCCGGGACCCGCGCCCTCATACTGATGATAGGCGATATCGCGCCCTTGGGGGGTGGTGAAAAAATGGGGCTGCGCCATTTTATGCCTCGATGCTGGTGATTTAAGGTACCAGCATCACCGCAATGGCGGGGGATGTCTAGGCGATCGACCCGATCATGGCTTCGATCCGATCCAGCGTCCATTGGCGCGGAGGACGTATGCTGATCGGACGCGCAAAGACCCCGGCCATATCAGATGAAATCTCATTGCGTTGGTGTGACGGGTCTGCCTGCTGGTCTTGCCCGTTTGCCGGGCTGTTTTCTTGTGCTGTGTTGTCCATGAACCACTGTCCTGATGGCGCGATATGCGCCTGCCTTTCCTAAATGGCGGGATGCCATGGGAATCAGCGTTAACAGACCTTTCCGTAAATAAAAATGTCTTTTATGACAACATGTTACAGTGAACAAATGCATACAAACGCACACCTTTGGGCACATCCGGACACAATGCGCGCCCGAAACTGTCTTGCCCCCGGCGCGCAATCATCCACAAGACAGCCCCGGGAGATATCAGCAGCCTGACTGCCCAGGCAAAACCTGTGGTCAGCCGCCGACATAGGCACCGGATTGCGGGCGATAAAAGATCTTCTGATTGTGCAGACGACCCAGCAAATCATGAATTTGGCGCACCGTCTCATCCAGATCTTCGCTCTCTTCAACCGATTTCACGTCTGAATTGGCCGCGGACAAATCCTGGTTGGACAGGGCGCGTTTAGACTCGCGCAACGCACCTTCGATCAGTTCCATATCTTTGACAGAGAGTTCGATCTGGTCATTGTACTTGGGCATATCAGCGTTCTGCTTCCTGTTGATAAAGGATAGGGGTGTCTCACGTTCCCACCATTAAAATGCGTTTCCTATCGGAAATACATAGTAAAAACTGAATTGCGACAATACGTTACAGGTTGCTCCGGCATACAGATGCACACCAGAAAAGCATACGTTTGCACACTATCCGGCGTTCTCTCAATACCCTCAGGGGGTTAGGCCCTGTCCTAAGACACCATACCATCCCTGCCCTTCGCGCTTGACATATGCCGGGGTGCTGGCCAAAAAGCGCGCATCGACTGACATACCCGCAACCGGGCGCTTCGTGGGCGCCAAACTGACGAGGAGCTTGAGGCCAATGGCCCAGATTTCCCTGACCTTTCCCGATGGCAATGCACGCGACTATGAGGCCGGCGTAACCGCCGCCGATGTGGTCGCCAGCATTTCAAACTCGCTTGGTAAGAAAGCCATTTCGGCGACGCTGGATGGCCAGCATTATGATCTGCAATGGCCGATCAACGACAATGCGGCAATTGAAATCAACACCATGAAGGACGAGGCCGCAGCGCTTGAGCTGATCCGGCACGACTTTGCCCATGTCATGGCCCGCGCCGTGCAGGAAATCTGGCCTGATGTGAAAGTGACCATTGGCCCGGTGATCGAGAACGGCTGGTATTACGACTTTGATCGCGCCGAACCGTTCACGCCCGAAGACCTGGGTGCGATTGAGAAGAAGATGAAAGAGATCATCAACCTTCGTGATCCCGTGCGCACCGAAGTGTGGGAGCGCGCGCGCGCCGTCAAACATTACGAGGACGCAGGCGAGCCCTTTAAGGTTGAGCTGATTGACGCCATTCAGGGCGACGAGCCATTGCGCATGTATTGGCATGGCGAGTGGCAGGATCTGTGCCGTGGCCCGCATCTGCAACATACCGGGCAATTGCCTGCGGACGCGTTCAAACTGATGAGCGTCGCCGGGGCCTATTGGCGCGGCGACAGCAATCGCGAGATGCTACAACGCATCTACGGCGTGGCGTTTGAGAACAAGGATAAGCTGAAGAAATACCTGCACTTTCTTGAGGAAGCCGCCAAGCGCGATCACCGCAAACTGGGTCGCGAGATGGACCTGTTTCACATGCAGGAAGAAGCGCGCGGACAGATTTTCTGGCACCCAAATGGCTGGACGATCTACACCCAGCTGCAGGATTACATGCGCCGTCAGCAACGTGCAGGCGGCTATGTCGAGGTGAACACACCCCAGGTGGTGGATCGCGAGCTTTGGGTCGAATCCGGCCATTGGGAAAAATATCAGGAGCATATGTTTATCGTTGAGGTTGACGAAGAACATGCCCGCGAGAAGGCGGTGAACGCGCTTAAGCCGATGAATTGCCCCTGCCATGTGCAGATTTTCAATCAGGGCCTGAAATCCTATCGCGACCTGCCTCTGCGTATGGCCGAGTTTGGGTCGTGCAACCGCTATGAACCCTCGGGCGCGCTGCATGGCATCATGCGGGTGCGCGGCTTTACCCAGGATGACGGGCATATCTTCTGCCGCGAAAACCAGATCGAATCCGAGACAGCCGAGTTCATCCGGTTCCTGTCCGAGGTCTATAAGGACCTTGGGTTTGAGAACTTCAGCGTGAAATTCTCGGATCGGCCAGAAAAGCGGGCGGGCAGTGATGAGGTCTGGGACAAGGCCGAGGCTGCGCTTTTGTCGGCCACCCGCGCCGCCGGGATCGAGCCCGAGTTGAACCCCGGTGAAGGCGCTTTTTACGGCCCCAAGCTGGAGTTTGTGCTGACCGACGCGATTGGCCGGGATTGGCAATGCGGCACCCATCAGGTGGATTTCGTGCTGCCCGAGCGGCTGGATGCCAGCTATATCGGCGAGGATGGCGCAAAACACCGCCCCGTCATGCTGCACCGCGCGACCCTGGGCAGCTTTGAGCGGTTCATCGGTATTCTGATCGAAGAACATGCCGGCAAGCTGCCGTTCTGGCTGGCGCCGCGCCAGGTAGTGGTGGCCTCGATCATCTCGGATGCGGATGACTATGTGCTGGACGTGGTTGCGGCGCTGCAAAAGGCAGGCATCCGGGCCGAGGCCGATATTCGTAACAAAAAGATCAACTTCAAGGTCCGCGAACATTCGGTCGGCAAAGTGCCGGTAATTCTGGCCTGCGGGATGAAGGAAGTCGAGGACGGCACCGTCACGGTTCGTCGTCTGGGCGAGAAACAAACCCGCGTAGAAACGTTACAAGAGGTCACAAACGATCTGGCCCGGGCAGCCACACCCCCGGATCAATTGTAACAATTGGCGTGATCAGGGCGAAAAATCTGCAACAAATTGCGGTTTTTCGCCCACTTTCCTCAGGCGTATTGTTTTATTTCAAGTACTTAGATCGTCATACCCTCTCACACATCCTGACGCATCCGTGTCTAACGGGTTCGTGAGTGGTGTAATGCCCCCCATCACCCTTATCTTTTAGCTATGCGGAACAGGCCGGTGCCGGTGAAGGTACTGCACCTTTCACAAGCTGCCGACACTCCGGTTCCGCGTAACGTGTTTAACCTTCAAGGGAGTCCCCCAATGTCCAATATCATGAAAACTGTCGCAATCGCCGGTGCTGTTACTGCTGCTCTGGCCGCCCAAACCTCAACCGCTGTCGCCGCTGAAAAAGAGAAATGCTATGGCATTTCGCTGGCTGGCGAAAATGATTGCAAAGCCGGCGCTGGCACCACATGTGCGGGCTCTTCGACTGCGGATTACCAAGGCAACGCCTGGACCCTGGTTGACGCAGGCACCTGCGCCTCAATGGAACTGCCCGGCGACCGCATGGGATCGCTGGAAGAGCTGAACCGCGATCTGCCGTCCTGATCGACTGACCTTTGGGGGCGCGCGGATCTGCTGCGCGTCCCTTCCCTTTTCAGATAATGCCAGGCCCCGCCATGCTTGATGCCTCGTCCCGTTTTCCTGCCCTGCCCGCAGCGCCCGGTGTGGGGTATAAGCCTCAGCATTTTGCCGATATCACGCAGAATGCGGCACCCGTTGAATGGCTGGAAATCCATGCCGAGAATTACATGGGTGCTGGTGGCCGCCCGATCGCGCAATTGCGGCATCTGGCTGAAAAATTTGCGATTTCCGTGCATGGCGTTGGCCTGTCCATCGGTGGCGAACTGCCCCTTGATGCCGAACATCTGGCCCGCCTCAAGCATCTGTGCGACTGGCTAAACCCGGCCAGCTTTTCCGAACATCTGGCTTGGTCCACCCATGACAGCCATTTCCTCAACGATCTGCTGCCCCTGCCCTACACCGAGGCCAGCCTGACCCGTATCTGCGATCACATTGATCAGGTGCAGGAGGTTCTGGGCCGTCAGATGCTGCTGGAAAACCCGTCCAGCTATCTCGCGTTTGAGGAAAGCACTTACGCGGAACCCGATTTCCTCAGAGAAATCAGCAAACGCACCGGATGTGGCCTGCTGCTGGATGTGAACAACATTTTTGTCTCGGCCACCAATCTGAAATCCGATGCGCGCGCCTATGTCGATGCCTTCCCGCTGGAGAAGGTGGGCGAAATTCACCTTGGCGGGCATGACGAGGATAAGGATGATCACGGTGCCCCGCTGTTGATCGACAGCCATGGCCGTGAAGTGGCCGATCCTGTCTGGACCCTGCTGGATTACGTGCTGGATCGGTCCGGCCCGCGCCCGGTTCTGGTGGAATGGGATGACAATATCCCCGAATGGCCTGCCCTCGCGGATGAAGCCAGCCGCGCCGCACGCGCCCTTGAAAAGATAGCCGCATGAGCGTGTCACAGACCCAGTTTCACACCGCGCTTCTTGACCCCAGGCAGCCGGTGCCAGAAGGCCTGTCCGATGGTCAGGGCCAACCGGCTGGGAGCCGCTTTTCGGTTTATCGCAACAATGTCGCCTCCAGTCTGACCGAGGCGCTGGAGCTGAGTTTTCCGGCAATCGTCAAGCTGATCGGCGAAGAAAACTTCAAGAAAGTCGCCAGTATCTTTCTGCGCCAACACCCGCCGACAGTGCCGATGTTGTCGCAATACGGGGCCGAAATGCCCGATTTTCTATCCGAATTTGAACCGCTTCAGTATATCGGCTACCTGCCGGATGTGGCCCGGCTGGAACAGGCCATCCGCCTGTCTTATCACGCCGCCGATGCGGCACCCGCCGATGCCAGCATCCTGCAATCCCTCGCGCCCGAGGCGCTGCTGGAAACGCAGTTCGACCTGGCCCCGGCCCTGCGCCTGATCCGCTCGCCCTGGCCCATCCATGCGATCTGGGCGTTCAATCTGGAAGACGGGCCAAAGCCTACGCCGGGCGCGCAAAACGTGGTGATCACCCGGCCCGAGTTTGACCCACAACTGACCCCCGTTTCGACCGCGACAGCCGCGTTTATTGACGCGCTCGCCTCGGATGCAACGCTTGGTGCCGCCCATCATGCGGCCACTCAACACGACCCGGACTTCGACCTGTCGCACGCCCTTGGCCTGCTTCTTTCCAACAACGCCATCACGCGCATTACCGTGGAGCCTACTCAATGAACACCCTGCTCTCCTTGCACCAAGCCATATTCTCCCGGCTCGACCGTGCTGACTGGCTTTTGCCGACCCTGGCGCGACTGACCTTTCTGGCGGTCTTCTTGGTCTATTACTGGAACTCAGCCATGTTGAAGATTGACGGGTCGATCTTCTCTGCGTCTGCGGGCGCATTCGGACAGATCTTTCCCAAGGCGGCCGAGGCGGTGCTGTGGAATGTTGAAGAGATGACCCTGTTCCAGCGCCTCGTGATCTTTGCAGGCACCGTTGCGGAATTCGTACTGCCGGTCCTGATCGTGATCGGGCTTTTCTCCCGGCTCGCAGCCATCGGAACGATCGGGTTTATCATCGTGCAAACAATGGTCGATGTGGCCGGGCACGGTGTCAAGCTGGGCGCATGGTTCGACACCAGCATCGCGCTGATTGATGAGCGCACGCTCTGGGTGTTCCTGTTGATGGTGATCGTCGTCAAAGGTGCCGGGCCGCTGTCGCTTGATCGTCTGCTTGGCAGTCGCTTTGCCCCGTCGGCTCCGGACTAGGACGCAAGCACGCTCTGCACGTCCTTGCCCCAGCCCAGATAGAACTGGCCGTTGACCTCAATCAGCGGCCTTTTCATCAATGTCGGGTGTCTGGCCAACAGATCAAGCGGGTCACCCGCGCGCTCGGCCTCGTTCAGATTGTGCCAGGTGGTTGAACGTGTGTTGAGCAAACTGTCGCCAAATTGAGCATAGGCGGATTTCAGCACGCCCGCCGGGACACCATCGGCACGGACATCACAAAACTCAATATCTGAAATTGATTTCAATGCCTTACGGCAGGTGTCACAATTTTTCAGCCCGTATAAGATCATCTGATCCCCCCATTTATTCGCCGCCTGAATACAATCACTTGGCGGTTAGGTCACGGGGTTTCATACCAAAGGCCCAATTAATTGACCTTTATCCATTCTCGATCTGTGATTGAAGTTATGCGTTCAGGGTCGTTCGCAAAGAAGTTCCAGGCCCGGGCGCATTTTTCGAGGATTTCTTCATATGTGTCGAAGACAGAGACAGCGGGTTTGTTCGACCGCAGATAGGCCCAAACGTTTTCCATTGGGTTCAATTCCGGTGAGTATGGGGGCAGTTTTACGAGTGTAGTATTATCTGGCACCTGCAAGCATTTTGCTCCGTGCCAACCAGCCCCGTCGATGATGAGCAAGGCATGTGCGCCGGGTGCGATTGTCTTTGCGATCTCATCGAGATGCAGCCCCATTGCTTCGGCGTTGACGTAAGGCAGGACCAGCCCAGCCGCCGTGCCACAGGCAGGACAGGCTGCGCCGAAGATACAGCTCCATTTGCAGCGCGTATCACGTGGTGCGCGCGGGCGGGTTCCACGCCTGGCCCATTTGCGGGTGAGGGGTCCTTGCTGCCCGACGCGGGCTTCATCCTGGAACCATACCTCAAGCGGCTTCCCCTTTGCATGTTTTGGCAGGGTATCGGCTATGAGGCTGGCAAAGTTTTTTTAAAAGCCTGCTGTGCAGCGGGATCAGTTCCGGGATGCTCCGGGCGCACGGAAAGGCGACGAAAACCATGCCTGGCTGGATACTTGCCAATCGTACGTTCATGTAGCTTTACGTCGAATTCTTCTTCAACGCGGACCTGCAAATCGGCACAGCGCCACCGCACTACGCCATCTTTTGCCGGGTCAGGCCCAGCCTCAACCCAAGCCACAAACAGCGCCTGTTGCTCCAGGGACAGGCGTGGTTTTGCACCCTTGCCACACCGATCAGAAAGCCCACCAAGGCCCTCTGCATTGTAGCGATGCACCCGGTCTCTGGGAGTTTGGCGATCCATACCGCTGCTACGGGCCGCTGTTGCGCGGTCCACATCGTCAAGCACCAGCGCTATGGCGAGTATTCGACGGACAACACGACCATCCCTGGTTCGCTTTGCAGCACAACGCAAATCTTGCGCGGACATATCTGTGCGCGTAATCTTGACTGCCCCACCCATGAGCACCTCCTTGCTTCTGGAGGCCATTGATTCAGAAATGCAGTAAATTTGAAATCACAAAAGTGAGTCAGACATTAAGGCCGCTGGTATCACTTGCTTTTTACAAACTGACTGCAATGATCTGAACTGTGATCCGCGGTCTGCTTGGCCTGTCAAAGGCCGGACTGTAATCTCGGGTGACATGGCCCGGCATATTCCGGGGAATTGACGACACAAGGAGATGCGGTATGCCCAATGGCACCGTAAAATGGTTCAATACGACGAAGGGTTACGGGTTCATCGAACCCGAGGGAGGCGGCAAAGATGTGTTTGTGCATATCTCAGCCGTGGAAAGATCAGGTCTGACCGGGTTGGCCGACAACCAGAAAGTCAGCTTTGATCTGGAAGATGGCCGTGATGGCCGGCAGATGGCGTCCAACCTGTCACTGCTCTAAACGCCTGATTTCAAAGAGGTTTCACTATCTCTTTCGCTTGCTCCCGGTGGGCAGGCCAAGGCCGATTACTCTATGACGCATCGCCACATGAACGATGAGACATAGAAAAGGGCGCTGTCAACGCTGCGCCCTTTCGATCATCGTCCTGTAGAGAATCGAGGCTTAATAACAGCCTTTTCCCCCTCACGGCACGTATCCACAGCCCGCGACTGGCGCGCATAGTGGGTCTTTTTCTTGACCGGATGCGCCATAACCTGCTGATAAGTGTGGCTGGTATTTGGAGTGCCACAGCAGATCACACCCGAAATCGTGATCGGTTGCAGGCCTGCGGGACAGAAATTCTCGTTGCTGGCATAGGGATAAATCCTGGCTTCCCCGGCCAAAGCGCTGGTGCCGATCACGGCAATGGCGATGCCTGCGGCAATAGATTTAGTAAGTGACATGTGACCCCCGTCCACTGGTTGTGTAATTTTTGGTTGGCTCACATCGTACGGATGCAAGCGGCGCTGTCAATTTCTATCCCTGAAAATCTGCGTTTCCAGACCTGAGCCAGAGGCTCAGCGCCGGATCAACTCGCGCAGGGTGCAATGCGGTGTGTCGGTGCGCAGGACCATACTGCGGGTCTCGTGCCACTCCGCTTCCTCGATCGCAGGAAAAGACGCATCGGCCCCTTCAATCTCCAGATCCACTTCTGTGATCAGCAAGCGGTGGGCCAGCGGCAGCATCTCGGCATAGATTGATTGACCACCAATGCCGTAGACCCTTGTATGTCCTGCGCCGTAGCATGCCGCAATGGCTGCCGGGATATTGGAAAACACATGCTCGGTCAGCGATGTAATGCGCGACACCACGCAATTGAGCCTGTTTTTCAGCGGCTTAACCGGCAGGCTGCCCCAGGTATGACGCCCCATGATCAGCGCGGCGCCCAGGGTCTCGCGCTGGAACATCTTCAAATCTTCAGGCGCACGCCACGGAATATCCCCATCTTTTCCAATGGCCCCGTTGCGGTCGCGGGCGACAATCAGGCTGATCATACGGCCACCGGCGCCTTGATTGCTGGCAAAGGATCGTAGTTCAAAAACTCGAAATCCTCATAGCGGAAGTCAAAGATCAAACTGACCCGCCGATTGATCCGCAATTGTGGCAAGGGGCGTGGGCTGCGTTGCAACTGGGTTTGCACCTGCTCCATATGATTGGAATAGATATGTGCGTCACCAATGGAATGGACAAAATCGCCCGGCTCATACCCCGTCACATAGGCCAGCATCGCCTGCAACAAGGCATAAGAGGCAATGTTGAACGGCACTCCAAGAAACATATCCGCCGAGCGTTGATAGAGCTGAAGGTGCAATTTGCCCCCCGAAATGCGCACCTGCCAAAGTGTATGACAGGGGGGCAGCGCCATCTGATCCACCTCGCCGGGGTTCCAGGCTGACACGATCAAACGGCGGCTGTCAGGAGTGGTTTCGATCATCTTGTAGCGCGCCAATCAAAATGCGCAATTACGCCAATCAAGTGCGCAATCGACGTGATTTTCCCGGCGCTTTTCTTCTTGATTGCGCACTTGATTGGCGCACGGTACGTTCACCCTTCCAAATCGGTGCAGGGGGTTCACTTCCTGTCGTGTCTCGATCTGTAGGGCGCGGTGGCGGTTGGGATGATGACGGTTGATGTGGCGGGCGCACCTGCCCCACCCGGACCGGGCAATGGGGTTATGGTGACGGTGAGCCTCGCTCCGGCGGCAAGTTCAGTGGCCCATTCTGCATTCAGTTTTCCGTTGGGGATATTCTCCGGGGCTGCGGGATCGTTTGAAACAAGGGATGCGCCTGCCCATTGGCCTGCGACGGCAAGGGACAGGGACACCCGGGTGGATCCCTCCATGATGCGGGCTTGCAGTGTGACGGCCCGAATACTGCTTTGCGCCTGAACGCGCGGCGTTGCATCCGGGGTGGTGAGATCGGAGGTCTCGGCGGCATAGTATTCCGCCATGTGATCGATGGCGGTGAGGCGCACGCTCTCTTCGTCTATTGGTTCAATAACGGTGATGCGCAAGGGGTCTGGCGGGGCGCTGTTGGAATATATCCGATAGAGGATATCGGCGGGGCCGCGGCCATCGGCGTCGGGTGCGTCAGGGAGCGGGCTTGCGAGGTCGCGCAATGGGCTGTCTGCGTCGGCATGGAGAGGCGGTGTGACAGCAGACCGATGCAACGTCCCGTTCGCAAGGCGCAGTATGATATGATCTCCATCACTTGCAGGCCGGGCTCGATCAAGTGTGATCTGTGCGGCACTGCCGCCATTGAGCCGCCCTGCGGCCCCTCCGGCCAGCATGTCATGGGTCATCCATACCACATCGCCGCGCCGGATCAGGTAGCCTTCCGGCCCCATTTCCCAGGTGATGCGTCGCCGATGATATCGCTGGCGCGCCGCGAGCAGATTTGCCTCCCTGGCTGCCTGCCCGGAGGAGGTGACCCCGCGCAGGGTCACTGTTGATGTGTTCACAACCGGGCCTGTGGCACCCGGCACGCGCCGGCGGATGGTTTGGTATTGCCAATCGGAATCGGGGTCGATGTAGCGCAGGGCAATCTCATCGGGGGCCGGACTGGCGGCCCACTCGACACCCATAGAGCCAAGAACGACATTTTCGGGAGTGATGAGGGTTGTGACGGTGGTGTCCGGGTCATCGAACACGACGCCGAGCTTTCCACTCCGCCATGTGGGGCTGGCGCGCCCGCAGCGCGCAACGAGTGTGAGCATGTCGGCGCAGGACATGCGGCGGTCGATGACAGCGGAGCATGTCAGGGCATTGGCATCGCACCATGCCGCCCACTCTGTGATTGCAGCCTTGTCGATGCGGTTCCCTGGCAGTCCGGCTCCGGCGATCAACCGACCGTCTGCGGCTGTGATGCCGAGCGCAAGCCAGCGGAATATCCACGCCGGATTTGTGCTTTCGGCAGTCGTCCATGTGCCGTCGGAGGCCCGAACGCGTACGGGCTGTGACGCGGTGGCGGACAGGCTGTCAACCTGTCCGTTGAGCTGGCCGCTGGCCTTTATCCGGACGGCAGCGGTGGTTTGGTCCGCAAAGACGGCCGTGCCGGCCCGGAAGGCCCGTAGCCCGGTCCATATGATGCGGTCAATATGGCTGGACTCCGTTGAGGGCTCGCCTGTGCGGCGGATTTCCACATCCACCGCCCGCCCGGGTCGCCCAAGGTCATATGTCAATGTTCGGCGAAACGGATTTTGCGCATTGTGTTCCGGTATTCCGGGCAGGTCCACAATGCGCACAACAGACCATGATCTGGCGGGTGTGTCTCCATCCTGCGCCCGTCGCCACCTGATCTCGACGGACCGGGCTAAAGGTTCAGGCCGGGACCCCCCAGCCCTGTAAGCTGGCCATCCAGATCAATGGCAATCCTGTGTACCCCGCCTGCGGTTGTCCGCCGCACCCATTCTGTGCTTTCAAGCGCACCGCCGCCCGGCTCTGTCTGCACGTCGAGATCGAAGGGCAGGATGCCGCCCGGAGGCAGGACAGTGAGCGTGGCTTCATCATATTGACCGACCGGAGTTTCTCCGATGCGCCAGTCGGAGAGTACAGGTGCCCCTATTCCGGCGCCGAATACCTGGTGCAGGTACTGCTCCCCATCCTCATAGGAGGCCCATGGGGTCGCGACCAGATCGGGCCAGATGCGGTGTTGGCCCAGCACCAGCAAGGCCGGTTCATAGGGTCGTGCCAGATTTCGACCCCCCGCGAGGCTGTGGAGGGGATCGGGCGCTCCCGTGTTGTTCCGGTCGGGAAGTGATGGTGAATAGAGCCCCTGAACAATGAGGCCTCCGACAATCTGCAGGCCTGCGGTGGCCACGGCCAGCGCCGTGGTGCTGGCTGTCACACCGAGTGCACCCAGTACATGGGGTGCCAGAACGGGCGCGGCGACAACAATCGCGATAGAGAGCACGGCGGCGACGGGATCACTGTCGCCGCCGTGCAAGGCCGGGCGCAGGGCGAGTTTCGCGCCTGCCGGTAGAGACTGCTCCCAACGGGCGTGCGGCACAGGCTCCCCGTTGACAGCGGCGGCGATCCTCCCGGGCGGTATATCGGGCAGGCAAATGCGACACGCCCGGGTAAGGGAGATGCCCGCCGACAAGGTGACAGTCCGCACCCCGTCGCGGGTGAGCGGGTGCGGCAGGACATCCGCCACATATCCCGGTTGCGGGCGGTTTGCAAACGGCGCGCAACCGGGGTTTCCGATACGGTCAACCATGATTTATGTCCAGCGATACAGCCCGGTCAGTGTCAGGCCCCGGTGTTTGAGACCGGCCAGCGGATCAAGGCGCGGGCGCTGGCCTTCCATGCGATGCAGCACATATGCCTGTCCTCCTGTCCGCGTCCACAGCCCGATGTGATGTCCGATACAGGCCCTGCGACCGGCGGCGCACATCAGGACGGCATCCCCTTCGGACGGCGATGTTCCTTCAAGAGAGACGGCGAGGTGCTCCGCAATGGCGGCACCGATCGCCCGATCCCTGCCGCGCAGGCTCCCGGGGCTTCGGGGAAGAGAGATGGTGCGCGCGAACATGCACTCCAGGATGGCCATAACATAAGCCGCGCAATCTCCCGGCGGGTTCCTGTGCAGCGCAGCCACCGCCCAGAATGGATCGGGCGGCGGGGCCAGGGGCGCAGGTGTCATTGTGCTTCATATGCGGCTGTGATGGCCGCTGCGCGCCCGGCCCCCTTACTCAATACTGTTTGCACGTCACTTGCGGCATCGAGGGGCACCTGCACTGTTTTGTCCCGCCAATCCTCAAGCAGGCTGGAGACGGGTACAGCGGCGGCACGGATCTCTGCGATTGTACTGGCGGTGGAAATCGCCTGTGCGAGGCGCGCCAGCCCGGACAGCGCGACAGTGGTCAGATCGAGGCTATCAACCAGCCCTGCCTCGACACCGCCTGCGGCGGAGAGTGCGGCCTTGACCTTCTTCTGCCGGCTTTCCTGCCCGACCATCGTTGCCTGCGCCGCAGAGATGGCTTCTTGAGGAACTCCGGCCTCCGCCAGCTCGCCGGGTGTATAGCTGATATAGTCCAGGCCTTCGTGGGTGAGTGTGAGTTTCATTTTATGCTCCTTTTAAAGGGTGGCCACGGTTGACCACAGCAGATTGGCTGCATCGACTTTTGGTGTTCCGGGTGCCACACCGCTGATCCAGTGCCCCGCCATGTCGGAGACCGAGGAGCTTTCGATGGCGAGCGCATAGACCACAGCCCCCGACATTAAAGCGATGCCGCCCCCGTTTTCCCGGCCTCGCAGACGGCTGTTAAAGGCGCGCAGCGTCAACTGCCCCACGCCGGTCATAAAGGCGGGTTCCTGCAGCCCGGCCGCTGACAGCGCGATGTCGACCTCGATATTGTTGAAGAAGAAGACCGCGTCCGGATCGATCATCTGGATCCAATATGCGCCCGCGCGCACCGGGGCGTCCGGAAGGGGGTTCGGGGCCTGAACGGTCAGAGTGCGTCTGTCATCGCCATCCGAGAGCAGCTGAACCATCCGTGCATAACAAACAGCGCGCAAACGCGTCCACTGTGATGTCGCTCTTGAGATGTATAGTGAGCGTTCCGCCTGGCGGTGCCTTTCTCAGGGCGGCGGTGAGCGTTTGCAGCGGCGCGGCGTCGGTGCCTGCCGCGTTGTCGTCGCCACCGGCATCAACATACACTCTTACTTCCCCCGCCCGGTGCAGATTGGCTTCCAGTGCCTTGTAGCGCCTTTCCGCGGCGGCGGCGGAGGTCGCGGCGGCGGCGGCACGATCTGCCTGCGCGGACAGATCCGATGAGACAGGGGCTGCGGGATTGATCGTGACCCCGCCGCCTGCGGGGTTGAGAGTGACGGACATCAGATTGCCTCCTTGAGAATGATTGTGAAAGTCTCTGTCGACGCTTTGACACCATTCCCATCCGTGAATGTGATATCTCCACGCCACTTGCCCGGTGGCCATGCGGCGGTCTGGCGCGCGGTGGCCGAGAGGGTGAACAGCCCGTCACCGGCATCGGTCACGCGGCAGGTCAACAGGGCCCGTGTTCCGCTCCGGTCATGATACAGGGCCGCGTCAGGGGTCCAGTCAGCAAGGTTGCGCGCAACCCCCCCCGTCCCGTCCGGGGCGGGGGGGTGTGTGATGCGCCTGGGCGGGCAGGCTCAGCGTGTCCCCCTGTTTCAGTGCGATTATGTCATACCAGCGGCCTTAATGTCTGACTCACTTTTGTGATTTCAAATTTACTGCATTTCTGAATCAATGGCCTCCAGAAGCAAGGAGGTGCTCATGGGTGGGGCAGTCAAGATTACGCGCACAGATATGTCCGCGCAAGATTTGCGTTGTGCTGCAAAGCGAACCAGGGATGGTCGTGTTGTCCGTCGAATACTCGCCATAGCGCTGGTGCTTGACGATGTGGACCGCGCAACAGCGGCCCGTAGCAGCGGTATGGATCGCCAAACTCCCAGAGACCGGGTGCATCGCTACAATGCAGAGGGCCCTGGTGGGCTTTCTGATCGGTGTGGCAAGGGTGCAAAGCCACGCCTGTCCCCAGAGCAACAGGCGCTGTTTGTGGCTTGGGTTGAGGCTGGGCCTGACCCGGCAAAAGATGGCGTAGTGCGGTGGCGCTGTGCCGATTTGCAGGTCCGCGTTGAAGAAGAATTCGACGTAAAGCTACATGAACGTACGATTGGCAAGTATCCAGCCAGGCATGGTTTTCGTCGCCTTTCCGTGCGCCCGGAGCATCCCGGAACTGATCCCGCTGCACAGCAGGCTTTTAAAAAAACTTTGCCAGCCTCATAGCCGATACCCTGCCAAAACATGCAAAGGGGAAGCCGCTTGAGGTATGGTTCCAGGATGAAGCCCGCGTCGGGCAGCAAGGACCCCTCACCCGCAAATGGGCCAGGCGTGGAACCCGCCCGCGCGCACCACGTGATACGCGCTGCAAATGGAGCTGTATCTTCGGCGCAGCCTGTCCTGCCTGTGGCACGGCGGCTGGGCTGGTCCTGCCTTACGTCAACGCCGAAGCAATGGGGCTGCATCTCGATGAGATCGCAAAGACAATCGCACCCGGCGCACATGCCTTGCTCATCATCGACGGGGCTGGTTGGCACGGAGCAAAATGCTTGCAGGTGCCAGATAATACTACACTCGTAAAACTGCCCCCATACTCACCGGAATTGAACCCAATGGAAAACGTTTGGGCCTATCTGCGGTCGAACAAACCCGCTGTCTCTGTCTTCGACACATATGAAGACATCCTCGAAAAATGCGCCCGGGCCTGGAACTTCTTTGCGAACGACCCTGAACGCATAACTTCAATCACAGATCGAGAATGGATAAAGGTCAATTAATTGGGCCGTTGGTATCAGTCATTTGCGCTCCATCCTTTCAAAACAGCGCGGGAGATGTTTCCGGGTCGTGGCGCAGACCCACAGCGGGCCTGTCAAGCAACCGGTCATAGCCGATGATCGCCGTTACGCTTTGCTGATCGGCTCTGATCTGGAGCACATCCAATTGAGCCTCCCAGTCGGGATCCCGTGCGGCGCTGTCTCCGTCCGCCAGACAGCGCAGGACCCGGATACCTGCACCCTGCCCACCGCCTGCGCGATCCAGCCAGATCATGATGTCGCGTCCTGCATTATCGATGCGCAGTTCCGCACGCGGGGCCCGGCGCTCTTCATCCCTGGCCAGACGCACCGAGAACGCCAGCGCCATATAGGTCTGGCCTTCGATCTCGCGCGCGCGGCCATCCGCCACCACCCGCACGGCATCCGCCAGGTCGGGATGCGTGATTTCCAGCGCATAAAGGATCAGATCGTCCGGAGACAGGCCAACAAGAGCTTCACGACCGGCGGAGGTTAATGTCACAGGACCTCCTCCAGCACCATGTCGGCGGTCCAGTGGCGACGACCTCCCTTGACGGTACCGCGACAGCTCACGGACCCCGATCCCCCGCGCAGCCGCAGGTGGATCGCATCACCGGCAACCGGATCGGAGCCGTCGAAGGCCCCGTGTCCATGGGTCTCGGCCCAGGTCCGGAAATCTCCCATATGCGTATCGCTTTCAAGATGTACGGACACCTGCCAGAAGCGCAGGGCCGCACTGCGCGCGCGGGCCTGCCGGACCGCACCACTCTCAAACGCCGTGCGTCGGGTATTTTCATCCTGACCGGCCACAATGCCGTCCGCGATGATACGCGCATATGCAGGCCAGCTTGCCATCAGAACCCATCACCACCGCTTGATTGGCGGCGCAGCGTCTGGGTGACCTGTTGTGCAATCGCCCCGCCGCTTTGCACATCTTCGGCCACAATCGCGACAATGAGACCGCGCAGCCCGTCTGACCGGGCTGTTGCAGTGGCTGTCCTGGGCGCACCTTTGTTCTCGACATTCACGGTGACATTGGCGGGGCGCACGTCGGGACCCGCCTCCATGCCTGCGGCACCCGGTGCCTGCGTTTTATAGACGGCCGGAATGCGCGCGGGGTCGATCCCCGCTGCCCCGCCCCGATGATATCGGGGGCGGTCTCTCCGGCGCAGCATTTCGCTCAATGCGGCGGACTGATCAGCGGTCAGCACCGCCTCACCCTCCAGCAGGATGGCGGGCACTTCGCGTGCCGTGCGCCCCGCTGTGGCGGCGGAGGCCGCAATGATGGCTTGCGCCCGACTGGCCACATCCCCGGCCACACCCCCGGCCACGCCCCCTGTGTGAAACGGTCTGCCCCGGGGCCGCACCGCCGTCGTCGGTGCCGGTGCCGTGCCGCCGCCAAAACCCCCGCCAAAACCCCCGCCCAAAACCCCGGCCAAAGCATCGGCCAACGGGCCGGTGATATTTTGGCGAATGGCGATGCGGGCAAAATCGGCGATGATGCTGTCGACCAGATCCCCGACCTCCAGCTTGCCCGTAGAGACAAACTGCACGAGAGCATCTTCCAGGCCATTGAATGCCCCGCCGACGGCGCTTTCGATCTCATTGCCCGCAAAGCTCGCCTCCTCGGCATAGCCCCGCAGTCCAGCGCGGATGGCGTCTACGCCCTGCGGTCCCCGGCTCAGCGCGCGCTCTATTGCGATAGCCTCTTCGGCTGCCGCATTGACAGCGGCTTCCAGTTCACGCACCTGTGCAGCCGCTGCAGGGTTATCGCCGATTTTCGCAATCGCTGTCTCCGCCAGCCGCGCGGCCTCTGCGGTGGCGATAAACCCCGCCTCTTCCCCGCCCCCCAACCCTTGCAGGCGGATAGAGGCGATCTCTGCACGGCTCCGATATTGCTCCAACGTCTTGATCAGGGCTGTGGCGGGATCATTTTTACCACCGCCGCCACCGCTGCCGGAGATTGATTTGCGCAGTCCGGCCTCGGCCTCGCGCGTGCGCGCGTTGATACGGGCCAGGGCTACCGCGTTATCTCCGGCCGCCCGGATCGCTTCGGCATCGAAGCGCTGCGCGGGGTCCAGATCCGACCGGCCCGCCGTGGCCGCCGCCTGTAATGCCAAGGCACCACGCTCCGCCAGCTGACGTGCCCGGGCCTCCGGGTCGCCAACCGTGGCCTCGCGAATACGCGCCACCGCCAGAGCGGCCGCCTGCACCCCCGGTAAAGCGGCCAGCTCATCGCGGGCGCGCGCGGCCTCATCCGCCAGCGCCTTTGCGGCCTTGATGGCAACGCCAAGGCCCAGATCACCCGTCTTGAGCGTCCCGAGCCGGCGTGCCTGGTCTTCGGCTGCGATCAACCGGTCGATCAGTACGTCCAGCGCCTTTCGTTGATCTGTGGTGAGGTCTTCACCCCCCAGGGCATTCTCCAGGACTTTGCGCATGTTTGCGACGGCGTCGGAAACTTCATTGATATCATCGCCGTCAAGAGCGTTGCGCAGATCAAGTGATGCCGATGACAGTGCCTCTGTCTGTTCACCGGCAAGCTGTTCACCGGCAAGTCCGAGTTCATCTGCGTACCGGCGCAGGGCGGCGGACATGGATTCGGAGGCCTCCATAACGGCGAAGCTGGTCCGGACCGCGCCCTCGTTGAACAAGCGCAGCCTGATGATTATCGTGTTCAGAAGGGTATCGACATCTTCGATGTTGTCCAGATCGGCATCCTTGACGAACCCTGTCGGGGTCTCTCCAAAGGTGTCTCGCAGATGGGCTTTCACGCTGTCGTTGTCCGAGACGTCGAATACATCCAGACCAGCTTCGCGAAGCACGTCACCGGAGCGGTGCACGGTCCCTTGCAAAATATCCTCGAAATCCGCCGCCACCCGGTCCTGTCCGGCGGCCAGCGCCTCGGGCAGACTGTCCAGCAGGCCCTTTCCTGTCGCGCGCAGTGCATCCCGCGCTTCACGCTCCGCCAGCTGACGCTGCGCGGCCAGAAGGTCCCGAACCCGCGCTGTGACAACCCCGTAACGCTCGGCCAGATCCTCAAGATCACCGCCAAGGTCTTTCAGTCCCCGCAGCCTCTCCGTGGCATCCGCGAGCCGCGATGTGGCGTCGGACGCACTCTCCGCTTCCTCGCCTGTGCGCAAAAATGCGGCACCGAGAGGCACGGCAATGGCCGCGACAGCACCCAGAACCGCGCCAAGAACGCCAAACCCACCGAGCAATTGCGGAAGCTGCTGGGCCATCGCCTGGCTCGCGGATGTGCCTGCACCCACCTGGACGGCGAAGTCACCCACCTGCCACGCCGTGTTCTGGATCTGTGGGCGCAGGTGTCTCATGCGCTCACCCAGGGCGCGCGATGCAGTGCTCGCCTGCCCGGCGGCGGCCCCTGCCCGTGTGGTCCGTCCTCCCAGCCCCTGCGCCGCATCGCCCGTCGCATCCAGCTCGGCCCTGGTCTTGCGCAGGACGGCCAGCGCGTCGCCTATATCGCCACTGACGCGCAGGGCGAGGTCGATATCCTGCGTCATTGCATCAGGCCCCGCACCAGACTATGGCCCGGCATCTCGATACGGCGCGACTGTCCTGCCTGCCAGATCAGCATGATCTGTCTCCATGTCAGTGTGGCGGGGAGGCTTCGGATATCTCCGTGCCCGTCGGCTGCAAGCTGCTCGAGGACGCGAGAGAGCGCGATACGGTCTCCACCACCCCCTGGCCCAGTGCCTGGGCCACCAGGCGGCGGATAAAAAAACCCGTGTTGACTTGCCAGACCGCCGATTGCAGCGCATGGGCCTCGGTGTCCGCAAGCGATCCAATCCATTCCACCGATTGCCCGCTGGCCATAGCGCAGATGCGCAGCCAGATATCCGCATGCGCCCCCAGCACAGCGCCGGTGCGCACGGCATCGGGCTCTTGCGCCGTGTCGCCCACCTGAACCGCAAGATCACGGATCAGGGGAGCCCCGATGTCAATCGCAGAGTAAAATGGGTCCATGTCGCGGCGTAAAAATGGGCCACTTCGGTTGATGTTTTGTGGCGCTTTTGCACGCGTGCTCGTCACAAAGCTGAAGCGTGCCAAAGCGCATGCTGGCCATAAGGCCAGCATTATTCTGACTGTGATTGCGGGCTGGTTATTTTCGGTTGTTGCGACTGTGTTTGAGCCGATAGCTTTCGCCATTCATCTCGAGGATGTGGACGTGATGGGTTAAACGATCGAGTAGCGCACCGGTCAGCCGCTCAGAGCCAAAGACTTCAGTCCATTCATCGAAGGGCAGGTTCGAGGTTATGATGATGGAGCCGCGTTCATAGCATTGGGATATGACCTCGAAGAGCAGCTCTGCGCCAGATTTGCTGAGCGGTACGAAGCCCAGTTCATCAATGATCAACAGGTTCTGGCTGGTCAGTTGCTTTTGAAGGCGCTGCAATCTCCGCTCATCTTGAGCCTCGATCAGATCATGGACTAATGCCGCAGCCGTTGTGAAGCGCACCTTCAGTCCTCTTTGACATGCAGCCAGCCCAAGTCCCAGGGCGATGTGTGTCTTGCCCGTGCCTGACGGGCCGAGCGCGATGATGTTCTCCCTGCGATTAACGTAATCGCATCGTGCCAGATCCATCGTCAGGGGCTTGTTCAAGCTTGGCATGATCTTGAAGTCAAAGCTATCCAAGCTCTTGGTGCTGGGGAACTTCGCCGCTTTGATGCGCCGTTCAATCATCCGGCGTTCGCGGTCGATCAATTCCATCTCACACAGCCGCGCCAGATAGTGGATGTGATCTTTGTTCTCTGCAGCACAGAGCTGCGCCTGTTTGGCATACTCGCCTTGGAACGTTGGCAGTCGCAGTTGTTTAAGATGATGCCGTAGAAGAATCCGAGGGGCTTCGGTCATGCCGCGGTCCTTCCCATCAAGCTCATGTAACTGGATGGGCGTGTTGTGCCGACATTGGCCTTGGGCAAGTATGGATAGAAGTCCAAATCCAATCGTGGTGGCCGCTTCTCAACCCGACACAGTACAAGGTGTTTTACGGCGTCATAGCCAATTGCACCCATATCTATTGCCTGCTGGATTGCGCCTTGCACAACATCCATTTCGAAGGTCTCCAAAAGGCGCAAGACTTGAACGTATTCTCGCTTGCCCGGCTTACCCATTCTGGCTTCAAGCAGTCGGTGCAGCGTGGCAAATACATCTGGCAAATGCCAACCCTGCAAAGGCGCGGCCTGATCCAGGGCACCCACCTTTTGTTCAAGCAGGGGCAAAAAGTGCAATGGGTCAAAGACCATATCCGCTGATGTGTAGGATCGTTTGTGCCGCGCAATAATCTCATTGCCGCAGCCGATGATAACCTCATGCACAAACCCACGCACATGAACATCGTGGTGCGCATA
Organism: Roseovarius sp.; assembly: GCA_965207105.1. Taxonomy (GTDB): domain Bacteria; phylum Pseudomonadota; class Alphaproteobacteria; order Rhodobacterales; family Rhodobacteraceae; genus Roseovarius. The sequence continues at coordinate 129,449 of CBDBLS010000074.1, read as the reverse complement.
GGCTACTGGCACCGAGTAATCATTGCTGCGATAGCGCACCATTGAGATCGACGTTGCACGCGTGCTGACGTGATCGCAGGCTTCATATTCTGCGACAGGCAATCCCATCAGAGCATCCAAATCCGACATCAGGCGTGCGCCTATGGTTTGGGTGTGACCCCGCAACGTATCGTCCTGACGTGCTAAACACTTCTCTTCCAAATGTGCGTTCAGATCATCAAAGCTGTCATAGCGAGGTGCGGGAACCATGAAGTTGCGGCGGGTGTATCCAACCATGCCCTCAACGTTGCCTTTATCGTTCCCTCGCGCGGGTCTGCCAAACTTGTCATCAAACAAGTAATGCGACTGCAGTTCCGTAAACCGACGTGTGCGGATGCGCGTCTTATCCCCGAGTATCCGAGCCACGGCGATCTTGGTATTGTCGTAGAGAATGGATTGCGGAATGCCGCCAAAGAATGCAAAGGCGGACACATGGCCATCGCAAAACGCCTCGGTTGTCTCAGCTGGATATCCCTTCACAAACACCGCATCAGAATGTGGCAAGCTCATCACGAAGAAGTGGATCTTGCATTCCACGCCACCGATCACGCCCAGCGTCTCACCAAAATCAACCTGCGCATGGCCCGGCCGATGCGACAACGGCACAAACACCTCTTTGGTGCGCCGTTTTTGCTCGCGCACGTAATAGGTCACCGTGGTCAGGCTGCCGGCATATCCATGCTCATCGCGCAGCCGTTCAAAGATGCGCTTGGCCGTGTGTCGCTGCTTTTTGATCAGGGCTTTGTCTGTGCGCAGTATCTCATCGACCACACCAACATAACCATCAAGCGTTGGCCGCCGAGGCGCTTCCGACCGACGATACCCAGGCGGAAGTTCATGGCGCAGCATCTTCGCGATCGTCTTACGATCTTTGTTCTCTAATCTGTCAATGCGTGTTTCCTGAGTTTCCTGCTTTTGATGTCAGAGGTTGCCTTTGTTCTCTTCGAACTCTGAGGTTCATGATGGGGTTGGCTGGGTGTGGGTCGGCAATGTTGAAACCGCAATCATACCGTTGGTCTTGGCTGTTGCTACAGAATCGGCGCCGTGTCTCACGCCCTCCCTCGGGCATCGTCCCAGATGGGAACTTTGATTTAGGAATCCTCGTTGTCGCCTCGTAAGCCTTACGCGGACTGGAAGTCAGTTTTGTCTCGCATAATGGCATGAAGTATGATTGCCAGACGACGCGCCAGAGCCACTCGGGCCTTTCTCATCGTTGAGCGCGCACCGATTGCGAGGGCCCATGTCTTCAATTTGAGCGGAGCGGCATACCGCGTCAGCATCACATTGGCGGCCTCATAGAGAAGCGTTCTGACGCGCACGTCGCCCCGCTTTGAGATGCTGCCCGTGTAGTCGATTTCACCAGATTGATGCCGTCGCGGCACCAGTCCAAGATACGCCCCCACATCACGCGATTTCCTGAAACGCGACGGATCATCAATTGCTGCGGCAAAGGCCAATGCTGTGATCGGACCGACCCCTGGTACCGTCATAAGGCGCTGGCAGACTTCGGATTTGCGGGTCATCTTTTTGATGTCGCCATCAATGGCTGCAACCGCCGCGAGGATTGCTTCGCGTGCTGCGAACAGTCCGCAAATTGCGGCATGGAGGCCAGGCACTCCATCGCTAACTTTTAGCGCCGCGTTTTTGAATGCCGGAGACAAAGCTCGTGGCAGCCGCACGCCGAAGACGACGACCAGACCGCGGATCTGATTGTCGAGCGTCACACGCTGTCCGACCAGCTTCTTGCGGGCTGCGATCAGCGACCGGATTGCGTGCGCTGACAGTGATTTGACATGGGTCGGCTTGTAGAATCCCGTCCGCGCCAGGTGTGCCAAACCGCGGGCATCATTGCGGTCCGTCTTGTGGCCGGCCAGAGATTTAAGGGCCTGATATGCTTGCCTGCTCTCGATGCAAACAACCGGGACACCAAGCTCCGTCAGCCCATGGTAAAGCATTGGTGCCATCCGTCCCGTTTCAAATACAACTTTGGCACATGGTGGTCCAGAAGCGAGGAAGTCAGCGATCGCTTTTGGTGTTGAGCTCGCTTTTCCTTCACGAATAAGGGCCCCTTCACGATCCAGAATGCAGATATGCGTCTCTTCCATGGACACATCCAAACCAGCAAAATATTCCATTGGTCAGTCTCCTTTTCAATTGCATGTGCATCCAGAATAACAGGGGTAACTGAGTGCTGATCCTGATTACGCCATGTTGAAAAACCGCGCCGCTTCTCGGCCAGACATACCGTCCTTCAAACAAGCACGGCGCACACGACTATAAATATCCACAGAATACATCTCCCGCCCTCCGAATAAACGAAGGGCACAAACTGGCGGACTTTTACTCCGCTACAACTGCGATATGCAGCCGCTTCTGTGGCCCAATATTGCTCCGCGTTTTACAGCCGCTCCATGCGGCCCAAAGCCGAGGTCATCAATGATCTTGGCCGTGACGTCAGCAATCTTTTCCGGATATTGCAGCGTCACTATCCCCAGTTCCTCGAAGTGCTGCGATTTCAGCTGACCACACGCGCCGAGTTCATCCGCCTGACCGATACCGACCCGGGCACCCTCACCGATCTCGAACGGGCCGCGCGGTTCCTCTACCTTCAGCGCACCGCCTTCGGGGGCAAGCCGTCGGGGCGCAATTTCGGTGTGACAAAAGACAGACCCGCCCGCTTCAACCTCACCTCGCTTGAGCCGATGCTCGAGGATCTGCATGGGCGTCTGGCGGGGGTTGTCATTGAATGCCTCGATTATGCGCCCTTCATAGCCCGTTATGACAGCGATAATACGCTGTTTTATCTCGACCCGCCCTACCGGGGGAATGAGGCCGACTACGGCAAGGGCAGGTTTGTGCGCGCGGACTTCACCCGCATGGCAGAGCAGCTGCACGGAATCAAGGGGCGCTTTATCCTCTCGATCAATGATCATCCCGAAATCCGCGCCCTATTCGACTGGGCCGACGTCGAGGAGGCGCAGACCTCCTATACGATCGGCAAAAAAGCGGGCAGCCGGGGAAAGCGGACCGAACTGCTGGTCTCGGGCGGCGGGTGAAGACGGCATGGGATTATCTGCCTTTGGCATCATTTCCATTTCACTCACCCTCCCGCCACGGCGGCCTTCTCCGGGCCAAACCACAGGACGCGGCCAAGAATGCGGTCCTCCCCGGCCATGGGGCGTGGCGGGAAGTCCGGATTGTCGCTGGCCATGATCCAGGCACCGGCCTCCTGCCGCAGCCGCTTGATGATCAGCCCTGTCGCGCTGCGCACCACATAGGCCCGGCCCTCAAGAGGCTCACGGTCGCTCTGGTCAATCACCAGGATATCTCCTGAACGGATGTTGGGTTCCATCGAATCGCCCTCGACCCGCAGCGCGATGCATGTGTCGGGGTCCAGCCCCGTCGGCAGCGCCTCGCTCGGGATTGTGATCGACATTTCCGTCTCTTCAAACACCTCCTCGCCCGCGTCGGCCGCCGCACGCACATCGCCCGCAAACCGCAGCCGGGTGACGGACGCCTCAGGGGTTTTCGGATCGGACAGGCATTCGGCGGGCACAGGTTTGGACTGCGGCCGGGCCGGTGGCTGGAGTGGCGGCTGGAGTGGCGGCAGACGCGCGTCCAGCGTGGCCGCCAGCTTCTCTTCCAGCGTGGCCGCCATCTCCTCCCGCAGTGCTTTGGTCTGCGCCTTGAGCGTGCGCTCCAGCGTGCGCCTGTCCAGGGCCGCTGCGGGTGTGGCATGTGCCGTGCCCCGGCTCGCAAGCTGCGCCTGCATCGCCGCCAGAACCCTCGCCGCCGCCGCCCCCTCCGGCAGGCCCAGCAGATCGGTGATCGCCCCGGGGATTCGCTCCGGCGCGGGGCCCCGTGGCGGGCCAATGTAGACCTCAAGGTCGAGACATTCAGCAACATCGACTGCGCGCGAAAGCTGTGGATCATGTCCCTTCAAGATATTCCTAATGGCATCTCTTGGCAGCCCAGCCACTGTCGCTGTCGTAGAGATAGGGCGCCCTTCGACGGCTTTCTTTACAGCTCTAATATAAGTATCCAAAGCGTCCATATCGCATATAAGCCACGTTTTTTAAGATATGGAAACGATGTTATTGCGCCGATATCGAATATACGCGATATCAATCGTATGTATTCGATACTTCCAGTAGTAAACCTTTCCCGCCGCTACATGGCCGTACGCAATGTCGCTGGATCAACATTGTGTAGAATGGCTGTGGGCAACTCGACGGTTTGGTCCCGCCTTGAGACAGGTCGTGTAACTGCGCGAACGCTTGACGATCTCATCCGATTTATTTCCGACCACTGGCCCTCCGGCCTTGCCTGGCCCGACGACATACCGCGCCCCGCGCCTGCGCCTGATTCGCCTGCGGGCCTTGCTGCGGCTCCCGCGGCCCCGCAAACCGGGGATGCGGCATGAGCGGGCGCTGCGATAGATGCGGGGTCGCGGGAGCCGGGATTTACGAGCTGGCGCTCATGCGCGTTGATGACGGGCTTATGGACCCGGACGCGGTTGCCTGCGCGCGCATGGTGGAGCTTTGTCCGGACTGCCGGGACACCCTGGCGGCCCGCGTCGCGCAGCTTGTCCCGGTTTGGGAGGCGGATGGCCCCGCCAATCGTCACGACGCCGGGACGGAGGACGGTCGCTGTGTGAACGCCGAAAAGCGGCTTGGGCAGGTGCTGTCCATGTCCCGCAAGCCCCTCGAAAAACCCACTGGTGTCGCGGCGGATGGCCCCGGCACCGTCCCCGATGGCAAATCCAGGAGCATATAGCCATGTCCTTCACTGACGTTGCACCACCCGAAACGCACACCGCCAGAACGGGCATATCATTTTCCCTGTGGATTTCGAAAACCGCGTCTGCGGCGCGCCTGAGCTTCACGGCGGCGGCGCAGATGGAGATTTTCGAACGCTCCATCATCGCAGAGCGCTGCTTTGCGAAGGCGGGTCGCGGCCCCGACGAGGGCAGGCTGCTGCTGGTCATGCAGGCAGACGGGGATCTGGAGTTCAGGGCGACAATGCGTGGAGGGGCCTCGATCAGGATGAATGTCTGGGATCCTCTGCCGAAAGACAAACGCCCCGCCGGAGCCGTTGATCTGATCGGTACCGGGCATGGTGGGTTGCTGTTTCGGCTGCCCCGCGTCGCGCAGCTTGTCCCGGGCCTGGCGGCAGGATGGACGCCGAACACGGTCTGAAGCGGCCGGAGCGGGACCGGTGAGCGGGACCCTTCGAATAAACCGCTGGGATATCCGCGCCACTCCTGACGCGGGCATGGCCACACTGTCGCCGGGACATACGACAATTCAGCTTGATCGGCGGGATATATACCGGCTTGTGCTGGATCGGGCCAATCGTCACGACACCGGGATCATTACCGTCCCGCCGGCGGCTGTTCTGACCGCCGCGCTGTGGTTGCTGGACCGTGTTCCGGGAGGTGTCACATGAGGTCCACCGGGCACCGCCACCCGTCTCCGCCACGATTGTCCGTTTTCGTGGCGGCACCTGCCCCGACCCTGCGCAGATCCTGTCTTGCGCGGGTCGGGGGCTTCTGGCGGGGCCTGTGCGGCGCGGTGGCGCGGCTGGAGGATCACTGGCTGGGGGATTTGATCGGGGTGGTTTCGCTTTTCGGTGTGCTTTGGATGTTCCTGTTGTTTGGTCACGCGCTCGGGGGCACCCGATGAGCGCGCTGGCGGAGTTCAGGGAGATGCGGCGCGCGCTTGGTGGTGCGGCCGCGTTGTTGCGCAGGATGGATCAGCACAGCGCGCGCGGTGCGACCGGTGCGACCGGTGCGACCGGCGCGACCGATACAGCCCGTGAGCTGATCGGGCTTTTGCGCGTGGCGGTTGCACAGGCGCATGCCCTGGAAACTGCCGGGCATATGGACCGGGCGGAGCGCGCATTGCACGCCTCCCGATTGCCAACCGGGACTGCAGACACAGGGCGGCGGGCGGAGCTGAGGGCGGCGCTTGAGGGACTGGGCCCCGTGACACGGCTGTCCGGCTGCCGGACCCGTGCGGTCACAAGGATTATCGTCTGGACGGCGCACGTTGCCGATCTGGACGCGGACACGCTGCGCGGCGCGGGTCGTACCGCCGGGGTGGTCCGGGCGCGGCAGTTGGCCATGCTGCTGGCGGCGGCGCTGACAGGCGCGCCCCTGACCGCTATCGGGGCGGCTCTCGGAGGGCGGGATCACACAACGCTCCATCACGGCATCAAGCGCGCGAAGGAGCGTCTGGCGGTCTGTGATGATACCGCCCTGATGGCGACAGGGGTGCTTGAGGGGCTCGCTGCGGACGCACCCGTGGGGATGGCATGATGCATGCGGCGTCCCTCATCCGTTCGGATCGGCTTCGGCGGGTGCATGCATTGCTGCGGGACGGGCGCGAGCATTCGACGCGGGAGATCGTGACGGGCGCGGATGTCTGCGCGGTGAATGCGGTGGTGGCGGAGCTGCGCGAAAACGGAGCGCGGATTGTCTGTCGACAGGGACGTGACTTCAACACGGGCGGGCGCATCTGGTTTTACCGGATGGTGAGACCTGCCCCGCAGGAACAAGGCCCACGGGACCGGGGGCATAGACAGGTAGCGAAGGATATCGGCTCATGATCGAGACAGGGGAAGCCATCAGGGCACGTATCGACGCGGACTGGCTTGACGAGGGCCGGAAGATTGTGGAGCGGGAGCGGGAGCTGGACGGCGCGCGCGATAGTCTGGCCTGGCAGATGGGAGACTGGGCAGCGGGTCGGGAGACCTCCTATGGCGATATGACCGGCCTGGCGGCGGAACTCGATATTCCGGTGGGCACCCTGAAGAACCGGGCTTCGGTTGCGCGCCGGATCGAACCGTCACGACGCCGGGAGGGTTTGAGCTGGTCGCATCACGCCGAAGTCGCGAAACTTGACCCCGGGGAAGCGGAGGCGGCCCTGTCGGAGGCCGCGCTGTATTCGTGGTCGGTCGACCGGCTGCGCGGGGTGCTGCATGAGCGCGGTGCGACGCGCGCGGCGGAACGGCAGGTCGCGGCGCTCAAGGCCACCCATGCGGCCCCGGATCAAGCGCGGGGTGTGATCGATTATACCCGGGCGGAGATCGAGGCGGGCGGCAGGATGATGCTTGAAGGGTGCAGGCGTATCCTGGCGGCGGTCACAAGCGAAGACCTGGGTCGGGCTGCGGGCACGTTGCACGGCAATGCGCGGCGCAGGCTCGCCCCGTCCCTTGAAGCCCGGATGAACGGCATCGTTGCCCGCACCGATCCCCTGTTCGAGCGGATAGGGCAGGCCTTTGACGCGCTCTCCGGCAGTCCCGCCGACCGTCACGACGCCGGTACGGTCGGGCGGGATGAGGGTGCTGAACCGGCACCGGCACCGGGTCGGGCCGCAGCATCATGACCCGCCTCCGCCTCCGCCTGCGCAATCACAAAACACCGGCGCGCGCCGGGCCTGCCGCCCCTGTGCGCCCGGACTCTGTGACGCAGGGCAGCCGCTCCGCTGATCCGGCGGTGGCGCGGGCACGGCTTGATGCGGTGGCGCATTCCGAACGGCTGGCGGCACTGGGTATGGCGCGGGCGCAGGCCGATGCGCAGGCTGCAGCCCGGGCAGACACGTCTGTATACAGCGTGCGACGCTGGCGTGCGGCGGTGGCGGGGCTGCCTTTTGCGGATCGCCCCGGAGCATTGTCGGGTCAGCAGGGTGGCGCACGGCGACAGGCCCTGTCGCCGCATATGCAGGACTGCGTGGAAGCGCTGCTCTATGAGCATGGGCCCCATCTGACGGCCCCCCATGTGGTGCGGGTTCTGGCGACACGCCACGGCGCGGCGCCGTCATTGCGCTCGGTGCAGCGCTGCCTGGGCGATCTGAAAGTCACAGGCGCGCGCGCTTTCCGCTGTGAGCGACCCGGACGGACATCGCTCGCGGCGCGCCCCTGCCTTTGGCAGCCGCGCGGCGGGAGCGGATGCCCCCAATATGGTCTGGGAGCTGGACAGCACGCCTGCGGACGTGATGTGCAGTGACGGGCGTCACACGCTGGTGGGGGCGATTGATGTGTGGCCCCGGCGCGGGCGTGTGCTGGTGGTGGCGAGCAGTCGGGCGACGGCGATCTGCGCGCTTTTGCGGGCCTGCATGATCGCCTGGGGTGTGCCGGAAACGGTCCGGACCGATGAAGGCAGGGACTACACGTCCAGACATCTGTCCCGGGTGCTCGCCGATCTGGGTGTGGATCATGACATCTGCCCCCCTACACGCCGGAGGCGAAGCCCTTTATCGAGAGGTTTTTCGGCACGATGACGCGGGATCTGTTTGCGTATCTGCCGGGGTTTGTCGGACACAACGTGGCGGATCGCAAGCGGCTTGAGGCGAAGAGGTCCTTTGCCGCGCGGCGGGGTGAGGGAGATCGGGAGACGTTCAGTGTCAGTCTCACCGCCGCCGCGCTTCAGCAGAAATGCGATCTGTGGTGTGAGGCTGTCTACGGGCGGCGCAGCCACAGCGGCACGGGTGAGAGCCCCTTTGCCCGGGTCGCGGGCTGGACGGCCCCCTTGCGGCGTATTCCCGATGAGCGTGCGCTGGACGCGCTGCTGGCGGAGCCCATCGGCGGTGGCGGGCGGCGATCCATAGGCAAGAGCGGGATCTCGGTGGGCGGGCGGCACTATATCGCGCCGGAGTTCGGCTCACGGATAAAGGTAACGTGTCGAGGTTCGGATGGACCCGGGCGATCCGGCACATCTCTTTGTGTTCGCTCTGGACGGCACCTTCCTGTGCATGGCTGTGGATCCTGACCGGATCGGTGTGGACCGTGCGGCTGTTGCGGCACAAGCGAAGGCCGATGCCCGGAAACGGGACAGCGCGGCGCGCAGGCGGGCGCGGGATCTTGGACAGGGCCACGCCCCGGGCCGCGCGATGGATGAGGTGCTTGAGGCGGCCGGGCGCGACGCAGGCAAGGTGGTGGCGCTGCCACAGGGCGGTGTGCGCCATGAAACGCCGGCACTCGAACAATCGGGCAGGGCGAAGAAGGCTGCGCAGGCAAGCCGGCAGGCTGCGACCCGCACGGGTCCACCGGCACCCTTCAGCGACGTTTTGAAGAGGCTGTATCTCCCGGAGGGAGACTGACAAAATGACCAGACAGATAGCCCGGCTGCATTCGGATGCTGCGGAAACGGAAGATCCGGCGTCACCGCCGCCTCTCGACGCCCTGCACCGCGCGGTGGCCGCAGAGATGGCCGGATACGGTCTGAGCCAGACAGATGCGGCACGCGGTATCGGTGTCGGAACCGCAATGTTCAACCGCTGGCTGAATGGCAGGCATGAGGGTGACAACGACAGGCTGGCGGGCAAGGCCCGTCTCTGGCTCGAGACCCGGGCCGAGGCACGGGAGCACACACTGCTTCCCGCGGGTCTCGACGCCCATGCCGAGCTTGGCGTGACGGGTGAGGTGATGGCCACGCTGGCCCATGCGCAGGCCACGGGTGACGTGGTCTTGATCCATGGGCGTTCAGGTACGGGCAAAAGCCGGGCTCTGCGTCGCTATGCGGACACACGGGCCGGCGTCCATCTGTTGACCGTGACCTGCGGCATTACGTCTCTCGCGGGTCTTTACGGACGGATTGCCCGGACGCTGGATGCGGACGGGCGGCGCACAGCGCTGGAGATGGAGGACGCGATCCTTGCACGGCTGGAGGGGCGGCAGGCCTTGCTGGCTATAGACGAGGCGCAGCACCTCTCGGCCCGGCTTGTCGATGCGTTGCGCGGGCTGCGGGATCTGTCCGGTGCCGGTCTGGCTCTTGTCGGCGACGACACCATCCGTATGACGCTTGGGCGCTGTCCGCAGGTGACGGGGCGGATCGGTATCCGGGCCGGGCTCACGGCACCGGGCCAGATGGATGTCACGGCGCTGGTCACGGGCGTTCTGGGTCGGGCACCGGAGCGTGCAGAGCGGGAGGCGGCACTGGCCGCCGCGACCGGCCCGGGTGGAATGCATGCACTGCGGCGGTTGCTGGCACGGGCGTTCATGATTGCGCGCGCCGATGGGCGGGATGCCATCGCCCCTTGTGACATGACCGGAGCGGCGGCGGGCGGAGCGTAACAGCACAAGACAAGGGAGACAGATATGACAGATCGGCAAAACAGCGATACGCAGAATGTGCCGGACAGCGCGGGCCGCGTGGAGATCGACGGCGAGATCTATATGCGCGATGGTCGGGGGCGTCTGACGCCCCGGGCCATGGTGCGCCCGCAGGATGAGCTGCAGGATGAGATGGTGCGCAGGATTATCGGCTATGCGGGTGATCTGTCACAGCGGATAAGCCGCTTTCGGGTGCATTGTTTTGACGACATCGGGGGCTTTGACGCGCTGCTGGAACAGGAATATGGCGGCCACACCCGGCGGTCGGTAAAGGGCAACCGCACCTATCTCAGCTATGACGGGACATATAGGGTTCAGGTGCAGATCGCCGAGCGTGTCGCCTTTGGGCCAGAGCTTCAGATCGCACGTGATCTCGTAGAGGAGTGCCTGGCGGAATGGGCCAGGGACAGCCGGAACGAGATACGCGCCATCGTCTCCCATGCTTTCCAGGTGGACAGGGAAGGCGAGATAAGCCGCAGCGGGATTTACGCACTGCTGCGGCTCGATATCGAGGATGGGCGCTGGCAGCGGGCTATGGCGGCGATCCACGCCGCCATGCGCCCTGTCGGGTCCAGAACATACATCCGTTGCTATCACCGCGCCACGCCGGACGCGGCCTGGGAAGCGATCACCGTCGATCTGGCGAAGGCGGGATAAGGCCATGGCCCGCCCCGCCAAAGATGATCGTGCCCGCCTGATGCGGGCCTGCCGTGCGGTCGGCCTGGATGAGGAGGCCCGCCACGACATGCAGATGGCCGTGACCGGCAAGGCGTCCATGCGGGACATGGGTGGCGCTGATCTGCGCCGCCTGCTTGATCGTCTGAACGCCGCGCAGGGGCGGGGGGAAAAGGGGTCGGCCACCGCCATCCGCCGGCCCCGCGCGCCGATCTGCGGCTCATTCATGCCCTCTGGTCCGAGCTGGGCCGGAAGGGTGCCCTGAACAAAACGGGCCGGGCCGGGCTCAACGCTTTTATCCGGGCCCGCTTCGGGGCGCATTGGTCCTTTATCCCTGTGGATGTGGATGCGCTCACCGACACGGGCTGTATCACGGATGTGATCCGCGCGCTGAAAGCAATGCTGGCCCGGGCCGAAGCCGGCGAGACGAACGGAGGCGAGGCGTGATGGTTGAAAAATCGAGGATCGAGTGGACCGATCACACGTTCAATCCATGGGAAGGCTGTCTGAAGGTCGCGCCGGAATGCGACCACTGCTACGCCGAAGCGCGGGATGTGCGCTTCACGGGCGGCACCCATTGGGGGCCAAAGGCACCACGCCGCCGGACAAGTGCGGCGAACTGGAAAAAGCCGCGCCGCTGGAATGCACAGGCAGACGCCTTCCAGGCCACCCACGGACGCAGACAGCGGGTGTTCTGCGCTTCCCTGGGCGATGTCTTCGACAACGCGGTGAACCCCGACTGGCGCGATGATCTTTGGGCGCTCATTCGCGAATGCGACCAACTGGATTGGCAACTGCTCACGAAGCGCCCGCAGAATACGGGCGGGATGCTGCCGCCGGACTGGGGCGATGGCTGGCTCCACGTCTGGCTGGGCACCAGCGCGGGGTCGCGGAAAACGGCAGGACAAAATATCCCCCACCTGCTGGCCACGCCGGCGGCCCTCCGTTTTGTCAGCGCAGAGCCGATGCTGGAGCCGGTCGATCTGACCCGACTTGACATGCTTGATATCTTTCGCGGGACAAAGGACGTCGATGACCAATATCTGCCGCATCACTTCTTTGATGCGCTGCGGGGACAGTCGGACATCCACCCGGTTCACGGTGCCGAACCGGACTGGGGGAAGCTTGACTGGGTTATCTGCGGCGGGGAAAGCGGACCGTTCGCCGGGGCCATGCACCCGGCCTGGCCCCGCGGTCTGCGCGATCAATGCGTGGCGGCCGGGATTCCGTTTTTTTTCAAGCAGTGGGGCGAGTATCGCGGCATCGACGATGATTTTACGCTCGCCGGACTGTCGGATCACCTGTCGGTGCGGACGATCGATGACGGCGGCAGGCTCCATTTCGGCGGGCATCCGACCGATTTTGACGCCTGGCCAACAATCGTCCGGATCGGCAAAAAGCGTGCCGGTCGCATGCTCGACGGCAGGGAATGGAACGAGGTGCCGAATGGCAGCCTGGCCCGGGCCGAAGCCGGCGAGACGAACGGAGGCGAGGCGTGATGATCGACAGGTCTGATCCCGATCTCCACTGCGGTGATTGCCTTGAGGTGCTGCCGCGCCTTGTGGCGGATCGCGGCGCGGGGTTTGATCACATCATCACTGATCCTCCTTACGAGGACGTCCACCACGCGCATCACGCCAGGGGCACCATAGCCCGTACAGATGGACGGGGCGCGCCGCGCCCTGTCCCTTATGCCGGCGTAGAGTCCATCCGGGAGGCAGCCGCGCAGGCGATGGTGGCGGGCTCGGCGGGGTGGGTGCTGGTGTTCTGTCTGGCCGAGGGGGTACGCCCATGGCATGATGCGCTCACGGGGGCCGGGGCGCGTTGGCACGGCACCATGGCCTGGATCAAGCCGGATGCGGCACCACAGTTTGCCGGTATTGGCCCGGCGCGGGGCTTTGAGTGCATTGCTGTGGCCTGGGCGGGATCCGGGCGGCGGCGCTGGAATGGCGGTGGGACGCGGGGCGTTTTGACGTGTAACACCGCCAAAGGCGGCCTGCCGGGCTCCAAGCCCGTGCCGGTGATGGCGGCCCTTGTCGACCAGTTCAGCCAGCCCGGCGAGACGCTCTGTGATCCGTTTATGGGATCCGGCACAACAGGCATGGCGGCGGTGCAGGCCGGGCGCGGCTTTACGGGGGTCGAGATCAATCCGGAGACGTTCGGGATGGCGCAGGGGCGGATATCGACTGCGGTGCAGTCTCCGTATCTGCCTCTGCGTCCCCGCGCCCGTCAGACGGAGTTGTCTCTGTCATGAGCACTGCTCATTCCGCCCTGCCGGGGTCATTGCCGGAGATCGCCGATCATATCGGCAGGGACGCAGCCTGCGCCATTGCACTCGCCTATGGCGGGCGGAACTGGCGTGTGCCGTCGCGGCTTGACAGCATGGGCGGGCACGGGCTTGCGGCGTGTGTTGGAAAGGATGCGGCCCGGACACTGATAGCCGCCTTTGGGGGCCATGTGCTGGATATCCCGATGGCGCGGCGGCAGGTGGTGTCCTGGCTGGCGCGCCGGAACCTTACAGCTGCGCAGATTGCAGAGCGGCTGCAGATCACAGAGCGCAGCGCGCGCCGATACATCGGACAGAGCGGGAAATCGCGGGGATGAGCGACAACGAGGCTGTTACGGCATTACTGGACCAGGTTGCAGTGCGGCGAGAGGATGTTGATATGGTCGAGGGCATTACGACTGCAATTCCCGAAAACAACGGTGTGGTGGATATCCCGCAGGCGGCGCGGAGTGTCGTCGAGATCCAGCTCCATGGCATCATCGGCCATGGGCAAGACCTGCATGACGCCTGTTTGGCCTGGGTGAAGGCGGCGCAGGCACCGGATCATCGAGGCTCTGGCGGACCATGGTCCGGTGCCAAAGGGCAACGCGCCCTGATAGACTGACGTGCAATCAGTAAAACAGGGCAGACAATGACGCCGACACCGGAACACTGGCAGACCTTCGCCTCCATTCTCGCTATTATCGCGCTTCTGGGTGGAGCGGCTCTTGGATTGAAGCGCATGGGCTTTTTCCGGGGCAATGGCGATACGTCCGGCACCGCGTCACATACCAGGCTGGAGGGCCGCGTTGAAAGGATCGAGAGCGACGCCGGTGGATTGCGCGAAGATGTCACGCGGCACGGTCACCTGCTGACAACGGTTGAGAAAAGCATGAGCGGCATGCGGGAGGAGACAGAGAAGCACGACCAGCGGATCAGATCGCTGGAGACCGCCTTTCCGTCGCTTGCCACCCGGGATGACCTCGCCGCGCTGCGATTGCTGCTTGAACCGCAAGGCGGCGATGTCCGGGAGATTAAAACAATTCTCGACGGCAGCAAATCGGCGACGGACACCCTGACCCGGACGGTCGCCATTTTGAATGAACATCTTCTGAACGGGAAGGCCTCATGAGCAGCTCCTATACCGATACCCTGAACGCGCACCGCCGCCTTGCGGTGCTGATCCATTTGCAAGCCTGTTCGGACCACCGCTCGAATGGAGAGATCCTCTACGAGGTGGCCAACGGGGTGGGCATTGTGACCAGCCGTGAGGCCATGGCGGCCGACCTGGCCTGGCTGCGCGACAAAGACCTTGTCGGGATCGAGGATCACGAGGGGTTCCTGGTCGTCACGATCACGCCGCAGGGTCTGGATGTTGCTCTTGGCCGGGCGCGGCAGGACGGCGTGCGCCGGCCGGTGCCGAAGGCGGGTTGATATGCGCCGCCGCAAAATCGATCTCCTGCCCGCCGCCTTGCAGGACTGGCTGCGCGAGGAACTCATGGACCGGGGTCACTCGGATTACCGGGAGATCACGGAGGGCCTCAATACGCGCATCGCCGGGGCCGGTATTGAAATCTCTGTCGGCAAAAGCGCCGTCATTGAATACGGCGCGGAGCACCGCGAGTTTGCACAGCTGCAGCGGGAAGCCTCCGGCTGGGCTGCGGAATGGATAGGGGAGGTCGGGCTGGAGGATGAGGCCCGCCGTCATTCGGCACTCTTCGAGATGATCACCACGCTGGCCTTCAAGGCCACGAAGGCCCGCCTCAAGGAGGCCGGAGAGGATATTTCGCCCCGGGATCTGCATTTTCTGGGGCGTATGCTGAAAGATCTGATGGCCTCGTCCGGCCTGCGGGAGGCGCTGTCGGAAAATGAGCGCCGGCGCCTGGCTGCGCAGGAGCGCCGTGCAGGGGGCGAGCGCGCCACCACCGCCGCGCGTCGCGCAGGTCTCAGCCCCGAGGTGGCCGCCGCGACCCGGGCGGCTGTGGAAGGCGGACCCGCAGCACCGGAGGTGACTGCATGAGCGGGCGGGATCTTTTGCCGTATCAACGCAGATGGGTCCAGGATCGGACCGGGTTGGCCGTCATCGAGAAATCCCGGCGCATCGGCATTTCATGGGCCGAGGCCTATCATGCGGTCATGCATGCGGGCGAGGGACGCGGCGATGTCTACTATCAAAGCTATGCCCGCGACATGACGCGTGGCTTCATCGATGACTGCGCGGGCTGGGCCGGCGATCTCGGGATTGCCGCCCACGCCGCCGGTGAAGTCCTGATCGACAACGAAGGCACAGACATTCAGGCGTTCCGGTTGCGTATGGCCTCGGGGCGGCAGATATTTGCAATGACATCGAGCCCGAGGGCCTTTCGCTCGAAAGGCCGGCCAGGCGATGTGGCCGTGGTCGATGAGGCCGCGTTTGTCGATGATCTTGATGAAGTGCTGAAAGCCGCGCTGGCGTTTCGGACATGGGGCGGGCGGGTGCGCATCATTTCCACCCACAACGGCGAGGCCTCGCCCTTCAACACGCTCTGCCGCGATATCCGCGAAGCCCGCCAACCCGGCACTGTGCAGCGTGTAACACTGGCCGACGCCCTGGCTCAGGGCCTTTATGAGCGGATCGCCGCGATCACGCGGCAGCCTGTTACGCCCGGGGCGGCAGGGGCATGGGAGGCTGGCATACGCGCCCAATATGGCCGCTTTGCCGCCGAAGAGCTCGACTGCATACCATCCGCAGGTGGCGGAGCCTGGATTACATGGGACCTGGTGCGCGCGGCGGAACACAGGGATGCGGGCCGTCCGGAAAACAGCACAGGGTCTCCAACCTTCATTGGAGTCGACATTGCGCGCCGTCGCGATCTCTGGGTGGCCGCTGTGATCGAGGATACGGGCGGTCTGCTCTGGCTCCGCCGGATGGTGACATTGCGGGATGCGCCCTTTTCCGAACAGCGGGCCGAACTCGCGCGCCTCGTGCGCATCCATCGCCCGCTCCGGATCGCGGTGGATCAGACCGGGATGGGTGAGGCTCCTGTTGAACAGTATCAGGAAGATCACGGCACCCTGACCGTGGAAGGGGTGCAGATGTCGGCGTCGCGTCGGCTTGATGTGGCGACACGCCTGCGGGAGGCCTTCGAGGATCGCCGGATACGCATTCCGGCCGATGACGCGCTTGGAAACGATTTGCACGCGATACGTGTTGAGCCCGGTGCCACCGGCGCACCGCGTCTTGTAGCGGATCGTTCCGGCACGGATGGTCACGCTGACCGCTTCTGGGCCATGGCGCTGGCCGTGAGCGCCGCCGCCGACACCGCAGGCCCCTTCGAGGCCCGGGTCGGGGCGGGACGGCACGGTGTGATGGATGGACCGGGCTCAGGCCATGAGATCGATGTCACTCTCGGTGTCGCCTGGTCAGCCCTTGGCCGTGCGATGAGGTGAGAGCGATGGATATACCAAACCGACCACAGACCGACGAGATCACGGCTCCGCAACAAAGCTGGATCGGGGGGTCCCCGATATGGAACCGGAGCGCCGCCTGGAGCGATGGCATTGGCCGTGATCCCGGGGCATGGCGCACGGGATCGTCCGACCTGAGTGCGGCGGAGGCGGCACTGCAGGACCCCAAGGTGCGTGCGCTGCTGGGACAACGGATCGAGATGGGTCTCGCGGCCCCGCTCGAAATTGAACCCGGCGGGAAAATGCGTCGGGACCGTATGGCGGCCGGGGATCTGGCGGCCCGATTTGCAAATATCGAAATCGACAGCATCTGTCGCGAACTGGCCTATGCCGCCTGGTACGGATGGTCGATTGCCGAATGCATCTGGGATGTTTCGGGAAGTCAGGTACGTCTGGCGGATTTACGACCCCGCTCACCCCGCATCATCCGATGGGATGCACAGACCCATATGCCTTTGCTGCTGACCCGGGCGGCACCGGGCGGCATTCCCCTGCCGGATGCCAAATTTGTTCTGGTGCGCGCGCCCCGCGCCAATGGTGGCTGGCCACACGGACCGGGTCTGAGCAACTGGTGCCTCTGGCCGATCTGGTTCAAGCAACAGACCGTGCGCATGTGGGCATTGGCGCCGGAGCGATTTGCCTCGCCGGTTGCAATCACCAGGCACAGGGCAAACGCGCCCGACAGTGAGATCAGACTGGCGCTGGAGGCAACGGAGGCGCTGGCGACGGGGGCCTCTATCTCTCTGCGCGAGGGGCAGGATATCGAGCCTCTCGAAAGCTCCAAACGCACCGGTGCCGATTATGCCGACTTTCTCCTGCGGATGGACCGCATGCTTGCAGACGCCATCACCGGGCAGCACGCCACCGCCGAGATCGGCCAGCATGTGGGCACGGGCGCGGCACATCTGAAGATCCTTGAGCGGCTCGTGGCCGCAGATGCGCGGCGCATCTGTGCGGCACTGCAAACAACCATCGCCACATGGCTCACACACTGGAACTTTCCCGGTGCCGCCGTGCCGCGCCTGCGTCGGGATCTCAGCCCGCCGGAAGATCTGCAAGCGCGGGCGCGTCGCGACGCGACCATTGCCGGAGCTTCGGGACTGCGGCCAACGAGGGCCTATGTCGAGGACATCTATGGCGGTCAGTGGGAAGAGACATCCGCCCCTGCCGACGGGCCCGCCGGGACGCCGCCCGCAACACCTGCAGCACCGGCACGCCTCGCTGCCGGGAGCGCGGATGACGATGCGGTGGATCCGGCGACCGCCGCCCTGCTGGGCGATTGGGAGGCGATGATGACCCCGGCGGCGAATCCCGTGATCCAGGCCGTCAGGCAAGCATCCGACTTTGCCGGTCTTCAGGAAACGCTGGGACGCGGTGATCTCTTTGATGCCATGGATACGCAACGGATCGCCGCAAGCCTCGGGCGCGCCGGCGCAGCCGCACAAATAGCGGAGGCCGGTAAAGACGGACCCGGGGGAGAGACATGATGACTGCCACTCAGGATGTCGCCGACATCATCGGGACCATGACCGGCAGCCATGGCTGATCCACCCC
Organism: Roseovarius sp.; assembly: GCA_965207105.1. Classification (GTDB taxonomy): domain Bacteria; phylum Pseudomonadota; class Alphaproteobacteria; order Rhodobacterales; family Rhodobacteraceae; genus Roseovarius. The sequence continues at coordinate 111,355 of CBDBLS010000074.1, read as the reverse complement.
CCGATATCCGTGATGTGCCCCCCGAAGAGGCGGTGGAGTTTTTCCGCGCCAAAGGCTACCACATCGGCTATGACTGGCGCGACACAAAAGCCGCATGGCACGCCCGCTCCTTCACTGTCGCGAAGGTGATGCGCCTGGACATTTTGACCGATATCCGCGCCGCCGTCGACAAAGCCCTGGCCGAAGGGCAGACCTTCGAGACCTTCCAGCGCGATCTTGCCCCGCTGCTGATCGCCAGGGGATGGTGGGGCCGCAAGACCATGACGGACCCGTTGACCGGCGAGACCCGTGAGGCCCGGCTCGGAAGCCCGCGCCGCCTGCGCATCATCTATGACACCAATATCCGCATGGCGGTTGCTGCGGGGAAGTGGCAGCGGATCACACGCCTTGCCGACCGGCGTCCCTGGCTGCGCTATGTCGGCGTGCTTGACGCCCGCATCCGACCGCTCCACGCCGCACGGCACGGCACTGTGCTGCCCTGGGATCACCCATTCTGGCAAACACATTTTCCACCCAATGGCTGGCGGTGCCGCTGCACCGTGCAATCGCTCTCCGAGGCCGGTCTTGAGCGCTACGGATATCACGTCACGCCGCCGCCCGCAGGCTGGCGGGAAACCCGGCCGTGGAGCAACGCGCGCGCAGGTGAGATCAGACACATCCCGAAAGGGACAAGCCCGGGCTTTGATCACAACGCAGGCACCGCCGATCCTGTGGCCCGGACCCGCACCCTGCTCCGGGAGAGACTGGCGGGCGCGCCACCCGCGCTGGCGCGCGCCGCCACATCGGACGTGACGGAATGGATTGCGCGCGGGCGCGTAACGCGACAGGCCCTCGTCACCGCCACCGGACTGACACCGGATGATGCCGGCTTTGCCGATAACCTGCGCGGCCTCGTCGCCCAGGGCCCTGCATCCGCACGCGCGGCTGGACAGACCGGCGCGCTGATCAGCCCGGCAACACCGGAGACAGGCGCGGATCAGGCCGCCGCACAGGCCGTGCATGCCGCCTCTCTGCGGTTTCCGGCCACCTGGGTGGCGCGCGCCAATATCGCGCCCCTGCGCGCCGCCGGCAATCTGCTGGAGGCCGGCGGATCCTATGCGCCATCCGTCTATCGAGGACGCCCCGCAGCGCGAACACGGCCCGGTCTTGTGAAAACCGATGACAGCGCATGGGTCATTACCTCTCGCGACCCCGGCAACGCCACCCATGAATATATCCACCACCTGCAAGCGGCCATGCCGGAGATTGACCGGCTGTTTCAGGACCTGCATATCCGGCGGACCACAGGTGTGGATGGCACACGCGACGCTGTGGTCCCGCTTGATCCCTGCACGGGCACCGGACGCAAGGATCACTATGTCGATCCCTGCTTCGGACGGGAATACGGAGCTCCGATGCTCACAGGTCTTGACTATGATCCGGACCGCCCCGCCATCGAGGTCATGACCCGCGCCTTCCAGATGCTCTTCCACCCTTTGGCAGGCAAGGATGGCATTGATATCGATCTCGACAAGCTGGTGCGGGACGATCCTGAAATGCTGGACCTGGCCCTCGGATTGCTTTTCCACTACGATCCCCCCTGACGGACAGGAGACCACCAATGGCCATCCATACCATCCGCATGCCGGACCGCCTCTACGGGCGGGACCTGCGCACCATTGTCTGGGATGATACCGCAGGAACCGTGGAGGGCGATCATTCCTCCGTGCCCGGAATCGCGGCGACACTCGCCAGCCCGCCGCCGGTTGATAAAAGCCGGGAAGGCCTGGTGATCTTTCTCGATGATCCCGCCCATGACCCGCGCGACTTCCTGTTCATGCTTGCAGACAGCTACGCGGCGATCCTCGATGAGCCCCTGCGCTCCACATTGCCGCCCGTCTTCGACGGCATCCAACACAGGGCGGGCGTGGACTGGCCCGATCTCCTGCTCGACGAGCGGACCGCGGCCCAGTCCGGGTTTGCAGACGCCTGTTACACAGCACGCAAACAGGGCATGGCCCATGACGCGGCCATCGCCCTGGCCGATACGGAAACATTACAGATCTGGCCCGATTGCCCCGGACATCCCGGCTATGATATCCGACTCCCGTCGACAGCACATGACCCCCACCTTCAACGCCCTGTGCACAGCCTGTTGAACGGGCTCTGAACGGGGATGGGACGGGCTTGCCGCCCGCGCCCGGCGTGCAGGATTTACCCCGAAAAACAGGGGCTCGAACGCCCCGTAAATCCGACGTGGAGTCCAGCCGTTCCGGGCCTGTTCGCCAGCACCTGAAAAAGCCCGTTTCCGGGCCATTCCAGATCAAAAGGCGTCCGGATTGCGCATTTTGCCGTCGCGGAGCCAAAACAGTGCCTCTGTAATCGCGCCCGGTCAAAACCGCTTCAAACGCCTGTTTCAAAGCCCTTTTACAATCCCCGACCGGGCTGGACCGGGCTGGACAGGATTACGCATTTAGGGTCTGTTGACAATCATCGTGTTGCAATGAGCATGGCACAGAGGTGCCAGTTGGCAGCGTAGCTTGTATCAGTCTTGTCGTATCGCGTTGCTATGCCTCTGAATTCCTTGATCTTTGCGAAGTAGTTTTCGATGAGATGGCGCCACTTGTACATGTGGGTATCGTAGTCCCGTTGAACTTTTCGGTTCGATTTGGGCGGGATGACAGCGGTTGCGCCACGCTCATCAAGGTCTTGCAGGAGCCAGTCGGCGTCGAAGGCTTTGTCGGCCAGCAACGCCCCAAAGGAAGCCCCCTTGATCAGAGGAGCGACCCCCTTCATGTCGTGTGCCTGTCCCGGCAAAAGCAGAAACCGGAACAGGTTACCGAGCGCATCGACCAAGGCCACGACCTTGGTCGTCAGTCCGCCGCGAGAGCGTCCGATAGCCTGGTGTTGAGTCCCCCTTTTGCGCCCGAAGCCTTCTGATGAGCTTGAACAATCGTCCCGTCGATAAGGGCATATTCCAGGTCCGGCTCGCCACTCATGGCATTGAAAAGACTCTCGAACACGCCGTTCCTGGCCCATCGACGAAATCGCTTGAACTGGCTGTTCCAGTTGCCAAACTCTTTGGGCAAATCCCGCCATGGGGACCCTGTGCGTACGCGCCATAATACTGCTTCCATAAACCGGCGATTATTGCGCGCGGTAACACCCGGATCGCCTGCCTTGCCCGGTATAAGCGGCTCAATCTTCTCCCAAAGCTCATCGGAAACAGCCAAACGATTTGCGTCCATCAACACCTCCATTTTGGAAGCTTGAATCAGACTTCAGGCAAAATGGGAACCCCGAATGTCAACAGGCCCTAGATTGTCACCCCACAATTGAGCTTTATGGGCAGTGACGAATCTGCGCTTGTTCGTCATGGTTTCACCGCCCGTGTCGCGAAAAAAGCGGATGCTTTGTGCAAAATCTCCACTTCCTCTGTCAGGTGCCTGTTCTCCTTGCGAAGACGGGCCGGTTCCGCTGCATCCGCCTTCCGCCGCCGCTTGGCTTCAGCGGAGCCGAACGCTTCGATCTCAAGCCGCCAGGTCTTCAACTGCGTGCCGGTGATTCCAGGCTCCCTGGCAACGCTGCCCTGTGTCGCGCCCGGTTCATAAACCCGCTCAACCGCCGCTGCCCTATACTCGTCCGTATACTTCCGTCGATGGTGTCCCATTTCGTGCCCCTTTCATGGACAGGGGTAAAGTACCCCAGTGTCCGGAAACAGGGACGAAGTTCACGGGTCGGCGATGGCCGGGCGCCTGCGGCGCTGTTAACCGGCGTGGAAACGGTTCACACCTCCGGGTAGAAACACGCGACTGTCTGTGCATCGCCGTCCATTTCCGGGCGTTCTTTCCGGCAGCGGTCTTGGACTTTCCAGCACCTCGGCGCAAATGCGCAGCCGTCGGGGACGTTCAGCGGGGAAGGCAGCTCGCCTTCCAGCTTGATGCGGTGTTTCTCGGCCGTGGGGTCGGCCACAGGCGTCGCCGATAGCAAAGCACGGGTGTAGGGGTGGCGGGGGTTGGCGGTGACCTCTTCAATCGGGCCTGCCTCGACCGGGCGGCCGAGATACATCACGATGATGTCGTCGGCCATGTGTTTGACCACCGACAGGTCGTGCGAGATGAACAGGTAGGCCAGCCCCAGACGGTCTTGCAGATCGACCAGCAAGTTCAGGATTTGCGACTGGATCGACAGGTCCAACGCCGAGACAGGCTCGTCCAGCACCAGCACTTTGGGTTCCAGCATCAGGGCGCGGGCCACGGCGATACGCTGGCGTTGCCCGCCGGAGAACATATGCGGGTAGCGGTCGTAATGTTCGGGGCGCAGGCCGACCAGTTCCAGCATTTCACGGGCCTTGGCCTCGATCGCTTCGCGACCTAGTTCAGGCTGGTTGATGCGCAGGGGTTCTTCCAGAATGGTGCCGATGCGGTGGCGGGTGTTCAGGCTACCATACGGGTCCTGAAAAACGATCTGCACCGACGAGCGCAGATCGTCCCAAGTGTCCGGCACCGCCTGGGTTCCGGCGATGCTGAGCGTGCCGGCGGTGGGTTCTTCGATCAGGGTGATCAGCCGCGCGAGGGTGGACTTCCCGCAGCCCGATTCACCCACCACGGCGAGGGTTTTGCCGGGGGTCAGGGTGAACGTGGCTTCGGACAGCGCCTTGACCACCTTCGGTTTGGCCAGAAAGCCGCCTCTGACATCGTAGTGGCGCGACAGGCCGGTGGCTGTGACAATAGGCTGGCTCATGCGTCTACCTTTGCAGCTAGCGGGTAATGGCAGCGCGCGGCCCCCAATTCCTGAGATTGTAGTTTGGGCGGCGTTGTGCGGCATTTGTCATCCGCAAAGGCGCAGCGAGGCGAGAACAGGCAGCCTTCGGGGCGATCAAACTGTCCGGGCACGACGCCGGGAATGGTGGGCAGATGTTTGTCTGTCGCCCGTTCAGGCAGCGCATCCAGCAGCGCCGCCGTGTAGGGGTGATGCGGGGTCTGAAACAAGCCGACGACGGGCTGTTCCTCGACCTTTTGACCGGCATATTGCACGCTGACCCGCTCGGCGGTTTCGGCCACCACGCCCATATCATGGGTGATCAGGATCAGCGCCATATCGCGGTCTTTCTGCAAGCCGGTCAGCAGGTCCAGAATCTGTGCCTGAATGGTCACATCCAGTGCTGTTGTCGGCTCATCCGCGATCAACAGGCGGGGGTTGCAGGCAATCGACATGGCGATCATCACCCGTTGGTTCATGCCGCCCGACAGTTGGTGCGGGAAGATGTTCAGACGGCTTTCCGGGTCAGGAATACCCACCTGATCCAACAGTTCGACCGCCCGTTTGTGACGGTCCGCACCTGACAGCCCCATATGTTGGCGGATCATTTCCTTGATCTGAAATCCGACCGTAAAGCAGGGGTTCAGCGACGACATCGGCTCCTGAAAGATCATCGCGATGTCTTTGCCAACCAGCTTGCGTCGCTCCTGTTTGCTCAGGCTGCGCAGGTCGCGCCCGTCAAACTCCAGCACATCGGCGGTGATCGTGGCGGTCCAGGGCAACAACCCCATCATCGCCAGCATTGAGACCGATTTGCCCGACCCGCTTTCACCGACGATGGCCATGATCTCGCCCGCATCGACGCTGAGATCGACACCGTCCACCGCGCGGAATTGCCCGCCAGAGGTGGAAAAATCGACCGAGAGGTTCCTGATTTCCAATAATGCCATGTCGTCAGCTTCTCTTCAGTTTCGGGTCAAGGGCGTCGCGCAAACCATCACCCATCAGGTTGATCGCCAGCACCGTGATCAGGATCGCAAGGCCAGGCAATGTCACCACCCACCACGCGCGCAGAATAAACTCACGCGCCTCGGCCAGCATGGTGCCCCATTCCGGCGTGGGCGGTTGCGCCCCCATCCCAAGAAAGCCCAGCGCAGCAACGTCCAGAATGGCGGTGGAGAAAGACAAAGCTGCCTGCACGATTATCGGTGCCATGCAATTGGGCAGCACGGTTTTGAACATCCGGTGCGGCAGGCTTGCCCCGGCCACCCGCGCCGAGGTCACGTAATCCTTGGTGCGTTCCGACATAACAGCCGCCCGTGTCAGGCGGACGTAGTGGGGCTGCAAAACGATGGCGATCGCCAGCATCGCGTTGGTCAGGGACGGCCCCAAGATGGCCACCAGAACCAGCGCCAGCAACAGCGACGGGAAGGACAGGATGATATCCATGATCCGCATGATGATCGTATCGACCCATTTGGGCGCAAAGCCCGCAATCAGCCCAACGGAAATCCCGCCAATCGAGGCGACGGTAACCACCACCAGCCCGACAAGGAACGAATAGCGCGCCCCATGCAGCAGGCGCGACAGCATATCACGGCCCAAAGGATCGGTCCCGAGCAGAAACTGAGAACTGCCGCCTTCCTGCCAGAACGGCGGCACCAACGTGTGTTCGCGGAACTGTTCGGTCGGGCTGTAAGGGGCCAGAATATCGGCGCCTGCGGCCATGACCACGAAAGCCAGAAAGACGTAAAAGCCAATGACAGCGCCCCGGTTCTCACTGAAGTAGAACCAGAATTCGCGCAGGCGGCCCGGACGGGCGGCGGCGGTGTTTTGTGCAGCGTCACTCATCATTGCTTCCTGACTTTGGGGTTAATGAGACCGTAGAGCACATCCACGGTCAGGTTTACCAACATCACGATCAATGCGATCATCATCAGCCCCCCCTGCACCACCGGATAGTCGCGCCGTGAAATGCTATCGACCATCCATTTGCCGATGCCGGGCCAGCTAAAGATCGTCTCTGTCAGGATTGCGCCCGCCAGCAGCGTGCCCACCGACAGACCAATCACCGTAATCACCGGGATCAGCGCATTGCGCAGGGCGTGCAGCCCGTTGATCCGCCCCGGACTGAGGCCCTTGGCGCGCGCCGTGCGGATGTAATCCTCACTCAAAACCTCAAGCATGGCCGAGCGGGTTTGCCGCGCGATCACCGCCAGCGGGATGGTACCCAAGACGATGGCCGGCAGGATCAGGTGACGCACGGCGGATCGGAACGCGCCCTCCTGCCCGCTGAGGAGTGAATCGATCAACATAAAGCCCGTCACATCATCAAAGAAATAGAGCAGGTCGATCCGCCCCGACACCGGCGTCCAGCCCAGATTGCCACTGAACACGATGATCAACAACAACGCCCACCAGAAGATCGGCATCGAATAGCCCACAAGGGCGGCCGACATCAGCGTACGGTCAAAGAACTTCCCCCGGTTCACCGCCGCGATCACGCCTGCGGGCAGACCCAGCGCGATTGCAAGGATCATCGCACAGATCGACAGCTCCAATGTGGCGGGGAACAGGGCGAAAAATTCATCCCAGACCGGACGTTTGGTGACAAAACTATTGCCCAGATCGCCCTGCATCACCCCCAGCAGATAATCCCAGTATTGCGTCAGGATCGGGCGATCAAAGCCCAGTTCGGCCTGCAAGGCGTCATAGCGTTCCTGGCTCATGCCGCGTTCGCCGGCCATCACGATGATCGGATCGCCCGGCAACACCCGGATGAAGGCGAAAGAGATCAGCGTCACGCCAATAAACGTTGGCAAAAACGTCACCAATCGCGCCAGCAAGTATCTCAGCATCAGGAAGCTCCTACGATCATCAGGTCTTTGGGAAATGTCGTCAGGCTGCGGCAGCCTGTATCGGTTACCAGCACATCATCTTCAATACGCACGCCAAACTTGCCCAGCGCATAGAGCCCCGGTTCGTTGGTGTAAACCGTGCCTGCAGGCAGCACCTGATGGTTGCCGCGCATGATATAGGGCGCTTCATGCACCTCGCGGCCCAGACCATGGCCGGTCTTGGTGCGAATACGGTCGGCGTAAGGCGATGCCTCCAGCACGGATGTGACCGCATCGTCGATCTCATGCGCACTGACACCTGCGCGGGTCATCGCGTGGCCGGCCTGATTGGCGCGCAGCACGGTGTCATAAACCTCGGCACCCTCATCTGTGGCATGACTCACGAAAACAGTGCGGGTGATGTCGGCGCAAAACCCATGTTTCTTCGCCCCGAAATCAAACAGCAACGCGTCGCCGGCCTGCACCGCGACATCACGGGCGTGCGCATGGGGGCGGGCCGAGTTCTCCCCAGCCGCCACGATCGGATCAAAGGCCATCCCGTCGGCCCCTTCGGCAAACAACGCCTGGATCAGCAGGCTTTCAATCTCGGCCTCGGTCTGGCCCACGCGCCCACGCGCCAAGACGCTGCCCAAAGCGCGCTCGGAAATATCTATGGCCGCTTGCAACGCGGCGACGTCATCGTCGGTCTTGATCATGCGCAGGCCGGAAATCGCGGCCTCACCGTCCACAATCTGCAGATCGGGCAGCGCGGCTTTCAAAGCGTGATGCACAAAGACCCGCATCACCTGCCCTTCAACCGCAAGGCTTTGCAGCGGCATATCGGTGGCCAGCGCGTCAAACGCCGCCTGGTATCCATCCTGATCGCGCCAGTCATAGACCGCGCCGTCAAAACCCACCTGCGCCCAAGAGCCAAGCTCAAGATTGGGCACAATCGCAGCAGGCACGCCATTTGCAGGTACGATCAGCACAAACGGGCGTTCGTGGCTCATAAAGGCCTGCCCGACGCTGCGGGTAAAATTCGGTCCTGGCACCAACGCGATGGCGTCAACCCCAAGGGTTCCGGCCACAGCGCGCAAGTCGCTAAGTCTATCTGACATTTCTGTTCCCAAAAAGAACCGGGGCCGCCCCAACAGGCAGCCCCGGTCAAATGGCTTATTCCGCCAGTGTCACACCGTAGAAGATGTGGCCGCCCAGCGGGTGTACCTTATAGCCCTGCACTTCGGGGCGGGTCGGCATGTAGACCACCGAGTGGGCGATTGTGGCCCAGGGGGCCTGCTCTTTGAACACGACCTGCGCCTGCTCATAAAGCTCGGTGCGCTTGGCGGCATCGGTTTCGACCTTGGCCGCGTTGATCAGCTCGTCAAAGGGCTCGTGGCACCATTGCGCGCGGTTTGACGCCTCAACCCCATCACAGCCCAGCAGAACCGCCAGGAAGTTGTCTGGGTCACCATTGTCGCCGGTCCAGCCCAACAGGATGGCACCGTCACGATCAATCGCCTTGGAGCGGGACAGGTATTCACCCCACTCATAAGACACGATCTCGACGGTCACGCCGATCTTGGCAAAGTCTTCCTGCATCAGCTCGGCCATGCGCCGAGCATTGGGGTTATAGGGACGCTGTACCGGCATCGCCCAGATCTTCATGTTGAGATCGGTGACACCTTCCGCGGCCAGAGCGGCCTTGGCGGCCTCGGGATCATAAGGATCGTCCTCGATGGCGTCGTTATAGGACCACATCGTCGGCGGGATCGGGTTCTTGCCAATCTGGCCGGACCCCTGGAAAACCACATCGATGATCGCCTGTTTGTCGATCGCCATGTTCAGCGCCTTGCGGACCTTCGGATTATCAAACGGCGGCATCTGCGTGTTATAGCCCAGATAGCCAACGTTCAGGCCTTCCTGCTCGAGCACGTTGATGTTTTCATCTGCCTGCATGGCAGCCACATCGGCCGGGTTCGGATAAGGCATGATGTGGCACTCACCCGCGCTCAGCTTTTGATAGCGCACGGAGGCATCCGGTGTGATCGCAAAGATCAGGTTTTCGACGCCAGCAGGATCAGACCAATACGCATCGTTGCGCGCATAGCGGATCACGGCGTCTTTCTGATAGGCCACAAAGCTGAACGGGCCGGTGCCGATAGGCGCCTGGTTCAGCATTTCGGGCGTGCCTGCCTCCATCATCGCCGCGCCATATTCGGCCGACTGGATCGAGGCGAAATCCATTGCCATGTTGGCAACAAACGGCGCTTCGGGGCGGCTCAGGGTGAACTTGACGGTGTAATCGTCGACTTTCTCGATCGATCTGACCAGATCAGGCATCGACATGCCTTCAAAGTATTCCCAGGTGCCACCGGACACTTCGTTATAGGGGTGTGTGTCCAGGCGCTGACGCTCAAAGCTGAAGATCACGTCATCGGCGTTGAAATCACGACTGGGCGTGAACATGTCGTTCGAGTGGAACTTGACACCCTGACGCAGTGTGAAGGTGTACTCCAGACCATCTGCCGATGCTTCCCAGCTTTCGGCAAGTCCGGGAATCACGTTGGTGGTGCCGGTCTCGAACTCGGTCAGACGGTTGTAGATCGGGTGAGAAGAGGCATCAAAGGTGGTGCCGGCTGTGTAAAGCGCCGGGTCAAAGCCCTCGGGCGAGCCTTCCGAGCAATAAACCAGCGTCTGGGCCGACAGGGCCGTGGCGCTGACGGCGCTCAGCAGCATCGCTGCGGCCAGATTTCGTTTGGTAGACATGTTATTTCTCCTGTCTGTTAGCAAACATTTTCAGGTGTCAGCGCGGCCATGGGCCGTCTGCGCTCCCTTATTGGTAAAGGTGTGGTGCGGCGTTAGGGCGTGCTCGGGCCTGTCCGCTATGGGGTGAGGATGGGAAACAATCGTCATGCGCTCTGAATCTTGGCCCTTCTGATGTCTTCGGCCCCAGAGGGGTCGGTACATCAAAGGGGGGACAGCCGAAGCCTGCGGCAAACCGGTCAGATCGTCCAGAAGCGATGATACTTTATCTCCTACATGGGCACTTGGCATCGAGTCTTTCGGCCCGGTGCGGCCCTTGCGCATAACACAGCACAAATCAGACCCCGATTGCAACCTGCAGTTTTTGCACAGGCCCGCTGCCCTAACGTCAACGGCTCCGCGAAACGTTACTCCGGTGGGGTATCCTGCTTTAAATTCAGAACAAAATCGACCACCTTCGCTTTGGGCATCTCGCATGGTTTCAGCCGCGCACCGGATGCCAGCCGATAAAGATTGAGGCTGATATAGTCGCTTCCGCCCAGTTGGTGCGCCACCAGTTTCTGGCTGGCACCACCAGCGAACTCACTGCGGGTGACCAGATACCTGCGCCCCTGATAAACTGCCTCGAACGCGCCCAACGGCAGCGAATCAAATGCTGCCAGAAAGGTGGAGTTCACTTTTGTCCGATCCTGGGCTCGGTCCCGGCACGCAACCGCGTGATATTCTCGCGATGGCGCCAGAACACCAGCAGAGTCAATGCGATGCCCAGGAAAAACAGGGCTGGATAACCCAGAAAGACGATCCAGATCGTGCTCAGCGCCGCCGTCAGGGTCGCCGCGAAGGACGATATCCGCGTGGCCGCAGCTCCGACCAGCCATGTGGCGCAACACGCGACCCCCACCGGCCAGGCCAGCGCCAGCATCAGGCCGATAAAGGTGGCCACGCCCTTACCGCCCTTAAAGCCCTTAAAGCCCAGCCAGATCGGATAGCAATGGCCCAGAAACGCCATCAGCCCTGCCAGCTGCGCAGCATCCTCACCGGTGATCGCGCGGGCCAGCAGCACCATGACAGCACCCTTGGCCCCGTCCAACAGCACGGTCAACGCCGCTGCTTTCTTGCTGCCGGTGCGCAGCACATTGGTCGCGCCGATGTTGCCCGATCCGATCTCGCGCAGATTGCCAAGGCCCATGGTCCTGGCAAGCACCATGCCAAACGGGATGGACCCGGCCAGATAGCCCAGCACGGCCCAAAGCACCAAAAGCGCGGCAGACGTTTCAATCCCTAGCATCACTCTGCCTCATAAACGGCCTGTCCGGCCACATAAGTTGCCAGCACCTTACCCTGCATCCGCGCCCCGTCAAACGGGGTGTTTTTGGATTTTGAACGCAGGGCGAAGCGATCCAGCACAAAGGGTTTGTCCGGATCGAACAGCACCAGATCGGCGGGTGCCCCTGCACTCAACCGCCCTGCCCCTAACCCCAGCCGTTTGGCCGGGTTCAGCGCCATCGCGCGGAACAGTTGTGGCAAGCTCAGATCGCCCGAATGATAAAGCCGCATGGCCGCAGGCAACAGCGCCTCTAGCCCCACAGCCCCGCTGGCCGCCTCTTCAAAGGGCAGACGTTTGCTTTCTTCATCCTGCGGCGTGTGCATTGAACTGATCACATCAATCAGCCCATCGCGCACCGCCGCGATGACCGCCTGACGGTCGTCCTCAGATCGCAGGGGCGGTTTGACCTTAAAGAAGGTCCGGTAATCGGCCACATCCAACTCGTTCAGGGTCAGGTGGTGAATGCTGGTCCCTGCGGTGATGTCCAGCCCGTTGGCCTTGGCCCGTTCCAGCGCAGGCAGGGCGCGCGCAGTAGTGATCTGATCGGCGTGATAGCGCGCGCCGGTCATTTCCAGCAGGGCGATATCGCGATCCAGCCCCATGCGTTCAGCCATTGGCGTGACGGCTGGCAGCCCGCGCAAACTGGCAAATTTTCCGCTGGTGGCCGCCGCGCCCGCGCTCAGGCCCGGCTCTTGCGGGTGGGCCATGACCAACGCATCAAGGCTGCGAGCATAGGTCAGCGCCCGGGAAAACACCTTGGTATTGGCCGCCACGTGATCGCAATCGGTGAAAGCAACTGCGCCTGCGTCCATAAGAAAGCCGATCTCGGTCATCTCACGACCCTCGCGACCCTTGGTCAGGGCGGCCATGGGCAACACGTTGACGGGGGCGGCCCCATTCGCGCGCCGCCGGGCAAATTCCAGCACCTCGGGCGTGTCGGTCGCGGGCAACGTATCGGGCCGCGTCACTATCGTGGTGATTCCGCCTGCCGCCGCCGCCAGCCCGGCCGAGCGATAGCTTTCCTTATGCCGCTCGCCCGGTTCGCAGACCTTCACGCCGATATCGACGATGCCGGGGGCAAGGCATTTTCCGGCGCAGTCGATCAAACGTTTGGATTTGGGAGGCTGAGCCGTGCCCGTCTCGCGGATCACGCTATCCTCAACCAATACCCATCCCAATGCATCGGTCTGCGCCTCGGGGTCGATCAACCGGGCATTGGTAAACAGCATCGCCATCAGACGTCCCCTCTCCTGATCTTTTCCAACAGCTGGAAAGGCTCGGCACTCTCGGACATGTGTTCGAACCCGATCTTCGCCGTATACCGCCCGCCTTTATTGCGGCGGCGTTCTTCGGTTGCAAAATAGATCGAGTGGGTCTGACCTTGCTCCAGTTCCAGCGGGCTGTTCTTGTCAATCACATAGCTTTTCAACACCTTGCCGCCCATTAGCTTGCGGCTGGCGACAAACGCGCGCTGGTTGGTCAACGTAAAATACGTTTGCCGCCGAAGCCACGGATCAATCAAGAACTGGCCCAGCGAGTTCCGCATTCCGATGAAGAAAAAGATCAGGCCAAACATCCAGAAAATACCGCCGGCCTGTGCAGTCATCCCCATCCAGACAATGGAAAACCCCATGAAGAAGACGCCCATCCCCGCCTCCAGCCACCTGATGTCTTCCAGCACCAAGCTCAGTGCGGGCTGATCCTGCCAAAGCAATACCTCGCCGTCCTGTAATACTCCGTCCCAGGAGTTATCGACGTGCTGCATGCCCTTCATAGCCCCGCTGCCCGCTTGATCCGGTCCATCACCACAGTCTTGTCGCCAAGATACTTGATCAGATGCTTGTCGCCACTCTTTGTGATCACCTGCGCTGCAGATCCAAGGCCGCGCACCTTTGCAATCTCGCTCAGGTTCACCGCGCGGGTTTGTGGCCCCAGCAGGCGGCGGTCAGTCAGATCCCAGCGGGCTGCCATCTCATCCGAGGCAACATAGCCGCCCCGGATCAGGATCGCCGCAAGGCCGCCCACTGCCCCGGTCCACAGATGCGGATTGCCAATCAGCCAGAGGATCACCATGCCCGCCGCCATAGACAGTGCAGCCATCCAGGCATGATCGCGGATATAGGTCGCGCGATCGGCCTGAAAGCTTTCAATCACATGTTCACCCTCCTGCAGGGGCGTGCTGGGCGTCATGCGGGAAGAGAGTTCGTTCATGAGGCCGCAATCCAGATCATGAGGCCCGTCAGGGCGAAAATCACCAGCAGGGCGATCATCGCCACCCGGCCCGACATCGCCGCATCCGAGGGGCGTTTTCTGCCATCAGGCGCGATCTGACCCTGGGCGGCAGCATCGGGCAGCGGTTCAAACTGCACCGGTGCGCGCTCTTCGGTGTAGGTCCCGATCCATCGCAATGGTGCTTTGGGCGTCAACGTCAAGGCTTCGCCTCCAAAAGCGGCGGACAGGACAATCAGGACATGGCCCTTAAGCGCATCAAGACGCGCTTTGTCCAACTCGGCGTCGGCAATGCCCAGCCCTTCGGACATATAGCCTGACAGGCCGACCCCCTTGAGGTCGCTGACCGGGAACAGCTCGGTATATTGCGGCTCAAGCGAGGCCACGCCAAGGGAAGGTGCAGGATCGAAGCTCTCGATCTGATCTTCGGACAGATCGACCTTGAACACCCGCACGATTCCACGTTCGGTCGCGCTGATCTCAAACCGCTCGCTCACACCATCACTCCGGCGGATTTGCGGGCCGCGCGCTGGTTGCGCGCCAGCAGGTCCATCGCGGCCATGCGCACGGCCACGCCCATTTCCACCTGTTCCTGAATGACGCTGCGGTTGATGTCATCGGCGATTTCACCGTCAATCTCGACACCCCGGTTCATCGGGCCAGGATGCATCACAATCGCATCGGGCTTGGCATGACTCAGCTTTTGCGCGTCCAATCCGTAGCGGTGATAGTATTCGCGCTCGGACGGGATGAACCCGCCATCCATCCGCTCTTTCTGAAGCCGCAGCATCATCACCACATCGACGTCCTTCAGACCCTCATTCATATCCTCAAACACCTCGACCCCAAACTCGCCAATGCCCGAGGGCATCAGAGTAGGCGGCCCGATCAGGCGGACGCGATTCTCCATCTTGCCCAGCAGAATGATGTTCGAACGCGCAACGCGGGAATGCGCAATGTCGCCGCAGATCGCGATGCTCAGGCGATGCAACCGCCCCTTGGCGCGCCGAATGGTCAGCGCATCCAGCAAGGCCTGGGTAGGGTGTTCATGCCGCCCGTCGCCTGCGTTCAGCACGGCGCAATTCACCTTTTGCGCCAACAGATCGACCGCCCCGGATTGCGGGTGCCGCACAACCAGCAGATCAGGGTGCATCGCGTTCAGGGTCAGCGCCGTATCAATCAGCGTCTCGCCCTTTTTGATCGAACTGGCCTGCATCGCCATGTTCATCACATCCGCGCCCAGCCGTTTGCCAGCCAGCTCAAAACTGGCCTGCGTGCGGGTGGAGTTTTCAAAAAACATGTTGATTTGCGTCAGGCCAGCCAGCACCTCGGAATGCTTCACGGCACCTCGGTTCAGATCAACATACTGGTCAGCCAGATCAAGGATTGCGGAGATATCGGTCGGGGCTAGGGGTTCGATCCCCAGAAGGTGGGAATGTGAATAGCTCATGCCGCCTCCGATCCGGTTTGGCTGCTTATAAGTGGGGTCGCGAGTGGGGGCAAGCGGGCTAGTGCCCCCGAAATCTGCCCGTTTCTCTACCTAACCTGTGATCTGGTCAAAGTTACACATTTTGAATGTGCGCTATCGGGTCTAGATTACCGATCATGGATTCGCAGATTGATCATGCCACGGCCCGCGCCCTTCTCGATTGGCAGATCGAGCTTGGGGCGACAGATGCGATCTGTGAGGCCCCTATCAACCGCTATGATCTGAGTGATACGCCCCGGAAACCTGCCACGCCTGCTGCCGTCCCAATGGCCGAAGCGACCAGGGTGAATGCCGTAGTCGAGGCCCGTCAAGTGGCGGAAAACGCACAGAATCTGGCCAGGCTTCAAGCGGCAATGGCCGCGTTTGAGCATTGCGAATTGAAACGCGGCGCGCGCAATCTGGTGTTTTCGGACGGCAATCCTGAGGCCCGGGTGATGATCATCGGCGAGGCCCCGGGGCGCGATGAAGATACCCAGGGCAAGCCTTTTGTGGGCCGCACCGGGCAATTGCTGGACAAGATGCTGGCGGCGATTGATCTGGATCGTCATGCGAAAACGGGCGAAGATGCCGTTTACATCACCAATGTTCTGCCCTGGCGCCCGCCGCAAAACCGCGATCCCAAGCCAGAAGAGATTGCGATGTTGTTGCCCTTCGTGCAGCGCCATGTGCAGTTGATCAACCCGGATGCCATTGTTTTGATGGGTAATTCCAGCTGTCAGGCGGGATTGGGTAAACGTGGCATCACCCGGCTGCGCGGCAACTGGGCCGAGGCCTATGGCAAACCCGCCTTGCCGATGTTTCACCCGGCCTATCTGTTACGTAACCCGGCGGCCAAGCGCGAAGCTTGGACCGATCTGCTTGAGTTAAAGGCGCGGCTCTGGAGCACTGACAAATGAAAATTCTGGCGTTTTCAGACCTGCATCATTCGCGCAGCCGGGCCGCGGCTTTGGTCGAGGCCAGCCAAGAAGCGGATCTGATCATCGGTGCCGGGGATTTCTGCAATATGCGCAAAGGGTTACATGATGCCGTGACCCTGCTTGCTGGCATTAATGCTCCGATGGTGGTGGTGCCCGGCAATGCCGAAAGCGCCGAAGAACTGCGCGACGTAGCCTTACCCAACATGGCTGTCCTGCATGGGACTGCGCATGATTTCAATGGCCTGAGCCTATTCGGCCTTGGCTATCGCGTGCCGCCGACCCCATTTGGCGAATGGTCCTGTGACCTGAGCGAGGCGCAGGCCGCCGATATGCTCGCACCCTGCACCAGTGCCGATATCCCGATCACCCACAGCCCGCCCAAAGGCGTGGCTGATACCACCTCAGCGGGCCTGTCGGTTGGCTCAACCGCCATTCACGATGCCATGTACGTATCCAGCCCCGTTTGGCCATCTGTGGTCATATCCACGACAGCTGGGGGCAAGAGGATCAGATCGGCACCACACGCGTTCTCAACCTTGGTCCCACGGCCAACTGGTTCAACTTTTGAAGAAGGAGCGGCCCCTTGTCCCGCATCGACGACAGCAAAGACTTTCTCCCTGTCCGTATCGCCGTTCTGACGGTCAGCGATACCCGCCGGCTGGATGAGGATAAATCGGGCAATGTTCTGGTGTCACGGTTGGAAGAGGCCGGACATACCCTTGCCCATCGTCAGATCATCCAGGATGAACGCGATCAGATCGCCGATCAACTGCGCGCATGGATAGCCGATGACGCGGTGGACGTGATCATCTCAACCGGTGGCACTGGCCTGACCGGGCGCGACGTGTCGGTCGAGGCGCACCGCGATGTCTATGAAAAAGAGATTGAGGCCTTCAGCACGGTCTTTACCATCGTCAGCATGCAAAAAATCGGCACCTCCGCGGTGCAATCACGTGCCACGGGCGGCGTGGCGGGCGGGACCTATCTGTTTGCCCTGCCCGGTAGCCCCGGAGCCTGCAAGGATGCCTGGGACGAAATTTTGAAACTTCAGCTGGATTACCGCCACCGGCCCTGCAATTTCGTTGAAATAATGCCCCGCCTGGACGAACATCAGCGACGGAAATAACGGGCTGCTGCGTAAAACCCTGCAGAACTGCAAGATTTGCACTAAGTATAGGGATAACACGCGATTTCCGTGATCGGTTCAAAGGTCTGATAGCCATGCAGTTTCTGCGCCACAGCCTGATTGGCCTGTTTTTGCTTAGCCTGACGCTGGGCGTGTTGGCCTATGCTGGCAGCATCGTGTTATCTGCCATTCAGGAGCAGATCAACAGCGAACCCAATGTGCCCGAACGGCGCGAACGGGTGTTTGCGGTGAACACGATTTCAGCCGAAGAACAAACCATCACGCCGGTTCTGACCGCCTTTGGCGAAGTGGAAAGCCGTCGCACCCTTGAGATCAGGGCGAAAACCAGCGGGACGCTGATCCAACTGGCCACCCAGTTCGAGGAAGGTGGCGATGTCAGTGCCGGGCAGCTTCTGGCGCGGATTGACCCGGCAGATACACAGGCCGCGCTGGATCGGGCAAACAGCGACATGCTTGATGCAGAGGCCGAAACCCGCGAGGCCGAGCGCGCATTGGCGCTGGCGCAGGATGAACTGGCCGCCGGACGCGAACAAGCCGAGTTGCGCACCCGCGCCTTTCAGCGTCAGGTGGACCTGCAGGAACGCGGTGTCGGCAGTGCAGCCACGGTTGAGGTGGCCGAACTGGCCGCCGCACAGGCCCGTCAGGCGGTGCTGGCCAACCGGCAGGCATTGGCGCTGGCCGAGGCGCGCGTCGATCAGGCCGCCACCCGGCTCAGCCGCGCAGAGATTGCCAAGGCCGAAGCGAAACGGCGCTTGGATGACACCGTGATCAGCGCCGGGTTTTCCGGCACGCTGGCTGATGTATCGGGCGTGTCCGGCGGCGTGGTGACGGCCAATGAACATCTGGCGACGCTGATTGACGCCGATGCGCTGGAGGTCGCCTTTCGCGTCTCAACCGCGCAGTTCACCCGACTGCTGGACGAAGATGGCGACCTGATCGAGGCACCGGTTGACGTCACCATGGCCGCTTTTGGGCTGAAGCTGAGCGCGACGGGCGTGATCACCCGCGACAGCGCAGCGGTCGGCGAGGGCCAGACCGGGCGCGTGTTGTTTGCCAGGCTGGACAAGGCCAACGGGCTGAAGCCCGGGGATTTTGTAACCGTCGCGATCAAGGAACCACCTCTGGATCTTGTCATGCGCCTGCCCGCCTCGGCGCTGGGGGCAGATGGGCAGGTGTTGGTTGTGGATGCAGACAGCCGTCTGGACGCCGTGCCGGTGATCTTGCTACGCCGACAGGGAGATGACATTCTGGTGCGCGGCGAAGGACTGCCCGGGCAGGATGTAGTGGCCGAACGCTCACCGCTTCTGGGGGAAGGCATCAAGGTACGGGTCTTGAACCAACCGGCTGAGGCACAGGAAGAGGCCAGCCTGATGCTGGAACTCAGCGAGGATCGGCGCGCGCGCCTGATCGCCTATGTCGAAACACGCACGGATATGGCCGAAGCGGCAAAAACCGAAATGATCTCCACACTCTCAGAGGCCAGAGTCCCGGCGCAGATGGTCCAGCGGCTTGAAACCCGCATGGGAGGCTAGACATGGCCCGCTCTATCCCCGAGCCGGCAGGCGGGTTGATTTCCTACTTCACCCGTCATCGTACCGCCGCCAATCTGTTGCTGGTGGTGTTGATCGTGCTGGGCATCGCCACTGCGCCACGGATGCGGGCACAATTCTTTCCCGATGTGATCACCGATTCCGTCTCGATCAGCGTGATCTGGGAAGGGGCCGGGGCCGAAGACGTTGACGCCGCAATTGTACAGGTGCTGGAACCTGCGTTGCTGTCGGTTGAAGGGGTCGAGCATTCTGAGGCGATGAGCACCGAGGGACGCGCCTCGATCTCGCTGGAGTTTGAACCGGGTTGGGATATGGGCCGCGCCTCGGACGAGGTACAATCAGCGATTGATCTGGTGACCACCCTGCCCGATGAGGCCGAAGAACCCGAAGTCCGGCGCGGGGCGTGGCGAGACAGGGTGACCGATCTGGTGATCACCGGCCCGGTCGGCACCGACCAACTGGGCCTGTTTGCGGATGAGTTGATCACAAGGCTTTTTGCCGCCGGGGTCACCCGCACCACGATACAAGGGGTTGCCGCCCCCGAAACCATCGTCGAAATTCCATCGACCAACCTGATCTCTAACGACATCACCATGGCCGAGATCGCCGGAGTCATTGCCGAAGAGGTCGATGCCGACCCTGCAGGCGACATCACCGGCGCCGACACCCGCGTGCGCACCGGCGTTGAAAAACGCGACCCCGAACAGCTGTCGCAAATCGTCCTGCGCTCAAACGCCGATGGCTCCAAGCTGACCATTGGGGATGTCGCAACGATCCGGGTCGAAGGCATCACCCGCGAGCGCAGTTTCTTTGTCGGGCAAGATCCGGCTATTTCGATCCGTGTCGACAGGTCGGCGCAGGGGGATGCCATCCACATTCAGCAACAGGTCGAGGATGTGGCCGCAGAGATGGCCGAAACCCTGCCCGAGGGCGTCGAACTGCGCCTGATCCGCACCCGGGCCGAGGCGATCTCGGGGCGGTTGAACATCCTGCTGGATAACGGGCTGATGGGGCTGGGTATGGTGGTTGCCCTGCTGTTCCTGTTCCTCAATGCGCGCACCGCCTTCTGGGTGGCAGCGGGCATTCCCGTGGCCATGTTCAGCGCCATTGCGCTGATGTATTTTGCCGGTCTGACGCTGAACATGATCTCGCTTTTCGCGTTGATCATCACGCTGGGGATCGTGGTGGATGACGCCATCGTGGTGGGCGAGCATGCGGATGCGCGGGTGCGCAAACTGGGCGAGCCACCCACTGTCGCCGCCGAACGCGCCGCGATGCGCATGTCGATGCCGGTTTTTTCAGCCACCCTGACCACGCTGATCGCCTTTTTCGGGCTGACGGCGATTGGCGGGCGGTTTGGCAGTCTGATTGTCGATATGCCCTACACCGTGATCATGGTTCTCGTGGCCAGCCTGGTAGAGTGCTTTTTGATTCTGCCCAACCACATGGCGCATGCTCTGAAAGAGCGCCATCCAACCGGGTTCAGCCGCACACGTGTCGGATTCGCCGCGCTGGCCCTGATGGCGGTGTCGGCGCTGTTTGCGATGGCCCTGTTCTTTGTCGTCCTGATCGGTCTGGGGCGCATTGGAATGGTCTCGCTTGACGGTGAGGGCCTGCCAACTCTGATCTCGGTAAGTAACTTTGCGATGGCCGGAGGCGCGGGCGTTGTGGGCTTTATCCTCGGCTTCTGGACAATGCCCGCCGAGCGCCGTCATCTGTCCCTTCTGGCGATGTCGCATCACGGGATCGACTCGGTATCGCACCTGATCAATCAGGGCTTTGTATGGGTGCGCGACATCCTGTTCCGCCCGTTGATGGCCGGAGTCATCCGGGCGCGCTATCCGGTCTTTGCCCTGGCGCTTCTGGCGTTGGCAGGGCAATCGGCCTTGTTTATCAAAGGCGATGTGCAATGGCGGTTCTTCAACGCGCCCGAGCGCGGCAGCGTCACCGGCAATTTCATCATGGCCCCCGGTGCCAGCCGCGCTGACGCGATGGACATGATGCGCGAAATGCAGCGCGCCACAGAAGAGTTGGGGCGCGAATATGAGGAACGTCATGGCCGCAACCCGCTGGATTACGTCATGGCACAGGTCGGCGGCAATGCCGGATGGGGCCTGCCCGGCGCCGACACGAAAGAGCCAGATCAGCTGGGCGGGATCGCGATCGAGTTGATCGACGCCGATCTGCGTCCCTATTCCAGCTTTGCGTTTGTGGGCGAATTACAGGACCGCGTGCGCCAGCACCCTTTGGCTGAGACGGTCAGCTTTCGGGGATGGCGCTCCGGGCCCGGTGGCGCGGCGCTGGATGTGCAGTTTTACGGCGCAACAGCAGATAATCTGAAAGCCGCCTCTGAGGCGTTGAAAGAGGCGCTGTTGCGGTTCCACGAAGTGTCGGCGGTCGAGGACAATCTCGCCTATGACAAGGAAGAGCTGATCCTTGAGCTAACCCCGCAGGGCCAGGCCCTGGGGTTCAGCATTGACGGGCTGGGCCGGGTGCTACGGCACCGGTTGAACGGAATCGAGGCCGCGACCTTCCCGCTGGGTCCGCGCAGTGCCGAAATCCGCGTTGAGCTGCCCAAAGGCGAATTGACCGCTGATTTTCTGGAACGCACGTTACTGCGCACCCCCGGCGGGGCCTATCTGCCGCTTGCCGATATGGTGAGTGCCGAGCGGCGCACCGGGTTTTCCACCGTACGGCGCGAGAACGGCATCCGCCTGATCAGTGTGACCGGCGATATTTCCGAAGATGATCCCGCCCGCGCCGCTGCGGTGATGGAGGCGCTGGAACAGGAAATTCTACCCACCATCGCCAGCGAAAAACAGGTTGAGTGGCGCCTGTCTGGCCTCTCCGAACAAGAGGATGAGTTTCTGGAAGAAGCGCGACTGGGCCTGATCCTGACGCTGACCGGGATCTTCCTGGTGCTGGCCTGGGTGTTTTCCTCCTGGACACGGCCTTTCGTGGTGATGGCGATCATACCATTCGGGCTGGTGGGCACGATCTATGGCCATGCGGCATGGGATGTGCCGCTGAGTATGTTCACCGTGGTCGGCCTGATGGGGATGACCGGCATTATTATCAACGATTCCATCGTGTTGATCACGACCATTGACGAATATGCCGAAGATCGGGGGCTGGTCCCATCGATCATCGACGGCGCGGCAGATCGGTTGCGACCTGTGATGCTGACCACCTTGACCACAGTTCTGGGGCTGGCTCCGCTGTTGTTTGAACGCTCACAACAGGCGCTGTTCCTGAAGCCTACGGTCATCACGCTGGTCTATGGGCTGGGCTTTGGCATGATCCTTGTGCTGCTGATCATCCCCGCCCTTCTGGCAATCCAGGCGGATATCAACCGGCAGATCGCTGCCCTGAGACGTGGGCTGCGGTTCCGCGAGACACCGGTGCGCGTGGCACTGAGCCTGGGGCTGGCGGCCAATATCGGCTGGTTGGGGATGACTGTGGGCCATGCGATTGTCTATGGCGCACTACCGGGGGCGCTCAGCGGGATACTGATTATTCTGCCGGGAGGGCTAAAGGCGTTTGGACTGTTTGCCATCGGCTCGGCGGGGATCGCACTGGCGCTCTATATGATGATGGCATTTGTCCATCTGCTGCGGGATCGTCAGCCCGAAGGACAGCCCTGAATATCCACCGCATGGGAGGTCCCCAACACGGTGATACGCAGCCCCGAACGGTTCAGAGCAAAGGCATGGCCTTCGCTGTGATACATTTCGGTCTCGGCAGTCAGAGCGCCACCACTGCGCGAGGTTTTGGCCTGCGCCACCCAAACTTGCGGGTTATCCGTTTCGATCACCGCCACTTCGCGCCCGCCGGTATTGGGCAATTCGACCAGCGCACGTACATGCAGCCCATCGCCTTTGGGCGTGATCTGACAACTCACCCGGCCAACACCCGCCTCTTTGGCGGAGTAAGGCCGATCAGCCATGGCCGCAGCGATCCGTGGGTCCGGCTTGCGAACGGTTGGTACCAGAAGCTGCGACAGATCCAGCGTCACAGGTATGCAGATATCCTTGCACACCCCGATCTCAACCGTGCCAGACAGCTCGACGGGTTTGCCTTCCCGCTGGGGTGCGATCCGAATCGGCAGGGTGACGCGGTTGTCATAGCCAATCGTGCGCATCCCGCCTTGTGACATTGCCTTTGGGGTAGGCCAGCTGATTTCAACCCCCGAGAGGTTGCGCGATCCACGCCAGTCAAACTGTGGCGGAATGCCGACATCACCGGGCGCGCGCCAATAGGTCTTCCACCCCTCGGCCAGCGTCATTTCGATGGCGGCCATATGGGTGCCATCCGCCGCGCGCCAACCAGGCAATACCTGCACATCCAGCGTATCGTCAATCGACTCTGCCGTGGCAGGAGCAGCAAAACCCATCAGGGCAATCAGGCAAAGGGGCAATATTTTCTGTCGCATCCTTCGGAAATGGGGCGTTTTGAATGAAATGCCAAGTCACATTTGGGCGAGAATCCGCGCCTTCACGCTGCTGAGATACCTTGCACCGCCCCTCAACCACCCCCATTATCATGATAACATCAGAGGAATGGCACCGCGTGGACAACCAGATTGATCTGAACGGAAAGCTGCTGATTGCCATGCCGGGCATGGGCGATCCGCGTTTTGCCCATTCCGTGGTCTTCATGTGCGCCCATTCCGCCGAGGGGGCGATGGGGATCGTTGTGAACAAGCCGACCCAGGACCTTGGTCTCAGTGATCTGATGGAGCAGCTTTCTATCACCACCGAAACCGATATGACCGCCCGCCCAGTGCATTTCGGAGGGCCGGTGGAAAGCGGTCGGGGCTTTGTGCTGCATGAATATGGCTATCACTCCTCAATCTCGACCATGGATGTGAACGATCATTTCGCGATGACCGCGACGCTCGATATCCTTGAAGACCTCGCCCAGGGGCGTGGCCCCTCCAAGGCGATCATCGCGTTGGGCTATGCCGGCTGGGGTCCATGGCAGTTAGAGACCGAGATTGCGCAAAACGGCTGGCTGACCTGCGATGCTGATCTGTCACTGGTGTTTGACACCGCTAATGTGAACAAATGGGAGGCCGCGCTGAAAACCCTCGGGATCGACGCCCTGGCGCTTTCTGCCGAAGCGGGGCGCGCCTGACGCCCTCTGTTTCTTCTGGCGAAAAACATCCCCGCCGGAGGCCGCACAACAGGACCATCCGCACATCCGAACTTATGTCACATCACTTCTCCTTCCCCCCGAGGAGGAGGCCACAGGACGACGCCGAGACATCAATCGCGCAGCCCCGCAGGGCTGCGCTCCGTCAGGTCAAACACTCTACCCGATGGTATCAAAATCGCTGGCATCGTGGCGTTCGCGCAGGTACTCGCCCGGCGTATCGCTGGTGCGGTTCACGCGGCGGCCCCGATTGACGGCGGCGCGGGAGTCGATCTTCTTGGCCCAGGCCGTCACATGCTCGTATTCATGCGCGCTCAGGAAGGTTTCGGCGTTTGGATAAGACCGCCCCAGCGTCAATGCGCCATACCACGGCCAGATCGCCATATCGGCAATCGAATAGTCGTCGCCCGCGATATAGGGTCGCTCGGCCAGTTGCCGGTCCAGCACGTCCATCTGGCGCTTGGTTTCCATGGCAAACCGGTCAATCGGATACTGCCACTTTTCGGGCGCGTAGGCATAGAAATGCCCGAACCCGCCGCCCAGATAGGGCGCACTGCCCATCTGCCAGAACAGCCAGTTCAGCGTTTCGGTACGCTCAGGCCCCGAGGCGGGCAGGAAGGCGCCGAATTTCTCGGCCAGATGCATAAGAATCGCGCCACTTTCAAAGACACGCACCGGTGCGTCGGCCGAGTAATCCATCAGCGCCGGAATTTTCGAGTTCGGATTCGCTTCGACAAACCCGCTGCCGAACTGATCGCCATCGCCAATCCCAATATACCATGCGTCATATTCAGCGGCATAACCGGCGGCCAGCAGCTCCTCAAACATGATCGTGACCTTCTGACCGTTGGGCGTGCCCATCGAGTGCAGCTGGAACGGATGCTTGCCCTTGGGCAGGTCTTTGTCATGGGTCGCCCCGGCAATGGGCCGGTTGGTCGAGGCAAAGGCCCCGCCATTTTCACTGTCCCAGGTCCAGACCTCAGGGGGGGTATAGGTGTCGTCTTTCATGGTTTTAGCCTTCTGCAAAATCTGACTTTGACTCTAAGCCTGTGTGCCGGTCATTCAATGCGCAGGGTCGCACAGATTCCTGTGCGACCCTGCAAAATCCAACATGACGCTCAGCCCATTTGATATCCTGGGGTCGATGCAGAAATCTCGCGCTCTTCGTCAGTCATCTCTTCGGCGATGCCCTCAAACAGCGGCGTGGTCAGATACCGCTCGCCCGTGTCCGGCAACATGCACAGGATCACGCTGCCCGGTTCGGCCTGTTCGGCAAGGCCCAGCGAGACCGCAAAGGTCGATCCCCCGGAAATGCCGGTAAAGATGCCTTCCTTACTGGCCAGATCGCGGGCGGCGGCAATCCCATCCGGCCCGGTCACCGGGATCAGATCGTCATAAAGGTTCCGATCAATCGCCTCTTGCAGCACAAGAGGGATGAAATCAGGCGTCCAACCTTGAATAGGATGCGGTTCAAAACTGGGATGGCTGCCTGCCGGGGCACCGTCATCCGTCCGATCCTGCCCATCGCCGCTACCCACAAGTTGCGCATTCGCGGGCTCAGACAGGATAATCTTGGTATCTGGCCGTTTCTCGCGGAGCAACCGGCCAATGCCCGTGACCGTGCCGCCTGTACCATAACCCGTCACCAGATAATCCAGACGCTTGCCGTCAAAATCTGCCAGAATTTCCCGCGCTGTGGTGGCCTCGTGAATGTCGGCATTGTCCGCCGTCTCAAACTGATGTGCCAAGAACCAGCCATTGGCCTCGGCCAGTTCAACCGCCTTGCGGTACATGCCAAAACCTTTTTCTGCCTTGGGGGTCAGCACCACCTTTGCGCCCAGTATCCGCATCAGGCGGCGGCGCTCGACCGAAAACGTCTCGACCATCGTCACCACCAGCGGATAGCCCTTTTGGGCACAGACCATGGCCAGCCCGATCCCGGTATTGCCGCTGGTGGCCTCAACCACAGTCTGACCCGGTTTCAGGCGGCCATCGCGCTCGGCCGCTTCGATGATGTTGACCGCCAGGCGATCCTTGACCGACGCGGCGGGGTTGAACGCCTCGGCTTTGACATAAATCTCGACACCCTCAGGCCCCAGATTATTGACCCGAATAACAGAGGTGTCGCCAATCGTATCCAGAACGCTGTCATACAGTTTGCTACGCCCGTTCGTGCTGCGAATTGCCATGGGGGTCTCCTAAGATCTGTTGCGCAAGTGTCGCCGAAGGTAAGCACGGATCACTCCAAGCGAAAGGCTTGTTCTAAATTTCCGGGCATTGAAAGGCTATTTCAGAACAGCAATCTGTTCTGGAACGCCTCTACAGAACTTTATTCACAAAAAAGGCGGCGCATCTCTGCACCGCCTCTTGAATCATTGGGTCGTGGTCCGGATCACTGAACCTCCTCCGACTAAAGTCAGAGGGTTCAGTGGTTCATGAGCGCCTTCGGCGCACGTTTGAATGTTTTTCCGACTAAAGTCGGAGGCTTTAGACCAGATTGTGGAAAGTAAACGACGACCGAGCGGATCGATTCACCGGAATGCATCAGATCAAATCCCTTGTTGATGTCTTCCAGCTTCAGCGTGTGAGTGATCATCGGGTCGATGTCGATCTTACCGTCCATGTACCAGTCAACAATCTTGGGCACATCGGTACGTCCACGCGCGTCGCCAAAGGCTGTGCCCTTCAGACGCGCCCGGTGACCAGTTGGAAGGGACGGGTCGAGATTTCAGCGCCCGCCGGGGCCACGCCAATGATAACGCTCTCGCCCCAACCTTTGTGGGCACATTCAAGGGCAGTGCGCATCACCTGCACATTGCCGGTGGCGTCAAAAGAATAATCCGCACCGCCGCCGGTCAGTTCCACAAGATGTCCAACCAGATCGCCTTTGACTTCGCTGGGGTTCACAAAATCAGTCATCCCGAACTTGGTGGCCATCTCAATCTTGCCGGGGTTCAGATCGACGCCGACAATCTGATCGGCCCCAGCCATGCGCAGGCCCTGAATGACATTCAGGCCGATGCCGCCCAGACCGAAGACAACCGCGCGGCTGCCGATCTCGACCTTGGCGGTGTTGATGACGGCACCGATACCGGTGGTCACGCCGCAGCCAATATAGCAAATCTTGTCGAACGGCGCGTCTTTGCGGACCTTGGCCAGTGCGATCTCGGGCAGAACCGTATGGTTCGAGAACGTCGAACAGCCCATGTAGTGTAGTATCGGCGTGCCATCCAGCATCGAAAAGCGCGAGGTGCCATCGGGCATCACGCCCTTGCCTTGTGTCTCGCGAATGGACTGACACAGGTTGGTTTTGGGGTTCAGGCAGTAATCGCAGGTCCGGCATTCCGGCGTATAAAGCGGGATCACGTGATCACCGGGTTTGAGTGACGTGACACCAGGCCCAACCTCGACCACCACGCCCGCGCCCTCATGGCCCAGAATGGCGGGAGATGCCCCTTCGGGATCGGCACCAGACAGGGTGAAATCATCCGTGTGACACAGGCCTGTTGCCTTGATTTCGACCAGAACCTCGCCCGCTTTGGGCCCTTCCAGGTTCACTTCCATGATTTCCATCGGTTTGCCCGCTTCCAGGGCCACGGCGGCAGTGGTGCGCATCTGTCTGTCCTCCCATTTTATTGGGCCGACATTGGGCGAAACGGGGGCGCAATTCAATATCTGCCGCGAAATATCTTGCATGACAGCTTAGAACCCCGAATGCTGGAACATGTTCATCAAGGGGGGACTGCCGATGCGACGTCTTGCGCTTTGTTTTCTGGGATTGGGACTGGCCGCCTGCGCCCCAGCGGCTGAGCCTCCCGCCCCGCCCCCACAGCCTGCGCCAGACGAACTGGCAAGTTGTGGTGGCGACATGATGCTGGGTCAGATCGGCCAGCCCGCCGACAGCGCCGATTTTTCCGCCGCCAGGGACGGGGTCAGGATTTTGGCCCCTAGAGCGATCATGACAATGGATCACCGCCCACGCCGCCTGAATGTCGATCTGGATGACGCCGGTTTGATCGCCCGGCTTTGGTGCGGGTAAACGCACAGCACCGCGAAAGGGCTTGATTTACCGGGACAATGGCGCAACTCTGATCACATGAACTATCACTCCGCGACCTCCATGCCGCCCTCACAGGGCACCCCGCAAGTGGCCTTTCATCGCACCGAGTTGAGCGTGATTCTGTCGCTTTATGGCCGTATGGTCGCTGCGGGGGAATGGCGCGATTACGGCATTTCCTGTCTGCGCGATGTGGCAGTTTTTTCGATCTTCCGCCGCACCGCCGAACATCCACTGTACCGCATCGAAAAACGCCCCAAGCTGCGCGGTCGGCAGGGGCAATATGCGGTAATCGCCATGGATGGCCAGATTTTGAAGCGCGGCAATGACCTGAAAACCGTGCTGCGCGTGCTGGAACGCAAAATGATCCGCGCGGTTGACTGAATGACAGCCACCGGATGGCAGGGCGTGCTGGAGCATATTCACATCACCCCTGCAAAATCACAGCCGATGCAACCGCTTGACAGTGCCAATCTGGTGGTCGGTAAAGGAATCGAAGGCGATCGGTATTTTCTGGAAACAGGCACCTATTCGGGCATCCCCGGCGAGGACCGTCAGATCACCTTGATCGAGGCCGAAATGCTGGAACGCGTCGCGCAGGATTGTGGCGAGGCGATCCATGTGGATGATCATCGCCGTAACCTGACCGTCTCGGGCGTTCCGTTGCAACATCTGGTCGGCCTGCGCTTCGCGGTGGGCGAAGTGGTGCTGCAAGGTGTACGCATCAATCAGCCCTGCAAGTACCTGAACCTGATGCTGAAACGGGATGTCTATATGCCGCTTTGGAACCGCTCGGGGCTGAATTGTAAGATCATCGCCGGCGGGCAAATCCACGTCGGAGACGTGTTGCACGCCGCAGACTAATCCGGGCAGGAGACAGATATGAGCATCGCCAACACAGATCAGGCCGAGTACTGGAGCTCGCCCTCGGGGCAGACATGGGCCACCCATCAGGAAAAACCTGATACGCTGATGTCCGGGGTTCTGGACGCCGTTGTCACCCACGCCGCGCCGCAACCCGGAGAGCATGTTCTGGACATCGGCTGTGGCACCGGAGCAAGCAGCCTTTGCCTTTCGAATCTGGTCGGGGACACGGGTCAGGTGACAGGATTGGACATCTCAGGGCCTCTGCTGGACCTGGCGGGACATCGTGGGGACGTCGCGAATGCGACCAATCTGGATTTTGTTCTGGGCGACGCCCAATCGCATGCGTTAACGACCGACGCTGTCGATCTGATCTTCTCGCGCTTTGGGGTGATGTTTTTTGACGACCCTGTTGCCGCCTTCTCCAATCTGCATCGCGCCGCCAAACCGGGTGGGCGGCTGGCGATGATCTGTTGGCAGGGCGCGCCAGAGAATCCGTGGTTCATGGAGCCTATGAAGGCCGCCATGGCGCGTCTGGGAAAGCCCGAGCCGATAGATCCGCACGCGCCCGGTCCTATGGCGTTCAAGGATATCGACCGGGTCACCGGCATTCTGGGCGATGCTGGTTGGAGCGCGGCCAAGGGCACGCCGATCACGGTCGATCTTATCCCGCCACAAACCCTTGAAACTGCGGCTGACTTCGCCACCACGGTCGGCCCCGCCACCCGCCTCATGCGGGAACACAACGGGACCGAAGAGGATTTGGCAGCCATCCGCGCCGATTGCGCCCAGCGGCTTGCGCAGCATCAGAGGGATCAGGGCCTGCGCGTTCCCGCAGGGCTGATCGTTTACGCCGCGTCGAAGGTCTAACCCTTCTGCGCGGCGATCACGCAAAGCATTTCAAACATGATCGACACGCCCAGGAACGCGGTGCCGCCCGAGGCATCAAAGGGTGGTGACACTTCGACCATATCCGCCCCAACGATGTTCAGTCCGGCCAGTTCGCGACAGACCTGAAGCGCCTGATAGGAGTTCGGCCCGCCCACTTCCGGCGTCCCTGTGCCCGGCGCAAAGGTCGGATCAACGAAATCAATGTCATAGCTGACATAGGTCGGCCCGGTGCCGACAATCTCGCGTGCCTCGACCATCACATCCTCAACCCCGCAGGCGTGGAATTCCTCGATCAGGATCAGGCGGATGCCGTTGGCCTTGGCAAAATCGCGGTCTTCCTCGTCATACATAGTGCCGCGAATGCCGATCTGCACAATCTTCTTGGGGTCCAGAAGGCCTTCCTCCACGGCGCGTCGGAACGGTGTGCCGTGGGTGAACATCGTGCCGCCAAAATAGGAATTAAACAGATCCGTGTGGCTGTCGAAATGCACCATCCCTAGCGGGCCATCCTTGGCCACCGCCCGCAGCACCGGTAGCGAGGACAAGTGATCGCCCCCCGCCGTCAGCGGCAGGATACCGGCCTCCATCACGCCGTTGTAAAAGGCGGTGATCCGCTCCATCGAGTCGATGATATCCGCGGGGTTCGGGCCCACATCGCCCAGATCGGCGCAATTGAGGGCCTCAAACGGGCGCATGCCCGACACCGCGTGCTGTGCGCGGATCATGGTTGAGGCATCGCGCAGCTGGCGCGGACCATGGCGCGGACCAGGACGGTTGGTGGTGCCACTGTCCCAGGGCACGCCGATCAGGCCGACCTGCACATCGCCAAACCTCTCGTGCCCGGGCGGCACATAGGGCAGCCGCATGAAGGTGGGCACACCTGCAAATCGCGGCAAGTCAAACCCCGAGACGGGGTGAAAATAATTGTCACTCATGGTTATCCTCCCAGGATTATCTCAGACGCTTCCGGGCGGTAACGGGACCATCCCCCTGCGCCTCGATTCGATTTATCGCATCCTGCAACGGCTCGTAGGTGACCGCCATATGAAACGCGTTGGCATGTAGCAATGTGTCAGGGTCAGCCACCCAGGCCACATGGCCTTTCCAAAACAGCAAATCCCCGCGTTTGAACGGTACATCCTCGGGCAAATGCTTGCCCAAATCGGCTTGTTGCTGATCGCTGTCACCGGGGCAGGCGATCCCGCAGGCAAGGCATCCCGCCTGCACAAGACCGGAACAATCAAGGCCGAAGGCAGAATTCCCCCCCCAAAGATAAGGTGTGCCAAGCAGCCTTTGGGCCACGGCCACAGGATCATCTTCGAGAACGTCCATAGGAGTCAAATGGCCCGCAGGGACAAAGCCGTCTGTGGGAATGGTGCCCCGGCCCCAGGCGATCTTGGCCCACCCGCCGACCTCCTCTAACACGACAAGCTGCGCACCAAGTGGCAGGGATGTGATCCGCCCCATGGACTTGAGACCCGGTGTTGTCTTGGCATAGCTGCGCTGTGCTGAAACGCGGTGTGTCGGTGGCGCAGCGGGGTGGTCGACCAACGCAGTCACCTTGAGCCAACCGACATAACCATCTTTTGCCGCATAACCGAATACATGACCATCGCAGACATCAAGCGCGGTAAATGCCTCGCCTCTCAGCAGTTGGCGGTCGCGTGGGCCACCCGGTTCTGAACACAGGTCTGCGACCACCTCAACGACCCGGCAGGCCTCGCCATCTGTAAAGCTGTCTGCCTGAACTCGCCCGAGCAGCGAGTTGTGGGCAACGTGCCCGTTAGATCGCAGAGTGCGCCGGTCGCTCACACCAGCACCTCTGGCAAGGCCGCGAGAATTGCCCTTGCCCCCATTCCGACACCGCCCTTTGGTCGCGCGGGGGCTGCGGTGGGACACCAGCCATAGATGTCAAAATGGGCATAGCGCGCGCGCCCGGCGAATCGGCGCAGGAACAATGCGGCTGTGATCGAGCCTGCAAACCCGCCTTTGGGCGCATTGTCGAGATCGGCAATACCGGGTTCGATCATCGCCTCGTAGGAGTCATGAAACGGCAACCTCCAGAGGGGATCGGCCACCGCGTTGCCGGATGCAAAGAGGGTCTGGGCCAGCGACTCGTCATCGGTGAAGTAAGGGGCAAGATCGGGGCCAACAGCCACCCGCGCGGCCCCGGTCAGGGTCGCCATCGAGATCATCAGATCCGGCGCCTCTTCAGCCCCGTAAGCCAGCGCATCGGCCAGAACCAGGCACCCCTCGGCATCTGTGTTGTTGATCTCAACCGTCAGACCCTTGCGTGAGGTCAGGATATCACCGGGCCGGAATGCGCCACCACTGACCGCATTTTCGACCGCCGGGATTAGCACACGCAATTGAACGGAAATGCCCAGCCCCATGATCATATGCGCCAGCCCCAGCACGGTGGCTGCCCCGCCCATGTCCTTCTTCATCAGGCCCATAGACGCGCCGGGTTTCAGGTTCAGCCCCCCTGTGTCAAAGGTGACACCCTTTCCCACCAATGTCAGGGTCGGGCCGCTTTCGCCCCAGCGCATGTCAATCAGACGCGGTGCATCCGCAGCAGCGCGGCCCACAGTGTGCACCATTGGAAAGTTCTGTTCCAGCAAGGCTTCGCCCCGAATCACAGTGATCCGGGCACCATGGGTCGTGGCCAGATCAACGCAAGCCGCCTCAAGATCGGAAGGTCCCATATCCGCAGCGGGCGTGTTGATCAAATCGCGGGTCAAAGCCTCGCCTGCGGCGATCACTTCCAGCCGGGCAACGTCAACACCTTCGGGGGCGATTAACCGGGCTTTGGTTGGTTTTTGTTCTTTGTAGCGATCAAATGCGTAACCCGACAGCAGCCAGCCCAGCGCCTCTTCCTCGGCACGCTCAGTGGGCAAGCCGTGCAATTGATACGCACCTTCGGGCAAGGCAGCAGCCACCCTGGCCAGATGAAACCGCCCACGCACGCGCGCCGCCGCATCGCCGTATCCCGCCAGCGCCATGGCGATCCCACCTTGTCCATCAGGCACCAGAAGGTGGCTGCCAAGGCCAGCGGCAAAGCCAGAGGCCGTGGCCCAATTCACCACCTTATCCGGCTGACCACTTAACCAATCGGGCAGTGCAGTCTGATCAATCACATGAAGGGGAATGGCCGCCGCATCGGCGGGCGCGAAAGTAAGGGTCATCTGAGGCAAGCCTTTAATCCGGTCTTTGACTGGGCCAGCCTAATGTGTTTCGTGGAGAAGCTGAATCACTCTTTTTCGCAGGCTTTCCAGCCCCCTGACGTTGCGCGACGTTCAACAGATCAAATCGAGAGATCTTGTGTGTGCCAAACCTCGCTGAGCGAGTGTTCTCCGATCCTGAGTAACCGCGCCAGGGTGGCGGCCACGGCGATCTGATCGCCATCATCAACACACAGGGTCACATCCCGTGCGACATTTGCCAGCAACTGCATCCCCACCTGCTCGGCAATCGCAATCAGACTGCGCGCCGATTTACGCATATCGGGCAATCGCGCTTCGCGATAGCAGCGTTCGGTATGCGACAGGCGCGCGGCCAATTCCTCAAGCGCGCGGCACACCACATCTTCCGCACCGGCCTCGCCAAGTTGCAAGTGAAGGACCACCGGCTAAAGCCGGTGGCATCATTTCGAGGAATGTAATTCCAGGTACCGCTTGCTGATACCGTCAGTCACGTTTCCCGAGGTCGTGGAGAAACAGCCGCGCGCCCAAAGCCGCCTGCCCCGGTAGCGTTTGCGCACCTCCGGGAACTCCATCTGGATACGGCGTGATGAGCGGCCCCTGATGCGCTGCATGACATCGGACAGCGACAGCTTTGGTGGGATCGACAGAAACATGTGGACGTGATCGCGAGCCAAAGATTCGCTGAAGCGGACCGGCTGGAAGCCGGTGGTTTTAATCCATTATACACAGAGTCCTCGAGCACCCGACTTTTGACGGGTTGACGTCTGACCGTAGAACGATTCAGCTAGCCGCATGATCCGTCCCAACTTTCTTTCTCCCACGGAGCGCCTTGAGCTTGAGTCCTGTGTGCGCAGTCAACGCGAAGATCATGGGATTGCACGGCGTGCAAATGCGCTCCTTTTGCTGGATGACGGGAAGTCCTGTCAAGTAATCGCGGAATTTCTATATTTGGACGACGACACCATTCGTGGCTGGCACAAAACCTACCGTGAAAGCGGCTGGGACGCGCTTGCCGCCGATGGCTGGAAAGGGGGTCAATCTCGTATGGCCCCAGATCAAGAGGCTGCATTATGCGATTGGCTGAACGGTCGCTTCTGCCGTTCGACAGTTGAGATAAGAGCCCATATTTCAACAGAATTTGGCCTGCGCTACTCGCATTCTGGCTGCATCAAGCTTCTTGCCCGGCTCGGGTTTGAGTATCGCAAACCCAAGGCCCTGCCACGGGGTGTATCTGTCGAGAAACAGGCCAGCTTCATTACGATGTACGAGCGGTTGATGACCGAGCTTGGCGCTGATGAAGCCGTTTATTTCGCTGATGCCGTCCACCCAGAATATCAGACAAAGCCTGCATATGGCTGGGTGAAGGCAGGCTCAAACCCCGCAGTCCCGACCACTGCTGGGCGAGGCCGTGTGAATATCCATGGCGGGCTCAACCTTGAAACCTTCGACGCGCCCTTTGTCGAGCCAACCACCGTCGACGGTGTCAGTGCCACGCAGCTTCTAGCCAAGATTGAAACGCGCAACCCCGACAAGCGATTAATCCACGTCATCTGGGACAACGCGCCCTATCACAAAGGGCCGGATGTCAGGGCGTTTCTCGCAAGGCCAGATTGCCGCATCCACCTTATCCAGTTGCCGCCATACTGCCCGCACCTGAACCCCATTGAACGATTATGGGCTGTCATGCACCAGTTCGTGACGCACAATCATCATTACCCAACCCAAAAACAGTTTGCGAATGCAATCCTGAAGTTCTTCCGCGTAACCATACCAAACGAGTGGAAAACATTCCGAAGCCAAGTCTCAGACAATTTTCGCGTCATAACTCATGAGAAGTTTCGGGTTTTGGCGTAGCTCCGGTATAGGTGGAAAATAAAGTTACCTGTTCCACGGTCCTATCCTGATTCACGGCCCCCACGGCTGCGAGCAGTATGGTCAGATCGATCTTCCCAAATGGTTTCCGACAATGGATTTTCTCTCTCGAATTCTCATCGAATTCCCCTTATCAACCACCACCAGCACGATTGAGTGAAAGACTTTATGGAACACGCCCGCCCTTTGCCGACCTATCTGGTACACCGTTATCATGGTTGGCGCGCCACAGCCTATTCAGAGAATCAAGCCTGGTATCGCCGTTTGGCCGAGACCGGACAGCATCCGCGCGCGATGATCATATCCTGCTGTGACAGCCGGGTGCATGTCACGTCGATCTTCGGCGCGGATCAGGGCGAGTTCTTCATTCACCGCAACATCGCCAATCTGGTGCCCGGCTATAAGCCCGATGGCAATCAGCATGGCACCTCGGCAGCCGTGGAATATGCGGTTTTCGGCCTGAAGGTGGCGCATATCATCGTGATGGGTCATTCCAGCTGTGGTGGCGTTCAGGGCTGTCTGGACATGTGCACCGGCAAGGCGCCCGAGCTTGAGGAAAAGACCAGCTTTGTTGGCCGCTGGATGGATATTCTGCGCCCCGGCTATGAGCGGGTTAAGCATATTGAGGACGAAGATGAACGTCGCGATGCTCTTGAAAAACAGGCCGTTGTCGTCTCGCTTGAAAATCTGATGAGCTTCCCGTTCGTCGCCGAGGCGGTGGAAAGCGGTAAAATCAGCCTGCACGGTATCTGGCATGATATCGGCGAAGGCGGTGTTGAACAGTTCAACCCCGCCTCCGGTGGATTTGTGCCGATCTAAGAAGTTTTAGCTTAGAAACTATACGATAC
The DNA here is from genome assembly GCA_965207105.1 of Roseovarius sp. Classification (GTDB taxonomy): domain Bacteria; phylum Pseudomonadota; class Alphaproteobacteria; order Rhodobacterales; family Rhodobacteraceae; genus Roseovarius. Next base: position 75,467 of record CBDBLS010000074.1, on the reverse strand, counting down.
ATAGGCCACCCCGGGCCATCTTCAGCCCCCGGGGTGGCGATCCAAATGGGTCTTAGGAAGCACTTTATCGCTGCCAAATCCGTGTTCCCAATGAACGAAGCACCAAGCCCATCCAAATCGCCAGCCCAAGCAGGGGGGCTGACGATGGCCCGGGGCCTGCGGCCTGTTAACCGGGCTGGGTATTATTGAAGCATCTGTCCTTCGGGCCATTCGATCTGATGGCTGAGGGTGATGGTCTTTTCATCCCCTGCGGGCAGGTCAAATTCCCACGCCAGAACACCGCGTTGGTCATCCACATCCTGTTCGGTCGGGGCAAGATCGGCCTCCCAGGTGATGCGCAGATCGTCTTGCTCCGAGTAGGGCACATGATCCAGCAGGCGGATGGGCCAGCTTTCGCCTGTCAGGTTCTCAACTGTGATGCGGGCCTGTTCGGACACCTCGTTGGATTTGGTGATCAACCCGCGATCTCCCTCGCGACGGTCAACGACCACCCGGTTCAAGCTCAAGCCATCAATCGGGCCGAAGGACAGATCCACCTCGCCGCCTGCCGGGATCAACTCCACCCCGCGCTGACCGACGAAACGGTCATCCAGATAGAACATCGCCTCGTAACTGGGCAGGATCAACTCATTCGAGTCATTGGTGATACTGGCCATCAGGAACGCGGTCTGATCACTTAGCGGCACGGCCTGCGCCGTCAGATCAGCCTGCGTTTCAATCGTCCCCAGTGCGATGCGCACGCGGTCGGCCCCGGAGGCCATCGACACGGGCTGGTCATAGCTGTAGGTCACTGAAATTCCGTCGAAACTGGCCGAGGCTTTGCGCACCTGTACAGCCGCTTCCATCACCGGTTCGGCCAAGGCGCCCCCCGTCAGATCATATTCGACCTCATCCGACATCGTTACCATCGGCTGTATGTCATTGGGATCAAAGATGCGCCGCAACCAGGGCCAGACCTGACCGGGATCGGTTTGCTCGCTCGGGCGCACGGTGGACAGGGTCAGGGCAACGTCCTGCCAGTTCTCGCCAGAATACTGGCTGATAAAGGCCCCGCGTTCGATGCTGAGCGCGCCAGTATCCCGGATCAGGCGCAGATCATAGACCGGGGTCCAGCCCGCCTGATCAATTGTATAGGTGATCACGGCGGTGCCTTGGGTTGCGTCCTCGGCACTGATCGCCACGGACAGCATCGCACGGTCTTCACCTTGCCCGGCTTGCAGGGCCTTTAGCATCTGACGGGCACGATCCAGCGCCTCTTGGGTGTCCTCCTTGCTGACTTTGGCAGCCTCAACATTTTGCTGTGCCCCATGCGCCGCCTTCAGCGCATTCAACGTCTCATCGCCCACCATGCTGGTCAGATCACGCAGCGCATCCACGCCAAGCGAGGCGACACCGTCACCCTGCCCCAACTGCTCCAGAAACGCGACGCGGGCCTGTGCGGCCTTCACCTCGGTGCGCAACAGATCGATATCCGCGTCATGACGCAATAGCTCTGTCTCAAGCCGCTCTATCTCTTGCTGCAGGTCTTGTTCCTGGGACATCAGGTTGGGGTCCACCGGAGGCAGATAATCATTTCGAGCGGTCACACTGCCCATGGTGGCCCCGTTCACCTCGACCCGCACACGCTGCAAGGGTGTGGTTTGCGGCAGGTCGGTGATAATCAACTGGTGCTGCCCGGCGGGAGCGGAAAAGCTGACCTCGCGGGTGATGGTGGCCCCTTGGGGATACAGCACAACATTGCTGATATCGCTTTGCAGTGGGATATCCTCGGCCCAAAGGGCACCGGGCAGAACAGCAAACATAAGAGGCAGATAACGACGCATGGGACAAACTCCTTATTGAGCACCATCAGGGTATCAGACGCATCTGTGGCGTCCATCACCCATAAGACGCAGCAAAAGGGCGCATCCTTGGACACGCCCTTAAAAATTTTTCAATTTTTTTCGGGATCAGCCTTTTTTGAGCACCCGTGTGCCCAAAGTCTCCGCGATCTGCACCGCGTTCAGGGCTGCGCCTTTGCGCAGGTTATCGCTGACACACCACAGGTTCAGGCCGTTTTCAATCGTGCTGTCCTGACGGATGCGGCTGATGAAGGTGGCATAGTCGCCGACACATTCGATGGGCGTCACGTAGCCACCGTTTTCGCGCTTGTCGATCACCATGATACCCGGGGCTTCGCGCAGGATATCGCGGGCCTCGTCTTCGTCGAGGAACTCTTCAAATTCGATATTCACCGCCTCGGAATGGCCGACAAAGACCGGTACGCGCACGCAGGTGGCGGTCACCTTGATCTTGGGGTCGACGATCTTTTTCGTCTCGGCGACCATTTTCCATTCTTCCTTGGTGGTGCCGTCTTCCATGAACACATCAATATGCGGGATTACGTTGAACGCGATCTGCTTGGTGAACTTGTTGGGCGGCACATCTGAGGTGGGGTTGTAGATAGATTTGGTTTGATCCCACAGCTCGTCCGCGCCCTCTTTGCCAGCACCCGACACTGACTGGTAGGTAGAGACGACAACGCGCTTGATCGTGGCGCGGTCATGCAGGGGTTTCAGCGCCACAACCATCTGCGCGGTCGAGCAGTTGGGATTGGCGATGATGTTCTTCTTGGCATAGCCCTCAACCGCCTCGGAGTTCACTTCGGGCACCACCAAGGGCACGTCAGGGTCATAGCGATACAGCGACGAGTTATCGATCACCACACAGCCAGCCTTGGCCGCTTTGGGCGCATAGGTCTTGGTGGCGTCCGAGCCGATGGCAAACAGCGCAATGTCCCAGCCGGTGAAGTCAAACGTGTCCAGATCAAGCGTCTTCAGCGTCTTATCCCCGAGGCTGACCTCGGTGCCCAGGCTGCGACGGCTGGCCAGGGCTGCCACCTCATCCGCAGGGAACTGGCGCTCGGCCAGGATATTCAGCATTTCGCGGCCCACATTGCCAGTGGCTCCCACGACGGCGACTCGATAGCCCATCTGTCTTACTCCTTAAAGCGTTTCACCTTGAACCCGGGACAGGTTTGAGTGGAAACGCGGCGACTCCAATCAGTGTTGCGTGCGTGTCGAATAAAGCCTGTGATCAAGGTTTTCTCGAAACGCTTTTGGGTTGGCTGCGGCCTCATAAACCTTACGCGGCGCAGAGGAAAGGTTATTCTGCGCGCGCAGCATCACGAGTGAAGAGATAGATCAACGTGCCCAGCAACAGTGAGACACCAAAAAGGGCGAACAGCGCGGTATAGGCGGCAGCGTCCCCGCTTTGGGCCTGAACCGTGCCATGCAGCCTGCCCGAGGCGAATTGCATCACCCCGACGCCACCGATGCCAAAAAGGTTCATCAGCGTCACGCCACGGCCCGCCAGATGCGCAGGCACAAAGCTGCGCGCATGGGCGATGATCACCGGGAAGGACGCGCCGAAAAAGCCAATGGCCGCGCAAAGCGCGATGGAAAGCAGCACCGTTTGCGAGGCCAGCAGCATCAGCGCCAGGGTTGCCGCCCCGCCGATCATATTGCCGATGATGATCACCCATTTCTGGGTTTTGAACACCCGATCCAACGGCCCGTAACACAACGTCCCCGCGATCATTGCGATGCCCATCACCAGCGTGGCCTGCCCGATCTGCCCGGTGTCCAACCCGAACACGTCCGTGAGATAGGACCCAATCCACAGCCCGCGAATGCCCGCCGCCGGCACGTAATTGATGAACATCAAGGGGAACATCACCCACAGGACCGGCATTCTCAGCAGGTCCATCAGGGATCCCTTTGTGTCACCTTCAACCGGCTCGGGATCTTTAACCCAGACAGCGATGCCCAACGCCACCACGACGGAGATCACCGCAAGCGCCCCAAGCGAGGCGCGCCAACCGAATGTCTCGGCTGCAAAGGCCATCGGATAGGAGGCCACCAGATTGCCCACCGATCCCACGCCCAGCATCAAGGCGGCCAAAGTGGCAAATTGTGCGACAGGGAATTGCCGCGCAAAGATGTAATACGAGGCCATCAGAACAGGCGAGCAGCCAATCCCGATCAGCAACATCGCCAATTTGACATGCAGCGCCCCAGTGGCGACCGCGAACAATGCCGCCCCGCCCCCGCCACCGAGGAACAACAAAACCGAGGCTGTGCGCCGCGGCCCGATCTTGTCCAGCGCCCAGCCCATCGGGATCTGCATCGCCGCAAAGGCCAGAAACCAATAGCCCGACGCACTGGCCAGCACGTCCGGCCCGGTGCCGATATCGGCCTCCAGCACACCGCTGAGGACCGCCAGAAAGGCGCGAAAAAACTGGCTGAGCACATAAGCCAAGCAAAGCAGGGTTAGTCCGGCGCGCATGGGATGGATCCGTTCACTGTCGTTTCGCGATGCGTGCCACGAATTGCAAGCAAGCGCAACGCAGGCTGCGCGTGATCACGTAGCCTTTGGCCAGCCATAGGCGTGATCACTATCTCCATGTCGGCGTAGATGCACAAGCCGTTTAAACGCCTCTTCAAAGTCGGGACGTGCATCGCGCTCAACAGTCCAGATCACCAGTTGGGGGCACTCCACTTCTTCAAACCACTCATGTGTTCGCTCAAGAAACTCCCCATAGAGCGTGTCAAAGGTATAGGCGCGCAGGTCATCTACACTATCCCAAACCGAAACCGTGGCCGAGATTTTGCTGTCATGACCCAACGCTTCCAAACCCCTGGCCGCCGCCTCATCCGGAATACGCCAGACAAAACCGGGATGAGTGTCAATCGCAGAGTAAAATGGGTCCATGTCGCGGCGTAAAAATGGGCCACTTCGGTTGATGTTTTTGTGGCGCTTTTGCACGCGTGCTCGTCACAAAGCTGAAGCGTGCCAAAGCGCATGCTGGCCATAAGTCCAGCATTATTCTGACTGTGATTGCGGGCTGGTTATTTTCGGTTGTTGCGACTGTGTTTGAGCCGATAGCTTTCGCCATTCATCTCGAGGATGTGGACGTGATGGGTTAAACGATCGAGTAGCGCACCGGTCAGCCGCTCAGAGCCAAAGACTTCAGTCCATTCATCGAAGGGCAGGTTCGAGGTTATGATGATGGAGCCGCGTTCATAGCATTGGGATATGACCTCGAAGAGCAGCTCTGCGCCAGATTTGCTGAGCGGTACGAAGCCCAGTTCATCAATGATCAACAGGTTCTGGCTGGTCAGTTGCTTTTGAAGGCGCTGCAATCTCCGCTCATCTTGAGCCTCGATCAGATCATGGACTAATGCCGCAGCCGTTGTGAAGCGCACCTTCAGTCCTCTTTGACATGCAGCCAGCCCAAGTCCCAGGGCGATGTGTGTCTTGCCCGTGCCTGACGGGCCGAGCGCGATGATGTTCTCCCTGCGATTAACGTAATCGCATCGTGCCAGATCCATCGTCAGGGGCTTGTTCAAGCTTGGCATGATCTTGAAGTCAAAGCTATCCAAGCTCTTGGTGCTGGGGAACTTCGCCGCTTTGATGCGCCGTTCAATCATCCGGCGTTCGCGGTCGATCAATTCCATCTCACACAGCCGCGCCAGATAGTGGATGTGATCTTTGTTCTCTGCAGCACAGAGCTGCGCCTGTTTGGCATACTCGCCTTGGAACGTTGGCAGTCGCAGTTGTTTAAGATGATGCCGTAGAAGAATCCGAGGGGCTTCGGTCATGCCGCGGTCCTTCCCATCAAGCTCATGTAACTGGATGGGCGTGTTGTGCCGACATTGGCCTTGGGCAAGTATGGATAGAAGTCCAAATCCAATCGTGGTGGCCGCTTCTCAACCCGACACAGTACAAGGTGTTTTACGGCGTCATAGCCAATTGCACCCATATCTATTGCCTGCTGGATTGCGCCTTGCACAACATCCATTTCGAAGGTCTCCAAAAGGCGCAAGACTTGAACGTATTCTCGCTTGCCCGGCTTACCCATTCTGGCTTCAAGCAGTCGGTGCAGCGTGGCAAATACATCTGGCAAATGCCAACCCTGCAAAGGCGCGGCCTGATCCAGGGCACCCACCTTTTGTTCAAGCAGGGGCAAAAAGTGCAATGGGTCAAAGACCATATCCGCTGATGTGTAGGATCGTTTGTGCCGCGCAATAATCTCATTGCCGCAGCCGATGATAACCTCATGCACAAACCCACGCACATGAACATCGTGGTGCGCATAGGCTACTGGCACCGAGTAATCATTGCTGCGATAGCGCACCATTGAGATCGACGTTGCACGCGTGCTGACGTGATCGCAGGCTTCATATTCTGCGACGGGCAATCCCATCAGAGCATCCAAATCCGACATCAGGCGTGCGCCTATGGTTTGGGTGTGACCCCGCAACGTATCGGCCTGACGTGCTAAACACTTCTCTTCCAAATGTGCGTTCAGATCATCAAAGCTGTCATAGCGAGGTGCGGGAACCATGAAGTTGCGGCGGGTGTATCCAACCATGCCCTCAACGTTGCCTTTATCGTTCCCTCGCGCGGGTCTGCCAAACTTGTCATCAAACAAGTAATGCGACTGCAGTTCCGTAAACCGACGTGTGCGGATGCGCGTCTTATCCCCGAGTATCCGAGCCACGGCGATCTTGGTATTGTCGTAGAGAATGGATTGCGGAATGCCGCCAAAGAATGCAAAGGCGGACACATGGCCATCGCAAAACGCCTCGGTTGTCTCAGCTGGATATCCCTTCACAAACACCGCATCAGAATGTGGCAAGCTCATCACGAAGAAGTGGATCTTGCATTCCACGCCACCGATCACGCCCAGCGTCTCACCAAAATCAACCTGCGCATGGCCCGGCCGATGCGACAACGGCACAAACACCTCTTTGGTGCGCCGTTTTTGCTCGCGCACGTAATAGGTCACCGTGGTCAGGCTGCCGGCATATCCATGCTCATCGCGCAGCCGTTCAAAGATGCGCTTGGCCGTGTGTCGCTGCTTTTTGATCAGGGCTTTGTCTGTGCGCAGTATCTCATCGACCACACCAACATAACCATCAAGCGTTGGCCGCCGAGGCGCTTCCGACCGACGATACCCAGGCGGAAGTTCATGGCGCAGCATCTTCGCGATCGTCTTACGATCTTTGTTCTCTAATCTGTCAATGCGTGTTTCCTGAGTTTCCTGCTTTTGATGTCAGAGGTTGCCTTTGTTCTCTTCGAACTCTGAGGTTCATGATGGGGTTGGCTGGGTGTGGGTCGGCAATGTTGAAACCGCAATCATACCGTTGGTCTTGGCTGTTGCTACAGAATCGGCGCCGTGTCTCACGCCCTCCCTCGGGCATCGTCCCAGATGGGAACTTTGATTTAGGAATCCTCGTTGTCGCCTCGTAAGCCTTACGCGGACTGGAAGTCAGTTTTGTCTCGCATAATGGCATGAAGTATGATTGCCAGACGACGCGCCAGAGCCACTCGGGCCTTTCTCATCGTTGAGCGCGCACCGATTGCGAGGGCCCATGTCTTCAATTTGAGCGGAGCGGCATACCGCGTCAGCATCACATTGGCGGCCTCATAGAGAAGCGTTCTGACGCGCACGTCGCCCCGCTTTGAGATGCTGCCCGTGTAGTCGATTTCACCAGATTGATGCCGTCGCGGCACCAGTCCAAGATACGCCCCCACATCACGCGATTTCCTGAAACGCGACGGATCATCAATTGCTGCGGCAAAGGCCAATGCTGTGATCGGACCGACCCCTGGTACCGTCATAAGGCGCTGGCAGACTTCGGATTTGCGGGTCATCTTTTTGATGTCGCCATCAATGGCTGCAACCGCCGCGAGGATTGCTTCGCGTGCTGCGAACAGTCCGCAAATTGCGGCATGGAGGCCAGGCACTCCATCGCTAACTTTTAGCGCCGCGTTTTTGAATGCCGGAGACAAAGCTCGTGGCAGCCGCACGCCGAAGACGACGACCAGACCGCGGATCTGATTGTCGAGCGTCACACGCTGTCCGACCAGCTTCTTGCGGGCTGCGATCAGCGACCGGATTGCGTGCGCTGACAGTGATTTGACATGGGTCGGCTTGTAGAATCCCGTCCGCGCCAGGTGTGCCAAACCGCGGGCATCATTGCGGTCCGTCTTGTGGCCGGCCAGAGATTTAAGGGCCTGATATGCTTGCCTGCTCTCGATGCAAACAACCGGGACACCAAGCTCCGTCAGCCCATGGTAAAGCATTGGTGCCATCCGTCCCGTTCTCTAATCTGTCAATGCGTGTTTCCTGAGTTTCCTGCTTTTGATGTCAGAGGTTGCCTTTGTTCTCTTCGAACTCTGAGGTTCATGATGGGGTTGGCTGGGTGTGGGTCGGCAATGTTGAAACCGCAATCATACCGTTGGTCTTGGCTGTTGCTACAGAATCGGCGCCGTGTCTCACGCCCTCCCTCGGGCATCGTCCCAGATGGGAACTTTGATTTAGGAATCCTCGTTGTCGCCTCGTAAGCCTTACGCGGACTGGAAGTCAGTTTTGTCTCGCATAATGGCATGAAGTATGATTGCCAGACGACGCGCCAGAGCCACTCGGGCCTTTCTCATCGTTGAGCGCGCACCGATTGCGAGGGCCCATGTCTTCAATTTGAGCGGAGCGGCATACCGCGTCAGCATCACATTGGCGGCCTCATAGAGAAGCGTTCTGACGCGCACGTCGCCCCGCTTTGAGATGCTGCCCGTGTAGTCGATTTCACCAGATTGATGCCGTCGCGGCACCAGTCCAAGATACGCCCCCACATCACGCGATTTCCTGAAACGCGACGGATCATCAATTGCTGCGGCAAAGGCCAATGCTGTGATCGGACCGACCCCTGGTACCGTCATAAGGCGCTGGCAGACTTCGGATTTGCGGGTCATCTTTTTGATGTCGCCATCAATGGCTGCAACCGCCGCGAGGATTGCTTCGCGTGCTGCGAACAGTCCGCAAATTGCGGCATGGAGGCCAGGCACTCCATCGCTAACTTTTAGCGCCGCGTTTTTGAATGCCGGAGACAAAGCTCGTGGCAGCCGCACGCCGAAGACGACGACCAGACCGCGGATCTGATTGTCGAGCGTCACACGCTGTCCGACCAGCTTCTTGCGGGCTGCGATCAGCGACCGGATTGCGTGCGCTGACAGTGATTTGACATGGGTCGGCTTGTAGAATCCCGTCCGCGCCAGGTGTGCCAAACCGCGGGCATCATTGCGGTCCGTCTTGTGGCCGGCCAGAGATTTAAGGGCCTGATATGCTTGCCTGCTCTCGATGCAAACAACCGGGACACCAAGCTCCGTCAGCCCATGGTAAAGCATTGGTGCCATCCGTCCCGTTTCAAATACAACTTTGGCACATGGTGGTCCAGAAGCGAGGAAGTCAGCGATCGCTTTTGGTGTTGAGCTCGCTTTTCCTTCACGAATAAGGGCCCCTTCACGATCCAGAATGCAGATATGCGTCTCTTCCATGGACACATCCAAACCAGCAAAATATTCCATTGGTCAGTCTCCTTTTCAATTGCATGTGCATCCAGAATAACAGGGGTAACTGAGTGCTGATCCTGATTACGCCATGTTGAAAAACCGCGCCGCTTCTCGGCCAGACATACCGTCCTTCAAACAAGCACGGCGCACACGACTATAAATATCCACAGAATACATCTCCCGCCCTCCGAATAAACGAAGGGCACAAACTGGCGGACTTTTACTCCGCTACAACTGCGATATGCAGCCGCTTCTGTGGCCCAATATTGCTCCGCGTTTTACAGCTGGCCATCGCTTTGAAGCGTGCGTTGACATCGCGCTGCTTGCCACGACCAACACGGTCGAGCACTGTCTTCATATTGTCATAGATGCCTCGCCCCGGAACGCCGCCAAAGACGCGGAAGGCATGCCAGTGGGCATCGAACAACATCTCATGCGTTTGGAGAGGATAGGCTCGGACAATAAAGGCGCGGCTATGTGAGAGCTTGGTGTGCGCCACTTGCAGTTTGACGCGTTCGCCACCGATCGTGGCCCAGTCTTCGCTCCAGTCGAACTGGAACGCTTCACCTGGTTGGAACACCAAAGGCACAAATGTCCCACGCCCAGTCGTTTGTTCTGCGCGATGCCGATCAGCGCGCCAAGCACGCGCAAAGGCCGCCACACGCTCATAGGATCCATCGTAGCCAGGCTTGACCGGATCTTCATACATCAGCTTAACGTTACGCCGCTCTTTACGAGACTTACGCGTCTGCGCCAAAAGCCAGGCTGACAACCGATCCGCGCAAGGATCCAGCTTGCCTGGACGCGATGGCGTCTTGAACCTTGGCTCTACAGCATCTTCACGAAGATACTTTTTGATGGTGTTGCGAGACAGCCCAGTGCGCCGCGCTATCTCACGTATCGGCATTTTGTCACGCAATGCCCAGCGTCGAATGACACTAAAAAATCCCATGTCGATCACTCCATGTCCCCCTGACCAAAACCGTCAGGGTAATGTGTTCACATGGGTCAATTCTCAGTGACAATTTATGGGGCTACCGGGTCAGTTCTCAGTGACATTCAACAGGCCTGGATTTCCTTGGAACACGAAAAAAGGCCCGCGAATTTGCCGTGGCCGCGCAAGGCTCGGATGTAGCACTGTTTTTCTATGCCGGGCATGGCATTGCCGTGAACGGTCAAAACTACATTGTCCCGGTGGATGCGCAGCTGGCAGATCCAACGGCCGTGGATTTCGAGACCATTCCTGTGAATATGATCACGGATCAAATGAAGTTCGGCAACGGTGTTAATCTGGTTCTTCTCGATGCATGTCGTGACAACCCAATGGCCGCTCAGCTGTCTTCGGTCTCTGGCGCAACCCGTTCATTAAGCGTAAGCACGGGTCTGGCTGAGATGGATCTGCAAAACGCAGGCGAAGGTCTTGCCATTGCATTCGCCACAAGCCCGGGGGCGGTCGCGGAAGACGGATCAGAAGGGAATTCTCCGTTCACTGCCGCTTTGTTACGCCACATCGGTGCTGCCAACACGGACTTCACCGAGATCATGTCGCGGGTCACCGGAGATGTGTACAAAAACACCGATCAACGCCAACGTCCCTAGTTGAATGCGTCGCTGACCGGGTCTGTGATTTTGAACCGCGTGGCCGAACCAGCAGCTGCGACCGCAGCCGTTGCAACGCCTGAGCCAGCGGTTGCGGCGACACCAACGGAGACTGCGTCGCTTGACACGCAGAAGTTCATGTTCGATATCGCCTGCGGGTCCGAGGACCCTGCTGACTACCAGTCCTACCTGGACGCTTTCCCAAATGGCGTGTTCGCATCAATGGCACGCAACGCAATCGAGCGAAATACCACCCAGGTCGCCGCACTTGAGCCAACACCAACCGTGCCCGTGCAACAAACCCGCAGCATTCAGGCCTTTGGTCCTTTGCTTTTGAGCGTTACCCCCGCTTTGACCATGCTGCCGTCATCCGAAGCGACAGAAAATGCTCTGTTTATGGACAAGCAGGCACGCCGTGTTTTGCAAGCCCGTCTGAACGGAGCAGGTCAGAATGTTGGTCGCGCAGACGGCTCACTTGGGAAAAAATCTCGGGCGGGTATCCGTAACTGGCAGGCAAGCCAGGGTTTGACAGCGACGGGATATATGAACCAGCCGCAAATGGATCTTTTGGTGACCCAAACCGAGGCGACCTATCAACAACATCTGACCGCAGCCGCAACCGCACCTCGCAAAAGCAGCGGTAAATCGTCTTCTGGTAAGAAGCGCTCGAACAACAGCAACGCGGCGGTCAACTCTTTTCTCAATGGCTTGGGGCAAGGGATTGGATCGCGTTTAGGCAACTAGTGTTCAGCAGCTGACATAAGATTCCCACTGTCGGTTTTCTGTGCCATACCCGGCCCATGAGACGCACTGACATCTGCCTTTACCTTGGCCCCGCCGAGCGTTCTGAGCTTCAAGCCCTGATCGCCAACCGCAACAGCCCTCGCAAACTGGTCTGGCGGGCCGAGATCGTACTGGCAACGGCGGATGGTTGCGGCACGTTTGAGATCATGCGGCGGGCGGGCACTTCGAAACCTACCGTGTGGCGTTGGCAGCAACGCTATCTCGATGAGGGTGTAGCTGGCCTCAAACGTGACAAGACCCGACCTTCGCGGGTGCCGCCGCTGCCGATTGCGACACGATTGAAGGTGATCGCCAAGACAGTTCAGGAGTCCCCTGCGAATGCCACTCACTGGAGCCGCAGCCTGATGGCCGAGGCCGTGGGTATTTCGCCTTCGAGCGTGGGACGCATATGGGCCGAGGCGGGCCTGAAGCCGCACCTCACGAAAGGGTTCAAGGTGTCGAACGATCCGCTGTTCGAGGAGAAAGTCGCCGATATCGTCGGGCTCTACCTTGACCCGCCGGAGCGGGCGGTGGTGCTGTGCGTCGACGAGAAGTCGCAAATTCAGGCACTTGATCGCACCCAGCCGGGATTGCCGCTCAAGAAGGGTCGCGCCGCCGCCATGACCCATGATTACAAACGCCACGGCACGACCACGCTGTTCGCCGCCCTTGATGTGAAGACGGGCACGGTCATCGGCAATTGCATGCCCCGCCACAGAGCCAGGGAGTTCCTGAAATTCCTGCGCAGTATCGACAAGGCCACGCCAGTGCGATGCGAGGTCCATCCGGTGCTCGACAACTACGCCACCCACAAGACACCCGAGGTCAAGGCCTGGCTCGAAAAGCACCCCCGCTTCAAGCTGCATTTTACCCCCACCAGCGCCTCATGGCTGAACCTGGTCGAGCGCTTCTTCGCCGAGATCACCGCCGGGCGCATCCGACGCGGCAGCTATTCCAGCGTCGATGACCTGGAGGCTGCGATCTACGACTATCCGGCGCTCCACAACGAGAAACCGAAGCCTTTCAAATGGACCAGGAGCGCCAAGGATATCCTCACCCGAGAACGCCGCGCACTCGACACGCTGGATGAAATCCGCGGAAATAGGTAAGAAGTGTCAGACTCTGAACACTAGGTGAGTTCTGTATATTTTGTGATCAGGGCCTCTGACATCTAACCCAAATCGTACAGAACCCGCGATTTGCCCACCGGCACTTGCTTAGCGTAGGCTGGGGGTCTCCCCGGCACCCACACCCTGTAAATCAGGTGTTGAACAGGAAGTGCAATACGTCGCCGTCTTTGACGGTATAGCCTTTGCCCTCGGCCCGCATCTTGCCCGCTTCCTTGGCGCCCTGTTCGCCATTGCACGCGATGAAATCGTCATAGGCGATGGTTTCGGCGCGAATGAAGCCTTTTTCGAAATCACTGTGGATCACGCCAGCGGCCTGCGGTGCCATGGTGCCGGTGCGGATAGTCCAGGCACGGGCCTCTTTGGGGCCGACGGTGAAATAGGTTTCCAGTTTCAACAGCGCATGACCTGCCCGGATCAGGCGATCAAGGCCCGCTTCGCTGAGGCCCATTTCCTCAAGAAACATATCGGCCTCATCGGGTTCAAGCTGGCTGATCTCTTCCTCGATCTGGGCCGAGATGATCACGGCGGCATTGCCCTGATCAGCGGCCATGTCCTGCACCTTCGCGGAGAACGCGTTGCCCTCGGCGGCAGACGCTTCATCAACGTTGCAGACGTACAATACCGGCTTGGTGGTCAGCAGTTGCAGGTGCTTCCAGACCTTGGCGTCTTCCTCATCCACCTCGACCACGCGGGCGGGTGTGCCCTCTTCCAGCACCGCCTGCGCCGCGGCCAGCAGGCGATCCTGCTGCACGGCCTCTTTATCATTGCCCTTCAGCTTGCGCACCAGACCCGCACGGCGCTTTTCAATGCTTTCCAGATCGGCCAGCATCAATTCGGTTTCGATCACCTCGGCGTCTTCCACGGGGTCCACACGCCCCTCGACATGGGTGACGTCGCCGTCTTCAAAGCAACGCAGCACATGGGCAATGGCGTCAACCTCGCGGATATTGGCCAGAAACTGATTGCCCAGCCCCTCGCCCTTGCTGGCGCCTTTCACAAGGCCCGCAATATCGACAAAGGTCATCCGAGTCGGAATGACTTGCTTGGAGGTCGCAATCGCAGCCAGCTTGTCCAGCCGGTCATCAGGCACGGCCACTTCACCCACGTTCGGTTCAATCGTGCAAAACGGGAAATTCGCCGCTTGTGCCGCAGCGGTCTTGGTCAATGCATTGAACAGGGTCGATTTGCCCACATTCGGCAGACCCACGATTCCCATTTTAAAGCCCATGACACACCTCTTTGCCTGAATTGGGCTGCTTCTATGGGCTGTCTGGCACAGGCGCAAGGCCCCGAGGTCGCCCCTAACCAATAGGCGTTGTCAGCCCGGCAATTTCAACGGGGGCGCCCTGCCCTGCCTGTGGTGCGACCCCAAGGCGCGAGGCGCGGCCCATCTCGACGCCCTGGATCACTTCAAAGGGCGTGTCCTGCAGACCCGTATCGCGCAGATAGCCAGCCAGCGCCGCCGCCGCCGCACCCGTGGCCGGATCCTCGTAGACGCCGTGCCCGGCAAAGGGATTGCGGCTGTAAATCCGCGCCGGGCTTTCCCGCCAGATCAGATTCACGGTCACCAGCTGTTCGCCCCGCATGAACGCAGCCCCTGTCACGAAATCATAGGCCATATCCTGCAACACCTTGTGGGTCGCCACGGGTATCAGCAGATGCTCGGCCCCGCCATTGATCCGCGCCGGGGCGATATCCGCATCCAGATCACCTTGCGAAAGGCCAAACACCTCTAACGCTCGCGACAACATATCAGGGTCCGGCATCCTGTGCGATGTGGGAGGTGAGGTGAGTTCGGCACCCCAATCGCCATTCTCCTGATAGGCGCGCACTGAAATCTCGGCCTCGTTCAGAACCAGCGGATACGTCCCGGCCCCAAAACCCGCACCCAGGGCCGCTCCAAGGGCGATGGTGGCATGGCCACAAAACGGCACCTCGGCCTGGGGTGCGAAATACCGCGCCCGAAACCCATCACCTTGCCGGGCGGCAAAAACCGTTTCGGAATACCCAACCTCAGCGGCAACGCGCTGCATATCCTGCACCTCAGGCATCTGATCTCCGATCACAACACCTGCGGGGTTGCCGCCCTGCCCGTCCTTGGTAAAGGCTGCCAAACGCTGGATGTCCATCTCGTCTCTCCTCATACCGATGCCTCTCATCCTCGCGGATCGCGCGGGCCGCTGGCAAACAGCGATTTGTGATGCCCTCCATTCGATCGCGCGATGATCAGGGCGAAATCCGGGGCACCCCCATTGATTTCCCCGCCATCTTTCGCCAAACCGGGCCAAAGCTTGAACCGGGGATAGTGATGACACGCATCGACAGCAAATTCGCCCAACTGCGCGCAGACGGAAAGAAAGCCTTCGTGGCCTATGTGATGGCGGGCGATCCTGACTACGAGACATCGCTGGAGGTGGTCAAAGGGCTGCCTGCTGCGGGCGTCGATATCATCGAGCTGGGCGTGCCCTTCACCGATCCGATGGCCGATGGCCCGACGATACAGCTGGCCGGGCAGCGCGCCCTGGAAAGCGGCATGACGCTGAACAAGACGCTGGCCCTGGCGACCGAGTTTCGCAAGAATGATGACACCACGCCGATTGTGCTGATGGGGTATTACAACCCGATCTATCACCACGGAGTGGACACGTTCCTGGCCGATGCCAAAGCGGCGGGCATTGACGGGCTGCTCGTCGTGGACCTGCCCCCCGAAGAAGAAGACGAGCTGTGCATCCCGGCGCAAACGGCGGGGTTGAACTTTATTCGCCTCGCCACGCCGACCACGGATGACAAACGCCTGCCCAAGGTTCTGACCAACACGTCTGGCTTTGTCTATTACGTCTCGATCACCGGGATCACCGGCACCGCCGCTGCCGAGGCCACGGATGTAGGCCCCGAAGTGGCGCGCATCAAATCCCAAACCGACCTGCCGGTGATCGTGGGCTTTGGCATCCGCACACCGGAAACCTCGCAATCCATTGCCTCGGTCGCGGATGGGGCGGTTGTCGGCTCGGCAATCGTGGCAATGATTGGCGAGGGCAAACCGGTGGATGAGGTACTGAGCTTTGTCAAATCACTGGCGGACGGCGCGCATTCTGCCTGAACATTGTTGTGAGTAGTCATGTACCGAAAGGCACTTTCCGCATTTAGGAACAACCTGCCGTTATTCTTTGTTTGTGCCTGCGTCCTGACCATTCTTGAGGAATTCGGATCAAGGGGCGCACGTATCGGCGGTGGCCTTGTTCTGACCGGGATGCTGGCATTTTATAGTCACCGGCCCCTGTACACGACAGTAGAGGTGGTTGAGGGCGCAGATCTGTGATTTTGGTTAGGATTCTTCAAATTACGATGGAGCCTCCCATGATCCGAAAAGCAATCGACACCCTCTCGGCGAAACTATCCGATGGCTTGTCGCTGAGCAATAGTCGCCTCGAAACACTCTGCCTTCCGGTGATTGGCATTGCCGGCGTTCGAACCGTCAATTTGAGCCACATTTGCGGTGAGATGCCGACGCAGGCCAGGGCTGAAAGCACCTGCCGTCGATTGCAGCGCTTTTTTCAGCGTGTCAACCTCGGGCAAGACTGGTCTGCCCCTCCTGTTGTTCGCATACCCGGGCTCTCCGGGAGCCGGCATCCGTGCCTTGATCGCACGAACCGGAAGATCGGGCGCAAGGAGATCAACCTGCTGGTTCCTGCCGTCGCCACGCGCCGCTATCGCGTGCCCCTGATCTGGACCGTGTCGGGCAAGGCGGGCAACAGCAACACCTGCGAGCGCATTGCACTGATGAAGCGCTGTCTGGATCTGTTCGGGTCCGGAAGCATCAGGTGCCTTCCGGCGGATCGTGGGTTTATCGGCCTTGATTGGTTGACTTTCCTGCATGAACAGGACGTTCCTTTCATCATCCGCGTGAAGTCGAACCGGTACGTGACAGGCGGGGATGGCGTCCGGCAAAGTCTGCGAACCTTGCCGCGCACCTGCCGTGGCCCGCGCACATTCACGGCCCACTTCAGGGCTGCCGGGGGCACTGCACCGTTTTGGCTGAACTTCGCAGCCAGGCGCATCAAAGGTAAGGAATTGCCTGTCGTTGTCGGCAACCAACCCGCCCATCACGCCCTGACCGTCTATCGCAAACGCCGGGCCATCGAATGCCTGTTCGCCGAAGCGAAGACAAAGGGCTTCAACCTGGAAGACACCCGTCTCCCGATCGCCGAAAAGTCGAGCTTGTTGGTCGGTCTCCCTGCCCTGGCCATGGCATGGGCTGCAAAGGTGGCATCCACCAGGCCCGGAACACGGAAACGGCCTCGAAAGTCTCACGGACGATACGCCAAATCCATCTTCCGCATCGGGCTGGACGAAATCGGAAGGCTCCTGCGAACCCAGCCGGAACAAGCCTTCCGACACTGGCCCAAAATCAGGCAGAAAATCGCATGAGTCGTGTACAGAGGTCACCGGCTTGTCCTCTTGGGCGAAACCTATGGCTGGTCAATGACGGTTTCGAATACGACGCCGGATGGAGATAAAATCAGTTTTCGGCCATTCCTCTGGCGCTTTCTGCTCATATCTTTATCGCTTCTTGTCTTTGCGATCCTCGGTTTTGCAATGTTCGGAATGAGCAATGAAACCCGGCTGGTATTGATCGTCTTGGCAGCGCTGTGCCCGTTTGGCATCATGCTGGCCCTGATCGGAACAGTTTTGCCTGCAACAGCCATCCATGGCGACAGCCGCCTCAGTACAGCGTTTCGACGTGGCAAGGCACGGTTTTGGTCAACCCTCTGGCGTCTCATCTATGGCAATGTCCTGTTTGGAATTGCCGCACTGACCCTGTTAACTCTGGCCACAGGTCTGGCCGAGACTGGCACGCCCGATAACCGGTTTGTTTTCCTGGGCCTGTCCTTTTTGGCCTCACTGATTTCATGCATGATCACCTTGCTGGCAGCAACAGCCCTGAGCATGGCCTATGAGGAAACCGAACCGCCATTGGATGGCACTGGGTAATGCATGGTTCAGGCACTCATTTTGAGGATGCCACTATGTAGCAGGTGAGTGGCTTGTGCTGGGAAGCATAAATTGGTAAACAAATATAACCAATTGATGAGAAGGCCACCACCATGCCCGTGATCGCCTGTATCGAAGACCTTCGTCGCATCTATGAGCGCCGCGCCCCGCGGATGTTTTACGACTATACCGAAAGCGGCAGTTTCACCGAGCAGACCTTTCGCGAAAACACCTCGGATTTTGACAAGCTCATGCTGCGTCAGCGGGTGGCGATTGATATGACCGGGCGCAGCACCGCCATGCAGATGATCGGGCAGGATGTGTCGATGCCCGTCGCCCTCGCCCCCGTTGGCCTCACGGGGATGCAACATGCGGATGGTGAGATCAAAGCGGCTAAAGCTGCGGAAAAATTCGGCGTGCCGTATACACTTAGCACCATGTCGATTTGTTCCATTGAGGACGTGGCCGAGAACACGACCAAGCCGTTCTGGATGCAGGTTTACACGCTGAAAGACGATGATTTCATGCAACGCCTGTTTGATCGCGCGAAGGACGCCAAATGTTCGGCGGCGGTGATCACCGTTGATCTGCAATTGCTGGGGCAGCGTCATAAGGACCTCAAAAACGGCCTCTCGGCCCCGCCCAAGCTGACAGTGAGATCCGTGGCCAATATGATGACCAAGGTGCAATGGGGCCTTGGGATGCTGGGCACCAAGCGGCGCAGTTTTGGTAACATTGTTGGCCATGCGGCCGGCGTGAAAGACCCCTCGTCCCTGTCCAGCTGGACTGCGGAAGCGTTTGATCAGGCGCTGAACTGGGATCGTATCCGACAGTTCCGCAAGATGTGGGATGGCCCGCTGATCATCAAAGGCATCATGGACCCCCGCGACGCGCGTGAGGCGCTGAATGTCGGGGCCGATGCGATTATTGTCTCGAACCACGGCGGGCGGCAATTGGACGGCGCGCTCTCGGCCATTCGCGCCCTGCCCGGCATCATGGATGCGGTGGGCGACAAGATCGAAGTGCATATCGACAGCGGCATCCGCACCGGTCAGGACGTGCTGAAGGCCGTAGCTCTGGGCGCCAAGGGCACCTATATTGGGCGCGCCTATATCTATGGCTTAGGCGCGATGGGCGAGGCCGGCGTGACCAAGGCGCTGGAGGTGATTCACAAAGAGTTGGACACCTCGATGGGTCTGTGCGGGCGGCGCGACATCACCACGTTGGATCGTGATATCCTGATGATCCCAAAGGATTTTGAGGGCGACTGGGCCTGACGCTTGAGCAGGCTGCGCTGAAGCGTTAGGGTGGGAACAGGGCCTGACCCGGGCCTCCTCCCTCCGACTGGGGCAGCATTTGTCATGCAGGGGCGATTGATCTGAAATACACTGTTCAGGCTGTGTGCATAAGGGGGGATTGCCAAGCGGCCTGTTTCAGAAGGGTTCCTCATGAAACTGTCATTCCCGATTTACCGCCTGAAGCGTCAAGCCAAGCTGTTGGCGCATGAACAAAGCATCGCACTCCACCTCGCCCTGGACAAAGTGGCCCAATCCGAAGGCTTCCGCACGTGGTCGCATCTCTCGGACAGCCAATCGCAAGATGTCTCGGCCAAAGCCCTGCTTGCGGCCTGCGAACCAGGTCAACTTGTCCTGCTGGCCGCGCGCCCGGGCCATGGCAAAACCCTGCTGGCGCTGGATGTTTTGGCCGAAGCGATCAAAGATGGGCGCAACGCCTATTTCTTCACACTGGAATACCATCGCAATGATCTGCAGGCCCGAGAGGAAAGCGGCATCCAGATCGATACATTGGACGGGTATTGCCAAGTTGTTGGCGGCCGCTTGTGAGGCATTAGAAAAGGCAGGGTTATGCCGCCATTTCGGCGGTGTAATCGGCCCAGAGGCTGAACGCATCGCTGCGGGCGTGGCGGTATGAGGTTGCGGTGAGTTGATAGCGGCGGGGACGGAAAATCAGGTTGATCCGGTCATGCGCAGACAGAAACCTCTGAGCTTGTCGGTGGGATTTGAACCGCCCGAATATCTTCTCCCGTTTGCGGGTCGGCCGGTGCGATACTTCGATCGCGTTGTCGAGGCCTTTGTGGGCGCGATGGTCAGCGTCCGGGGCCAGTGTTTTGATCGGCTTGATGCAGCTGCGCAATTTGTCGGTGATGACGACCCCTGGTTCGCCGAACCGGGCAACCAATCGTTGAAAAAACCGCTTCGCCGCTTTGGAATTCCGACGCGTTTGTACAGGAATATCAAGAACATCTCCATTTGCGTCGATTGCGCGCCACAGCCAGTGCCTCTTGCCACGGATCGTGATTACGACTTCATCCATGTGCCACTTGTCGTTCGGTCGCGGTCGATCCCGGCGGATGCAATCTGCAAAGTGTTGACCAAAGCGATTGACCCACAGTCGGACCGTTTCCCGGCTGACAATAATACCCCGCGCAGCCAACAAGTCCTCAACATCAGCCGTGCTCAGCGCCAACCGGTGGTACGCCCAAACAGCGTACGCAATGATCTCACGCGGATAGCGGAAGCCTTTTAGGCGCGGCATAATGGTTGGGATGCTCATAGGATCAGTCTAACCTGATCATAACCACCGAACAACTTGGCAATACCCCTTGATCCCGTTCCTTTTGTGCGCGCTGGCTTGCTGGCCGGGCACGAGGCGTAGATCGTCTATACCAGGCCGGGATCAGATGCAGAGGCGTTTCACCACCGGCCCCTGAGCCTCGCGCTGTCTTGCCGTCAATGGCAACGACCGGTCCTCCAACGCGCCCGGCCAACCCGGACGCCCACGCGGCAAAGGCTGCGTTGAACTCTTCAGGATCAAGCGCCCGAAACACCGTCGAAAGCGTGTCACGGGAGGGTATGCCATGCTCAAACGTAGCCAACTTGCGCAGGAAACCCAGCTTTTCCTCGCCATAAAGGGCAACATCGACAAAACTCCCACACCCCGACACCACTCCGCACAGGCTCAAAAGCAGAATCTCATCAAGTGGATACAACACCTTCGTCTCCTGGCGAGGATCAGAAATCGACGAGGCAAAAGATTGAAACAAAACGGTATTTTCCAAAGCAGCGCCCTCCGGACATAAACTTTGGAAAACTGAATCAGAGATAGAAGATCAAGGCAAGTCAAAGGATGCTATTCATGCGATACCCCTGCGCCAGTGATTACGCCAGTGTCTGCAATTTAATCCACCCGACCGTACAGTTCTGATCCGCTGGGTGATTTCAGGGTACCCGCCCACCGCTTCCCCGGAAGCGGCTGCGGCGAAACGCCGGGAACGCCTTGTTGGCTGCCACCGGGTGCCGTTCCCGTGCTCGGAAATGACGGGTCCTTCCCGGCGGGGAGGGCTTGTGGGTGTGATGCGCCGCACTTATACACTTCTGCGTGGCGATTTTTTTGCGTTTCGTTTCGTTTCAGATTTTCGTGCCCGGCAACACATTGACTCCATTGATCAATTTTTTCCCGACTGAAATCTGAAACGAAACGGGTATTTTTCCGAAACGAAATGCCCCCCTGAAACGCGCGGGGAAACCGCCGGAGCGGTCGCGCCGGAATTTGCGCAATACCGGCGGTGAAAAAATCGTCAGGAATCCCGGCATCGCCAGCGGCAAAAAACCCTGCGCGACGGGACGCGCTCCGGTCCTGCCCCCATTCCGGAGATCGGGCGGCTGCCGCCGGATGTCCCCGTGCCCGGAAATCGGCTGCCCTGCGCGCGGAATTCCCGCACCCGTTCGGCGGATCAGGTCCGGCAGATCGCGTGTCGGTCAGACGGTCCGGTTTTACCGGTCCCGTCCTGTTCGCCGGGGCAACACCATTATTGCCGGGGCACGACCGTGTGCGATGGCCCGGGCCGGGGGAATTGCGCGACCCCGGGTTTCATCCGGACAGATGTCGGGATGCCGGTGGCTGATGACCGGATCGACATGTGCCGGAACCGGTCCGCCCTGTAACGCCACCTGCGAGGCAAGGCCGGGAACGACACCACGGACGGCCCTGCCCTGCCCGCCGTCCTGACCGGTGCCCTGTTCCCTGCGTTTGCGGTCAGGAAGACCGGCACGGCAGGCCGGTTCAGTCTGCGGTTTTATGCAGGGATGGTCCGCCGGGAGGCAAGCGGGGCGCGGTGTGAACCGGCGACCGGGGATGTCCGGTCTGCACAGGCGTGGCCGACAGCCGGTCGGGCCGGTTGCCGACACCCTGGCAATACCCGTTCCCTGCCCGCCGACCGCAGGTCCCTTCCACGCAGGTACAGGAGTCCGGCAGGAATTTGCGGGCCTGCACACTACCACAGACACGTCCCTGTACCCAGGCAATTTTTCCCTGTTTTTCCACACAACACGACAGTAGGGTGGTTGAGGGTGCCGGATTATGGTTTACGGCGGGCTCTTATCGCTAGACAAGCTTCACGGAGAGGCCGGAAACGTGCCTGCGCTCATCTTCCCCCTATGCCGATGGCCGGGGAGCACCGCCACATCGCGTGTAACGCCGTCATAGCGGGCCTTTTCGTAACGTGCGTCAGGAACGGGATACTTCATCGGCCCAGGCGGGCGGTTGCGCCAGACGGTCGGTTCGGCGTCGGGCAATCTGGTTGCATAGGCCCCATCAAAAGGCAAAGCCTTCATCAGTAGTGGCAGAAAGCCACTCCGCGATGCCCTCTACATGCCCGCTCTCGTCGCCATCCGACACAATCCCAGACTCAAAGCAAAATACGAACACCTGCGGGAAGCTGAAAAAGCCGCAAAGATCGCCATCATGAGCAAGCTCATCAATCTGGTCAGTGCATTGGTCAGGGCTGATCGCGAAGGGAGCTAAATACACCGTTGATCAAGATGGATACTTCTACTGACACGCCAGATCAGGCCCATTCGATCTATGGGCCGGCTATACTGCGGAGATGGCCGTCCGAGCCGGAAATACGCACCCCGTCGATACACCACACACCATAAAAACAACCTGCCAATGCCGACCTGGCTCGTCATAAAGACAGCCGGATGCGTCCGCATCCGATCGTCGCCTTTGAACCCACATGCAGGACTTCGCCAAGTTTAAGCAGGGGCAGAAGATCGTTGGCGGGCGCACCGAGTACAAGTGTGCCCAGCGTACCGGTTTCGCTGAAGATCCGTTTTTGCCGGGATGAGGGGTGTTGCCATTCCGTGGGTTTTTCTGACCGACCCACCCAATGCGCTGCGCCAAACTGGCCCGCGAGTTGTACCTGATACTCTGAAAAGGGCCGGGGTAAGCCCAAACCCTGCCATGCAAGTATTCCCGAAACGCGTCGCAGGAGTCCGCGAAGCACGGCGTTGGGGTTGTCCTGCATTTCCTGCCCGTGGCGCATGGCAAGAGGCGTTACAAACACCAGCCTTGAAAAGCCCCGTTCTCCTTCCCAATCCGAAAGGCGCCCCACTACGATCCGACGGGCCGTCACCGCCACCGGATGGCCAAATGGGTTACTCACTGTCTGGGCCGCAACCTGGGCCAGAGTCGCAGCGATTTCCGCAGCAAAAGACATGGCTGCCCCAAAGAGCCGGACTCGAAACAGATCTTCACCGGGTTCGAATTGCAGCACGAATGGTTTGGGATAATCCAACCCCTTGGCCATTTCACCCATGCTGTGAAACATCAGCCGAAACGCGCCGGGTTGATCGGCATGACTTTCTTGTGCCGGTGTCACATCGGCGTCACTCAAGACCCGCCCCAGGGCACCGCGCATGGCTATCAGAAAAGGCATGGAACCAGCGAACCCCGGAGCGAGGTCGGGTTGAATTTCCACATCGACCCACCGGAAGGCTTCCACCACCGCGTTCCATGATTTTGCGGGTTTTCCGGCGGCTGCAAAATTCGCGCGGATTTCACTGAAACTGGCAGGAACCAATGGAGTCACAGTAACCAATACCCCTCGGCGCTTTGCATCGGTACACCGTCCCCATAGACATCACTCCGCCGCAGGCCATCAGCGCCGACCGCATAGACTCTCAGACTATCCCCCTCATCAAGGAAATTTGCTGCCCGTCTGGCAACCTTATCCGCGCGCCGACGGTCCATCCGGGCTTCAAATACCGAGTATTGTACCCGCGTGGCGTGATCCTCCAGAGCATGGGACACTTTGCGCCGCCGCTTCGACGACGAGACGTCATAGACAAACACCATCAGCATCTCGGCTCTCGCCATCGTTGAAAATTCCCTGCTAAACTGCGCTCATCAGGACTGCGTCAATGGAGAATGGCAAGGAAATTCGCGGGGTAAATCCTGAAAAAGGATGATTGTGAACGATTTACCTCCCTTTTTGCACCGTGGGTTTGGGATGAAGGAGGTATGGAGGCGTTTTTGTTCCTGAGATCACACCGCACCAACGGCGTCAATAGTCGAGCACTTGCCCCTGAAACGGGTGTTTACCCGGGTCGGCACAATGATGGCCATAGGCGCGCGCTTCTTCCAGCATGATTGCGCGCCACGTCCGGTTCTTGCCCGAATGGACCGAACGTAGTTTGCGCGACACTGTGGTCTCATACCCGGTGATGATGGCGCGTATCCCGTCACGACCGATACGGATACCGCTTTCCCCTGCGGTGAACATCTCCACCCGCAGCCTGTTGCGATTGAACAACGTCACCGCCAATCCCTCGGTCAGCGGTGCCCGAAACCCCTCCATCAGGTCATAGACACAGGCCTCGTGCCGGTCACGTGGACGGTGGAGCAGGCCGAACCCGGGATGCAGACCCGCTCGAAGCACCGCAGACCGGATATCGCGTTCCAGCATCGCCGTCAGATAGTTCAACGTCGCATTCATCGCGTCCCGCGCCGGGCGCTGGCGGTGAAAGCGACCCTCGACGCCACTGCAAACCCGCCCCAGCGCCGGCCAATAGGCTGCGGCCGCTTCCCCCTCATGCCCGCGGATCGTGGCAATGGTTTCCGCCTGTGGCAATTTCCGCAGGATGCGCCCGAGATTGCGCGCCACCAATGCCAGTTCGGGATCCTTTGGCATCCGGTTGAGCCGTTGCAACTGTGCCCGCTGATTACGTATGCGCAGATCGACAATGCGGCGTGCCAGATCGGTTGCCATGGCATCGTCAAGGATCAGTCGCGCCTGCGCCAAATGCAGTCCCGCGCGGTTCAAATCGGGGCGCTGCAGCCAGCCTTGTGTCAGCCCGTGTCCATTGGCAAACGCCAGATCGGTGCCATTCGCCAATGCCTGCCGCAGAGCTTCCGTTGAAACCGTCACACCGGGCCCGATCTCGATTCTGTCCACATTGCGGTGATGTATCGCGGCCAGGTCCTTGCCATTCTGCGAGACGCAATAGGCCAGGTTTCGCAGCCCCAAATGCCGCCCGTCCTGCATCAGATACAGGATACGGAAAGCATCCGGATCTTTTTGCGGTGGTGTGGGAGGTTCCGGGGCGCTTGTTGCCACCTGTGCAACTGCACGCCATGTCTCGACCGGGTTTTCCTCCGGATCGTTGACCTGGCGCATTACCAACGAGCGCAGAAACAGATGTCCGAGAAACTCAAGCCCTTCGTCAAACCCGACGACACGGGTCTTGGCCCCCTGGATATCAAGTCCGTGCTCACGCAATATTCCGGCCGCATGACCCAGTGCCTGGTGAGCCCGGGCCTCGGTTCTTGCCAACATGACGAAATCATCGGCAAAGCGCACGAAACGGATCCCCAGATCGTCAAGCGCGTCGTCAAGCTGATCGAGGTGGAAATTGCACAGAAGCGGGGCCAGTGGTGAGCCCTGAGCCAACCCGCGCCCCGGGGTGGCCATCTCCATCGCGAAATGCTCCAGCCAAAGTGCAACCAGATCGATCAATGACGCGTGATCCGGATAGAGATGCAGCACCTCTTCCAGCCGGGCGACGAGCGGATCGTGTGGGATGGTGTCGAAACAACGACGGATATCGGTCTCGGCGACAAAGCCGAACCCCTGCCGACGCAGAGCATCCACCCGCCGCACCGCCATCTCCACCGACCGACCGGCGCGATAGGCAAAGCTGTTTGGCGAGAACATCGGATCGAGGATCGGGTCGAGCAACTGGCAGGCAGCAGTCTGGACCACCCGGTCATGAATGCAGGGGATCATCAGCCGCCGTGTTCCGCCTCTGCGCTTTGGAATGTCAACCCGGCGCAGGGGGCCGGGGGCATAGTCGCCATCACGCAGGGTCGCGGCCAACGCAGTCAGGTTTCGCTCCAACCGGTTCCCGTACTGCTTCAGATTGATGCCGTCGCCGCCCGGCGACCCTTCATTGGATGCGACCTTTTCCCAGGCTTTTCTCAAATTTGCCCGCTGGATCAGGGTTGCAAACAGGTTGTCCATGGCTTTCTATCCTACATATTCAGCACCCGGTAGCACGCCGACTTCTTCATTCTACCCTGGAAATCACGTAATGCCCGGAGAATGCCGCATAATTTTGGAGAATTGACTATTATTTCGAATCGTGTCATCAATGATGGGTTAAAGATGCGAGGTAAGCGTGGAAACCATACATATTTCGTATTTGAAATCAATAAGTTCCAGGAGGGGAGTTGAGCATTCAGCACCGCACCAACGCGGATAGAAACACCCGGCGGTCCCTGCAGGCCGGTAAAATCCTGTTGAGCATTCAGCACCGCACCAACGCGGATAGAAACATAATGCCATGACCATTAAGAGCACTGTTTATGTTGAGCATTCAGCACCGCACCAACGCGGATAGAAACTGCAAAAAGTCGATGGAAGTAATCGGAATCAAGTTGAGCATTCAGCACCGCACCAACGCGGATAGAAACAAACCTCTGCTGTGTCCGCGATAATATTTTTGCGTTGAGCATTCAGCACCGCACCAACGCGGATAGAAACCAAATCGATCCTGTGCCCCATCTGTTTTGCCGAGTTGAGCATTCAGCACCGCACCAACGCGGATAGAAACTTAAGCTTAAGACCATCACTATATCTCTTTACGTTGAGCATTCAGCACCGCACCAACGCGGATAGAAACAAAGCCGCGGATAAAAGCGCCGCTGTGATTGTGTTGAGCATTCAGCACCGCACCAACGCGGATAGAAACTTGATTATATCGTCGAACAGGCGTTGAATTTCGTTGAGCATTCAGCACCGCACCAACGCGGATAGAAACGAGTTCTTTATTGAAAGCGTTCAGGTTTCCTAGGGTCTGTTGACAATCATCGTGTTGCAATGAGCATGGCACAGAGGTGCCAGTTGGCAGCGTAGCTTGTATCAGTCTTGTCGTATCGCGTTGCTATGCCTCTGAATTCCTTGATCTTTGCGAAATGGTTTTCGACGGGATGGCGCCACTTGTACATGTGGGTATCGTAGTCCCGTTGAACTTTTCGGTTCGATTTGGGCGGGATGACAGCGGTTGCGCCACGCTCATCAAGGTCTTGCAGGAGCCAGTCGGCGTCGAAGGCCTTGTCGGCCGGCAACGCCCCAAAGGAAGCCCCCTTGATCAGAGGAGCGACCCCCTTCATGTCGTGTGCCTGTCCCGGCAAAAGCAGAAACCGGAACAGGTTACCGAGCGCATTGACCAGGGCCACGACCCTGGTCGTCAGTCCGCCGCGAGAGCGTCCGATCGCCTGGTGTTGAGTCCCCCTTTTGCGCCCGAAGCCTTCTGATGAGCTTGAACAATCGTCCCGTCGACAAGGGCATATTCCAGGTCCGGCTCGCCACTCATGGCATTGAAAAGACTCTCGAACACGCCGTTCCCGGCCCACCGACGAAATCGCTTGAACCGGCTGTTCCGGTTGCCAGACCCTTTGGGCAAATCCCGCCATGGGGACCCTGTGCGTACGCGCCATAATACTGCTTCTATAAACCGGCGATTATTGCGCGCAGTAACACCCGGATCGCCTGCCTTGCCCGGTATAGGCGGCTCAATCTTCTCCCAAAGCTCATCGGAAACAGCCAAACGATTTGCGTCCATCAACACCTCCATTTTGGAAGCTTGAATCAGACTTCAGGCAAAATGGGAACCCCGAATGTCAACAGGCCCTAGTTGAGCATTCAGCACCGCACCAACGCGGATAGAAACGATCAGTTCAGCGCGTCCATTCGCTTTTTGAGTTGAGCATTCAGCACCGCACCAACGCGGATAGAAGCGGATTGGGATCGCCTATGGCATCACGCGCCACTCCATCGGGCGCATGGTTACGGGTGTTCTTTTTTTGGTGGGGGGAGCTTTCCAGCCGGGTTCACTTTTTCGCGTCGGCTGGAGGGTTTTGAGACTCCCTGAATGCGGTGATGTCGATCTTGATCACCTTAAGGGCGCTTTTCTTCCCGAATTTCTCGGTATTGAGATCCCCGGTATGGAGCATTTGTCGTTTAGCGCGTCCTGGAGCCGTTTCGCAACATTATCACCGGTGATATCGCGAACAATCGGTTTGACCGCCTTCCAGAACTCCGCTTCGCTGTGCTTGTAGCGCTCGACATCCTGCCAAAAAAGGGGTTCATCCGGCCCCAAAATATCTTCGGTGCCGCATTCCTTTGCCTTGACGACACGGATTACCCAACCCTTATACTGGTTTTCCACGCGTTTGCGAAAGAAGTCCTGGAAGGTTGAACTGGCAAAGCCTATAAACAGACCGTAGATGATGAAGACCAGGGCGTTATCGACCCAAAATTCAAGCCTGGCAACCGATACCCGAACCTGCTTTATCACCGCTTCCCATCCCGGAAAGATGATCGGATCGCTAATGATCGCCGCTAAAATCACAATGACAACGGCAACGGCAATTCGCATCCATAGCAACATAATTATTTCTCCTGGATTCTGAAGCAACGTCCGAAACACGGATATGTCGTGCCACCCCTCACCCTATCCCCGCCTCGGGAACAAGGTGAGATACTTTGGTTGCCGTAAATTCCTCAAGCACCGCGCCGGATTCGGTGAGGTCCTCTGCACTCAACTCCCGACCCCGAAATTCCGGCGAGAGGTTGAGAGACAGATGGAAATACCGTGCGCCTTTTTTGCAGATTTCCACAACTATGGGGATAGGCAACGTTCCCATGACAATGTCGCCAGGCGCTACCTGGTCGGGCTCTGGATGAGGGGCAAACTCGGCTTCGATGCCCTGCATCTGCGCCCGGTCAATAGCGCCCTGGTGGCGGGAGACGAACCAGGTGGTCATGGGGTTATACATCCTGCAGTATTGGCCTGCACTCGGTCGCGTCGGAGAGAAGTGGATTGCGGCCCCCAATGCATTGGATCATGAAGTCCCCGTTGTCCCTCACTTCCGTAATTTCATAGCATTCACCGGTTTCGGCGTGTTCATAACTGACTTCATCGCCCACCTTTGGCACCCAAAGCGCGCACTTCGTCCCGTTTGTTTTTTTCGATCTCCGCCCGTTCCCGCGCCCGCGCTTTCCTTTCTGCATCCTCCCGAATTGCATCCTGTTTCAGCTGTTCCAATGCGTCCTTCGACATGAACCGTCCGAAACCCACCGTGGTGCGCGCGCCGACGCCGTAGATTTCCAGCCCCTTCGTCAACCATGTTTGCGCTTTCTCGACGTCGCCATCCCTGGCTCCGCGCAGACGCAGGATCGCGAAACGGAACGGTTGCAGGTTGGAAAAGCCTGCGTTGAGCGCCAGCATGGTCACCGGGATCGGTTCATACCAGTCGGCGGGCATCTGGCGGTCGTCGCATGGCGTGGGGGGATCGGCGTTCAGGTAATAGCCGGGATAGTGGTTGGTGATCTGCTCGGCCGCAAGCGTCACGGGCTCGCAGGGCAGCGCGTCGAGAAAGGCAACCGAGCCCACACCACGTTCCGGCCCGCCAAACATCCGCAGACGGTCCTCACTGTGATTCCCGAGGCCTTCTTCGTCCTCAGCCCAATCCTGCGCCACCTGTTTCAGCGCCGTTCCGGGGATATAGGGCACTCCCAGCGTCGGGTGAAACAGAAAGCCGTTCCCGGTCGGATGCGGCAGGCCGATCCCGATCAGCAGGCGCGAAATCAGGTTAAGGTCGAAATGCGTGGCACCCCGCGCCGGATTTCCCAAACGCGCAAGTCTGTTGCAGGCATCTTTCAACTGACCGGCATTACCGGCTTTCAGGGTTTTGAACGCCTCCCCCGGATTACGGAATATATCACCGGGGACCCGCGGGTCGAGGGGGGCCCGCGGGTCGAGCCAATCGAGCAGTGGTGAGGTTTTTTCGCACTTCTCCGCCCCGTCCGGGCATGTTTTCACGGTCAGATCCTTCAATAATTCTGGCTCATCGCTGTCCCTCCAGCGACCGAAAAACCTGGCAAAGCGCAGCCCGTGATCGGTTGTATTATTGCGTGCAGTAAGCTCTTTCTGGAAAGCCGCAGAGTCCGGGCGATTATCATCCCGGTAAAGATGAAACCGCGTGGCACCCGAGAGAATGCGGGCGGGCATCAGCTTTCCTCCTCCCGGCAAAACGCCTTCGCGAGCTTTTTGATCCAGATGGCATAGCCCATCGCCTCGATCTGGGCGATGCGGTACTCGGCGCGGCTGCTCTTGGCAATGCCGACCATCAGGGCGCTGATCCAGGCATCATCATTATCATTGCTGTCAGTACCCGGAAGCGTGGTTTCTGGTAACGTCCAATGGCCGTCACGGATCAACCAGCGGGCAATCATCGCCGCGATTTTTTTGTTCTCGTCACCGCTCCCGGCGGCCAATGTCGCCACCCCCGAACCAAGCCCAAGGCTGCGGATTGTAAAAGGGGCCGCTGCAGCGGCCTTGCCGAACGCTGTGCCGCGTTGTTCGCCAAATTCTTCCTTCACACCACGCATGCGAAGCACTTCGATGGACTCACGCGGCATTGGTTTCTCCCGCACCATGCCTGGCCAATTGCACCCAACCCTGCCCAACCGTTTCATTGCCGCCGATCTGCAGGTATTTCTTTTCAACCAATGTGCTCAGGAAATTGTCACACTCTGTCCTGACACCCTCGTTGCGGGGCAGGATCACCGAATAAAACAGGGCGTCGGGCGGGATGACCTCCTCATACCAGAGGTTTTCCGACATCTTGTTTTCGTTGAGCATATTGCGGGCATTGACCGGCAGGGCGTTGGCCGCATACCACGCGAATTCCTCATCCGACATGATCGCAAGCTGGTCGAGAATACGGGCCTTTGTCTCTTCATCGGCACCGAGCAGGTACCCGATTGCGGTTCTGACTGTGCTCATGTCGGTATAGACCGCCGTCCTGAAAGAAAACTCTTCAAGGTAGATTGCGGCTTCCGTCTTTGTCTTTGTCAACAACTCGGGCGGGTCTCCGTCCTTTGGTTGCGGGGTCGGTATGTCCAGTCCGCAGCCACAGCGCGCACTGTCGCGCCGCAGCCGTTCCAGCAGATAGGGTGTCGTAACCCATGCATATGGTCCATCAAGGCGGCGTATGGGTAAGCATAGAAGCCGGGCGGACGAGATCATCAAAACCCCCGCGCCCGCATCCGCAGTCCCGAACAGTCTTCCGACCTTCCTGGCGTTCTCGCGTCCTGCCTCGCCGGCACCTTCGTCCATGTTGCCGGGCCACATCTCTTCCGCCCATTGTCGCAGTGCGCCTTTCAGCCCGGTCTCGGGGATCTGCGGCAGGCCTGTCGCACCTTCCCGGGCGACGGGAAGATCAACGACATCCGCCGATTGGCCGACACCGGGATGCAGCGGGGTTTCGGCAAACAGCCCAAGTATCGTTCCATTGCTCATCACCATACTCCCGTGAAATATCGGCCATAACCCATATGTGTCTTTTCCCCGATCTGCCCGGGCAGGTCGGGTTGCGCGCCATCGTTGCGCATAAACAGAACACTGCCTGCCGGCAGCACAATGTTGGCTTGAGCCCGCTTGCCTTTGCCTCCCGCATTACCCGGACGCCCGGCATGCGAGGCCAGCGCAGTGACCGAGGCCATGACGAGTTCTCCGGGCAATCCCTCAATCCGCTCACACGGAACCGGAGGGGGCAAAACGGTCGGTGTGGCGAAATAAACGAGGTAATTACCTTGCGCTTTGGCGGGGCCGGACGGGAGCCGGGATGCGTCGTCGGTGACAAAGGCAAAGCACGCCTCGCCTCCGAACGGCACCACAACCTCCATGCCGGTCGGGCGTTCCAGCCCTGTGACTTCGATAAACAATTCCACGCCTCTGCCCAGGGCGCGCCGGACCGTCGCATAGAGATGTCCGTCGGTGACCAGACGGGTGCCCCTGTCGCGCGAAATTCCAACACGGAAATCCTCGGCTGCAAGATCACTCAAAGACCAGCCCGGCAGAGGATCGGGTTCATTCGGCAGCACAGACCCGGCAGCTTTTTCCGCCGCACCCAGTTCCTTCAACGAGACGCATTTCCCGGCCAACAGGCGCATCACCGCATCCATCCGGCCCCAGCGCCCGCTCAGCGGAGTATAGGCAACGCATTGCCCATAGGGTGGGATGTCGGGCAGGCGCAGGTCTCCAAGGTCGGTCGTGATTTTTTCACGCGCAGGTTTTCGCAGCACGAGTTGTGCGTCCCTACCCGCCATCTGCAAGACCGCATGCGAGGGGATGGGTAACAGCACGTCATTTCCGACGCGAAAGAACGGTCCGGAAACCCCGAACGTGCCGTTGCACGTCCAACCCCCCATTTTATCGGTGATTTCGGGGATCGCCCCCCAGTCACCGCAGCCGTCCCAGCCCAAAGCCCGTGCGCAAGCCACCCGCGCCGCGCCATAGAGCGTATCGGGCGGGGGTGGAAAAACGCTGGCAGCCACCGCACGCCCGGTATCGGCCTGATTGAAAGGACGCCCGTCGCCAATAGCGATTGTGTCAGCGGGATCAAGGATTAGACGAAAGCTCATGATGCACCACCTGATCGCTCTTGCCATGCCTCAAAAAAGCTCCACATGCAGTTTTGCGCCAGGAACCGCGCGATCAGCAGGCCACCGACATGGCGTGGAGCTTTTTGCAGATCACCCTTTTCCCGATCCCGATAACAGGGGCGTAGAATTTCGACAACGCGTCTTGCTTTCTTCCGCTCGTCCACCCCGATTTCCGACAGGACAGGGCCACTCACCTCTGTCTTCAGAAATTCAACCAACCGATCATCGTCAAAAAGCTCACCGCCGGTCTTGCTCCGCCCCGCCAACACCTCACCATAACGCTCGCGGATCAAATAAGGCAGACGCGATGCGATGGTCTTGTCTGCCGCTGCCGCCTTTGCATAGTCGAACAGCGATTGCGCAGTATCGCGGTCGTCCTGATCCTGCCAGCATGACGCCCATTCCGACACGACGCCACCCGGTTTCATCACCGCCAGAGCCAATGCATTGCGACCCATTCCGTCCTTGGCCACCCTCTCCAGCTGCCCATGGGTCAGCCTGCGCACATCGTCCAGCGCATTCTGGTAGTCGGCGAATACGATCGACCCGGAGAGCGTAGGGGTGTCGCAAGGGCCTTTGTCGCAAACAAAAATATTCCGGAATGTTTCGCCCCAGAGCCGGTTAATCGCCTGAGCGCATGATATAGCTGTTTCTATCGGTAACATGGCATTGACGTCATCGGCCCCGGCATAGACCAGGATACCGTCATGTTCGCGGATGATCTTTGGCACCTTTTGGGAAAACGCCAGCAAGGCCTTGCTGGCGCGTTCGGCGCGAGGCTTTGAGTGCGAAAACGTGGCCCCCATACTGTCGCCATCCATGTCCAGCATCGCATAGTGGGTCGAGGCGGGGCCATCCTTGACCTTCGGGTCGTCCTTCGGCTCGCGCAAACCTTCGACAAGCCGTTTGAACTCCGCTTGCAACGCGCTGGCGATCTCCTTTGTGTTCTGACCATCGTCCTTCTTTGTGTTCTGATCATCGTCGAACCGGTGCTTTTCCAGACCGCGCTCAAAATGCAGGGCGCCGTCAAGCACGCAGAATTTCCAGGCATTCGTTTTCGCCTTCACCACCTCGTCAATCCCCCTGACCCGGTGATGCTGAGGCTGTTCGGCCATCAATATACGGCTGGCCCCAAGTGTTTTATACTGGGCTTCTGCATAGGAACTTGCAGCTTCGTCATCCGCACCTGCAACCTCTACGATCCAGGGAAGGGCGGCGATGAAAGCCGTCGATGGCCAGTTGCGCAAGGCATATTGCGCCTCTGCGGCGTTCCATTTCTGTGGTTGCGTCCTGACATTGTAGTAATGATCGGGCATCCAGCCGATCACACCCGCGATGCGTTTCGGTTCCAGCAACGGGAACAGTCTTTTCACCAGCGCCATGCCAGACAGCCGTTCACTGTCGCGGATTTCCAGCGTATCGTGGAATTTGCGCCCTGCGGCAGGCCCCGCCCCGGCATCCCCTCCGCCTTTCCCATACATGCGCGAACTGACTGCCTCGCGCAGATTTTGCCAGAAAGCGTCCTGGTCTTTCTGCCGATACTGACGCGAAAACCCGCCAAGCTCCGCCAAGTCGCCATGCACCGGACAGCGGTCAGCACCTGCCTCCGCCAGTATCGGCGCGTGTGTACGCAGCATCTTGCGCCGCTCCAGCCAGACGGCTTCCTCTTGCCACCCGGGTGCATCGCCCATGACGGCGAGGATCTCGAAAAAACTGCCGTTGGTCTGTGCCTTCCAGCGCTTCTCGATCCCGGCATAATTCTCCTCGGTCAGGGAAGGCTCAATGAACACTTCAAACACCTGATCGGCCAGCGCCGCAAATTTGGTGCGCACAGCCGTATCGATGCGGGAAATATTGAAACCGTCCGGTACCTCGGCGCGGAAATGATTGACCAGCGTGCCGACCAGAGGACCCGGCGGGACATTCGCGCCCGCATCCTTCATAATAGC
This sequence comes from Roseovarius sp., assembly GCA_965207105.1. Classification (GTDB taxonomy): domain Bacteria; phylum Pseudomonadota; class Alphaproteobacteria; order Rhodobacterales; family Rhodobacteraceae; genus Roseovarius. Next base: position 40,803 of record CBDBLS010000074.1, on the reverse strand, counting down.
TTCCAGCGTCGGATCGGTGTACTCCCCGGGCTTGCCGACCACCGTCGGAATGGTAATCCCTCCATCCCCCTTGATCACCGCCTCCATTGCCACGCCCGAGAGCCATGACAACAGGAACGACCCGGCCCAGAAGTCCCGCGTGCGTCGCCCGGAGGCGATGAAACCCTGGACAGGTCCGATGGATACCCGCAGAGCTTTCCTGTCGCTCATGGTGCCACCCTGATGTTTTCGATGGTGAACAACGTATGTTGCACCCCCTTCCCGCACCCGGTGGCATCCGGATCGCGCAGGAACCTGGCAAATCCGTCAAGGAGCGCGAAATCCAGCGAGTCAAAATTCTGCCCTGGGCCATCCTTCCCAGCTTTTTCTATGTGAAGCTTGCTGCCGGATGGCGCAAACTGCGCCCCGACGACAGTTGACACAAACACAAAACAGCCATTCGCAAGGCGGTGGAAGTGAAACAGCAACGGCGAGGCCCGGCGTCCGTAGTCATTCTCATTGTCGAAATCCCAACCAACCTTGATTTTGCCGTAATTGTGCGGCAGACCGAACACGGACCGGTTATCAAAGGAATTGGACGCCAGAGGGTCTCGGTAAAACTCATTGTGGTCTGCCGCGAATTCCTTTTGGTACCAGGACTCCTTGTCGGCTCCAGCCGGAATCCAATTCCCTGTCAGTTGCCCATTGACCTTTCGGATATCGCGGGCATGAAAATAGTCAGGGGTGCCAGGAATCCTGGGTTTCCTCTGCCCCCAACTCCGATAAATCTGAAACGCCCAACCGATATCGTTCATCAATTCACGGGCGTCGTTGTGGGCGGCGCAAATTTCACACCCGAAATGATTGCTCAGCGCTGAATATGGGGGTAAACCTATATGCCGGTCCGTGCCGAGATGGGTGGAGATCATATCCCTGTAGTTTTCGCTGCTGTCTGGCAACCCACCGACAATATCCTCGCCGTCAACGGTCAGCCTGGACACCGCCAATGAACCGAAACCGCGCCGCGAACGCGCACCGAGTCCGCCCAAAAGCCCGATCAGCGCCATGGCGTCGACCAGCGTTTTTTTTTGGCGAGGCACCAGTTTTTTTCTGCATTGTCCATGTCGCCCTGCAATGCCCGCCCGCTAATCCTTGCCTCGACCTTGAACCCGCGAACCTTTACGGGGTTTCGCTTGAAAGTGCCCCCGGAAAATCCCTGTGCTGTCAGATAGTTGATCCCCGACCACGCCTCAAGCTCAAGTCCATTGTCCCAGGGTTCAGGAAATTTGTCTTCATCCAGACGCGTCAGGCGAAACGACACGCGCTTGCGCCCAAAATCCTCGATATGCCAGCCGAACAGAAGGGCTTCCCAACGGCTCGCCTGTTCAATTCCGCAAAACCGCCCCAGTGCCAGAAAACGCCACCACCAGCGCAGCATATGAACATAACTCGCCAGACGAAACTCGGGGGCATGGTTGGCTCCTCCAATCATGAGAGGGGTAATGACTTTATATTCACCCGTTAAACGCAAGGCGTCTATCTCCGATTGCAGTCGCTTTCGAGAAAATGAATGGAACAGGAGGCTTTGGAAAGCAAGGGGTATTGTCACCTCAGGGCAATCGCGTTTGGATTTGTCTTGCCGCATTTAGGTTGAAAAAAACATCAAAACCTGACCGCAAACGCAACGAGAGAGTCAAAAAGTTCATACTATGTTCGTCAGCGAAGGGCTTGGATTTCCAAATGCGATTGCCCTGAGGTGCCCTTGTCCGCCACTTGACTATCGACAAGCTTTTACGCTCATATTGGTTCGGGTGGTTTCCGTTTCAGCCCAAAGCATCGTGATCTCCGCGTGTTTCTGCAAGCAAACGCAATCACGACCCTCTTGAAATCACCCGGCTCATTTTGGATCAGGCTCCCGGAAATCACGGGTCCTTCCCGGCGGGGACGGCAAGTGGGTGTTATACGCCGCACTTGCCTACTTCTGCGTGCCGATTTTTTTGCATTTCGTTTCGTTTCAGATTTGCGCCGCCGACAACCGATTGCAACCATTCAGGAATTTTTTTCCGACGGGTCATCTGAAACGAAATGGCCCCTCCGCCCGAAACGAAATGCCCTCCCGAAACGCGCGGGGAAACCGCCGGAGGGGTCGCGCCGGAATTTGCGCGATACCGGCGGTGAAAAAAATGTCACGAGGTCCGGCATGGCCAGCGGCAAAAAAACCTTCGCGCGACGGGACGCGCTCCGGTCCTGCCCGCAGTCCGGAGATCGGGCGCCTGCCGCCCGATGTCCCCGTGCCCTGCATCCGGCTGCCCGGTCTCCCGGATGAGCAGCGCCCCGCGTATATTGTTGTTGACAACAGGATGGCGACCCTTGCGCTTTGGCGCTGCCTGTGCCGGTTGAGTGCAATACCCTTTGTCGCCAAAAACCGCACCCTGATCCGGACAAACATGGCGCACGCCCCGGGCATCCGTCACATTCGCCGGCGTGGCGGCAACCCTGTTGATCAGACCAGACTGCATATCAACACCGGTGTGCTCTTTGCAGCCATACCGGAATTTGTCCTTGCCCCTGGCCCCAAAGCGCGCCTGCGGGTCCGCGGCCACCTGGTCCGCCGTCTCATTGTTGAACTTTTCCAGGCCCCTGGCGATGGCCTTGTCGCGGTCATCCCGGGTAGATAGCTTCGAGACCGACTTGTCGGCATCGACAAAGGCAAACACCTCGCGAATCAGGCCTGCCTCTTTCAGGCCGTCGCGCAAACGGCTGAACAGGTCCATCAATCGCTTCGTCCCCGGGCGTTGGCGGAAATCGCCGAAGAATGAATGGTCGGGCGTGCGCTCACTCAAGGCAAATGCGCAAAACCACTTGCCCGCCGAACTCTCTCGCATGAACCGTTCCATCCCGCAGTCCGGGAGGCCTTCTGTAAACTGCAGAACAAGCATCCGGAACGCGCGTTCAGCCCCCGGTTCAGGCCGCCCGCGATCCGAATAAAGCGCGACCAAAGGGCCGAACAAAACCGCCAGGTCCACCACCGCCTCAAAACGACGACAGGGGCGATCCTCTGAAACCGGCCCATCCAGTGATGTAAACATCTCAACCTGATTATGACCCGTAAAATCCTCCGTTCCAACATCAAAATTCATTGAATCAGAACCACAACTATAAATCCACAAAACAAGACACTTTCCCGACAGGCCCTTGCAATCTGATCCGCCCAATTGTACAGCTTTAGCTCGCCCGCTGATATCGGGGTATCATCGCCCCCCGAAAGAGGCTGCGGCGCGCCGCCGGGAACGAATGGAACGCCTTGCCAACGGAATGTTGGCTGCCGTCAGGCACCCCTCCCGTTGTTCGGAAATGACGGGTCCTTCCCGGCGGCGGACGGCTTGTGGGTGTTATGTGCCGCACCTTCCAATGTCTGCGTGCCGATTTTTTTGCATTTCGTTTCGTTTCAGATTTGCGCCGCCGACAACCGATTGCAACCATTCAGGAATTTTTTTCCGACGGGTCATCTGAAACGAAATGGCCCCTCCGCCCGAAACGAAATGCCCTCCCGAAACGCGCGGGGAAACCGCCGGAGGGGTCGCGCCGGAATTTGCGCGATACCGGCGGTGAAAAAAATGTCACGAGGTCCGGCATGGCCAGCGGCAAAAAAACCTTCGCGCGACGGGACGCGCTCCGGTCCTGCCCGCAGTCCGGAGATCGGGCGCCTGCCGCCCGATGTCCCCGTGCCCTGCATCCGGCTGCCCGGTCTCCCGGATGAGCAGCGCCCCGCGTATATTGTTGTTGACAACAGGATGGCGACCCTTGCGCTTTGGCGCTGCCTGTGCCGGTTGAGTGCAATACCCTTTGTCGCCAAAAACCGCACCCTGATCCGGACAAACATGGCGCACGCCCCGGGCATCCGTCACATTCGCCGGCGTGGCGGCAACCCTGTTGATCAGACCAGACTGCATATCAACACCGGTGTGCTCTTTGCAGCCATACCGGAATTTGTCCTTGCCCCTGGCCCCAAAGCGCGCCTGCGGGTCCGCGGCCACCTGGTCCGCCGTCTCATTGTTGAACTTTTCCAGGCCCCTGGCGATGGCCTTGTCGCGGTCATCCCGGGTAGATAGCTTCGAGACCGACTTGCCGGCATCGACAAAGGCAAACACCTCGCGAATCAGGCCTGCCTCTTTCAGGCCGTCGCGCAAACGGCTGAACAGGTCCATCAATCGCTTCGTCCCCGGGCGTTGGCGGAAATCGCCGAAGAATGAATGGTCGGGCGTGCGCTCACTCAAGGCAAATGCGCAAAACCACTTGCCCGCCGAACTCTCTCGCATGAACCGTTCCATCCCGCAGTCCGGGAGGCCTTCTGTAAACTGCAGAACAAGCATCCGGAACGCGCGTTCAGCCCCCGGTTCAGGCCGCCCGCGATCCGAATAAAGCGCGACCAAAGGGCCGAACAAAACCGCCAGGTCCACCACCGCCTCAAAACGACGACAGGGGCGATCCTCTGAAACCGGCCCATCCAGTGATGTAAACATCTCAACCTGATTATGACCCGTAAAATCCTCCGTTCCAACATCAAAATTCATTGAATCAGAACCACAACTATAAATCCACAAAACAAGACACTTTCCCGACAGGCCCTTGCAATCTGATCCGCCCAATTGTACAGCTTTAGCTCGCCCGCTGATATCGGGGTATCATCGCCCCCCGAAAGAGGCTGCGGCGCGCCGCCGGGAACGAATGGAACGCCTTGCCAACGGAATGTTGGCTGCCGTCAGGCACCCCTCCCGTTGTTCGGAAATGACGGGTCCTTCCCGGCGGCGGACGGCTTGTGGGTGTTATGTGCCGCACCTTCCAATGTCTGCGTGCCGATTTTTTTGCATTTCGTTTCGTTTCAGATTTCCGCCGCCGACAACCGATTGTAACCATTCAGGAAATTTTTTCCGACGGGTCATCCGAAACGAAATGGCCCCTGGGCTCGAAACGAAATGCCCCCCTGAAACGCGCGGGGAAACCGCCGGAGGGGTTGCGCCGGAATTTGCGCGATACCGGCGGTGTCAATCGCAGAGTAAAATGGGTCCATGTCGCGGCGTAAAAATGGGCCACTTCGGTTGATGTTTTTGTGGCGCTTTTGCACGCGTGCTCGTCACAAAGCTGAAGCGTGCCAAAGCGCATGCTGGCCATAAGGCCAGCATTATTCTGACTGTGATTGCGGGCTGGTTATTTTCGGTTGTTGCGACTGTGTTTGAGCCGATAGCTTTCGCCATTCATCTCGAGGATGTGGACGTGATGGGTTAAACGATCGAGTAGCGCACCGGTCAGCCGCTCAGAGCCAAAGACTTCAGTCCATTCATCGAAGGGCAGGTTCGAGGTTATGATGATGGAGCCGCGTTCATAGCATTGGGATATGACCTCGAAGAGCAGCTCTGCGCCAGATTTGCTGAGCGGTACGAAGCCCAGTTCATCAATGATCAACAGGTTCTGGCTGGTCAGTTGCTTTTGAAGGCGCTGCAATCTCCGCTCATCTTGAGCCTCGATCAGATCATGGACTAATGCCGCAGCCGTTGTGAAGCGCACCTTCAGTCCTCTTTGACATGCAGCCAGCCCAAGTCCCAGGGCGATGTGTGTCTTGCCCGTGCCTGACGGGCCAACGACAGACTGCCCGCTTTCCGGGATCTGAGGTTCGGATTTGTTATCCGTTTCATCCTCGGGCGGGACAGGTGGTGCAGGTGGTCGCGCGATCGTGTCGTGGTGGAGCCGCGCATCTGACGATTGTTCAATGTGACGGAACGCTGGCAAAGATCCCCGCCTGGATGACCGAGGAGGGATCGGGAGAGGCGGTGGTCGTTCGTGATCCTGCGCTTTCGGTTGCGGCGCTCCTCGAGGCCCGCGCAATAGTGGATCGCTCCTTACGCTTGCCGGGCGGGGAATCATCCCCGGACAACGGAGGCGAGAATGACAGCAACCAATCCTCTTCAACTGCATCTGTTCGATGCCAGCCCCGATCCCGCAACGATCCCGCAACGATCCCGCTGGACCGCCGACGGCGTCTGCTGACGCTCACGGGAGCGCTTCTGAGCGAAGCCGCGCGCGACATGACGGACCTGGAAGACCCGTCTGCGGCGAGGGAGACACAGGATGAGTAACGTTGGCTCTGATCATCTGGCGCGCCAGGCCATCGTGTATGTCCGGCAATCGACTGCGGGCCAGGTCGCGCATAACCTTGAAAGCAAACGGCGCCAGTACGCTCTTGTGGAGCACGCCCGCCAGCTTGGATGGACCGATGTAGAGGTCATCGACGATGATCTTGGCCGCTCGGGTTCCGGCGTCGCACGGCCCGGTTTCGAGAAGCTTCTCGCCCGGATCTGCGAGGGCCGTGTTGGTGCGGTGGTGTCGATCGAAGCCTCGCGGTTGGCGCGCAATGGCCGCGATTGGCACACGCTGCTGGAGTTTTGCGGTCTGGTTTCCACGCTCATTGTCGATGAAGATGGGGTCTATGATCCGCGCCATCCCAATGACCGCCTGCTGCTCGGTATGAAAGGGACCATGAGCGAGATGGAACTGTCGATCCTTCGGCAACGGTCCCACGAGGCGCTCCGCCGGAAGGCACGCCGCGGTGAGCTGTTCATGACGGTTGCCATTGGCTACGTGCGCATCGGCCGGGATCGGATCGACAAGGACCCTGACCGGCGGGTCCAGGACGCCATTGGATTGGTGTTTGCCAAATTCGACGGGATGCGGTCCGTCCGGCAGGTACATGTGTGGCTCCGGCAAGAACAGATCTCGCTCCCGGCGGTTGTCCACGGATCGGCCGGACGCGAAATCCGGTGGAAACTGCCCGTCTACAACACGGTCCTGCACATCCTCAACAACCCGATCTATGCCGGGGCCTATGTGTTTGGCCGCACCGGCTCGCGCACGGTGATCGAGGACGGACGCAAGCGTGTGATTCAGGGGATACGCAAGCCACAGGAAGACTGGGATGTTTTGATCCCCGATCATCATGATGGTTATATCAGCTGGAATACCTACGAGAGGAACCAGCGATTGATTGCGGACAACGCCACAGGAAAGTTCGGCCCGGGGCGCGGTGCCGTACGGCGTGGCGAAGCTCTTCTGGCCGGGCTTCCGAGATGCGGCCATTGCGGGCGCAAACTTCACGTCGCCTATTCGGGCAAGGGCGGCAACACCGGCCGCTATCATTGCCGCGGCAGCCAGTTCAATCACGGTGGCGCGCGCTGCATCTCGTTTGGTGGCATGCGGGTCGATCAGGCAATCGGCGCCGAAATCATCGCGCGGTTGCAACCGCTCGGCATCGAGGCGGCACTCGAGGCAGAGGTGGCCCAGGGTCAGGCACATGGGGAGAAGCGCCATCAGCTTGAGCTGAGCCTGAAGCAGGCGCGCTACGAGGCCTCCCGTGCCCGGCGCCAGTACGATGCGGTCGATCCCGACAATCGTCTGGTGGCGGGAGAACTGGAAGCGCGCTGGAATGCGCGGCTTGGCGCGGTCACCGCGCTCGAGGATCAGATCAAGGCGCATGATGCGGCGGCCCTGTCGCAAAAGGCGAGCACCGCAGATCGCGACAGGCTGTTGAGCCTAGGGGCCGATCTTGAGCGTGCGTGGACAAGCCCAGGTGCTGCACCTGCCACCAGGAAACAGATCATTCGCACTCTGGTCGAGGAGATCATTGCCCGCGTTGACGGAGAGACGATCGAGCTTGTTGTCCGCTGGCAAGGCGGCGCACATTCCGCTCTGGCTGTCCGCAAGAACCGCAGCGGCCAGCACCGCTGGAGTACCGACCGGGATATCGTCGATCTCGCACGTGCGCTGGCCCGTCTCATGCCTGACAAGCTGATTGCCGCAACTCTCAACCGGGCAGGCAAGGTGACCGGCCGCAGTCACGGATGGACGCAATCGCGGGTATGCAGTCTGCGCAATCACCATCAGATCGATGTCTATCGTGAAGGCGAACGCCAGGAGCGCGGTGAGATGACACTTGACGAAGCAGCCGAGGTCTTGGCAATCAGTGCATCAAGCGTCCGCCGCCTGATCCAGGAAGGCCGGCTGCCGGCGCAACAATTCTGCAAAGGTGCCCCCTGGATCATCAAAATGGACGACCTGGGCAGGAACGATGTCATTGAAGCAGCGGACAAAAGGCGCGGCAGCCGCCCGCCGTCTCAAAATCCGCATCAAAAAACACTTGTCTTATAGAGACATAGCGAGGTGGGCATTATGAATCAGGATCGGACGGGCCGAGCGCGATGATGTTCTCCCTGCGATTAACGTAATCGCATCGTGCCAGATCCATCGTCAGGGGCTTGTTCAAGCTTGGCATGATCTTGAAGTCAAAGCTATCCAAGCTCTTGGTGCTGGGGAACTTCGCCGCTTTGATGCGCCGTTCAATCATCCGGCGTTCGCGGTCGATCAATTCCATCTCACACAGCCGCGCCAGATAGTGGATGTGATCTTTGTTCTCTGCAGCACAGAGCTGCGCCTGTTTGGCATACTCGCCTTGGAACGTTGGCAGTCGCAGTTGTTTAAGATGATGCCGTAGAAGAATCCGAGGGGCTTCGGTCATGCCGCGGTCCTTCCCATCAAGCTCATGTAACTGGATGGGCGTGTTGTGCCGACATTGGCCTTGGGCAAGTATGGATAGAAGTCCAAATCCAATCGTGGTGGCCGCTTCTCAACCCGACACAGTACAAGGTGTTTTACGGCGTCATAGCCAATTGCACCCATATCTATTGCCTGCTGGATTGCGCCTTGCACAACATCCATTTCGAAGGTCTCCAAAAGGCGCAAGACTTGAACGTATTCTCGCTTGCCCGGCTTACCCATTCTGGCTTCAAGCAGTCGGTGCAGCGTGGCAAATACATCTGGCAAATGCCAACCCTGCAAAGGCGCGGCCTGATCCAGGGCACCCACCTTTTGTTCAAGCAGGGGCAAAAAGTGCAATGGGTCAAAGACCATATCCGCTGATGTGTAGGATCGTTTGTGCCGCGCAATAATCTCATTGCCGCAGCCGATGATAACCTCATGCACAAACCCACGCACATGAACATCGTGGTGCGCATAGGCTACTGGCACCGAGTAATCATTGCTGCGATAGCGCACCATTGAGATCGACGTTGCACGCGTGCTGACGTGATCGCAGGCTTCATATTCTGCGACGGGCAATCCCATCAGAGCATCCAAATCCGACATCAGGCGTGCGCCTATGGTTTGGGTGTGACCCCGCAACGTATCGTCCTGACGTGCTAAACACTTCTCTTCCAAATGTGCGTTCAGATCATCAAAGCTGTCATAGCGAGGTGCGGGAACCATGAAGTTGCGGCGGGTGTATCCAACCATGCCCTCAACGTTGCCTTTATCGTTCCCTCGCGCGGGTCTGCCAAACTTGTCATCAAACAAGTAATGCGACTGCAGTTCCGTAAACCGACGTGTGCGGATGCGCGTCTTATCCCCGAGTATCCGAGCCACGGCGATCTTGGTATTGTCGTAGAGAATGGATTGCGGAATGCCGCCAAAGAATGCAAAGGCGGACACATGGCCATCGCAAAACGCCTCGGTTGTCTCAGCTGGATATCCCTTCACAAACACCGCATCAGAATGTGGCAAGCTCATCACGAAGAAGTGGATCTTGCATTCCACGCCACCGATCACGCCCAGCGTCTCACCAAAATCAACCTGCGCATGGCCCGGCCGATGCGACAACGGCACAAACACCTCTTTGGTGCGCCGTTTTTGCTCGCGCACGTAATAGGTCACCGTGGTCAGGCTGCCGGCATATCCATGCTCATCGCGCAGCCGTTCAAAGATGCGCTTGGCCGTGTGTCGCTGCTTTTTGATCAGGGCTTTGTCTGTGCGCAGTATCTCATCGACCACACCAACATAACCATCAAGCGTTGGCCGCCGAGGCGCTTCCGACCGACGATACCCAGGCGGAAGTTCATGGCGCAGCATCTTCGCGATCGTCTTACGATCTTTGTTCTCTAATCTGTCAATGCGTGTTTCCTGAGTTTCCTGCTTTTGATGTCAGAGGTTGCCTTTGTTCTCTTCGAACTCTGAGGTTCATGATGGGGTTGGCTGGGTGTGGGTCGGCAATGTTGAAACCGCAATCATACCGTTGGTCTTGGCTGTTGCTACAGAATCGGCGCCGTGTCTCACGCCCTCCCTCGGGCATCGTCCCAGATGGGAACTTTGATTTAGGAATCCTCGTTGTCGCCTCGTAAGCCTTACGCGGACTGGAAGTCAGTTTTGTCTCGCATAATGGCATGAAGTATGATTGCCAGACGACGCGCCAGAGCCACTCGGGCCTTTCTCATCGTTGAGCGCGCACCGATTGCGAGGGCCCATGTCTTCAATTTGAGCGGAGCGGCATACCGCGTCAGCATCACATTGGCGGCCTCATAGAGAAGCGTTCTGACGCGCACGTCGCCCCGCTTTGAGATGCTGCCCGTGTAGTCGATTTCACCAGATTGATGCCGTCGCGGCACCAGTCCAAGATACGCCCCCACATCACGCGATTTCCTGAAACGCGACGGATCATCAATTGCTGCGGCAAAGGCCAATGCTGTGATCGGACCGACCCCTGGTACCGTCATAAGGCGCTGGCAGACTTCGGATTTGCGGGTCATCTTTTTGATGTCGCCATCAATGGCTGCAACCGCCGCGAGGATTGCTTCGCGTGCTGCGAACAGTCCGCAAATTGCGGCATGGAGGCCAGGCACTCCATCGCTAACTTTTAGCGCCGCGTTTTTGAATGCCGGAGACAAAGCTCGTGGCAGCCGCACGCCGAAGACGACGACCAGACCGCGGATCTGATTGTCGAGCGTCACACGCTGTCCGACCAGCTTCTTGCGGGCTGCGATCAGCGACCGGATTGCGTGCGCTGACAGTGATTTGACATGGGTCGGCTTGTAGAATCCCGTCCGCGCCAGGTGTGCCAAACCGCGGGCATCATTGCGGTCCGTCTTGTGGCCGGCCAGAGATTTAAGGGCCTGATATGCTTGCCTGCTCTCGATGCAAACAACCGGGACACCAAGCTCCGTCAGCCCATGGTAAAGCATTGGTGCCATCCGTCCCGTTTCAAATACAACTTTGGCACATGGTGGTCCAGAAGCGAGGAAGTCAGCGATCGCTTTTGGTGTTGAGCTCGCTTTTCCTTCACGAATAAGGGCCCCTTCACGATCCAGAATGCAGATATGCGTCTCTTCCATGGACACATCCAAACCAGCAAAATATTCCATTGGTCAGTCTCCTTTTCAATTGCATGTGCATCCAGAATAACAGGGGTAACTGAGTGCTGATCCTGATTACGCCATGTTGAAAAACCGCGCCGCTTCTCGGCCAGACATACCGTCCTTCAAACAAGCACGGCGCACACGACTATAAATATCCACAGAATACATCTCCCGCCCTCCGAATAAACGAAGGGCACAAACTGGCGGACTTTTACTCCGCTACAACTGCGATATGCAGCCGCTTCTGTGGCCCAATATTGCTCCGCGTTTTACAGGTCGTGGACGCGGATATCGTTTTGGTAACCGACGGACACCGCGCTTATCCGCCTTGCGCCGCAGCACCGGGGCTGCGCCACGAAGCCCTGAACCTGTCAGGTGGGGAGCGGGTACGGGATGCCTTTAACATTCAGACGGTCAACAGCCGACACAGCCGGTTGAAGGATTTCCTGCGCCGCTGCCGGGGCGTCGCTACCAGGTATCTGGACAACTACCTGCGATGGTTTCAGCGTATTGAACTGGAGAACGCCTCACCCCGCACTTGCCTCGCAACCGCAATCTCAGGTCAATGCATACGATTTGTAAACTGAGCCCTTCTTTTTATTCTCTGCTGTTTGTGGTTCATTTCCGCCAACGAGTAAGGGAGAGTGGAAAAATGGTGCGTGCCATCCTCGCTGTGATCCGCCGCCTTCGAGCGCCTGGGACTTCATCGCCCATATCAGACGTAGGACGCGCTGTTTCGCAAGGCTTTGAAAACATAGACTCATATTGAATCAGGCTCCCGGAAATCACGGGTCCTTCCCGGCGGGGACGCATGTGGGTGTTATACGCCGCACTTGCCTACTTCTGCGTGCCGATTTTTTTGCATTTCGTTTCGTTTCAGATTTCCGCCGCCGACAGCCGATTGCAACCATTCAGGAAATTTTTACCGACAGGTCATCTGAAACGAAATGGCCCCTGGGCTCGAAACGAAATGCCCTCCCGAAACGCGCGGGGAAACCGCCGGAGCGGTTGCGCCGGAATTTGCGCGATACCGGCGGTGAAAAAAATGTCAGGAGGTCCGGCATGGCCAGCGGCAAAAAACCTTCGCGACGGGACGTGCCCCGGTCCTGCCCGCAGTCCGGAGATCGGGCGGCTGCCGCCGGATGTCCCCGTGCCCGGAAACCGGCTGCCCTGCGCGTTGAACAAGCCCGCTCCGCAGAGCGGGCTTGTCCCGGTTGTCCTGTCATGGAAAAGCCTCAGAAGATATCGATATTTTCCGCGAGGCCCGTGAGGGAGTCCAGGTTCGAAATCGTGATGATGTCCTCTCCGCCAAAGTCGAACACTACGTCGCCGTTCTTGATTGTCGCGTAGTCCGAGACGATATCCGCAGCACTCTTTCCGCCGGTCAGCGCGCCGGAGAGGCGCAGTGTATCAATGCCAAGCTCGAAGTCCTTGATCCCGTCGCTGTCATGACCGCTGTTGAACACGAAGGTGTCGGCACCGGCACCGCCAAAGATCTGGTCATTGCCAGAGCCGGACCAGATCGTGTCATCGCCAAAGCCTGAAGAGATCGTGTCATTGCCACCGCCGGCATTGATCGAGTCATTCTCAGCGCCGGAATAGATCAAGTCGTGGCCATCGCCGGAATTGATCGTGTCATGGCCAAAGCCTGAATTGATCGTGTCATTGCCATTGCCGGAATCGATCGAGTCATCGCCATTTTGGGAAAAGATTCTGTTGTTGTCATTGCCGGAATCGATCGTGTCATCGCCGGAACGGGAAACAATCAAGTCATTGCCATCGCCGGAATTGATATCATAGGAATAGATCCGGTCATTGCCATAGTCGGCAATCAAGTAGTCGTCGCCCGCGCTGCCAACCATCCTGATTCCGGCACGGGCATCCAACTGTGTCACGCTCAGGGTCATGTCACTGAAGACGAACTCCTCGACATTCCTGACCGTATCGGTGCCCTCGGCCGAAACAATGGTATAAACCTCTCCGTCCTTCATGACGGTGAATTCGCTGCTGGCCACGCCGAAACGCGCCTGATCGAAGCCCGCACCGCCGTCGATACTGTCATCGCCATCGCCGGAAATGATCGTGTCATTGCCACGGTCGGCAACGATCAAATCATTGCGGTCACCGGAAGAAATGAAGTCATTGCCCCAGCCGGAGTAGATCGTGTCATGACCATCGCCGGAATTGATCGTGTCATGGCCATCGCCGGAATTGATCCGGTCATTGCCATCGCCGGAATTGATCGAGTCATTGTCATCGCCGGCATGGATCCTGTTGTTGCCATCGCCGGCATGGATCGTGTCATCGCCCTTGCCGGACCAGATCGTGTCCTTGCCATCGCCGGTATGGATTTCGTCATTGCCCCCATAGGACCAGATCAGGTTCCTGTCATCGTCGGCATTGATCGTGTCATTGCCATCGCCGGAATCGATATCGTAGAAATAAATCCGGTCATTGCCATAGTTGCCAATCAAGTAGTCGTCGCCTGCGCTGCCAACCATCCTGATCCCGGCACGGGCATCCAACTGCGTCACGCTCAGGGTCGTGTCACTGAAGACGAACTCCTCGACATTCCTGACCGTATCAGTCCCCTCTGTCGAAACAATGGTATAAAAATTTGAGAACGGGTTCTTGATGACGGTGACATCGCCGCTGGCTACGTTGAAACGCGCCTGATCGAAGCCCGCACCGCCGTCGAGCCAGTCATTACCACCGTCGCCGATCAGAGTGTCATTGCCTCCGCGACCGACCAGCCTATCCGCCCCTTTGCCGCCGACCAGCTTGATCCCGACAAGGGCATCCATCTGCGTCGCGGTCAGGGTCGTGTCACTGAAGACGAACTCCTCGACATTCCTGACCGTATCGGTGCCCACCGCCGAAACGATGGTATAGACATCTCCGTCCTTGGTGACGGTGACATCGCCGCTGGCTACGTTGAAACGCACCTGATCAATGTCGGCACCGCCGTCGATACTGTCATGACCATCGCCGGAATCGATCGTGTCATTGCCACGACCGGCATTGATCGTGTCATTGCCATTGCCGGACTCAACCGAGTCATCGTCGGTGCTGCCGACGATACCCTCGTCACCGGCGTCGATCCAGTCATGACCATCGCCGGTTTTGATCGTGTCATCGCCAGTCCAGGACCAGATCCTGTTGTTGCCATCGCCGGCATTGATCGTGTCATTGCCAGAGCCGGACCGGATCGTGTCATTGCCATCGCCGGAAGTGATCGAATCATGGCCAGAGCCGGAAGTGATATCGTTATTGCCATTGCCGGCATTGATCGTGTCCTCGCCCCCAAAGGTCCAGATCGTGTCATGGCCAGAGCCGGAATCAATCGAGTCATTGCGATTGCCGGACTCCCAGCCATTGCCGGAATAGATTCGGTCATTGCCCGGGCCACCGGCCAGCTTGAGCCCGGCACGGGCATCCAACTGTGTCACGCTCAGGGTCGTGTCACTGAAGACGAACTCCTCGACATTCCTGACCGTATCGGTGCCCTCCGCCGAAACAATGGTATAGACATCTCCGTCCCTGCCATTCTTGAGGACAGTGATTTCGCTGCTGGCCACGCTGAAACGCGCCTGATCGAAGCCCGCACCGCCGTCGAGACTGTCATCGCCGGTACCGCCGATCAGAGTGTCATCGCCTCCGGGACCGACCAGCGTATCCGCCCCATCGCTGCCGACCAGCACCCGGCCCGCATTCGCAAGGGCATCCATCTGCGCAACACTCAGGGTCGTGTCACTGAAGACGAACTCCTCGACATTCCTGACCGTATCGCTGCCCTCTGCCGAAACGATGGTATAGACATCCCCGTCCCTGGTGACGGTGACATCGCCGCTGGCCACGCTGAAACGCGCCTGATCGAAGCCGGTACCGCCGTAGAAACTGTCATCGCCGGTACCGCCGATGAGCGTGTCATCGCCACCGTAGCTGCGCCTGTCCAGCCTCTGGTTGCCGGTTTCGGCAAGCGCATCCATCTGCGCAGCGCTAAAGGTGATGTCACTGAAGACAAACTCCTCGACATTCCTGACCGTATCGGTGCCCTCTGCCGAAACGATGGTATAGACATCTCCGTCTTTGGTGACGGTGACATCATTGAGGGCCGCGCTGAAACGCGCCTGATCGAAGCCCGCACCGCCGTCGAGACTGTCATCGCCGGTACCGCCGGTCAGAGTGTCCTCGCCTCCGTGGCCGACGAGCGTATCCTGCGCATCGCCGCCGACGAGCGCATCCGCCCCATTGTCAATCGCAGAGTAAAATGGGTCCATGTCGCGGCGTAAAAATGGGCCACTTCGGTTGATGTTTTGTGGCGCTTTTGCACGCGTGCTCGTCACAAAGCTGAAGCGTGCCAAAGCGCATGCTGGCCATAAGGCCAGCATTATTCTGACTGTGATTGCGGGCTGGTTATTTTCGGTTGTTGCGACTGTGTTTGAGCCGATAGCTTTCGCCATTCATCTCGAGGATGTGGACGTGATGGGTTAAACGATCGAGTAGCGCACCGGTCAGCCGCTCAGAGCCAAAGACTTCAGTCCATTCATCGAAGGGCAGGTTCGAGGTTATGATGATGGAGCCGCGTTCATAGCATTGGGATATGACCTCGAAGAGCAGCTCTGCGCCAGATTTGCTGAGCGGTACGAAGCCCAGTTCATCAATGATCAACAGGTTCTGGCTGGTCAGTTGCTTTTGAAGGCGCTGCAATCTCCGCTCATCTTGAGCCTCGATCAGATCATGGACTAATGCCGCAGCCGTTGTGAAGCGCACCTTCAGTCCTCTTTGACATGCAGCCAGCCCAAGTCCCAGGGCGATGTGTGTCTTGCCCGTGCCTGACGGGCCGAGCGCGATGATGTTCTCCCTGCGATTAACGTAATCGCATCGTGCCAGATCCATCGTCAGGGGCTTGTTCAAGCTTGGCATGATCTTGAAGTCAAAGCTATCCAAGCTCTTGGTGCTGGGGAACTTCGCCGCTTTGATGCGCCGTTCAATCATCCGGCGTTCGCGGTCGATCAATTCCATCTCACACAGCCGCGCCAGATAGTGGATGTGATCTTTGTTCTCTGCAGCACAGAGCTGCGCCTGTTTGGCATACTCGCCTTGGAACGTTGGCAGTCGCAGTTGTTTAAGATGATGCCGTAGAAGAATCCGAGGGGCTTCGGTCATGCCGCGGTCCTTCCCATCAAGCTCATGTAACTGGATGGGCGTGTTGTGCCGACATTGGCCTTGGGCAAGTATGGATAGAAGTCCAAATCCAATCGTGGTGGCCGCTTCTCAACCCGACACAGTACAAGGTGTTTTACGGCGTCATAGCCAATTGCACCCATATCTATTGCCTGCTGGATTGCGCCTTGCACAACATCCATTTCGAAGGTCTCCAAAAGGCGCAAGACTTGAACGTATTCTCGCTTGCCCGGCTTACCCATTCTGGCTTCAAGCAGTCGGTGCAGCGTGGCAAATACATCTGGCAAATGCCAACCCTGCAAAGGCGCGGCCTGATCCAGGGCACCCACCTTTTGTTCAAGCAGGGGCAAAAAGTGCAATGGGTCAAAGACCATATCCGCTGATGTGTAGGATCGTTTGTGCCGCGCAATAATCTCATTGCCGCAGCCGATGATAACCTCATGCACAAACCCACGCACATGAACATCGTGGTGCGCATAGGCTACTGGCACCGAGTAATCATTGCTGCGATAGCGCACCATTGAGATCGACGTTGCACGCGTGCTGACGTGATCGCAGGCTTCATATTCTGCGACGGGCAATCCCATCAGAGCATCCAAATCCGACATCAGGCGTGCGCCTATGGTTTGGGTGTGACCCCGCAACGTATCGGCCTGACGTGCTAAACACTTCTCTTCCAAATGTGCGTTCAGATCATCAAAGCTGTCATAGCGAGGTGCGGGAACCATGAAGTTGCGGCGGGTGTATCCAACCATGCCCTCAACGTTGCCTTTATCGTTCCCTCGCGCGGGTCTGCCAAACTTGTCATCAAACAAGTAATGCGACTGCAGTTCCGTAAACCGACGTGTGCGGATGCGCGTCTTATCCCCGAGTATCCGAGCCACGGCGATCTTGGTATTGTCGTAGAGAATGGATTGCGGAATGCCGCCAAAGAATGCAAAGGCGGACACATGGCCATCGCAAAACGCCTCGGTTGTCTCAGCTGGATATCCCTTCACAAACACCGCATCAGAATGTGGCAAGCTCATCACGAAGAAGTGGATCTTGCATTCCACGCCACCGATCACGCCCAGCGTCTCACCAAAATCAACCTGCGCATGGCCCGGCCGATGCGACAACGGCACAAACACCTCTTTGGTGCGCCGTTTTTGCTCGCGCACGTAATAGGTCACCGTGGTCAGGCTGCCAGCATATCCATGCTCATCGCGCAGCCGTTCAAAGATGCGCTTGGCCGTGTGTCGCTGCTTTTTGATCAGGGCTTTGTCTGTGCGCAGTATCTCATCGACCACACCAACATAACCATCAAGCGTTGGCCGCCGAGGCGCTTCCGACCGACGATACCCAGGCGGAAGTTCATGGCGCAGCATCTTCGCGATCGTCTTACGATCTTTGTTCTCTAATCTGTCAATGCGTGTTTCCTGAGTTTCCTGCTTTTGATGTCAGAGGTTGCCTTTGTTCTCTTCGAACTCTGAGGTTCATGATGGGGTTGGCTGGGTGTGGGTCGGCAATGTTGAAACCGCAATCATACCGTTGGTCTTGGCTGTTGCTACAGAATCGGCGCCGTGTCTCACGCCCTCCCTCGGGCATCGTCCCAGATGGGAACTTTGATTTAGGAATCCTCGTTGTCGCCTCGTAAGCCTTACGCGGACTGGAAGTCAGTTTTGTCTCGCATAATGGCATGAAGTATGATTGCCAGACGACGCGCCAGAGCCACTCGGGCCTTTCTCATCGTTGAGCGCGCACCGATTGCGAGGGCCCATGTCTTCAATTTGAGCGGAGCGGCATACCGCGTCAGCATCACATTGGCGGCCTCATAGAGAAGCGTTCTGACGCGCACGTCGCCCCGCTTTGAGATGCTGCCCGTGTAGTCGATTTCACCAGATTGATGCCGTCGCGGCACCAGTCCAAGATACGCCCCCACATCACGCGATTTCCTGAAACGCGACGGATCATCAATTGCTGCGGCAAAGGCCAATGCTGTGATCGGACCGACCCCTGGTACCGTCATAAGGCGCTGGCAGACTTCGGATTTGCGGGTCATCTTTTTGATGTCGCCATCAATGGCTGCAACCGCCGCGAGGATTGCTTCGCGTGCTGCGAACAGTCCGCAAATTGCGGCATGGAGGCCAGGCACTCCATCGCTAACTTTTAGCGCCGCGTTTTTGAATGCCGGAGACAAAGCTCGTGGCAGCCGCACGCCGAAGACGACGACCAGACCGCGGATCTGATTGTCGAGCGTCACACGCTGTCCGACCAGCTTCTTGCGGGCTGCGATCAGCGACCGGATTGCGTGCGCTGACAGTGATTTGACATGGGTCGGCTTGTAGAATCCCGTCCGCGCCAGGTGTGCCAAACCGCGGGCATCATTGCGGTCCGTCTTGTGGCCGGCCAGAGATTTAAGGGCCTGATATGCTTGCCTGCTCTCGATGCAAACAACCGGGACACCAAGCTCCGTCAGCCCATGGTAAAGCATTGGTGCCATCCGTCCCGTTTCAAATACAACTTTGGCACATGGTGGTCCAGAAGCGAGGAAGTCAGCGATCGCTTTTGGTGTTGAGCTCGCTTTTCCTTCACGAATAAGGGCCCCTTCACGATCCAGAATGCAGATATGCGTCTCTTCCATGGACACATCCAAACCAGCAAAATATTCCATTGGTCAGTCTCCTTTTCAATTGCATGTGCATCCAGAATAACAGGGGTAACTGAGTGCTGATCCTGATTACGCCATGTTGAAAAACCGCGCCGCTTCTCGGCCAGACATACCGTCCTTCAAACAAGCACGGCGCACACGACTATAAATATCCACAGAATACATCTCCCGCCCTCCGAATAAACGAAGGGCACAAACTGGCGGACTTTTACTCCGCTACAACTGCGATATGCAGCCGCTTCTGTGGCCCAATATTGCTCCGCGTTTTACACCGCTGGCAAAGGCTATCAAATATGCGCTCGCGCGCATACCAAAGGCACGGCCCTATCTCGACAATGGCGTTCTGGAGATTGACAACAACACAGCTGAGCGGGCGGTGCGCCCTGTGGCCGTTGGGCGCAAGAACTATCTCTTCATGGGATCAGAGGCAGGCGGCAAATCCGCCGCGATAGCCTATACCCTCATCGAGACCGCCAAGATGAACAACGTCAATCCCGAAGCCTGGCTCGCTTGGGTGCTCGAGCGTATTCAGGACCATCCGGCAAACCGCATCCAAGACCTCTTGCCATGGGCCTGTCAGGAGATGATCGATGCGCAGGAACAAAGCGCTATAGCGGCATGATCAGGCCTACCAATTCACAGGCGTTCCCAGAGCAGGGGGATCTGTTTGAAGAGCGCGGGACTTGGTGTGGGCCAGATACCCCGCAGCAGGATATGGGCGATGAATATCTCGAGGGCTTGTCCGACGAAGACCTCGTCGAGAAGACTGGCAAGGCTACACTGTCTAACGTCGACCTGCTGTGCGCCCAGATTGTAGAACGGGGCTTGGGAGATATAGCTGTTCCGGGTCTCGTTACCCTTTGGAACCGGTTCAAGGGGTTCGGAATTGCAGCCCCTTTACCAGAACAACAGCTTGCCTTGGAAACTCTCGGCGCCATTGGGAATGGCGCTGCAAAAAGAGAAATCAGCAAGATCCTTGCCGCACAGGACTTGCCCGACAGCTTGCTCACACTCGCTCTACAGGCAGCGAACCGTGTGCGTCTAAGGCTGCCACAGGCACAAATCCTGCCATGGCTGGAGCACAATTCACCATCCGTCCGGGCCCGGGCCTTCGCCCTTATACAATCAAGCAACCCGCAGCGAAGTACTTTGGAAATCGGCTTCAGCGACCCAGACCCTTCAGTCCGACGGGCAGCTCTGACAGCGGCAGGGAATCCGGGCCATATCAGCTCAAGGACAGGATTGCTTGCCGAGTTCCGGAAAAACCCAACCAGTCACACAATAGAAGCGCTCTTATCTGTCGCCGATGAGGACATCGTTGTTGAAATTGGAAGATACGCACTGGAAGATCCGCCTCACCAGGCCCTCATCGCAAGTGAACTTGAGGCTCTGGACACACCCAAAGCTCGAAAGCTGGCCCAACGTATCAACGATCTGATACAAAAGCGTTGATGTTTACGTTGCAGGCGCAGATCGGCAATGAGGGTATCTCTGCTCAGGATCGCTCGCGCATGGGCGGTGCGCTCGGCGGCCAGGGCGGCCTCCATCTCATCTTTGAGCCGCTTTTGCGCGGTGGCATGGCTGAGTGAGAGGCCTGACATCTGAGCATCCTTACGGGCCAGTTCCGCCGCTTGCGCGGCAACAAAGGCCTGCACATCAGCGGGCAAATCAGCCGGATTTGGAGTAGGTTCGCTCATGCCGTCATATAACAAAATCGAGCCTCAACGGGAATCCCGAAACGACAGGAAAACCCATAAAACATTACCCTATCCGACCATCCCGGGCCGCCATGTCCTGAGCGGCATGCGCCAGTCAATGCCTTCCATCAGCATCGCAAGCTGCGCACGGCTCAGGTTGATCTTACCCTCTTGTGCAGAGGGCCAGATAAACCGACCGCGCTCAAGGCGCTTGGTGAACAGACACGCCCCCTGACCATCCCACCATATGACTTTAATCTGATCTCCGCGCCGCCCGCGGAACAAAAACAGATGGCCGGAGTAAGGATCACCCGCCAAAACCTGCTCGGTCTGTGCTGCCAGGCCGTTAAACCCGCGCCGCATATCCGTAACACCCAACGCCAGCCAGATCTTTGCATCCGCCAGAACAGGGATCATGCCGCCAGCCCCCGCGCCAGTTCAAGAACAAACCCTGCATCAACACCATCGCTCACGCTCAGCCTGCGCCCGTTCTCAAGCGTGATCTCTATCCGGGAACCAGCTTTAGGCAGCACTTCCGGCTGCACGGCTGCGGCATCGTGATCGCCGCCTGAAATCTCAACAGGCATGAAACCCGCAGCGTCCGACGCGTCCGGCTGGAACCGGGCATCGCCGCGCCACGCATAAATCCGATTGGCGCCCACACCGTGCTTCTTGGCCACCATCGGCACACTCACGCCATCAGCATGGCTCTCCGCCACAAGCCGCCGTTTAAACTCATCCGAGTATTTGGAACCTCGCCCACCCCGTCGCCTGCTCATCAGCAAAATCCTCATATCGCGCCAGCCATACCGCCAGCTTCGCGCAATAATCGCATCTCACATCATGCCAAAATAGAGGGGGTTCCCTTGATGCTTACCCTCGTTCCTCGCTGGTGAGGTGTTTGTATTGTCTGTCCATTGCAACGTCCTATGCCCCATGGGCGCTGGATGTTGCACTTGAAACTTGAGTCTAAGTTCTCAACCCGTCTGAGAAATACAGTTGCTAAAAAACACGTGAGCACTCAAAAAATCAGCGCTGTTTGGTCAATCATGCAGAGGTCTTTTGAAATCGTAACGCCGTGAAATTCATGCGATTCCCCTGTTGGGGAATGCGGGTCACTACTACTTTTCGTAGAGGTCTAACGCTTTCTGGCGCGGTTCAATCTCGGGAAGGCGCTTAACCAGATCATCAGCTGGAAACCCACGCAGCTCATTCGGTTCTAGTTTGTAAAGCCCCCCACCATACACGCGCCCATGATCTAGCAATGTTTCCAGGTCGATCTCGTTTAAGAACTCCCAAACTGTGCGCATAATGTCAGAATTGTTTTCTGCTATCCGCGCCAGCTTTGGTTTGGGGTAGAGCATTAAAAACACATTACAGGCAGTTGCCTGAGAGTGATTCAGAATAAACCGGAACGGATTACCCCGATTTCGGCGTCTGCCCATGTATGTACAAATGATTGGGGCGGCTGGTCGGGTTTCTTGCGCATACCAAGGCTTGCGCGAACGGCACAAATAACGCTGCGTTACAGGTTTTTCACCCCGGTTCCCCGTTTCAAGGTATGCCTTGAGAGTTGGGAACCGTTCGGCAATTTCGGACTCTGATAGCCGCGTATCAAGCAAGAAAAATTGCTTTTCAAGCAGGGGGATCCCCTCTTTGTCGGACTGAATTTCACTCTCGGGAATGTGCCGTGATCCCGGTAGAACTGGGCGGAAGCATTCCATTGGTAGGCCACGTTCTTCGATTTCTGAACGCTCCATGATGAAAAAACTGTTGTCGCCGGTTGCAAGCCCTCGCTTGATGTCAAAAAGGTCGCCAAGGGTGATATTTCCCCTTTCTGTTGCCTTCTCCGCTTGAGGATAACGTGTCCACTTTTGCTCGTTCTCTAGCTCTGAAACTGCGACCTCTCGAAACAACTCGGGTGCAGCCAAGGTTCCCCCAAAAGTGAAAGCTACTTTATGATCCTTAGGCGGCGGGGTGTTTCGTATCCAAGCCACAGCAGATGAAACCAAGGCGTCAGAAAACTGGGCGTCTTGCGGGTCATATCGGTGGATTTGTAGCAGCGTCACTTTGTCGAGCAGGTAACGCTTGAGCATCCGACCATAATTCACCCCCATAAATTCGCTGGGGATCAGCCATCCCGCTACACCGCCGGGGGCCATCCATGCATGGGACAATCCCATGAAATAGCAATAAAGACCGGACAAGCCGTTGATTTCCACCCCACAAGCTTGCAGCGTTTTATGCTGCAACCCGGTTTTTGTTTCGGCGTCCATGTGGTGGTGACGGACGTAGGGCGGATTACAAATTAGAAGATTGGCACCCCGCCCGTTTGCCTCGGCTTTGGTGAAGTCTTCGTGTCGAATGTTGAGCGGTGTCTCGCTCCAAAGGCGCTTTGACGGCTCCCCATAGTGCGCGTCGATCTCGAATCCTTGTGCACCCTCGATACACTCTACAGGCACGACAGCTCGCAAAGCGGAATAGAAGGAGCCAGTGCCGATACCCGGGTCTAGAAAGCGGATTCTTTCATCTTCCGGTAAAAGCCGAACACCGTGCCTAAGTATCTCTCTTGCGAGTGCCGTAGGCGTTGCGAATTGGCCCATACGGTTGCGCTCATCAGAAGTTTTTATGCCATCAAGTTCGGTTTGCACCTCAAGGCGCTCGGCTTCGATTTTCTCGATCCAACTCATAGTGCCATGCCCTCAAAGTCATCGATCCGGTGTTCCCATACCCAATCAATGCCTTCGGCGGCTTCGTAGCCCAGATAACCGCTATCAAAGTAACCGCACAGAAAGAGAACAAACTCTACATCTGCCCCGTATGTTGCACGTAGCTGGTTAATCTTCTGGGCTTCTTCTTTGCGCCGCTTGTTTGTATTGGTGAAGTCACCCGCTGATTTGGCTTCTACTAACAGCGGCAAGTCTCCTGGCTTCGCCTGCTTTCTCATAACCACTGCATCAACGGGCATGTTGATCGTTTTAGAGCCGTTTTCGCCACCAACTGGCACATTCATTCGGAAAGAATATGTGCCAGTAGGCATTTCTTGAAAGGTTCCCTTAAAGCCATCCGGTATCTTCGAGTACCCCCGGGCCTCTAACCAATCCGCAACATATGCTAACTGGCGCTGTTCTTGGGCGTTTCGAATGATTGGGTTGGCGACACTTCCGCAAAGGCGATCCGCTACAATAGTAGCCGCTCGATGCACTTCAACTTCTGTGGCGGGCTCTGTCCGCCCCACCCAGACAAAAATATCCGGGTCGGCCATCTTTTCGATGATCGCCCCAATCTGAGCTAAACCGGCCTCAAGGTCTGCATGCTTCATGCGAGCTGGCAGTTGGTTTTTCTCTAAGTTCTTGACCAAATTTGGCGACACTCCCGCCAGACCAATCAAGCGGTCGACCGCAATAGGTGGACATGTCGACATTCGCAGCGTGGGCAGAACCCCCGGCCATTGCTGCAGCACCTCTGGGCGAATGTCTGTCAGGTTGGCTGTATTGGCTAGTGCGGCCTCGACATCTTTTGTCGTTTCTATACGTGTTTCCCGAAACGCTTTCGGGGCGAAATTCATAAACCACTGGTTATACATATCGACCGATTGGGCAATATCTGCTTTCCAGTTTTCAGGTTTGTTGAGGTTCACGGGCATTTTTTTGAGCTATAATTGAATCTAGTGTTTCGAGGGATTGATCCGACATTCCCCAAGTGGCCCGCCGGTTGGTGCCAAGATTGCCTGATCTTCCCTGCTGATCAAGTGTTTTGGACCCCGGACAGCGCTTTTTTGCGCCAAGACGTCCAAATGTGGGCGAACCGGGCCGCAAACTAGGGCCTGTTGACATTCGGGGTTCCCATTTTGCCTGAAGTCTGATTCAAGCTTCCAAAATGGAGGTGTTGATGGACGCAGATCGTTTGGCTGTTTCAGATGAGCTTTGGGAGAAGATTGAGCCGCTTATACCGGGCAAGGCAGGCGATCCGGGTGTTACTGCGCGCAATAATCGCCGGTTTACAGAAGCCGTATTATGGCGCGTACGCACAGGGTCCCCATGGCGGGATTTGCCCAAAGGCTCTGGCAACCGGAACAGCCGGTTCAAGCGATTTCGCCGGTGGGCCAGGACCGGCGTGTTCGAGAGTCTTTTCAATGCCATGAGTGGCGAGCCGGATCTGGAGTATGCCCTTATCGACGGGACGATTGTTCAAGCTCATCAGAAGGCTCCGGGCGCAAAAGGGGGACTCAACACCAGGCGATCGGACGCTCTCGCGGCGGACTGACGACCAGGGTCGTGGCCCTGGTCGATGCGCTCGGTAACCTGTGCAGCGCGACAAACAAGGTGAGAGTCCAGCGTCAATCAAGCTGAGAACGCGGGGGTGGTGTCTCGCAGGGAGGGCGTAGCCCGACTGGAGAGATGCCACCCCCGCGTTTCGCCCCAAATGGGTGGGTCTGACGGTTGTGGCCGGCTCGGATATGGATTGATTTTCCACAGAAAGGGGGGGCGTTCATGCCGGGTCGTCATGTCACCGATCAACAAATGAGGCTTTTCATGACGCTCAGACAAACCCATACCGTTCCCGTGGCCCCCGCCAAGACCGGCATCAGCCAGGCCACGGGCGCAGAGCAGCCGAACGCGCAAACGCGCCCGGCTCAAAGAGCGACACCGGCAAACATCAAATCTGATTGACGCTCCGCGACAATCAAAACTCACAAAAACCTTGATCGTGGCGGAAAAGACCGCCACCATCACAAACGCCGCAACCAAGGATTCTCATCCTGATTGACGTGCTCCTCTCATCCAGATTGTCGCGCTACAGTAACCTGTTCCGGTTTCTGCTTTTGTCGGGACAGGCACACGACATGAAGGGGGTCGCTCCTCTGATCAAGGGGGCTTCCTTTGGGGCGTTGCCGGCCGACAAAGCCTTCGACGCCGACTGGCTCCTGCAAGACCTTGATGAGCGTGGCGCAACCGCTGTCATCCCGCCCAAATCGAACCGAAAAGTTCAACGGGACTACGATACCCACATGTACAAGTGGCGCCATCCCGTCGAAAACCATTTCGCAAAGATCAAGGAATTCAGAGGCATGGCAACGCGATACGACAAGATTGATCCCGCATTTCCCAAGTAGACATCTGATTTTGCTGTCCTGACCGTGATATTTACTTTATAAATCATGGTGTTGGTTGCTGTGGAGGATGTGTTTCATGGATCACCCGGAGGGTGCGGGCTTGCAACGTGTAGATCGTGTGGATTTCGACCGCCGGGTGCGGCTGGAATTCCGCAGCGCTGAGCTCAGTTCGGATGGCGGCCTTCCGGTGATGCGCGAGCTTGATGACGCGCTCGGTCTGTCCAACCGGGCGTCTGCTGCGATGTGCGACAACCGCCGTGGTAAGAACACGGTCCACCGGCTCGACGGGATGTTTCGGCAATCGGTCTACGGTCGGTTGGCAGGATACGAGGACGTCAATGACGCTGACCGTCTCGCGCTCGATCCCGTGATGCGCCAGGTTGTCGGTGGCCGTGCCGTCGATGCGCAGGCGGCTTCGACCTCGCGGATGGGGCGGTTCGAGACCGAGACGCTGGCCTTGCCGCAGAACCGGGAGGCGCTGGCCGATCTGAACGGTCAATGGATCGACCGGTTTCATGATCGCAACGGGCTCAAATACATCGTGCTGGACATGGACAGTTCGGTCAGCCCGACACATGGGGACCAGGAAGGCGCGGTCTGGAACGGGCATTTCGACTGCACCTGCTATCACTCGAACTTTCTGTTCAACCAGTTCGGCATGCTGGAACGCTGCGCCCTGCGCAATGGCAACGTTCACAGCGCTGGCGGCTGGCGGGACGTCCTCGACCCGGTGATTGCACGCTATGCTGACCGCAAGCCTGGTGGCCGGTTCTTCCGCGCCGATGCCGCCTACGCGATCCCGGCACTCTATGAGCGCCTGGAAGAGGCGGGCTATTTCCACGCCATCCGGATGAAGAAGAATGCAGTTCTGGAAGGTAGCACCGCCCACCGGTTGACACGGCCTGTGGGGCGTCCCTCGAAAACCAGGGTGAAGCGGTTCTACGAGGAGTTCCGGTATCAGGCCGCATCATGGGACAGGGAACGCCGTGTGATCGCCAGGATCGAGTGGCATCCGGGCGAGCTGTTCCCCCGCGTGGGCTTCATTGTCACCAACCTGCCCATGGAGCCGGATGAGGTCACTCGCTTCTACAATCGACGCGGCACCGCCGAACAGCACATCAAGGAAGGCAAATACGCCTTCCGCTGGACGCGGCTGTCGTGCAAGCGCTTCCGCGACAACGAGGTGCGGCTGCAATTGCACGCACTGGCCTATAATCTGGCCACTTTCCTGCGTTGCATCAACCTGCCCGAGGAAATGGCCGACTGGTCGCTGACCAGCCTGCAACTCAAGCTGATCAAGATTGGTGCCCGCGTAGTACGTCATGCGCGCACCATCACCTTCCAACTCGCTGAGATCGCGGTGACCGGCCCAATGGTCAGGGCTATTCTTGCCGCCATTCACCGATTGCGAGCGCCGCCGATATGCGCGTGACCGCGATCCTGACAGCAGTTGAACGAAAGCGGCAGGACAGGTCTGTCCACCGCGCTGAAGAACGGCGACGCAGGGCCAAAATGATGCGGGTTTGCGGACCGACCTGCCCGCATTCGAGCGTTTGGGTCCATGCAAGCGCCGTCCAGGCCCCAAAACGCTTGATCAATAAGCGAAAGCTGGCGATCTTGACGTCCAACGACATGCCACTTGGGGAATGTCGGTTGATACAAGCTACGCTGCCAACTGGCACCTCTGTGCCATGCTCATTGCAACACGATGATTGTCAACAGACCCTAGGCAGCGCACCCATTAATTTCTGTTCCCTCCCATGTGCTTGTGATTCAATTTGCTCAAAATAACGAGCGGGAGCACAAAATGGCACGGTCAGAAAAGAGCGATCCAAAATGGGATTTCATCAAACAGGTTTTGCCCAACAAGTCTCGTGCCATAAAACGGGTCGATGACCAGCGCGTCATCAACTGTATAGGGCGGATCGTGAGTTTATCGGCCTTGATTGGCTGACTTTCCTGCATGAACAGGACGTTCCTTTTATCATTCGCGTGAAGTCGAACCAGTACGTGACAGGCGAGGATGGCGTCCGGCGAAGTTTGAGAACCTTGCTACACACCTGTCGTGGCCCGCGCACATTCACCGCCCACTTCAGGGCTGCCGGGGGCACTGCGCCGTTCTGGGTGGACTTCGCAGCCAAGTGTAAAACGCGGGGTAAAATGGACCAGATCGCGGCGCAAAATGGGG
Organism: Roseovarius sp.; assembly: GCA_965207105.1. Taxonomy (GTDB): domain Bacteria; phylum Pseudomonadota; class Alphaproteobacteria; order Rhodobacterales; family Rhodobacteraceae; genus Roseovarius. The sequence goes on along the minus strand of CBDBLS010000074.1, from coordinate 12,755 downwards.
CCGCGACGAAACGCCGCGAGCGAATGGAACGGCTTGCCAAGGGCATGTTGATTGCCACCGGATGCCACTTCCATTGCTCGGAAATGCCGGGTCCTTCCCGGCGGGGAGGGCTTGTGGGTGTTATGTGCCGCACCTTCCAATGTCTGCGTGGTTATTTTTTTGCATTTCGTTTCGTTTCAGATTTCCGCCGTCGGCAATACATTGAATCCATTGATCAAATTTTTTCCGACGGGTCATCTGAAACGAAATGCCCCCTGGGCTCGAAACGAAATACCCCCCTGAAACACACGGGGAAACCGCCGGATGGGGTCGCGCCGGAATTTGCGCGATACCGGCGGTGAAAAAATCGTCAGGAATCCCGGCATGGCCAAGGCTTAAGCACCCCAGTGTCCGGAAACAGGGACGAAGTCCAGTCTGGATGACTGGCTGCACCACTACAACCACGAGCGCACGCATCAGGGTAAAATGTGTTGCGGCAGAACACCCTTCGAAACTATGATCGGCGGGCAAGCAGATCTGGAAGGAAAAGTTCGTGAACTGAACTTAACCTGACAGACGCCGCCAGAAAAACGGCCACCTGTCAGATCACATCTGAATTACTACAAGGTGGCTGGTTTTCCCTTTCTGCGCATCACGTTACTCGCAACAAAATTATCTGCTTTGGCATGATGAACAGAGGTCGATCAGCTCGCTTCTCTTCGCGGGCATCTTTAAGCTCCTTCTTGGTGCCAATCTGGAACTCTTCCGGGTTCCCTTTTGTAGCAGAGTTCGAGTCGCGCACAATAGCAGAGTTCGAGTCGCGCACAATTAGAAAATCTGCTTCTGTTTCTGGATCAGGAACAAATTCAGTCGCGACCACCCAATGGTCCTCAGAGCCTTCGAAACCGACTAATGCCACACATTCAGTACACAGCTTTGTTCTCAACTTCGACAACACATCTTCAAGTTTAACATTTTTGCCGAAGCGAAGTCTTTCCGGCTTATCGAAGTGAAGTCTTTCCGGCTTATCAATGCGTGACCTTAACTGCATAGAATCAATTCGCCGCCGTGCGACCTTGCTGAGCGATTGCAACTGCTTGAAAGTAGTGCCCTTCTTGAGAGTTGCGTAAGCGCCAAATTCAGCCTCGACGTAGCGAAGCATCTCTTTGAATATCGCTTTCGCAATTTCTTCTTTTTCGAAATCCTTTCCAAGTAACTCCCTGTAAGCGTTTATGATTGCATATAATCCGCAAAAATTGCTGAAACTTCCTTGCTTGTACTTCGCGCCGTAGCGTTTAAGCTTGTGCGTCTCGGGTTTGCGTTTAATCGCCCGCTCATCCCCACTTGAATTCACCCGCCCATCCCCTCTTGAATAGTGTCTAGCTTGACCTGCCCCTTTTATGAGGGCCACCCTTGAGTAGGGTTTGTTCTGGTTTTGTGTGCCATTATTCGGCGGCGCAAGCAATGGGCATCGGCGCGGAGCCCTCACACAACTCAAGCGCTGGCGCTTGTCTGGAAGCGCGCCCGTGCGTTTCTGCTGTTGGATGCAGAAGAAGGCGCCGGAACGATTTGCCGGATTCTGGATATCGGACCGACGGTTCTGACGGAGTGGCAGTTTGCCTTTTCCGGGGCGGGGTTGTCGTTTTTCGGCTTGAAGGATTACAGCCAGCGACAAGGGCATTTGTCGGGGGAGCACGAACGGGCTTTGAAAGCCCGTTTTGCCGAAAACCCGGCACGGAACGTAGACGGGGTCTGTGCGTATGTTCCGGCGGAATACGGGCAGAGCTCCTGCGCGACAAACCGCGCCCGGGATGGAATGCCGCCTTCATCCCCTTGCGACCGACGGGCATTGATAACAGGATCAGGCCCGATATTGCTTCCAGTCGATGTAACCGGCCCTTTTTACCTCGCGGATCGGGTATTTCCCGCAAAACCGGGCGAACTGAAATCATGACCGGAACCTCCATTTCTGCAATCCAGGACATGGATCCAGACAATTACATGATTTGCAACTACATGATTTGAAACCGTTTTTTCGCCTCCGTCAAATCACCCTGACCGGCTGCAGGCACCGTTGACCACAGCGCCGACACCTGACATAAGTTTGTCTGCGTAGCCCGGAATCCTTGTCCGCATAATATTGGAATGTGCACAATGTCAGTGAAAGCACGGTGAGACGTGTTTTTTGTCGGGGGTGAGAGCGATGGCAGTCAAAAAGTCAACACGTGTACCGAGAGCTTTTGAAGGCGACTACGCCAGTATGATCGCCATCACTGATGATTTTTGTGACAAGCACCTTGACCGTGAATATTTGGAGCTGGCCAGATATGCCGTAGCAGGTCTTTACCGCAAGCGACCTACGCCCCTCGCTTCAGGAAAAGCCCGGACATGAGCTTGTGCGATCTTGTATGCTTTGGGGCAAGTGAATTACCTCAGTGACAAGTCAACCTCTCCATTTATGACAATGGCTGATCTAAGCGGACATTTCGGAGTTGGTTCCAGCACCGCAGGGAACAAAGCGAAGGTCGTAAGAGATGCTTTGAAAATGAGTCGATTGAGACATGATTGGATGCTCCCAAGCCTCGTTGCCGAAAACTCTTCGGTGTGGTTTATCTCATTCAACGGAACGATTATTGATGTTCGTGAATTGCCTGTAGAGGTTCAGGAGGTGGCGGTTGAGAAAGGTCCCATCCCTTACGTTGACTATTCGTAAGCATCAAGGGAACCCCCTCCTATTATACCAGCGGCTGAATGTATGAACCTATATGAAGACGCGCGGAACTTCCTTGCCGACGATCCAGAGCATATAGAATCAATCACCCACGGAGATTGCTTAAGAGTCACTTGTACGTGCCGTCGTTATCATACGGCGCATCCGCTCGCACCGGCCTGTGACCCGTATCCTGCTGCGCGCAGATGGCCGTTGAGGTGATGGCCTGGTGCGAGGCGCAGGAAGGCCTTGATTACCTCTTCGGGCTGCCGTCCAACACAACCTTACGCAATGACCCTATCGTTTCCAGAGCCAGGGATGCTTGTGCCGTTCATCGCGTCAAAGAGAAACAGTCGGTCCCGAGAAGTTTTTGTGAGACCGGATACGCCGCTGCGAGTTGGGATAAAGTTCACTACCCGTGTCATCGCCACAGTGCCAGGGGAATCGCATGAGTTTCACGGCGCGAGGATTTGAAGCGGGAAGCGGTTGTTCCAGCCTGCCTTTTTCCGCATTCCTCCGAGGGAGTTCTCGCTTTTTGCTTTGTTGAGCAAATTCATTGCGATGTGCCTGATGACGGCGAAGTTGGCGGGTGCGTGATCTTTTCGTATCCGGCTGTCGTCATCGCGGAAGGTGACCTCAAGCACCCGGTGGAGGCGGTTTTCAATTCCCCGGTGAGAGCGTACGGCATGGGCAAAGCGCGCGGCGTCTTTTGGCAGGGACGGGATGAAGTACCGCGTTTGCCGTGTCGTCTTCCCGCCACTTTCCCGAAGCGAGACGACGCGGCCAATGCTGAGCAAACCCCTCCCAATGGGGATGGCGCTTTTTCAACCGGCCGATGGCGTCGCATCGGGTGTATGTTCGCGTTTCAATCCTGCCCCTGTCGCCGTCAACCGTCTGTAATGATTCTGTGTTTTCCCGATCCTGTTCTTCGAGCCACAGTTTCACGTCTTCATGGAGAAGCCCCTGATTGCCCTTCAGGGCCAGCACATAGTCAGCACCCTTGTCACGGATTTTGCAGGCGATCTCACGTTGGCACCCCATCGCATCCAGCGTCACGACCGCGCCCTCCAGGAAGAGCAAATCCAGGAGAACGGGGATGTCCCTGATCCCGTTCCTTTTGTGCGCGCTGGCTTGCTGGCCGGGCACGAGGCGTAGATCGTTACACCGGGCCGGGATCAGATGCAGAGGCGTTTCACCACCGGCCTTTGAGCCTCGCGCTGTCTTGCCGTCAATGGCAACGACCGTTCCTCCAACGCGCCCGGCCAACCCGGACGCCCACGCGGCAAAGGCTGCGTTGAACTCTTCAGGATCAATCGCCCGAAACACCGTCGAAAGCGTGTCACGGGAGGGTATGCCATGCTCAAACGTAGCCAGGTTGCGCAGGAAACCCAGCTTTTCCTCGCCATAAAGGGCGACATCGACAAAACTCCCACACCCCGACACCACTCCGCACAGGCTCAAAAGCGGAATCCCATCAAGTGGATACAACACCTTCGTCTCCTGGCGGGGATCGGAAATCGACGAGGTAAAAGAGTGAAACAACACGGTATTTTCCAAAGCAACGCCCTCCGGACATAAACTTTGGAAAACTGAATCAGAGATAGAAGATCAAGGCAAGTCAAAGGATGCTATTCATGCGATACCCCTGCGCCAGTGATTACGCCAGTGTCTGCAATTTAATCCACCCGACCGTACAGTTCTGATCCGCTGGGTGATTTCAGGGTACCCGCCCACTCCTTCCCCCGGAAGCGGCTGCGGCGAAACGCCGGGAACGGCTTGTTGGCTGCCACCGGGTGCCGTTCCCGTGCTCGGAAATGACGGGTCCTTCCCGGCGGGGACGGCATGTGGGTGTTATACGCCGCACTTTCCAACGTCTGCGTGGCTGTTTTTTTGCATTTCGTTTCGTTTCAGATTTGCGCCGCCGACAACCGATTGCAACCATTCAGGAAATTTTTACCGACAGGTCATCTGAAACGAAATGGCCCCTGGGCTCGAAACGAAATGCCCCCCTGAAACGCGCGGGGAAACCGCCGGAGGGGTCGCGCCGGAATTTGCGCGATACCGGCGGTGAAAAAAAAGTCAGGAATCCCGGCATGGCCAGCGGCAAAAAAACCTTCGCGCGACGTGGCGCGCTCCGGTCCTGCACGCGGAATTCCCGCACCCGTTCTGCGCATCAGGTCCGACAGATCGCGGCGTCGATCAGGGTGTCCGGTTTTACCGGTCCCGTCCTGTTCGCCGGGGGCAACACCGTTATTGCCGGGGCACGACCGTGTGCGATGGCCCGGGCCGGGGGAATCGCGCGACCCCGGCTCAGAACTGGACATATCCGGACAGATGTCGGAATGCCGGTGGCTGATGACCGGATTGACATGTGCCGGACCGGTCCGCCCTGCAACGCCACCGCAGGCAAGGCCGGGAACGACACCATGGACAGCCCTGCCCTGCCCGCCGTCCTGACCGGTTCCACACAGGAACATTCCATACAGGAACAGGAGTCCGGCAGGAAATTGCGGGCCTGCACACTGCCACAGACAGGTTCCTGTACCCGGGCAATTTCCCCCCTGTTTTTTCCCCTGTTTTTTTCCCTGAATTTCCGTAGAAATCCGGGAGAGACCGGTTGGCAGCACACCGACCGCACAGCCAGCCACACCGCCGGTTTTGTCCCCTGCAGATTTGAAGCGGTTTTATGCGGTGTTATCAGTGGGTTGAAAATCGATGTTTCTGACAGAGACGCTTTATCCGGGCGGATATACCCCCCGGATACACCGAAAGTCTCTGCGGGCGTATTTCATCATCCGTTTCGGGTATTCAGGCCGGAGTGATCCTTACCCGCAGCCCCCGGGTAAACCGCCGGTTTCGCTGTTCTGATCGCGGCATTTTCGATATCAATCAGGGTGTCGATGACGGTGCGGGGCGGGCGAGGTTTCATGGAACCCCCGGAGGGTGCGGGTGCCATAGACAACCGGCCCCTGCCCCGAAGCGGTTTCAGCCCGGCACGGCAATCCGCAGCTTTTTCGGCACGAGGGTGTTCATCCGCCGGATATGCTCCGGCAGGCACAGGGTCCTGAAATCATATGTCCCGACCACATGCGCCCGCGCCGCCGGACCCGGATGCTCGTAGGTGCCGGGATTGGCCAGCACGTCGATCACCTGATCCGCCAGCGCATCCGCATCAAGGAAATCCACCGGCAATCCGGTTTCGCCATGGGTGATTGCCTCGCGCACCGAAGGCACATCCGGGGCCACGATGGTGGCCTGCATCGCCATTGATTCCAGCAGCGACCAACTCATCACAAACGGCATGGTCAGATGCAGATGGCAGCGGCTGATCTGAACCACCTGGCAAAAGCTGGACCAGGGTACCCTCCCCAGAAAATGCACCCGGTTCCAGTCGACACTGTCGCCGAGTTTCCCGGTCATTTCGGCGCGCAACCCCCCGGGGTGCCCGCTCTTGCGACCATAGGAGACGCTGTCGCCGCCCACCACCGGCACCCGGGCCTGCGGACGGGCGGCCAGGATCCGGGGCAGCGCTGCCATGAAGATGTGAAAGCCGCGCACATGTTCCGGATTGCGGGCCATACAGGTGAACACCTCATCCCCGCGCGTGACCGGCCGGTCCAGCCGGCCCAGCGACAGGGACACATCCGGGTCGGGACCCAGTCGGTCGGTACGGATCCCGTCATGGCAGGTATGGAGTTTCGGATGGAACGAGGCCGGGAAGGTGTTCTTTTGCCAGACGGTCGGCACATGGCCCGGATCCACATGCTCGATATTGGCACAGGGCACCACGTTGCGGGCCTCCATAAGGAACGGCGTGTGATCCGAAACCGGATCGTCCGGGTCGAAGCCCACCACACCGCCTGTGGCGTTATGGAAATATTCAAAGAACCCCAGGATCGGCACATCCGGCCAGATCTGTTTCATGAACAACAACTCACCCCAGCCGGTATGGCCCAGGATCAGGTCGGGCCGGAAGCCCTCGTTCTTCTCCAGCGCGCGGGCGGCCATGGCGGCGGCAAACCCCGCGCCGGTGGCCTCTTCCCAGACCCTGGACAGCCCATAGGCCCCGGCCCCGGGCTTGTGATGCGACTTGTAGACCACGGTCATCACCCCGTCGATCCAGGGCGCATCCTTGCGCTGTGTCAGGAACACGATCCGATGTCCCCCCTGTGCAACCAGCCACATCAGCAATTTCCGATGCTGGCCCGGCATATTCCGGTGCACAAAGAGGATATTCATCGCAAGGATCCTGTCCGGTTAATGCAAAAGTCCCTTGAGACGGGTACCCTGGCCGTTCTCTTTGGTGGTGTAGCCTGATGTCCATCCGGAAATTCGCCGCCGGTTTGCACCGTGAAGCGTTTTACCGGGGGCCTGCCCCCCGGTAAACCCACATTCGCCAGGCAACCCGCCGGTTTCGCTGTCCTGACTGCGGCATTTGCGATATCAATCACGGTGGCGACAACGATGCGGAGCGGGGCGGGTTTCCTGGATCACCCGGAGGGTGCGGGTTTCGAGCGGGGTGACCGGGCGGTTATTGACAACCGGGGGCGGCTGGAGTTCCGGGGTACGCAGCCCGGTTCGGATGGCGGTCTCCCTGTGATACGCGAGCGCGATGACGCGCCCGGACTGTCCGGTCCGGCGTCGGCGGCGTTGCGCGACAGCCGTCAGGGCAACACCGTCCACCGGTTCGACGGGCAGTTCCGACAAGCGGTCTATGGACGGCTCGTCGGCTACGAGGAAAGCACTTTCGGAAAAACCTGTATCCCCCGACGCTGCCTGAATGACGCTGACCTTCTCTCAAATCGAGCGGCCTGGTTTATGGGCCAAAGTCGACTTTTTGCGCAAAGGAAACCCCCCGCAGCGCACTGCCACAGGGGTCTCGATACTGATCAATCGAACAGACTCAACCTGGCATCCTGGTCTTGCGCAGATAGGGCAGAACCTGCTCGAATTCGCCAAAGCGCTCTTTTGCGTCTTCGTTGGAAACTGCGGACGTAATGATAACGTCCTCGCCGCTTTTCCAGTTTGCAGGGGTCGCCACCTGATGGTTGGCGGTCAATTGAATCGAATCAAGCGCCCGCAGAATCTCGTCAAAGTTCCGTCCGGTGGTCATTGGATAGGTCAGCGACAATTTGACCTTCTTGTCCGGGCCGATAATGAACACGGTACGTACCGTGGCATTGTCCGCCGGGGTCCGCCCTTCAGAACTGTCACCGGCACCGGCGGGCAGCATCTCGTATAGTTTGGCCACTTTCAACTCCGGATCGCCAATCATCGGATAGCTTACCTCGTTGCCGGTGACTGTGGTAATATCCGACTTCCAGCGGTGATGATCCTCAACCGGGTCAACGGAAATACCGATAATCCTGGCATTTCGGCTGGCAAATTCACCAGACATCCCGGCCATCGTTCCAAGCTCGGTCGTACAAACCGGTGTAAAGTCTTTGGGATGTGAAAACATCACTGCATAACCGTCACCGATCCAATCGTGAAAACTGATCTCACCTTCGGTTGTATCAGCTACAAAATCAGGGGCGGTGTCGTTTATTCTCAAGGCCATAACTGTGTCCTCTCCTTTGTGTTTGTGTCGCATTGAGAATTTGATCAAATCCTGTCGGGAAGGATTCGCACAATCCCGCTGCAGAGGAGCACGGAGATTAACAATGCACCACGAAACCTTCGGCGGAGACCAGGGGAATCGCATGAGTTTCACAGCGTCAGGATTTCAGGCAGGAAACGGTTGTTCCAGCCTGCCTTTTTCCGGTTTCCCCCGAGGGAGCGTTTACCTTTCACTTTGCCGGGCAGGTTCATCGCGATGTGCCTGATGACGGCGAAGCTGGCGGGGGCATGATCTTTTCGCACCCGGCTGTCGTCATCGCGGAAGGTGACATCGAGCACCCGGTGCAGACGGTTTTCAATTCCCCGATGAGAGCGTACCGCATGGGCAAGGCGCGCGGCGTCTTTCGGCAGGGACGGGATGAAGTATCGCGCCTGTCCCGTCGTCTTGCCATTACTTTCCCTGACCGGGACGACGCGACCAATGCTGGCCGGACCCTCCCGATGGGGGTGACGCTTTTTCAACCGGTCGATGGCATCTCATTGGGTATATGTTCGCGTTTCAATCCCGCCCCTGTCGCCGTCAACTGTCTGTAATGACTCTGTGTTTTCCCGATCCTGTTCTTCAAACCACAGTTTCACGTCCTCATGGAGAAGCCCCTGATTGCCCTTCAGTGCCGGCACATAGTCAGCACCCTTGTCACGGATTTTCGCGGCGACCTCACGCTGACATCCCATCGCATCCAGGGTCACGGTCGCTCCCTCAGGGAAAAGCAAATCCAGAAGCACGGGGATGTCCCTGATCCCGTTCCTTTTGTGCGCACTGGCTTGCTGACCAGGCACAAGCCGCGGGTCGTCGCACCGGGCCGGGATCAGATGCAGAGGCGTTTCACCACCGGCCCTTGAGCCTCGCGCTGTCTTGCCGTCAATGGCAACGAGCGTTCCACCAATGCGCGCGGCCAACCCGGACGCCCATGCTGCAAAAGCTGCGCTGAACTCTTCGGGATCAGGCGCCCGGAACACCGTCGAAAGCGTGTCACGGGAGGGTGTGCCATGCTCAAATGGAGCCCATTTGCGCAGGAATTCCGGCTTTTCCTCACCGTAGAGGGCAACATCGACAAAACTCCCGCAGCCGGACACAACCCCGCAAAGGCTCAAAAGCAGAACCTCATCAAGCGGATAAAGAACCTTCGTCTGTTGGCGTGGATCGCTGATAGTTGAGGCAAAAGATTGAAACAAAACGGCATTTTCCAAAGCGGCGTCCTGCGGACATAAACTTTGGAAAACTGAATCAGAGACAGAAGATCAAGGCAAACCAAAGGATGCCATTCATGCGATACCCCTGTCGTGTGTCAGCGACACAATCGCGTTTTAGCGACAGTGATGTCGCCAATGCCTGCGCGTTGCAATTTGATCCGCCCGACCGTACAGTTCTGATCCGCCAGGTGATTTCAGGGTGTCCGCCCACCCTTTCCCCCGGGAAAAGGCCGCGTTGCGCCGCAGGGAACGGATGGAACGGCTTGCCAAAGGCACGTTGGCTGCCACCAGGGGCCGCTCCCGGTGTTCGGAAATCACGGGTCCTTCCCGGCGGGGACGCATGTGGGTGTTATGTGCCGCACCTTCCTACTTCTGCGTGCCGATTTTTTTGCATTTCGTTTCGTTTCAGATTTGCGCCGCCGACAACCGGTTGCAACCATTCAGGAAATTTTTTCCGACAGGTCATCCGAAACGAAATGGCCCTCCCCGCCGAAACGAAATGCCCTCCCGAAACGCGCGGGGAAACCGCCGAAGGGGTCGCGCCGGAATTTGCGGGGTACCGGCGGTGAAAAAATCGCCGGGAGGTCCGGCATGGCCAGCGGCAAAAAAAGCCCTTCGCGCGACGCAGCGCGCTCCGGTCCTGCCCCCATTCCCGAGATCGGGCGGCTGCCGCCGGATGTCCCCGTGCCCTGAAACCCTGTGCCATCCACACCCGTGCCCGGAAACCGGCTGCCCTGCGCGGAAAAAAGCCCGCTCCGCAGAGCGGGCTTTTCGTGTTTGTCCTGTCCCGGGAGACGCCTCAGAAGATGTCGATATTTTCCGACAGGCCGGTGAGGGAGTCCAGGGTCGAGATCGTGATGATGTCGTCTCCGCCAAAGTCGAACACCACAGCGCCGTTCGTGATTGTCGCGTAGGTTGAGATGATATCCTCGACATCTGTCATCCCGCCGGTCAGCGCGCGGGAGAGGCGCAGTGTATCGATGCCGATCTCGAAATCATTGATCACATCGGTGTCATGGCCGCTGTTGAACACGAAGGTGTCGGCACCGGCACCGCCAAAGAGTTGGTCATGGCCCGCACCGCCGAACAGCCGGTCATCGCCATCCCCGGCATTGATCGTGTCGTTGCCATCGCCGGCCCGGATCGTGTCATTGTCAGTGGCATTGCTGTTGTCAACCCCGGATTCGATGACGTCGTGGCCATCGCCGGAAAAGACAAAGTCATCGCCATCCCCGGCATTGATCGTGTCATTGCCGGTGCCGGAAAAGATAAAGTCATCGCCATCGGTGCCGACCGGTTCCTGGTTGGTGGTCCTGGCAAGGGCGTCCATCTGCGCGGCACCCAGGGTCATGTCGCCAAAGACGAACGCCTCGACATTGGTGACCGTATCGGTGCCCTCTTCCGAGACGATGGTATAGATCCCTGCGTCCTTCGTGACGTCGAATTCGCCGATGGCCGCAGCGAAACGCGCCTGATCGAAGCCCGCACCGCCGTCGAGACTGTCATTGCCCGCCCCGCCGCCCAGAGTGTCATTGCCGGAGCCGGAATGGATGTCGTCATCGCCATCGCCGGACCGGATGTCGTCATTGCCATCGCCGGCATCGATCGTGTCATTGCCGGAGCCGGAATGGATCGTGTCATTGCCGGTGCCGGAATGGATCGAATCATTGCCATCGCCGGAATGGATCGAATTGCCGGAGCCGGACGTGATGCCGTCATTGCCGGTGCCGGAATGGATCGTGTCGTCGCCCGCACCGGAAGTGATCGTGTCATGGCCGGTGCCGCCGTCGATCACGTCATCGCCATCGCCGGACCGGATCGTGTCATTGCCATCCCCGGACGTGATCGTGTCGTTGTCATCGCCGGCATCGATCCTGTCATTGCCATCGCCGGAATGGATCGTGTCATCGCCGCGGCCGGAATGGATCGTGTCATTGCCGGCACCGGAATCGATGTCGTCATTGCCGGAGCCGGAGTGGATCGAATCATTGCCATCGCCGGACCGGATGTCGTCATTGCCGGCACCGGAGCGGATCGAGTCATTGCCATTGCCGGACGTGATCGAGTCATCGCCATCGCCGGAATTGATCGTGTCATCGCCCGCACCGGAATCGATCGTGTCATCGCCGGCGCCATCGCCGGACGTGATCGAGTCATCACCCGCGCCGGACGTGATCGAGTCATGGCCCGCGCCGGAATTGATCGTGTCATCGCCGGTGCCGCCGGAAAGGGTGTCATCGCCCGCGGCACCCTCCAGCAGATCGCCGCCCGGGCCAGCGGCCAGATCTCTGGGAATCCTGTCGAACCCGGCAAGGGCATCCATCTGCGCCGCACTCAGGGTCGTGTCCCCGAAGACGAACTCCTCGACATTGGTGAGCGTATCGGTGCCCTCCGCCGAGACGATGGTGTAGACATCTCCCTCCTTCGTGACGGTGAATGCATCGTCGGCCACGCCGAAACGCGCCTGATCGAAGCCCGCACCGCCATCGAGAGTATCGTTGCCGGTCCCGCCGGTCAGAGTGTCACTGTCAGCGCCGCCATCGATCGAGTCATTGCCACGGCCACCGGTGAGCAGATCGTCGCCGGAGCCGGACCGGATCGTGTCGTGGTCATCGCCGGACCGGATCGTGTCATTGCCGGTGCCGGACGTGATCAGGTCATTGCCCGCACGGGAGTCGATCAGGTTGTCCCCATTGCCCGCATCGATCGTGTCATTGCCGGAGCCGGAAAAGATCGTGTCATCGCCGGCGTCGCCGACCACGTCCTGGTCGGCGGTCTCGACAATCGCATCCATCTGCGCCGCACTCAGGGTCGTGTCACTGAAGACGAACGCCTCGACATTGGTGACCGTATCGGTGCCCTCCGCCGAGACGATGGTATAGACATCTCCCTCCTTCGTGACGGTGAATTCATCGTTGGCCACGCCGAAACGCGCCTGATCAAAGCCCGCACCGCCGTCGAGACTGTCATCGCCGGTACCGCCGTCGAGGCTGTCACTGTCAGCGCCGCCGATCAGACTGTCGTTATCGGCCCCGCCAAGGATCGTGTCATCGCCGGTGCCGCCGTCGAGACTGTCACTGTCAGCGCCGCCATCGATCGAGTCAGCGCCGCCGAAGCCGTTGATCGTGTCATCGCCGCGACCGCCGAAGATCGTGTTGTCGCCATCGTCGCCGACCAGCGACTCGTCGTCGAGCGCGGCAAGGGCATCCATCTGCGCCGCACTCAGGGTCGTGTCCCCGAAGACGAACTCCTC
>CBDBLS010000073.1:0-99049 GCA_965207105.1 Roseovarius sp. | reverse complement strand
CGCAGCCGGAAAGGGGGACCGTAATCTCTCTCGAAAAGCCCGCAAACGCGGGGGAAAGGCCTCGAAACGCGGATTGTCGAAGGAGCAGGTTCCGGTCCTCGTTGCGATCGACCGATCAGGCACCACCATCAGAACTAATACAAATATACACGGAGTCCTCGAGCACCCGAGTTTTTGGGTTGACGTCTGGGCGTAGAACGATTCAGCTACCCGCATGATCCGTCCCGGTTTTCTTTCTCCCACGGAACGCCTTGAGCTTGAGGCCTGTGTTCGCAGCCAACGCGAAGACCACGGCGTCGCCCGGCGCGCCAATGCGATCCTGCTGCTTGATGACGGGAAGTCCTGTCAGACCATCGCTGAGTTTCTTTATCTGGACGACGATACCATTCGCGGCTGGCACAAGACTTACCGGAACGGCGGCCGGGACGCGCTTTCGACGGACGGTTGGAAGGGCGGTCAGTCCCGCATGACGTCAGATCAAGAGACGGAGCTATGCGCGTGGTTGGACGAACGCTTCTGTCGATCGACAGTGGAGATCAGGGCGCATATCGCAGCTCAGTTTGGCATGGGCTACTCTCATTCCGGCTGCATCAGGCTTCTGGCCCGTTTGGGGTTTGAATATCGAAAGCCGAAAGGGCTTCCACGCGTTGCATCTGCTGAGAAGCAGGCCGAATTCATCGATATGTACGAGCGCTTGCTGAACGAACTGTGCGCAGATGAAGCTGTGTATTTTGCCGATGCGGTGCATCCCGAATACCAGACAAAACCAAGCTATGGCCGGGTCAAGGCAGGCTCAAACCCCGCAGTCCCGACCACTGCAGGGCGAGGCCGCGTGAATATCCATGGCGCGCTCAATCTTGAAACCTTCGACACACCTTTTGTCGAGCCAACCACCGTCGACGGGGTCAGCGCCGCGCAGCTTCTCGCCAAGATTGAGGCGCGCAATCCTGACAAACACCTCATTCATGTGATTTGGGACAACGCGCCCTATCACAAAGGGCCAGATGTCAGGGCGTTTCTCGCAAGACCAGACTGCCGCATCCACCTTATCCAGTTGCCGCCATACTGCCCGCACCTGAACCCGATTGAACGATTATGGGCCGTCATGCACCAATGCGTCACCCACAATCGCCACTACTCAACGCAAAAGCAGTTCGCGAATGCGATCCTCAGGTTCTTTCGAGAAACCCTGCCCAAAGAATGGAAAACCTTCCAAACTCAGGTGTCAGACAACTTCAGGGTTGTCACACACCAAAAATTTCGGGTTTTGGGGTAAGTCCGGTATAAGATAATTCCTCAAAAAATCAAAAAGATATTCTGAAACTTAGCACGCTTTCCAATTCAGCTCACAATAATTGCGGCTTGGGCTGCAGCGAGCGCATTGATCGCAACTTGAACTTCGTTGTAAATTTCGGATTGAACTTCCTCTGCATCAATCTCGATGATCAAAGAGAACCGCACTTCTGGTAATCCGTCCTGAAGAAGTGCTTTGGATTTCCACCAGCCCGCTACGGGATGAACGGCGATCAGATTGCGACGCGCAAGATCAGAGGCTTTGCATGTGATCTCATCGATGTGGAGCGAGCCGACGTCGCGTCTGTCGCTGCCAAAGAGCCAGAGGTCGTCTTTCGCGCTCTGCGGGCCATCGGGTGCTTCTGCTGCCTTGCTGATGCGAGCCTTGAAGCCTGCCTCTTTTTCGTCCGCTCGGTTCAATTTGAATCTCAAATTGTGTGATGCATAGCGGTATTTCGAACCGCGAGATGCCTCTGACGGGTTGGGTGCGATGAAGGTGCTCAGCGAGACCCGCAACGTCACATCCGTATTGCCGATCGCGCGCAAGGCATCAACGGGCCATGGCAGTGTGAAGATCTTCATCTCGTTGTGAACATCGCCACCGGTTTTCTTTGAGAGACTGTAAGGCGTGATGGAATCCTCGACTATGAGTGTCAGTGCATTGCTTGCACTGCGCCTCGCGCGGGCGATGTCGGGAACGCCGTATCCGTAGCGTTGAAAGAGTTTCGCAAAATCGCCCTTGATTGGAGCCGGCGGAAGATGCGTTTTCATTTGGTCTGTCCAGCGCGCGGAAGACACATAAAGTGCGCGCACCGTTTCAGGCCAAAGGTTTGGATAGTCGGACCAAAGCTCAGTTATTTGTTTTGCTGCAATCGCTGTTGCGGCGCTCGTGTCATGTGCAAAGGCAAATGATTTTTGCGGATAATTATGCGCCGTTGATAGCAGGGATAGCCAGCCATGCTGCATCGGCGGTGGAAAAGCGGTTTGCGCCCAGTTCCCACCTTCAAGGACAATATCTGGTTTTAGCGGCCAATAAGAATTCCACGATGCCGTGCGCGAAGACGGCGACAAGTCGGCGAAGGGCGCAACTGCTGTGGTGGTTTGGACCTCTGCTGGCGGTATCTACGTTTTCTCAGTGAATGCCCCGACGCAGATCGCATTCCAAGCTTGTGCAGGGGATTCAATCTCATTGTCATCATGATCACAGCGATCCAGGTAGTGACCTTGCCCATAGGTTTGATGATCGGTGTTGCCCGCCGAAATAACAACGAGCCTTGGCGCTGATTTCTCGCCAGATACACCCGCTGCAAGTTGATCGATCTCACTAGACCACGAGGTCGGTGCGCCATCGTGTGGCGTGTCTTCACCGGTCGTAACAGCCATTGTAAACGTGCGCCGTCTGTCGCCCGTGCTTTCAGCAGCGTTTATTGCGTCACGCGACACAACCCCAAGAAGGTGATGCGGATTTTGACCAACATCTGGAAGGAGTTTTGCGGATTCGAGGCGATTGGTAACGGTTACAGCGCCAACTTGGTGTAATTGAGGCGTGAGATCTCCGAACAGCGATAACTGTCAATCGCAGAGTAAAATGGGTCCATGTCGCGGCGTAAAAATGGGCCACTTCGGTTGATGTTTTTGTGGCGCTTTTGCACGCGTGCTCGTCACAAAGCTGAAGCGTGCCAAAGCGCATGCTGGCCATAAGGCCAGCATTATTCTGACTGTGATTGCGGGCTGGTTATTTTCGGTTGTTGCGACTGTGTTTGAGCGATAGCTTTCGCCATTCATCTCGAGGATGTGGACGTGATGGGTTAAACGATCGAGTAGCGCACCGGTCAGCCGCTCAGAGCCAAAGACTTCAGTCCATTCATCGAAGGGCAGGTTCGAGGTTATGATGATGGAGCCGCGTTCATAGCATTGGGATATGACCTCGAAGAGCAGCTCTGCGCCAGATTTGCTGAGCGGTACGAAGCCCAGTTCATCAATGATCAACAGGTTCTGGCTGGTCAGTTGCTTTTGAAGGCGCTGCAATCTCCGCTCATCTTGAGCCTCGATCAGATCATGGACTAATGCCGCAGCCGTTGTGAAGCGCACCTTCAGTCCTCTTTGACATGCAGCCAGCCCAAGTCCCAGGGCGATGTGTGTCTTGCCCGTGCCTGACGGGCCGAGCGCGATGATGTTCTCCCTGCGATTAACGTAATCGCATCGTGCCAGATCCATCGTCAGGGGCTTGTTCAAGCTTGGCATGATCTTGAAGTCAAAGCTATCCAAGCTCTTGGTGCTGGGGAACTTCGCCGCTTTGATGCGCCGTTCAATCATCCGGCGTTCGCGGTCGATCAATTCCATCTCACACAGCCGCGCCAGATAGTGGATGTGATCTTTGTTCTCTGCAGCACAGAGCTGCGCCTGTTTGGCATACTCGCCTTGGAACGTTGGCAGTCGCAGTTGTTTAAGATGATGCCGTAGAAGAATCCGAGGGGCTTCGGTCATGCCGCGGTCCTTCCCATCAAGCTCATGTAACTGGATGGGCGTGTTGTGCCGACATTGGCCTTGGGCAAGTATGGATAGAAGTCCAAATCCAATCGTGGTGGCCGCTTCTCAACCCGACACAGTACAAGGTGTTTTACGGCGTCATAGCCAATTGCACCCATATCTATTGCCTGCTGGATTGCGCCTTGCACAACATCCATTTCGAAGGTCTCCAAAAGGCGCAAGACTTGAACGTATTCTCGCTTGCCCGGCTTACCCATTCTGGCTTCAAGCAGTCGGTGCAGCGTGGCAAATACATCTGGCAAATGCCAACCCTGCAAAGGCGCGGCCTGATCCAGGGCACCCACCTTTTGTTCAAGCAGGGGCAAAAAGTGCAATGGGTCAAAGACCATATCCGCTGATGTGTAGGATTCGTTTGTGCCGCGCAATAATCTCATTGCCGCAGCCGATGATAACCTCATGCACAAACCCACGCACATGGAACATCGTGGTGCGCATAGGCTACTGGCACCGAGTAATCATTGCTGCGATAGCGCACCATTGAGATCGACGTTGCACGCGTGCTGACGTGATCGCAGGCTTCATATTCTGCGACGGGCAATCCCATCAGAGCATCCAAATCCGACATCAGGCGTGCGCCTATGGTTTGGGTGTGACCCCGCAACGTATCGTCCTGACGTGCTAAACACTTCTCTTCCAAATGTGCGTTCAGATCATCAAAGCTGTCATAGCGAGGTGCGGGAACCATGAAGTTGCGGCGGGTGTATCCAACCATGCCCTCAACGTTGCCTTTATCGTTCCCTCGCGCGGGTCTGCCAAACTTGTCATCAAACAAGTAATGCGACTGCAGTTCCGTAAACCGACGTGTGCGGATGCGCGTCTTATCCCCGAGTATCCGAGCCACGGCGATCTTGGTATTGTTCTCTAATCTGTCAATGCGTGTTTCCTGAGTTTCCTGCTTTTGATGTCAGAGGTTGCCTTTGTTCTCTTCGAACTCTGAGGTTCATGATGGGGTTGGCTGGGTGTGGGTCGGCAATGTTGAAACCGCAATCATACCGTTGGTCTTGGCTGTTGCTACAGAATCGGCGCCGTGTCTCACGCCCTCCCTCGGGCATCGTCCCAGATGGGAACTTTGATTTAGGAATCCTCGTTGTCGCCTCGTAAGCCTTACGCGGACTGGAAGTCAGTTTTGTCTCGCATAATGGCATGAAGTATGATTGCCAGACGACGCGCCAGAGCCACTCGGGCCTTTCTCATCGTTGAGCGCGCACCGATTGCGAGGGCCCATGTCTTCAATTTGAGCGGAGCGGCATACCGCGTCAGCATCACATTGGCGGCCTCATAGAGAAGCGTTCTGACGCGCACGTCGCCCCGCTTTGAGATGCTGCCCGTGTAGTCGATTTCACCAGATTGATGCCGTCGCGGCACCAGTCCAAGATACGCCCCCACATCACGCGATTTCCTGAAACGCGACGGATCATCAATTGCTGCGGCAAAGGCCAATGCTGTGATCGGACCGACCCCTGGTACCGTCATAAGGCGCTGGCAGACTTCGGATTTGCGGGTCATCTTTTTGATGTCGCCATCAATGGCTGCAACCGCCGCGAGGATTGCTTCGCGTGCTGCGAACAGTCCGCAAATTGCGGCATGGAGGCCAGGCACTCCATCGCTAACTTTTAGCGCCGCGTTTTTGAATGCCGGAGACAAAGCTCGTGGCAGCCGCACGCCGAAGACGACGACCAGACCGCGGATCTGATTGTCGAGCGTCACACGCTGTCCGACCAGCTTCTTGCGGGCTGCGATCAGCGACCGGAATTGCGTGCGCTGACAGTGATTTGACATGGGTCGGCTTGTAGAATCCCGTCCGCGCCAGGTGTGCCAAACCGCGGGCATCATTGCGGTCCGTCTTGTGGCCGGCCAGAGATTTAAGGGCCTGATATGCTTGCCTGCTCTCGATGCAAACAACCGGGACACCAAGCTCCGTCAGCCCATGGTAAAGCATTGGTGCCATCCGTCCCGTTTCAAATACAACTTTGGCACATGGTGGTCCAGAAGCGAGGAAGTCAGCGATCGCTTTTGGTGTTGAGCTCGCTTTTCCTTCACGAATAAGGGCCCCTTCACGATCCAGAATGCAGATATGCGTCTCTTCCATGGACACATCCAAACCAGCAAAATATTCCATTGGTCAGTCTCCTTTTCAATTGCATGTGCATCCAGAATAACAGGGGTAACTGAGTGCTGATCCTGATTACGCCATGTTGAAAAACCGCGCCGCTTCTCGGCCAGACATACCGTCCTTCAAACAAGCACGGCGCACACGACTATAAATATCCACAGAATACATCTCCCGCCCTCCGAATAAACGAAGGGCACAAACTGGCGGACTTTTACTCCGCTACAACTGCGATATGCAGCCGCTTCTGTGGCCCAATATTGCTCCGCGTTTTACAGGTCCATGTCGCGGCGTAAAAATGGGCCACTTCGGTTGATGTTTTGTGGCGCTTTTGCACGCGTGCTCGTCACAAAGCTGAAGCGTGCCAAAGCGCATGCTGGCCATAAGGCCAGCATTATTCTGACTGTGATTGCGGGCTGGTTATTTTCGGTTGTTGCGACTGTGTTTGAGCCGATAGCTTTCGCCATTCATCTCGAGGATGTGGACGTGATGGGTTAAACGATCGAGTAGCGCACCGGTCAGCCGCTCAGAGCCAAAGACTTCAGTCCATTCATCGAAGGGCAGGTTCGAGGTTATGATGATGGAGCCGCGTTCATAGCATTGGGATATGACCTCGAAGAGCAGCTCTGCGCCAGATTTGCTGAGCGGTACGAAGCCCAGTTCATCAATGATCAACAGGTTCTGGCTGGTCAGTTGCTTTTGAAGGCGCTGCAATCTCCGCTCATCTTGAGCCTCGATCAGATCATGGACTAATGCCGCAGCCGTTGTGAAGCGCACCTTCAGTCCTCTTTGACATGCAGCCAGCCCAAGTCCCAGGGCGATGTGTGTCTTGCCCGTGCCTGACGGGCCGAGCGCGATGATGTTCTCCCTGCGATTAACGTAATCGCATCGTGCCAGATCCATCGTCAGGGGCTTGTTCAAGCTTGGCATGATCTTGAAGTCAAAGCTATCCAAGCTCTTGGTGCTGGGGAACTTCGCCGCTTTGATGCGCCGTTCAATCATCCGGCGTTCGCGGTCGATCAATTCCATCTCACACAGCCGCGCCAGATAGTGGATGTGATCTTTGTTCTCTGCAGCACAGAGCTGCGCCTGTTTGGCATACTCGCCTTGGAACGTTGGCAGTCGCAGTTGTTTAAGATGATGCCGTAGAAGAATCCGAGGGGCTTCGGTCATGCCGCGGTCCTTCCCATCAAGCTCATGTAACTGGATGGGCGTGTTGTGCCGACATTGGCCTTGGGCAAGTATGGATAGAAGTCCAAATCCAATCGTGGTGGCCGCTTCTCAACCCGACACAGTACAAGGTGTTTTACGGCGTCATAGCCAATTGCACCCATATCTATTGCCTGCTGGATTGCGCCTTGCACAACATCCATTTCGAAGGTCTCCAAAAGGCGCAAGACTTGAACGTATTCTCGCTTGCCCGGCTTACCCATTCTGGCTTCAAGCAGTCGGTGCAGCGTGGCAAATACATCTGGCAAATGCCAACCCTGCAAAGGCGCGGCCTGATCCAGGGCACCCACCTTTTGTTCAAGCAGGGGCAAAAAGTGCAATGGGTCAAAGACCATATCCGCTGATGTGTAGGATCGTTTGTGCCGCGCAATAATCTCATTGCCGCAGCCGATGATAACCTCATGCACAAACCCACGCACATGAACATCGTGGTGCGCATAGGCTACTGGCACCGAGTAATC
Organism: Roseovarius sp.; assembly: GCA_965207105.1. Classification (GTDB taxonomy): domain Bacteria; phylum Pseudomonadota; class Alphaproteobacteria; order Rhodobacterales; family Rhodobacteraceae; genus Roseovarius. The sequence goes on along the minus strand of CBDBLS010000073.1, from coordinate 91,405 downwards.
ATTGCTGCGATAGCGCACCATTGAGATCGACGTTGCACGCGTGCTGACGTGATCGCAGGCTTCATATTCTGCGACGGGCAATCCCATCAGAGCATCCAAATCCGACATCAGGCGTGCGCCTATGGTTTGGGTGTGACCCCGCAACGTATCGTCCTGACGTGCTAAACACTTCTCTTCCAAATGTGCGTTCAGATCATCAAAGCTGTCATAGCGAGGTGCGGGAACCATGAAGTTGCGGCGGGTGTATCCAACCCTGCCCTCAACGTTGCCTTTATCGTTCCCTCGCGCGGGTCTGCCAAACGTGTCATCAAGCAAGTAATGCGACTGCAGTTCCGTAAACCGACGTGTGCGGATGCGCGTCTTATCCCCGAGTATCCGAGCCACGGCGATCTTGGTATTGTCGTAGAGAATGGATTGCGGAATGCCGCCAAAGAATGCAAAGGCGGACACATGGCCATCGCAAAACGCCTCGGTTGTCTCAGCTGGATATCCCTTCACAAACACCGCATCAGAATGTGGCAAGCTCATCATGAAGAAGTGGATCTTGCATTCCACGCCACCGATCACGCCCAGCGTCTCACCAAAATCAACCTGCGCATGGCCCGACCGATGCGACAACGGCACAAACACCTCTTTGGTGCGCCGTTTTTGCTCGCGCACGTAATAGGTCACCGTGGTCAGGCTGCCGGCATATCCATGCTCATCGCGCAGCCGTTCAAAGATGCGCTTGGCCGTGTGTCGCTGCTTTTTGATCAGGGCTTTGTCTGTGCGCAGTATCTCATCGACCACACCAACATAACCATCAAGCGTTGGCCGCCGAGGCGCTTCCGACCGACGATACCCAGGCGGAAGTTCATGGCGCAGCATCTTCGCGATCGTCTTACGATCTTTGTTCTCTAATCTGTCAATGCGTGTTTCCTGAGTTTCCTGCTTTTGATGTCAGAGGTTGCCTTTGTTCTCTTCGAACTCTGAGGTTCATGATGGGGTTGGCTGGGTGTGGGTCGGCAATGTTGAAACCGCAATCATACCGTTGGTCTTGGCTGTTGCTACAGAATCGGCGCCGTGTCTCACGCCCTCCCTCGGGCATCGTCCCAGATGGGAACTTTGATTTAGGAATCCTCGTTGTCGCCTCGTAAGCCTTACGCGGACTGGAAGTCAGTTTTGTCTCGCATAATGGCATGAAGTATGATTGCCAGACGACGCGCCAGAGCCACTCGGGCCTTTCTCATCGTTGAGCGCGCACCGATTGCGAGGGCCCATGTCTTCAATTTGAGCGGAGCGGCATACCGCGTCAGCATCACATTGGCGGCCTCATAGAGAAGCGTTCTGACGCGCACGTCGCCCCGCTTTGAGATGCTGCCCGTGTAGTCGATTTCACCAGATTGATGCCGTCGCGGCACCAGTCCAAGATACGCCCCCACATCACGCGATTTCCTGAAACGCGACGGATCATCAATTGCTGCGGCAAAGGCCAATGCTGTGATCGGACCGACCCCTGGTACCGTCATAAGGCGCTGGCAGACTTCGGATTTGCGGGTCATCTTTTTGATGTCGCCATCAATGGCTGCAACCGCCGCGAGGATTGCTTCGCGTGCTGCGAACAGTCCGCAAATTGCGGCATGGAGGCCAGGCACTCCATCGCTAACTTTTAGCGCCGCGTTTTTGAATGCCGGAGACAAAGCTCGTGGCAGCCGCACGCCGAAGACGACGACCAGACCGCGGATCTGATTGTCGAGCGTCACACGCTGTCCGACCAGCTTCTTGCGGGCTGCGATCAGCGACCGGATTGCGTGCGCTGACAGTGATTTGACATGGGTCGGCTTGTAGAATCCCGTCCGCGCCAGGTGTGCCAAACCGCGGGCATCATTGCGGTCCGTCTTGTGGCCGGCCAGAGATTTAAGGGCCTGATATGCTTGCCTGCTCTCGATGCAAACAACCGGGACACCAAGCTCCGTCAGCCCATGGTAAAGCATTGGTGCCATCCGTCCCGTTTCAAATACAACTTTGGCACATGGTGGTCCAGAAGCGAGGAAGTCAGCGATCGCTTTTGGTGTTGAGCTCGCTTTTCCTTCACGAATAAGGGGCCCTTCACGATCCAGAATGCAGATATGCGTCTCTTCCATGGACACATCCAAACCAGCAAAATATTCCATTGGTCAGTCTCCTTTTCAATTGCATGTGCATCCAGAATAACAGGGGTAACTGAGTGCTGATCCTGATTACGCCATGTTGAAAAACCGCGCCGCTTCTCGGCCAGACATACCGTCCTTCAAACAAGCACGGCGCACACGACTATAAATATCCACAGAATACATCTCCCGCCCTCCGAATAAACGAAGGGCACAAACTGGCGGACTTTTACTCCGCTACAACTGCGATATGCAGCCGCTTCTGTGGCCCAATATTGCTCCGCGTTTTACATGCGGTGGCGCAATGATCATCATCGAGACCTTCATGCGGGGCCAAACACCCAAGTCCCGCGCACCGCCATGGGAGGACGCCGCATGATACGACTATCAAATCGGGTCCTTCATTACGCGGACGCCGGACCCATCGGTGCGACCATCCCGCCAAAACCTGCGCTACAACAGGCCAATGGCGGCAAAACGGGATATCAATCAGCCAAATCGGGCTGGGAAAATCGACTTATCAGCGCTGCTTGTCATCACGCAGCCGATAGTTCTGCACATCAATCACCGCAGCCATAGTACACAATCCCCATAGCACCGAAATCCGCCCACGCTTTCCTCCTTGTCAGATTTGTCGCCGCTGCATCTCACGATGACAACAGCCACAAACCTTAGACGGAGACGAAACTGTCTCTCGGTACAAAGATGACTGGATCGAGGGCGGCGCCGGTGCCGACGTTATTTTCGGCGGTGCCGGCAATGACGAGATTTACGGTGGCTGGCACGACAGGGAAGATTCTCTGGACGGAAACGACACGATCGATGGTGGCAATGGCCATGACACGATTGATGGCGGTATCGGCACTGACCAGGTGCGTTTCGGCGTGGCGAGCAGCGATGTCACCGTCCTCAGGGACGGAGATACCTATATCATCGTTTCGGACGAGGGCGTCGACAGGGTCACCAATGTCGAGGAGTTCGTCTTTGCCGACACAACCCTGAGTGCGGCGCAGATGGATGCCCGTGCCGGGACGATCACCGGTGACAACCGGCTGCTGACCGGCAGCGACGGGCCGGATACGCTCACCGGCGGTGATGGCGCTGACACAATCCATTCCGGCGATGGCGACGACACGATCGATGGCGGTGCCGGAGATGACACGATCGAGGGCGGGGCCGGAAATGACCTGCTGAGAGGACGTGCCGGCGATGACACGATTGACGGCGGAACGGGCGACGGAAATGACACGATTGACGGCGGCGACGGAGATGACCGGATTGTCGGCGGCGCTGGCGAAGACTCTCTGGAGGGCGGCGCTGGCCATGACCTGCTGAGAGCAGGTACCGGCGACGATACACTGCTGGGCGGCGACGGCAATGACAGGATTGTCGGCCACACCGGCAATGACTCCCTGAACGGCGGCGACGGCAATGACAGGATTGTCGGCCACGTCGGAAATGACACGATTGACGGCGGCGACGGAGATGACCGGATTGTCGGCGGCGCTGGCGAAGACTCTCTGGAGGGCGGAGATGGCCATGACCTGGTGAGAGCAGGTACCGGCGACGATACACTGCTGGGCGGCGTCGGCAATGACACGATTCTCGGCCACACCGGCAATGACTCCCTGAACGGCGGCGACGGAAATGACACGATCCGCGCCGGCGATGGCGATGACTGGCTGTCCGGCGGTGCGGGCGATGACGAACTCTTTGGCGGTGCGGGCTATGACACCTTCGTGTTCAACACAGGCCATGACAGCGACGTGATCAAGGACTTCGAGCTTGGCATTGATACACTGCGCCTCTCCGGCGCGCTGACCGGCGGCAAGAGTGCTGCGGATATCGTCTCGGACTACGCGACAATCACGAACGGCGCTGTGGTGTTCGACTTTGGCGGAGACGACATCATCACGATCTCGAACCTGAACTCCCTCACCGGCCTGTCGGAAGATATCGACATCTTCTGAGGCTTTTCCGGAACGGACAAGCAGGGAAGGCCCGCTCTCCGGAGCGGGCTTTTTCAGCGCTTCGTCTCCGGGGTGTTATGCGGAGCAGATCGAAAATGAGTTGGTGATTTCAGGGGGGTGTTATTACGCCAGTGCTTGCACTTTGATCCGCCCGACCGTACAGTTCTGATCCGCCCGCTGATCGGTGATATCGGGGGCTCCGCCCCCCTTCCCCCGAAAGAGACTGCGGCGCGCCGCCGGGAGCGAATGGAACGCCTTGCCAACGGCATGTTGGCTGCCGCCAGGGCTCCCTCCCGGTGTTCGGAAATGACGGGTCCTTCCCGGCGGGGACGGCTTGTGGGTGTTATACGCCGCACTTGCCTACTTCTGCGTGCCGATTTTTTTGCATTTCGTTTCGTTTCGGATTTCCGCCGCCGACAACCGATTGCAACCATTCAGGAAATTTTCACCGACGGGTCATCTGAAACGAAATGCCCCTCCCCGCCGAAACGAAATGCCCTCCCGAAACGCGCGCAGAAGCCGCCGGAGGGGTCGCGCCGGAATTTGCGCGATACCGGCGGTGAAAAAAATGTCGGGAGGTCCGGCATGGCCAGCGGCAAAAAAACCTTCGCGCGACGTGGCGCGCTCCGGTCCTGCCCGCAGTCCGGAGATCGGGCGGCTGCCGCCCGATGTCCCCGTGCCCTGAAACCCCGGGTCCGTTCTGCGGATCAGGTCCGGCAGATCGCGGCGTCGATCAAGGTGTCCGGTTTTACCGGTCCCGTCCTGTTCGCCGGGGGCAACACCATTGTTGCCGGGGCAGGACCGTGTACCAACGGCGCGGGAGACGGGCATGGATGTTGTGCCCTGCATCCGGCTGCCCGGTCTCCCGGATGAGCGGCGCCCCGCGTATATTGTTGCTGACAACAGGCCGGCCGGACATGCGGGCCGGGATAGGGATCTGCTCCGGCCCGGGCCGGGGAAATTGCGCGACCCCGGGTTTCATCCGCACAGATGTCGGGATGCCGGTGCCTGATGACCGGATTGACATGTACCGGACCGCTCCGCCCTGTAACGCCACCGCAGGCAAGGCCGGGAACGACACCATGGACAGCCCTGCCCTGCCCGCCGACCGCAGGCCGGTTCCACACAGGAACAGGAGTCCGGCAGGAAATTGCGGGCCTGCACACTGCCACAGACAGGTCCCTGTACCCGGGCAATTTTTCCCCTGCTTTTTCCCCTGAATTTCCGGAGAAATCCGGGAGAGACTGGTTGGCAGCATACTGACCGCACAGCCAGCCATACCGCCGGTTTTCTCCCCTGCAGATCTGGAGCGGCTTTATGCCGTGTTATCAGGATGTTAAAAATCAGTGTTCCTGACAGAGACGCTTTAGCCGGGCGGATACACCCCCCGGATACCCGAAAGTCTCTGCGGGCGTATTTCATCATCCATTTCGGGTATTCAGGCTGGAGGGGTCCTTACCCGCAGTCCCCGGGTAAACCGCCGGTTTCTCCGTTCTGATCGCGGCATTGGCCATGTAAATCGGGGTGTTGACGACGATGCGGGGCGGGTTTCATGGATCACCCGGAGGGAGCGGGTTCCGGGCGGGGTGACCGGGTGGATTTTGACAGCCGGGTGCGGCTGGGGAGTTCCGGGGCACACAGTTCAGTCCGGATGGCGGTCTCCCGGTGATGCGCGAACCCGATGAGATTAAATCCCATTCCAGATCGCTCATATCTGACCGTGCCATTTTGTGCTCTCGCTCGTTATTTTGAGCAAATTGAATCACAAGCACATAGGGGTGAACAGAAATTAATGGGTGCGCTGCCTATTTTTGAGGCCCGCGTCGATGCGCTTGAGGCGCTGTGGGAGGTGGTGCTCGCAGATGGTGACGTTCAGGACGAAGAGTTACGCGTACTGGATCACGCCCGGGAGGTTCCGGGAGTGTCCGAAACCGACAGCGCCCGCGCAGTGGCCGAAGCAAATTAGCGATTGGCGCGCGGCTCTGCGCTGCCTATATCTCAGATCATGATTGCCGATTTTCTCAAAAAACTCTCCCGCCCTGATCCGCGACCTCTTGATGATGCGGACGCGCGTCTGGCACTGACAGCACTGCTTGTCCGGCTAGCAAAATCCGATGGTGTCTACTCCGCACCAGAGATCGCCCGTATAGAGGCGATTGCCGCCACCCGTTATGCCCTGACCCCCGGATGCCGCCCGCGATCTGCGGGTTGAGGCCGAAGCGGTCGAGGCTGAGGTGCCTGATACCGTCCGCTTTACCCGTGCGATCAAGGATGCAGTGCCTTATGAGGCCCGCGCGGCTGTGGTCGAATCGCTCTGGCAGGTGGCCCTCGCCGATGGGGCGCGGGATGCGGGCGAAGATGCCCTGATCCGTCTCGCAATCAAATTTCTGGGGATCAATGACCGCGACAGCGCCCTGGCACGCCAAAGGGTACAGAAATCATCATGATCGCCAGCTTGCCGATGTATGACCGGCCCGAAACCCACGATGCCAATGACCGGTTCTGGTCGACCATCCGCACCGCACCTGGTGAAGGCGCTGGAAGACGGTCATTGGGCCCAAACTCAAGGCGAGGGCGTTCGAAAATCAGAAGACCGAGGCCGGGATTGGTGTCCGTGTGCTCAACCGAATGACCGGACCTGGCCGCCCCGATTTCGAACGCACCGCCTGAAATCCGTCTCGGGTAGGGCGAGGTCCGGGCTACTCAGTCTCCATGCAACAACGCCCCGGGGCGTGCCTCGGGCTTTTTGGTTTTTGGGTGATGTCCCCGGGCGGGGCAACCGCCAAGCCTAGGCCAAAAAAAAGGCCGCCTGCGGATGCGGGCGGCCTTGGTCAAAAGGCAGGAGCGGGGTCAGATGCCGACGTCGACAATCGCCTTGGCCAGGATCGGCACGGTGGTGGCGTTCAGCCCGGCAATATTCAGGCGGCTGTCCGAGACCATATAGATGCCATGCTCGGCACGCAGCCGCTCAACCAGATCCGGCGTGGTGCCCAAGAGCGAGAACATGCCACGGTGCTGGGCCAAAAAGCCAAAGCGGTCCGAGCCGGACAGGCGTTGCAATTCGCTTGCCAGTTGCTCGCGCAGACCCAGCATGCCAAGGCGTGTCGTTTCCAGCTCGGTTTTCCAGTCAGCGTGCAGCGCGTCATCGGTGAGGATCGTGGTCACAACCCGAGCACCATGGTCCGGCGGGAATGAGAAATTTTGCCGGTTCAAGTGGTTGAGATTGGCTTGGGTCACCGCAGTGTTGCCAGCCTCACCCGAGATCGCCATCAGCAATCCGGTGCGCTCGCGGTAAACACCAAAGTTCTTCGAACAGCTGGCGGCAATCAGCGTTTCCGGCACCGATGACGACACCAGACGCGTCGCGGCCCCATCTTCTTCCAGCCCATCGCCAAAGCCCTGATAGGCAATGTCGATCATCGGGATCAGGCCTTTGTCGTTCAACAGATCAATCACAACCTGCCACTGGGTCAGGTTCAGATTGGCGCCGGTGGGGTTGTGACAGCAGCCATGCAGCAGCAGCACATCGCCCGGCTGTGCTTCGGCCAGATCTTCCATCATGCCATCGAAATCCACGCCTCGGGTCTCGGCATCAAAATAACGATAGGCGGTGTTTTTGATCTTCAGATAGTTGAGGATCGACACATGGTTGGGCCAGGTCGGGTTGGACACCCAGACTGCGGCCTCGGGGCTGGTGTTGCGGATCACCTCAAACGCCTGACGCACGGCGCCAGTGCCACCAGGGGTCGCCGCTGCGGCAATCCGGTCGCGATCCACAGAGTTGCCAAGGATCAGATCGATCATCGCATCTGCATAGGCCGGATCGCCCGCAAGCCCGACATAGGCCTTGCTGGTCTGTTCTTCCACCAAACGACGCTCGGCATCTTTGACGGCGCGCATCACCGGGGTCACCCCGTCGGGGTTTTTATAAACCCCAACACCAAGATCGATCTTGGTCGGGCGCGGGTCGTCGCGATACATTGCGATCAAGCCAAGGATCTTGTCGGCGGGCTGTGGTTTCAGGTTGCTCAGCATCAGGTTTCTCCGGTGGCAATTGGCAAGGTGGGGAAAGCCCCCCACCAGTCCAGGATCCGTCATAAAGCGCATGGTCAGTTTTGCCAAAGCGCTCCATGGCAAGGCTTAGTATGGCGGCGATCACACCTGAACCGCAACTGGTAATCGCGGGCTTGCCCAGGTCGACCCCGACGGCCTCAAACGCAGCGCGCGCAGGCGGCTCATGAATTTCTCAACCGGGGGCACCATATGCGGCAGGTCGCTGCGCAGGTATGCGATTTCGTCAATGTCAAAAAACCGCGCACCAGGAATATGTGCCGCGTCATATTCGGCCTTGGGATCACGGTTTTCCACCGGCATATACCAAGACGCGTCCAGAATCCGTAGATCACGGTCCTTGATATGTTTGGCCAGCCACTCCGTGGAAACAAGGGTTTTCGGATCGTCCATGTTTATGCCCTCTGTCGCTTGGGAACCTGCCTACTATCTCCAGACAAGGGACGCAAGATTGACCACCGCTTCAGCGCAGTAATCCCATATTCCCCAGGTGGCGCCCCGGCTGGGACGAACGTAGCCGATCCTGACGCGTCGGCCCACCGTTTTCGTCCCCAACCGATGCCCGGGTGCACCGGAACGCCTCCTTCCGGGACAATCCGGCCGACATGATACGTCGCGCTGCCTTGCGGGGCCGTTTTTCAGCGCGACGGACAGACCTGCCCTGCCGGTTTCGTTCGCTGCGGGACAGTTTCAGCGTCATGCATATGTCGGCGGCGCTCGAAGGCGGCGGATCGCAGCGAGGATGGCACGGATCATGGGGCCAGTGACGGCGACCCCGGCCAACCGGAAGGGGATGGTGCGGGCGTGGCGCACGACGCGGGCACCGGTCCTGATGAGCCTGGGCTGAAGGCTGGTCAGCGACCGGTCTGCCATGGCCCCGGGCAGACCGATACAGCGCGGGAATGTCGCAAGGTTGCATGCCAGCGCGTGCAGGTGCAGCCGCACCCCGTTATGGTGGACCCGCCTGCAGGGCAGCCGCGTCCGGCGCAGGGCGTGTTTTCCCTCCCTGATGTACTGCCCGGATTACCTGATACGGGTTTTCCGAAAGTTCTATAGCAGGCCCCCCTGTACACGACTCATACGATTTTCTGCCTGATTTTGGGCCAGTGTCGGAAGGCTTGTTCCGGCTGGGTTCGCAGGAGCCTTCCGATTTCGTCCAGCCCGATGCGGAAGATGGATTTGGCGTATCGTCCGTGAGACTTTCGAGGCCGTTTCCGTGTTCCGGGCCTGGTGGATGCCACCTTTGCAGCCCATGCCATGGCCAGGGCAGGGAGACCGACCAACAAGCTCGACTTTTCGGCGATCGGGAGACGGGTGTCTTCCAGGTTGAAGCCCTTTGTCTTCGCTTCGGCGAACAGGCATTCGATGGCCCGGCGTTTGCGATAGACGGTCAGGGCGTGATGGGCGGGTTGGTTGCCGACAACGACAGGCAATTCCTTACCTTTGATGCGCCTGGCTGCGAAGTTCAGCCAAAACGGTGCAGTGCCCCCGGCAGCCCTGAAGTGGGCCGTGAATGTGCGCGGGCCACGGCAGGTGCGCGGCAAGGTTCGCAGACTTTGCCGGACGCCATCCCCGCCTGTCACGTACCGGTTCGACTTCACGCGGATGATGAAAGGAACGTCCTGTTCATGCAGGAAAGTCAACCAATCAAGGCCGATAAACCCACGATCCGCCGGAAGGCACCTGATGCTTCCGGACCCGAACAGATCCAGACAGCGCTTCATCAGTGCAATGCGCTCGCAGGTGTTGCTGTTGCCCGCCTTGCCCGACACGGTCCAGATCAGGGGCACGCGATAGCGGCGCGTGGCGACGGCAGGAACCAGCAGGTTGATCTCCTTGCGCCCGATCTTCCGGTTCGTGCGATCAAGGCACGGATGCCGGCTCCCGGAGAGCCCGGGTATGCGAACAACAGGAGGGGCAGACCAGTCTTGCCCGAGGTTGACACGCTGAAAAAAGCGCTGCAATCGACGGCAGGTGCTTTCAGCCCTGGCCTGCGTCGGCATCTCACCGCAAATGTGGCTCAAATTGACGGTTCGAACGCCGGCAATGCCAATCACCGGAAGGCAGAGTGTTTCGAGGCGACTATTGCTCAGCGACAAGCCATCGGATAGTTTCGCCGAGAGGGTGTCGATTGCTTTTCGGATCATGGGAGGCTCCATCGTAATTTGAAGAATCCCAATGAAAATCACAGATTTGCGCCCTCAACCACCTCTACTGTCGTGTACAGGGAGCAGGCCCCCGAAAGAGGCCACAACGAAACGCCGGGAACGGCTTGCCAACGGCATGTTGGCTGCCACCAGGGGTTGCTCCCGTTGTTCAGAAATGACGGGTCCTTCCCGGCGGGGATGGCAGGTGGGTGTCATGTGCCGCGCTTTCCAACGTCTGCGTGGCTGTTTTTTTGCATTTCGTTTCGTTTCGGATTTCCGCCGCCGACAACCGATTGCAACCATTCAGGAAATTTTTACCGACGGGTCATCCGAAACGAAATGCCCTCCCGAAACGCGCGGGGAAACCGCCGGAGGGGTCGCGGTGAATTGCACATTCAAACCGTGAACAGTCGGCATGGCGGTGAAAGACATTTCCGCGCCGCCATCGAGGCATCGCGACCAGGTACCTGGACAGCTGCCTTCGGTGGTTCACCTTGCCGTCCTCCCGAGCCACCAAACGCCTCGCGCGATACTCGCCGCCGCAGGCATCCTGCCTGTAACCCGCCACGCATAACCAATGCGAATTGACCCACCAAAATTGAGTCCTCAGACTAGGGCCTGTTGACATTCGGGGTTCCCATTTTGCCTGAAGTCTGATTCAAGCTTCCAAAATGGAGGTGTTGATGGACGCAAATCGTTTGGCTGTTTCAGATGAGCTTTGGGAGAAGATTGAGCCGCCTATACCGGGCAAGGCAGGCGATCCGGGTGTTACTGCGCGCAATAATCGCCGGTTTACAGAAGCAGTATTATGGCGCGTACGCACAGGGTCCCCATGGCGGGATTTGCCCAAAGAGTCTGGCAACTGGAACAGCCGGTTCAAGCGATTTCGTCGGTGGGCCGGGAACGGCGTGTTCGAGAGTCTTTTCAATGCCATGAGTGGCGAGCCGGACCTGGAATATGCCCTTGTCGACGGGACGATTGTTCAAGCTCATCAGAAGGAGAGGGTCCAGATATGAAATCAGAAATTTTGGTTGCAGTACTATCGTCAATATTGACCGCGACAGTTATTTTTGTCGGTAGTCAAACACTAGGGATTTTCCAGCGTGTTATTGATAAAGAGGCCGCTACGCGCGTAGCAGAATCACTTATGAGAGATGAAGTACTATCGGAGATACTAGGGCCTGTTGAGATACAGGATTCCCATTTCCATTAATTTCTGATTCAAGTTTCCAAAATGGAGGCGAGAATGTTGAGTGACCGGTTTTTGATAAGTGACGGGCAATGGGATCTTATAGAGCCCCATTGCCTTGGCAAGAAGAGCGATCCGGGGCGGACTGGAGGTGACGCCCGTTTGTTTGTGGAGGCTGTTTTGTGGATCGCCCGGACAGGTGCGCCATGGCGGGACTTGCCGGCTGAATTTGGCAAATGGAATTCGATTTTCACACGGTTCAGATATTGGGTTAAACGGGACGTATTTCATCGTATGTTCAATGAGTTATCCGAAGATATCGACTTCGAATATACGATGATTGATGGCACGATCTGCAAGGTACACCGTCATGGACAGGGCGCAAAAGGGGGACTCAAAATCAGGCCATCGGAAAGTCTCGCGGCGGAATGACCACCAAAATTCTGGCGCTGACCGACGCCTTTGGCAACCTCATCGACTTCCGGCTGATGCCCGGACAGGCGCATGACCTGCTCAAAACACGTGAATTGCTGGCAGATGTTTGCTGCCGAAATCTGTTGGCAGATAAGGCCTTTGACGCGGATTGGCTTCGGGCGTTATTGGCAGAAAGGGACATTGAAGCCGTTATTCCACCCAAGTCCAACCGCAAAAGCCCAGCTTCATGTGATATGGAAATCTATAAGTGGAGGCATCTCGTCGAAAACTTCTTTCAGAAACTCAAAGAATTCAAACGTATAGCAATGCGTGCCTGCAAAACCGACACCAGTTTCGAAGCCATGATCCACATCGGAGCGACAATAATCCGCACACGATGAATCTCAACAGGCCCTAGTCAATAGGGTGGTGAAACGTGTCGAAACCAAGTTACCAAACTGGGACGCCCTAATCTCCAGAGCAGAGGTCGACAAAAAGCTGAGTGGGTTGTCATTCGAGACATACTATCTAGGCAAAGAAGTCGATGATATTCAAGTGAGAGCACATGACGACTGTAGATCAGGCTACACATATATCGGTCCAAACAGACCATATAATCATGGTGGCTTCTGCGTCAGAATAATATCTCAGTAACCATCAGATAGACAAATGGGCACCTCGATTTTTGACCTGTTTTGTGTTTTCTGTGCTCAGGCAAATTGCCTCTGGTGAAGATCAATCCACTACAGGCCCGCCGCTTTGCCCAGGCGCATGGAACGCGTGCCAAAACAGATGCCGTTGACGCGCGCATTCTGGCCACGATGGGTTCGGCGTTTGATCTGGTACCGGACAGGCCTTACAACAAGAATGAACGTGAACTCAAAGAGTTGCCGATCGCGCGGATGGCCTTGATCAAGGATAGAACCCGTCTGTTGAATCGGGTAAAGACACAGACTTTGGCCTTCACGCGCCGCCAGACGAAGGCACGGCTGGCCCAGGTTGAACGTCAGATCACCGATGCGGTGCCTCGGACGGGTCCGTTTTGCCAACATCTGTTTTTGACAAAAACACCAGCCGTAGAGCACCGTCATGCGCGGGCATTGGTGCCGGGCAGCCAGTCTCGACCCAGCGGTCGGTTATGCGTGGCACACCGGTGCACCCGCGAAGGATGCGGCCCCACGGCAATATCGTGCGTAGCCCCTGCACCATTGCCTCGGACGTCGCAATGAACCAGTCGAGCGCCATCATGCCAAACACCCGCACCGCGACGATCAGATCAGGCCCGTCGCTGTAGCACTGCACGACATAGGGTTTGGGCAATCCGTCGCCCCTGGGCCCGCGCAGCTGTTCACGGCAAAACACATCAAGCGCACAGGGCGGATCCCACGAACAGGGCATCCCGGCCTGGGCGGCCTCTGACGCACCAGGCCCTGTACACGACAGTAGAGGTGGTTGAGGGCGCAGATCTGTGATTTTCATTGGGATTCTTCAAATTACGATGGAGCCTCCCATGATCCGAAAAGCAATCGACACCCTCTCGGCGAAACTATCCGATGGCTTGTCGCTGAGCAATAGCCGCCTCGAAACACTCTGCCTTCCGGTGATTGGCATTGCCGGCGTTCGAACCGTCAATTTGAGCCACATTTGCGGTGAGATGCCGACGCAGGCCAAGGTTGAAAGCATCTGCCGTCGATTGTAGCGCTTCCCAAGAAACAGCCATGTCAGCCTCTGCAGGTAATTCCTGCAAATCATACCCAAATGACCTGGCCCGTCGTTTGAGATTGCCGAGCACGCGATTGCGGTATCGTTCTTCATAATGGGACGCGCCTGGATCCTTGCAAGTCATGCCGTGTCGGAGGGTGTTGTATACTCCTCCGCCTGAATTGACCTGAGATTTTGAGCCGGGATCAGTTTGTAATCTTTCAGGCCGGGGAACGAGAGCCCCGCACCGGAAAAGGCAAACCGCCATTCCGCCAAAACTGTCGGACCAATATCAAATATCCAGCAGGGCATCATAGCCTGCATCCGGAAGCAAAAATGTGCGCGCAGGCTTTCTCACGGGTGCGTCCACTTTACGGCGACGGCAAATCGCTTCAGGCGCCGCGCGGTCCCCGCATGTGAGGCGGCTGTGTTTTATGAGGCCAGGCCAGGATGATGCACGTCCCGAGGCCTTGTTGCACAAATCGGGTTATGAGCGCACTTTCCCTTTCCCCGGACGGATTTATCCTACGGCCTCTGTGACGGGTATGCCAAGAGCTGTGTAGCGGTTGAGCACCGCGATACGGACCTGGAGCTCAGCGACCTGCCGATCGAAGTCTCGAGCCATGAGGCCTTGGCCAAGTAGTTTGACGCAGTTCATCTTCGTTTCTGCGCGGCTCCGGCAGTGATATCCGGTCAACCGCCGCCACAGCGCTCTGCCCAGATACTTGCAGGCCCTCACGGCCTCGTTTCGCGCAATAGCGCCTGCCGAGTTTGGTTTCCATGGTTGGGCATTCTTGCGCGGCGGGATGATGACGTCGGCTCCGCGCGCCGCGATAACATCATGGCATTTACGCGTATCATATGCGCCATCAGCGGTGACAGTGGCGATCTCTTGATCGGGTGGGATCTGGTCCAGCAGCTCGGGTAGCATCGGCGCATCGCCGACGTTGCTCGTTGTGACCCCAACTGCACGGATTTCCAGTGTTTCTTCGTCCATACCGCGGTGGAGCTTGCGCCAAAGGCGTCTCTTGGTCCCGCCATGCTTGCGAGCGTTCCACTCCCCTTCGCCCTCCACTGCCCGGCAGGCGCATCCGCAGGATGCTGCCGAGAGGGAGCCTAGATCCCAGTGGCATCAATCAGAAGATGCAATGACCCGGTTCCGCCACGGTAAGGGATGGCGACGTTCAGCGTCTTCTGGCGGCGACACAGCGTGCTGAAGTCCGGCACTTTCCAGTCGAGCCCCGCCAGCCGCAACAAGCTTTCGACATACCCGGTCGTCTGACGAAGGGGCATGCCGAACAGCACCTTCATCGTGAGGCAAACCTGGATCGCTGCGTCGCTGAACTCGCGCTGACGGCCGCGCTTGCCTGTCGGGGGCGCGTGCCACGGCATCTCAGGATCAAACCGGATAGAAAGCGAACCGCGCTGCTTCAGCGCGGAATTGTACGAAGGCCAGATCTTGGTCTTGTACGTCGTAGGGGACCAGCTGCTCATGCCATCCAGCTACCACACGGGAATCAAACAGTGAATCCTTCAGGCCATTTGTGCAACAAAGCCTGTATCCCCTCATATTGCGCCAGCCTCGCGCAATAATCGCACCTCAAATCAAACCACATAAGAGGGGGTTCCTTGATGCTTACGCTCTTTGTGCCGTGATTGACAACGAGATTTTCACGTTCTACTTGTCGTGACAAGCCGTGTTCTTGAGGTGCTGAAATGTCTTGGAAGTTTAGGTTTGTCTTGCTGGCTTTATTGCTACGGTCGCCTCTGTATGCTCAAGAATTTAGCTCGCAACCAGTACTTGAAAATTTGTCAGACAACCTCGCGGAAATGCGAGAACTTCTCGACGAAAAGGAAAACGCAGCGGAAAGCACCCTTTTCACGCGCGGTAAAGAAGATGTGCAAGAAGATTTGAATGATTATCTTGATGAAGCATTGGAATTTCTCGTAAGCGAGGCATATCCGAATGCCCGTGAACGGATCATAGGGCTTGACGCGGAAATGTTGATTTTACAGGCTCGTTTAAATGAAATGCAGGTAGAATTGATAGATGCACAACCTTCTTCTGAAGTGGAAGGATTGGTAGACAAGGTTTTGTTGCGGGAGTTTGCGTCGGGATCGAGTGAATGGCTCACCAGAGAGATTGGAGCAACCCAAGAAAATATACAGGAGAACAAAGACCTTCAAACAAGGATTGTCAAGGAATTTAGTTCTACACTTTCCGAGCAATACGGGATCGACATTAATCGAGAAGAAGCGCGCTCACTGCTTTACCAAGTGAACGGATCGTCGATTGTCGAATCTTTGGTGTTCTTTAAAACACTAAAAATAATTGAAAACCGGATCGGAGAAATTCGAAGCACATCTCCTGGTGATGCAGTTATGCGAAAGTACTATGGACTCGCGGCTATTTTGCGCCTTGTCGCCGCTCGCCTTCATGCGGTCCATCTTGAACAGTACGATTCAAAGTGGCTACCCTCTGTAGAGGCACTCTATCAAGAACATAGAGAGTTGATTGAAGAAACAGAGTTTGCTCTAGATGGCGCAACAAATAGTCAACGACGGTTGATATATGAAAATAACCTGAAAATTCAGGAAGATATTGCGGAAGTGATTGACGACTACCGTGATATGCTTCAGAAACGCCGAGATTTGACCAGAGAAAGGCTTCGAGAGGTGGAATTGGATGCCGCTGTCGCGATAAATACATTGAAAACATTGGAAAGCGCCGCCATTTTATTTGAACAATTCATTTCAAACTCTGCGGAATTTGAAGCTTTATCCAAAGTTCGAACAGATGACCTTATTCCTTTGGACGACAGTGAGATATTTGAACACTACCTGGATATTTCACGGAAACTTGCTGAGGGGTAGATGTCCAGGTCGGGGCCTTGTTGCACAAATCGGGTTATGAGCGCACTTTTCCTTTCCCCGGACGGATTTATCCTACGGCCTCTGTGACGGGTATGCCAAGCGCTGTGTAGCGGTTGAGCACCGCGATACGGACCTGGATCTCAGCGACCTGCCGATCGAAGTCTCGAGCCATGAGGCCTTGGCCAAGGAGACTATCTCAAAGCGTGGGGCAATCATGCTGCGATTTTACTTTCCACAATCTGGTCTAAAGCCTCCGACTTTAGTCGGAAAAACATTCAAACGTGCGCCGAAGGCGCTCATGAACCACTGAACCCTCTGACTTTAGTCGGAGGAGGTTCAGTTTGGTCGCTGGCTTTCATGCCGGGATACCATTGCTCGAATTTGCCGCGCAGCGTTCCATCCAGCGTTCGGGTGCGGGTTTGAAGCATGAGATGATCTCCTTTTTTTGACCACCGCATTTGCTGGCGTTTGCAAAAACGTTTTCCGACCGGCGTTGTTGCATGGAGACTGATTAGCCCGGACCTCACCCTACCCGAGACGGATTTCAGGCGGTGCGTTCGAAATCGGGGCGGCCAGGTCCGGTCATTCGGTCGAGCACACGGACACCAATCCCGGCCCCGGTCTTCTGATTTTCGAACGCCCTCGCCTTGAGTTTGGGCCCAATGACCGTCTTCCAGCGCCCCATCAGGGTTTCAGCCCGGCTGCGCTGATTGTAGCCCGATGACTTCTGCCGGGCCATCCGCCCGTACGTGCGTATGTCGGCAATATGGCGATCGCGGACGGTCGGATACTGCGCCGCATTCGGGCTCGGGACGGCGTTCCCGGGGGGGCCGGATTGTGACTTCAATCGTCGAGCCGAAGCGTTCGGTGAGAGCGTCGCTTGTTGGCTCCCCATCATAAGCCCCGTCCCCCGAAAAGAGTTCGACGGGCCCGTCAATTCGATCCAGCATCTCCGGCAAGGCCGTCGGATCGCCGACATCATTGGTGGTCAAATCGGAGCAAACGATGTCGCCACTGACGAGAGCCAGACCAGGGTGCAGCTTGCGCCGGGAGCGCCGTTTACGCCTGGTTTTATGCTTCGCCTCTTGCCATTCGCCTTCGCCGGAAATCTTTAACCCGGTGCTGTCCACAACCAGTTGTACCGGTTTGGTGTCCCTGGAGACAGGTTTGACCGACAAGCTCAGTCCTCTGCCTCTGCGGGAGAGCGTGGAAAAGTCCGGCACCGCGATATCTATACCCAACAGCGCCGCAATCGAGCGCATCAAGCCTTCGGTCTGCCGCAACGGCTGCCTGAACACCATGCCAACGGTCAGGCAAGCCTCAATCGCCAAATCCGAATAGACAGGCTGCCCGCCACGCGTCGTTCGTGACGGGGCCGCCCACAAAGCCAGCGCGTCCTCGCTGATCCAGACCGTCAGATCACCGCGCTGCCGAAGACTTTCGTTGTACTCGGGCCAGTTGGTCACGCGCTGCTTTTGTTTTGGAATCCTGTCACGATGATCGGCGTTGAACCTGTGCGGCATCTACAGCATCCTCAAGAGAACAGACTGAAACAAATATCAGGGGAGGAAGATCCGTGCAACAACGCCCGCAGGTAGTATTGACGTCCCCTGACAGACCCCCGGCGTGGTCGCGCGTTTGTCCCCTCGGGGAGTATCGCGGCCTCTCCCCGCGCAACTATCTACACATCAACCCCTATGGCCGTTTCGGGGTCGAGCCGGACAAACGGATCGATTCCGGCCCCATGGCCTCATGACTGGAGCATATATGTCTTCCCAACTGCTTGCCGAATGTATGGAACAATTTGAAACCCATGGTTTTGATCCCGAATTTCAATCGTATTTCATGCGGCTGAAGTCCCGGCTGCTTGCCAGCAGCGAAGTCGCGTGCGGTCTGGTGGTGCTCACCGCGCAGGAAGATGACCACTCGGGCGCCGGGCATCAGGTACTGAGCCTGCTGCTGGATGAAGCACGCATGGGGCAGGAAAATCACAGTGAATATGCGGAGGACTTCCTGGAGACGGTGGAAATGGCCGTTCAGGCAGGGCTGGCCGCCGGAGCGATACAGCAAACGAACCTGATCGAATTTGCGGGCCTCTTTCGGAGGGTTGGCCTGACGGTGCCGCAATCATTCATGATTGATCCCGACAACCTGGCTCCACCACCGGATACGGGGGACGTCGATCTCTCGGAAATTCTGGAAAGCCTTGCGCGTGATGTTATGGCGGAAGACGGTTCAGCCCATGACCTGTTCGATGCAATTGACACCATGCTGGCGGCGGTGCCGGTGGAAATCCAGGCGAGTCTTGCCAATCACATTGCTGCAATGGAGGGCCCTTTCCTTGAGCGTTGTGCCTTGTTCCTGCTCCTGTCCGGTTCGGGGCCTGTTCAGGACGCAACCATCGCAGGCCTGTTCGAACGTCTCGACGGGGCCACCCCAAGCGCCGAAACAATGACGCTGCTTCCGATGATCCGGGGCTGGTTTGCCAGCGGTCGGGTCCAGGCAGCATTGGATCAGCTGATCAAAAAAGCGCGCCGCAAAGCCATTCCTGTACAAACCAGTGTTTCGGGTTCGCAAATTCAGGAGATCGTCGCGAGCACTACAGATGGGGTCGGAGCCCAAAGCGTTGCGGTTGTTTTGAAACAGGGGGCGAAGACCGTGCTGGCAGTGGTACTGATCAAGGCCGGGTATGGGATAAAAGACGGTTTCCTCCTTTCCCCGGAAAACAATGATGACGCTGAACGCATGATCGGGCAACAGCGCGCGGAAACCGGCGCGGATGATATTTCCGCCGACACCTTGCGGGTGTTGCTTGAGGGTGCCCTGGCTGATGGTTTGGAAAATGGCTGTTTGCCTGCCCCCGGGTTTCTTGACGTGGTTGAGGCCTGCAACCTGTTCGATCTGCGCCCGCAGGAACTTGACCTCCAGGCTCTTCTGGATCTGGCCGATCCCCAACGGAAAATCCAGGGCGCATCGGCACAGGCTCTAGGACGTTGGGTAAACGATGATCTTGCGCTGGACCTCCTTGAGCCGCTTGCAGACAGCTGGTTCGAGGATACGGAAGAGACCCGCCGGATCGTCGCGACGGCGCGTACCGCGCGCAGCATTGAAACAAAGCTCTGGAAATTCCTTGAAACACGCCGCGACATTTGGGCACGGCGGTTCCTGCAGACAGCCGTAATACTACGCGATGGAGACAGGCTCCGGGAGTGGAAAACCCTGACTGCTTCAGCGCATGGCTTGATGAATGGGCGCGCCTTGAAACGTATCCCCCTGATGGAGGACATCATGTACACGCCCCCTGTACACGACTCATGCGATTTTCTGCCTGATTTTGGGCCACTGTCGGAAGGCTTGTTCCGGCTGTGTTCGCAGGAGCCTTCCGATTTCGTCGAGACCAATGCGGAAGATGGATTTGGCGTATCGCCCATGAGACTTTCGAGGCCGTTTCCGTGTTCCGGGCCTGGTGGATGCCACCTTTGCAGCCCATGCCATGGCCAGGGCAAGGAGACCGACCAACAAGCTCAACTTTTCGGCGATCGGGAGACGGGTGTCTTCCAGGTTGAAGCCCCTGGTCTTTGCTTCGGCGAACAGGCATTCGATGGCCCGGCGTTTGCGATAGACGGTCAGGGCGTGATGGGCCGGTTGGTTGCCGGCAACGACAGGCAATTCCTTACCCTTGATGCGCCTGGCTGCGAAGTTCAGCCAAAACGGTGCAGTGCCCCCGGCAGCCCTGAAGTGGGCCGTGAATGTGCGCGGGCCACGGCAGGTGCGCGGCAAGGTTCGCAGACTTTGCCGGACGCCATCCCCGCCTGTCACGTACCGGTTCGACTTCACGCGGATGATGAAAGGAACGTCCTGTTCATGCAGGAAAGTCAACCAATCAAGGCCGATAAACCCACGATCCGCCGGAAGGCACCTGATGCTTCCGGACCCGAACAGATCCAGACAGCGCTTCATCAGTGCAATGCGCTCGCAGGTGTTGCTGTTGCCCGCCTTGCCCGACACGGTCCAGATCAGGGGCACGCGATAGCGGCGCGTGGCGACGGCAGGAACCAGCAGGTTGATCTCCTTGCGCCCGATCTTCCGGTTCGTGCGATCAAGGCACGGATGCCGACTCCCGGAGAGCCCGGGCATCCGGACAACAGGAGGGGCAGACCGGTCTTTCCCGAGGTTGACATGCTGAAAAACCGTTCCGGGTTGAAGCCCGCCTGTGCGCGGTGGAAACAGTCTGTGCCACGGTCGCGCCATGAAGGGCAGCGGCCGTTCGCTTATCGGTGGTCCCGGCGCTGTCGGGAACCCCGTTGAAAAACGTGGCCCATGGGTTGATGCAACCTTGAGAGTGGTGACGCTGCCTTGCGGTGATCCCGGTTGGGAAGATGACGGATTTGCATAGCCCACGCCCTTTTGTTGCCAACAGGAGGATCAACGATGGCAAAGCAAAAGACCCGCAGGACTCCAGCGATCGAGGCCATGAACATCGGTGCCGCTGCCGTTGATATCGGCTCGCGTGAACACATGGCTGCAGTCAATCCCGACGTGACGGACGCACCGGTGCGTGCGTTTGGCACCTTCACCCATGACCTGCATGATCCTGCTGACTGGTTCAAAACGCACGGTGTCACCGGCGTTGCGATGGAATCCACCGGCGTCTGTTGGATCCCGGCCTATGGGATTTTGGAGCGGCACGGCTTTGAGGTCATTCCGGTCAACGCGCGCTGTGCCGGGAACGTACCCGGGCGAAAGACCGACGTCAGTGATGCCGGTTGGCTGCGGCGGTTGCATTCCTGCGGTTTGCCACGCGGCAGCTTCCGACCATCGGCCGGGATTGCCACCCTGCGGGCGTATCCACGCCAACGGGAACGGTTGGTGGAATATGCGGCGGCCCACATTCAACATATGCAGAAGGCACTGATGGAGATGAATCTGCAACTGCACCATGTTGTCTCCGACATCACCGGCGTGACAGGCATGCGGATCATCCGTGCAATTGTCGCGGGCGAACGGAACCTGGATGTGCCGGCGTCTTTCCGTGATGTCAGGTGCCGTGCATCTGTCGAAACGATCAAGGCCGCCTTGAACGGCAATGACCGCCCGGAACACATCTTTGCACTGACCCGGTCATTGGCGCTTTATGACTTCTATCAGTCCAGGGTGCCGGAATGTGATCGTCATCTTGAGGCAACGTTGGCGACACCGGGCTCGGATAACGAACACGACCCCGGCCAGACTGTCCCGTCCACGGACAAGGACCAGGCAGGTGAGCACGCCGTCATTTGATGTCCGGGCAGCGCTGTTCGGTGTCCCTGGCGTTGATCTGACCGGGATCCATGGGACGGGGCCTTCATTATCACTCAAACCGGTTGGAGAATGTGGAACTGACCTGCGCGCGTGGCCAGGCGCCAAACACTTCACCTCCTGGCTTTGTCCCGCACCCGGGAACAAGATCTCCGGCGGCAAAGTGCTGTCTTCCCGGACGCGACGATCATCAAGTCGCGCCGCTGCGCTTCCGCGATTGGCGGCTGTCACCATTGGGCGCAGCGATACCGCTCCCGGGGCATTTTATCGACGGCCGGCAGCAAGAGCGGGAAAGGCCAGGGCCGTCACCGCGACCGCGCGCAAGATTGCTGTTCTGTTCTGCAACACCCTCCGACACGGCATGACCTACAAGGATCCAGGCGCGTCCCATTATGAAGAACGATACCGCAATCGCGTGCTCGGCAATCTCAAACGACGGGCCAGGTCATTTGGGTAGGCTCAATTAGCATTGATTATGCGTGGCGTGTTACAGGCAGGATGCCTGCGGCGGCGGCAAGTATCGCGCGCGGCGTTTGGTGGCTCGGAAGGACGGCAAGGTGGAACCACCGAAGGCAGCTGTCCAGGTATTTGGTCGCGATGCCCCGATGGCGGCGCGGAAAGGTCTTTAACCGCTCATGCCGACTGTTCACGGTTTGAATGTGCAATTCACCACGGACACGTTCTCCGGCGGTCCGGTCGAGACTTTCATGGCTGACGCCCGTTTCTGCGGCGCAGGGCGGGTAACCGGTGCAGCCATCGGTCACCGGGAGAGCGTCCCCATCAAGACGTGGCTGCAGAACCGTTTTGAGATGTTCGGCTGTCACCGCAGGCAAGACAGCACTGATGGCGGTGCCTGATCGGTCGACCGCAACGAGGACCGGAACCTGCTCCTTCGACAATCCGCGTTTTGAGGCCTTTCCCCCGCGTTTGCGGGCTTTTCGAGAGAGATTACGGTCCCCTTTCCGGCTGCGCGGAAAGAACGTCCCGTCGGCTTCGACGATTCCGCACAGCCTGACCGCACCGACCGTTACGGCCTCGGGAAAGCGATGACGCCAACGAAAAGCTGTGGTGTCGGCCACCATACAACGCCCGTCGGACGCCTTTACCGTTTCGCCGTCGCGCAGGGAAGCTGCGAACCCTGCCCATCTGTCCTTGTGGCGCAAGCGGGCAGGCGGCGTCCCGGTCAGCGCGTTGAAGGTTTTGCGACAGCCTTTGCAAAAGAACCTCGTCAGGCCACTTGCATGGCCCCTGATGATCGCACCGCCCGAAGCACAGTGCGGACAGATACGCCCCTCGCGAACATTCGCCTCAGGGAGATCGACTGTCAATCGCAGAGTAAAATGGGTCCATGTCGCGGCGTAAAAATGGGCCACTTCGGTTGATGTTTTGTGGCGCTTTTGCACGCGTGCTCGTCACAAAGCTGAAGCGTGCCAAAGCGCATGCTGGCCATAAGGCCAGCATTATTCTGACTGTGATTGCGGGCTGGTTATTTTCGGTTGTTGCGACTGTGTTTGAGCCGATAGCTTTCGCCATTCATCTCGAGGATGTGGACGTGATGGGTTAAACGATCGAGTAGCGCACCGGTCAGCCGCTCAGAGCCAAAGACTTCAGTCCATTCATCGAAGGGCAGGTTCGAGGTTATGATGATGGAGCCGCGTTCATAGCATTGGGATATGACCTCGAAGAGCAGCTCTGCGCCAGATTTGCTGAGCGGTACGAAGCCCAGTTCATCAATGATCAACAGGTTCTGGCTGGTCAGTTGCTTTTGAAGGCGCTGCAATCTCCGCTCATCTTGAGCCTCGATCAGATCATGGACTAATGCCGCAGCCGTTGTGAAGCGCACCTTCAGTCCTCTTTGACATGCAGCCAGCCCAAGTCCCAGGGCGATGTGTGTCTTGCCCGTGCCTGACGGGCCGAGCGCGATGATGTTCTCCCTGCGATTAACGTAATCGCATCGTGCCAGATCCATCGTCAGGGGCTTGTTCAAGCTTGGCATGATCTTGAAGTCAAAGCTATCCAAGCTCTTGGTGCTGGGGAACTTCGCCGCTTTGATGCGCCGTTCAATCATCCGGCGTTCGCGGTCGATCAATTCCATCTCACACAGCCGCGCCAGATAGTGGATGTGATCTTTGTTCTCTGCAGCACAGAGCTGCGCCTGTTTGGCATACTCGCCTTGGAACGTTGGCAGTCGCAGTTGTTTAAGATGATGCCGTAGAAGAATCCGAGGGGCTTCGGTCATGCCGCGGTCCTTCCCATCAAGCTCATGTAACTGGATGGGCGTGTTGTGCCGACATTGGCCTTGGGCAAGTATGGATAGAAGTCCAAATCCAATCGTGGTGGCCGCTTCTCAACCCGACACAGTACAAGGTGTTTTACGGCGTCATAGCCAATTGCACCCATATCTATTGCCTGCTGGATTGCGCCTTGCACAACATCCATTTCGAAGGTCTCCAAAAGGCGCAAGACTTGAACGTATTCTCGCTTGCCCGGCTTACCCATTCTGGCTTCAAGCAGTCGGTGCAGCGTGGCAAATACATCTGGCAAATGCCAACCCTGCAAAGGCGCGGCCTGATCCAGGGCACCCACCTTTTGTTCAAGCAGGGGCAAAAAGTGCAATGGGTCAAAGACCATATCCGCTGATGTGTAGGATCGTTTGTGCCGCGCAATAATCTCATTGCCGCAGCCGATGATAACCTCATGCACAAACCCACGCACATGAACATCGTGGTGCGCATAGGCTACTGGCACCGAGTAATCATTGCTGCGATAGCGCACCATTGAGATCGACGTTGCACGCGTGCTGACGTGATCGCAGGCTTCATATTCTGCGACGGGCAATCCCATCAGAGCATCCAAATCCGACATCAGGCGTGCGCCTATGGTTTGGGTGTGACCCCGCAACGTATCGTCCTGACGTGCTAAACACTTCTCTTCCAAATGTGCGTTCAGATCATCAAAGCTGTCATAGCGAGGTGCGGGAACCATGAAGTTGCGGCGGGTGTATCCAACCATGCCCTCAACGTTGCCTTTATCGTTCCCTCGCGCGGGTCTGCCAAACTTGTCATCAAACAAGTAATGCGACTGCAGTTCCGTAAACCGACGTGTGCGGATGCGCGTCTTATCCCCGAGTATCCGAGCCACGGCGATCTTGGTATTGTCGTAGAGAATGGATTGCGGAATGCCGCCAAAGAATGCAAAGGCGGACACATGGCCATCGCAAAACGCCTCGGTTGTCTCAGCTGGATATCCCTTCACAAACACCGCATCAGAATGTGGCAAGCTCATCACGAAGAAGTGGATCTTGCATTCCACGCCACCGATCACGCCCAGCGTCTCACCAAAATCAACCTGCGCATGGCCCGGCCGATGCGACAACGGCACAAACACCTCTTTGGTGCGCCGTTTTTGCTCGCGCACGTAATAGGTCACCGTGGTCAGGCTGCCGGCATATCCATGCTCATCGCGCAGCCGTTCAAAGATGCGCTTGGCCGTGTGTCGCTGCTTTTTGATCAGGGCTTTGTCTGTGCGCAGTATCTCATCGACCACACCAACATAACCATCAAGCGTTGGCCGCCGAGGCGCTTCCGACCGACGATACCCAGGCGGAAGTTCATGGCGCAGCATCTTCGCGATCGTCTTACGATCTTTGTTCTCTAATCTGTCAATGCGTGTTTCCTGAGTTTCCTGCTTTTGATGTCAGAGGTTGCCTTTGTTCTCTTCGAACTCTGAGGTTCATGATGGGGTTGGCTGGGTGTGGGTCGGCAATGTTGAAACCGCAATCATACCGTTGGTCTTGGCTGTTGCTACAGAATCGGCGCCGTGTCTCACGCCCTCCCTCGGGCATCGTCCCAGATGGGAACTTTGATTTAGGAATCCTCGTTGTCGCCTCGTAAGCCTTACGCGGACTGGAAGTCAGTTTTGTCTCGCATAATGGCATGAAGTATGATTGCCAGACGACGCGCCAGAGCCACTCGGGCCTTTCTCATCGTTGAGCGCGCACCGATTGCGAGGGCCCATGTCTTCAATTTGAGCGGAGCGGCATACCGCGTCAGCATCACATTGGCGGCCTCATAGAGAAGCGTTCTGACGCGCACGTCGCCCCGCTTTGAGATGCTGCCCGTGTAGTCGATTTCACCAGATTGATGCCGTCGCGGCACCAGTCCAAGATACGCCCCCACATCACGCGATTTCCTGAAACGCGACGGATCATCAATTGCTGCGGCAAAGGCCAATGCTGTGATCGGACCGACCCCTGGTACCGTCATAAGGCGCTGGCAGACTTCGGATTTGCGGGTCATCTTTTTGATGTCGCCATCAATGGCTGCAACCGCCGCGAGGATTGCTTCGCGTGCTGCGAACAGTCCGCAAATTGCGGCATGGAGGCCAGGCACTCCATCGCTAACTTTTAGCGCCGCGTTTTTGAATGCCGGAGACAAAGCTCGTGGCAGCCGCACGCCGAAGACGACGACCAGACCGCGGATCTGATTGTCGAGCGTCACACGCTGTCCGACCAGCTTCTTGCGGGCTGCGATCAGCGACCGGATTGCGTGCGCTGACAGTGATTTGACATGGGTCGGCTTGTAGAATCCCGTCCGCGCCAGGTGTGCCAAACCGCGGGCATCATTGCGGTCCGTCTTGTGGCCGGCCAGAGATTTAAGGGCCTGATATGCTTGCCTGCTCTCGATGCAAACAACCGGGACACCAAGCTCCGTCAGCCCATGGTAAAGCATTGGTGCCATCCGTCCCGTTTCAAATACAACTTTGGCACATGGTGGTCCAGAAGCGAGGAAGTCAGCGATCGCTTTTGGTGTTGAGCTCGCTTTTCCTTCACGAATAAGGGCCCCTTCACGATCCAGAATGCAGATATGCGTCTCTTCCATGGACACATCCAAACCAGCAAAATATTCCATTGGTCAGTCTCCTTTTCAATTGCATGTGCATCCAGAATAACAGGGGTAACTGAGTGCTGATCCTGATTACGCCATGTTGAAAAACCGCGCCGCTTCTCGGCCAGACATACCGTCCTTCAAACAAGCACGGCGCACACGACTATAAATATCCACAGAATACATCTCCCGCCCTCCGAATAAACGAAGGGCACAAACTGGCGGACTTTTACTCCGCTACAACTGCGATATGCAGCCGCTTCTGTGGCCCAATATTGCTCCGCGTTTTACACAAATGCCTTGTCATCGCGAAAGTCCACATAGAGTTTAGTTTTCAAAACCGTTGGCAGCAAATTTTCCGTAGTGTTGTTACGAATAACCGGAATTATGCGATCTGAACCAATGTTAGTCATAAGTTGCCCAGTTAAGATCGTCTTCTCGTACCCCAGTCCACCATCACAGCTTTGATTTGCTTTTTCGACATAGCTAGCGCTGCATATGGCTAACACCCGATCAGCTGCGGCGAGACCAGTCTCCATGAAGCGAGGCAAGTCGCCTCCAAGCACCATGCCCCATTGGTCAAAAACAACATAAACTCCGTCTTTGGTCAAACGGGTGGATAGTTTCAAAACCCAGTCCTTGTGAACTTGGTCATCGTGTGAATAAGAAAGGCTCAATTAGCATTTATTATGCGTGGCGACCTGTGATAGAACACACCATGAACAAAATTATGGGTGCGGCACATGGATCATCAGGCTTTTTTGGTGTGGCTTAACGAGATCGACAACCTTTCATCGAAACAACGGGCTGAAACCGGACGGCTCGTTGCCGGGGTTTCGTCGCTGGAAAGCGTGATCGATCTCCTTGAGGCGACTGTTCGCGAGGGGCGTATCTGTCCGCACTGCGCTTCGGGCGGTGCGATCATCAGAGGCCATGCAAGTGGCCTGACGAGGTTCTTTTGCAAAGGCTCAATTAGCATTGATTATGCGTGGCGTATTACAGGCAGGATGCCTGCTGCTGCGGCAAGTATCGCGCGCGGCGTTTGGTGGCTCGGAAGGACGGCAAGGTGGAACCACCGAAGGTAGCTGTCCAGGTATTTGGTTGCGATACCCCGATGGCGGCGCGGAAAGGTCTTTAACCGCTCATGCCGACTGTTCACGGTTTGAATGTGCAATTCACCACGGACACGTTCTCCGGCGGTCCGGTTGAGACTTTCATGGCTGACGCCCATTTCTGCGGCGCAGGGCGGGTACCCGGTGCAGCCATCGGTCACCAGGAGAGCGTCCCCATCAAGACGTGGCTGCAGAACCGTTTTGAGATGTTCGGCTGTCACCGCAGGCAAGACAGCACTGATGGTGGTGCCTGATCGGTCGACCGCAACGAGGACCGGAACCTGCTCCTTCGACAATCCGCGTTTTGAGGCCTTTCCCCCGCGTTTGCGGGCTTTTCGAGAGAGATTACGCTCCCCTTTCCGGCTGTGCAGAAAGAACGTCCCGTCGGCTTCGACGATCCCGCACAGCTTGACCGCACCGACCGTTACAGCCTGAAGAAAGCGATGACGCCAACGAAAAGCTGTGGTGTCGGCCACCATACAACGCTCAGCGGACGCCTTTACCGTTTCGCCGTCGCGCAGGGAAGCTGCAAACTCTGCCCACCTGTCCTTGTGGCGCAAGCGGGCAAGCGGCGTCCCGGTCAGCGCGTTGAAGGTTTTGCGACAGCTTTTGCAAAAGAACCTCGTCAGGCCACTTGCATGGCCTCTGATGATCGCACCGCCCGAAGCGCAGTGCGGACAGATACGCCCCTCGCGAACAGTCGCCTCAAGGAGATCGATCACGCTTTCCAGCGACGAAACCCCGGCAACGAGCCGTCCGGTTTCAGCCCGTTGTTTCGATGAAAGGTTGTCGATCTCGTTAAGCCACACCAAAAAAGCCTGATGATCCATGTGCCGCACCCATAATTTTGTTCATGGTGTGTTCTATCACAGGTCGCCACGCATAATAAATGCTAATTGAGCCTTTGCAAAAGCTGTCGCAAAACCTTCAACGCGCTGACCGGGACGCCGCTTGCCCGCTTGCGCCACAAGGACAGGTGGGCAGAGTTTGCAGCTTCCCTGCGCGACGGCGAAACGGTAAAGGCGTCCGACGGGCGTTGTATGGTGGCCGACACCACAGCTTTTCGCTGGCGTCATCGCTTTCCTGAGGCCGTAACGGTCGGTGCGGTCAGGCTGTGCGGAATCGTCGAAGCCGACGGGACGTTCTTTCCGCGCAGCCGGAAAGGGGAGCGTAATCTCTCTCGAAAAGCCCGCAAACGCGGGGGAAAGGCCTCAAAACGCGGATTGTCGAAGGAGCAGGTTCCGGTCCTCGTTGCGGTCGACCGATCAGGCACCGCCATCAGTGCTGTCTTGCCTGCGGTGACAGCCGAACATCTCAAAACGGTTCTGCAGCCACGTCTTGATGGGGACGCTCTCCCGGTGACCGATGGCTGCACCGGTTACCCGCCCTGCGCCGCAGAAACGGGCGTCAGCCATGAAAGTCTCGACCGGACCGCCGGAGAACGTGTCCGTGGTGAATTGCACATTCAAACCGTGAACAGTCGGCATGAGCGGTTAAAGACCTTTCCGCGCCGCCATCGGGGCATCGCGACCAAATACCTGGACAGCTGCCTTCGGTGGTTCCACCTTGCCGTCCTTCCGAGCCACCAAACGCCGCGCGCGATACTTGCCGCAGCAGCAGGCATCCTGCCTGTAATACGCCACGCATAATCAATGCTAATTGAGCCATAAGAAACGAATAATTTGGGTGCATCTGGCATGAGGTGAAGATGCCGGATTGGGCGTATATTGACAAGCTAAACCCGGATTATTCATGAAGGTTTGCATTTCTGTGTTTTCTCGTTGGGTCCGTGTTGTTTTTCACTGTTTTGGCATGGGGCATCGCTTGCGCGGGCTACGGCGCTTGCATCTGTCTTGTGGGTTACGGTTTCAGGGCTTATCGGGGCCGGCTCCGGCGGTTTACGGCGCCTGGGCGCAGCTGTTTTGCCTGCCAGGCAAGGTATCCAGGATGGCGATGAACAGGATTTTCTCAGGACAGACCGATGCGAAGGCAACGCGGATCCTGGACCGCGTTTCCAGTTTTTCAACCTCAATGCGGCAGGACAAATCCAAACGCGATTGCCCTGGCGGCCAATCACCGTACACTTGACATGTACGCCTATTTCCCGTACATAAGCGCTAAGAGAACCATCAAGTGGCTTGATCAGATCGAGCCCGAAGCTGAAAGGAGACTACAATGTCGGCGTTTGAAGACACCAAGGTGGCGGTCGACGAGCCCAAAAGCGCTCGCCTGGAAGCCCGTACGCAACCATCTGTGAAGGACACGATCAATCGTGCAGCCACGCTGAACGGGGTTGATGTCAGTTCTTTTGTCGTGAGCGCCGCTTACAATGCGGCTCAGTCGACGATTGAAGCACACAAAGTTACCGTGATTGAAAGTGAGGTGGACAGGAAGGCATTTTTCGACGCTTTGGACAATCCGCCCAAACCGACGAAACGTTTGGTCGATGCCTTTGCGTTGCGCAAGAAACTGATTGCGAATGCCGAGTAAGATCGAAGAGAAACCACCCTTCACAATTCAGCCGTTCGATCCCAAGGCACATGATCGAGCGGCTTTTTCTTGTGGCGTACCGCAGATTGACAATTACCTGAAGCTGACTGCGAAAAAAGGCAGCAAGGCAGATGTCGTCCGTGTTTGGGTGGTCGTTGGCGAAAAAAGTAACATCGTCGGTTTCTACGGCATCAACATGCATGCCATCGACGTTAAAGAGATGCCTGACGCCTATCAGAAGAAGGCGGGAAAACACGGTCTGCTGCCAGCTGCATTCATTGCGATGATCGGGGTCGATGAAAACCAGCAAGGGAACGGGGTCGGTAGTGCTCTGGTCGCAGATGCCATTAGCCGGATCGCCCGAGTCTCCGAAGAAATCGGAACATGTGTCATCGTTCTGGACGTTTTCGATGACGGTGAAGCTGACACTGTTGCCCGCCGCAAAGTCTACTACGAGTCGTTTGGGTTCCTTCCCCTGCCCGTTCAACCTCTCCGTCTTTTCATGCCAGTTCAAACAGCACGAGAACTGGCAGGCTGAGTGACGACCGAAGAAGAGGAAGAATTCTATGACGACTATATCACGGAACAGGATCCAAGTTTTCGCTCACATACCGATATCACACCTGATGAGCTGACGAGTACGCTTCACTCGCTCGATCTGCTCGGCGGAGAGTTGTATCTGGGACTGCAAGTCACCAATCTGACGGTCATTGATCTGGACCAGTCGCGGAATTGTGCCGGGCGCAACACTGCCCCCACGAGACGCCCTTCGCCATCGAATACCACAATCGGCTGGAAGCCGTATTCATCGTAACAGGCGTTGAACAGGCGCAGCTGCTGATGGCCGTGGACGGTGTCGAAGGTGTCATCAATGTCGCGCACGATTTGTCGGGGGGCGTGCGCAAACGAGGCGCAGTAAAAAAACCCCGATTCTGGATAAGGTTGATTTGTTGAGAGGGGGTTCACGAACGCGTCGCGTCGTGATTCAAGATCGTATCTGCAACAATACGGTCGATCCCTCCCATGTCCCTGTCCACCACCGCGCTCTTTTGCTGTCTCGCCGATTTTGCTGAAACCTTTGAAGACCGGGAACGCCATCGGCTAATTCCGACATCGCGCAAGAGGCGACGCGCTGGCAAGTTGTCATTGGGCGAGATGTTGTTCATCATGGTGCTGTTTCACCTCTCCCCGTTCAAGGATTTCAAGCACTTCCGGGTGCATGGAGTCGAACAGAAATATCGTGACTGCTTTGGTGAGCTGCCCTCGTATGGGCGCTTTGTTGCCCTTATGCCGCGTCTCCCTGCACCGTTTTGCGTGCTGATCCACAACCTGTCGGGCCAAGAGACAGGCGTCTACATCGCCGACAGCACCAGGCCGGCAGTCTGTGCCAATCCGCGCATCAGCCGTAACCGGACCTTCAAGGGCCTTGCCGCACGCGGGCATTCGACCATGGGCTGGTTCTTTGGCTTCAAACTACACGTGGTGATGAACCATCGCGGCGAATTGATGGCCGTGAAAATCACACCGGGCAACACGGATGATCGTGCACCACTGACGGAAATGGTCACCGGACTGGAAGGAAACCTCTTGGCAGACAAGGGCTGCATCTCGAAGAAACCCTTCGCAAAACTTTGGAAACAGGGGCTGCACCCGATCACCGGCATCCGTCGAAACATGAAGAACTGTCTGATGCCGATCATGGATAAGCCGCTGTTACGAAGCCGGTTTATCGTTGAAACCCTCTTTGGCAGGCTCAAATCCGAAATGGGTCTGGAGCATACACGGCACCGATCCCCAACAAACGCATTCGTTCACATCCTATCCTGCCTGGTAGTGAACCAGACCGGGTTTACCGGAGAGCATAAAGCTTGGAAGGTAGACTATGATCAAGGCTCAATTAGCATTGATTATGCGTGCCAACCTGTAATAGAACACACCATGAACAAAATTATGGGGTGCGGCACATGGATCATCAAGCTTTTTTGGTGTGGCTCAACGAGACCGACGACCTTTCATCGAAACAACGGGCTGAAACCGGACGGCTCGTTGCCGGGGTTTCGTCGCTGGAAAGCGTGATCGATCTCCCTGAGGCGAATGTTCGCGAGGGGCGTATCTGTCCGCACTGTGCTTCGGGCGGTGCGATCATCAGGGGCCATGCAAGTGGCCTGACGAGGTTCTTTTGCAAAGGCTGTCGCAAAACCTTCAACGCGCTGACCGGGACGCCGCCTGCCCGCTTGCGCCACAGGGACAGATGGGCAGGGTTCGCAGCTTCCCTGCGCGACGGCGAAACGGTAAAGGCGTCCGACGGGCGTTGTATGGTGGCCGACACCACAGCTTTTCGTTGGCGTCATCGCTTTCCCGAGGCCGTAACGGTCGGTGCGGTCAAGCTGTGCGGAATCGTCGAAGCCGACGGGACGTTCTTTCCGCGCAGCCGGAAAGGGGACCGTAATCTCTCTCGAAAAGCCCGCAAACGCGGGGGAAAGGCCTCAAAACGCGGATTGTCGAAGGAGCAGGTTCCGGTCCCCGTTGCGGTCGACCGATCAGGCACCGCCATCAGTGCTGTCTTGCCTGCGGTGACAGCCGAACATCTCAAAACGGTTCTGCAGCCACGTCTTGATGGGGACGCTCTCCTGGTGACCGATGGCTGCACCGGCTACCCGCCCTGCGCCGCAGAAACGGGCGTCAGCCATGAAAGTCTCGACCGGACCGCCGGAGAACGTGTCCGTGGTGAATTGCACATTCAAACCGTGAACAGTCGGCATGAGCGGTTAAAGACCTTTCCGCGCCGCCATCGGGGCATCGCGACCAAATACCTGGACAGCTGCCTTCGGTGGTTCCACCCTGCCGTCCTTCCGAGCCACCAAACGCCGCGCACGATACTTGCCGCCGCCGCAGGCATCCTGCCTGTAACACGCCACGCATAATCAATGCTAATTGAGCCATGATCAAAGGAAATTCAGGAAACCGATTTTCGACAGAGGTGCGGCCGCCTGCGCATTCCGGGGATCACCGCCCGGGTATTACGCCAGTGCCAGTGCCACTTGACTGGCGGTATTTTTTACGCTCATATTGGCTTCGGGTGGTTTCAGCCCAAGGCATCGTGATCTCCGTGTGTTTCTGCAAGCAAACGTAATCACGACCCTCTTGAAATCACCCGGCTCATTTTGGATCAGGCTCCCGGAAATCACGGGTTCTTCCCGGCGGGGACGGCAGGTGGGTGTTATGTGCCGCACTTGCCTACTTCTGCGTGCCGATTTTTTTGCATTTCGTTTCGTTTCAGATTTGCGCCCCCGGCAATACATTGAATCCATTGAGCAAATTTTTTCCGACAGGTCATCTGAAACGAAATGGCCTCTGGGCTCGAAACGAAATGCCCTCCCGAAACGTGCGGGGAAACCGCCGGATGGGTCGCGCCGGAATTTGCGCGATACCGGCGGTGAAAAAACCGTCGGGAGGTCCGGCATGGCCAGCGGCAAAAAAAACCTTCGCGCGACGTGGCGCGCTCCGGTCCTGCCCCCATTCCGGAGATCGGGCGGCTGCCGCCCGATGTCCCCGTGCCCTGAAACTCCGTGCCCGTTCTGCGGATCAGGTCCGGCAGATCGCGGCGTCGATCAGGGTGTCCGGTTTTACCGGTCCCGTCCTGTTCGCCGGAGGCACCACCGTTATTGCCGGGGTAGGACCGTGTGCCGACGGCGCGGGAGACGGGCATGGATGTTGTGCCCTGCATCCGGCTGCCCGGTCTCCCGGATGAGCAGCGCCCCTGGTGACAAGAGCCTGGCCGAACATGCGGGCCGGGACGGGGACCTGCTCCGGCCCGGGCCGGGGGAATCGCGCGACCCCGGGTTTCATCCGGACAGATGTCGGGATGCCGGTGGCTGATGACCGGATTGACATGTGCCGGACCGGTCCGCCCTGTAACGCCACCTGCGAGGCAAGGCCGGGAACGACACCATGGACAGCCCTGCCCTGCCCGCCGTCCTGACCGGTGCCCCGAGCCCTGCGTTTCCGGTCAGGAAGACCGGCGCGGCGGTCCGGTTCAGTCTGCGGTTTCATGCAGGGATGGTCCGCCGGGAGGCAAGCGGGGCGCGGTGTGAACCGGCGACCGGGGATGTCCGGTCTGCACAGGCGCGGCTGACGCCGGTCGGGCCGGTTGCCGACACCCTGGCAATACCCGTTCCCTGCCCGCCGACCGCAGGCCGGTTCCACACAGGAACATTCCATACAGGAACAGGAGTCCGGCAGGAAATTGCGGGCCTGCACACTGCCACAGACAGGTTCCTGTACCCGGGCAATTTTTCCCCTGTTTTTTTCCCTGAATTTCCGGAGAAATCCGGGAGAGACCGGTTGGCAGCATACCGACCGCACAGCCAGCCATACCGCCGGTTTTATCCCCTGCGGATCTGGAGCGGGTTTATGCGGTGTTATCAGTGGGTTGAAAATCCGCGTTCCTGACAGAGACGCTTTATCCGGGCGGATATACCCCCGGATACACCGAAAGTCTCTGCAGGCGTATTTCATCATCCGTTTCGGGGATTCAGGCCGGAGTGATCGTTACCCGCAGCTCCCGGGCAAACCGCCGGTTCCGCAGTCCTGATCGCGGCATTTTCGATATCAATCAGGATGGTGACAACGATGCGGTGCGGGTTTAATGGATCATCCGGAGGGTGCGGGTTCCGGGCGGGATGCCCGGGTGGATTTTCATAGTCGGGAGCGACTGGCAGGTCCCGCAAGAGGCCACAGCGAAATGCCCGGAAAAATGGACCAGTTTGCCAACGGCGTTGTCGGCTGCCAACAGGAGCCGCTCCTGTTGTTCAGAAATGACGCCCCCGCATGGGGGGCGACCAGATCGGATCGATCATCGCGGACCCGAACAGCGTTTCGATCCACGCCCCCGCATGGGGGGCGACCTGTCGGCGTCCGAGTCCGGCGCGCATGATCTGGTGTTTCGATCCACGCCCCCGCATGGGGGGCGACAAGGTCACTTTATGACACTGTCATAAAAAGGAAAATAGCGCACTGCGCGCGAACCGTCCAGAAGACACGGGCTTTCAGTTCCAAACGATGGGTCAGGAAGACAGGAACCCATAAAAACATGGCCTGCGAACCGACCGGCCCTTGCACGGGCGCTTGAGGTTCGCATCAGACCAGAAGCAGGCCGTCAGGATCGTCTGATGGTTTTGCGCCGACATGCTCTACACGCCGTCGCCACTCTCGCCCGAGGAAGTAGAATCCCAGGCTATCTGTCTCGGCGTTGACCGCGTCGACCAAACGGGTGCGCATGGCTACCCAGCGGGCAGGGTCCACGTCACATTCAAAGACAGAATACTGCACACGCTGACCGTGATCCTCGCAAATCCGGGCAACCCGACGCAACCGTTTAGCCCCGCCCGGTCCACTTGCCACGTCGTATGTCACCAGAACCAGCATCTACCATACCCAGGCCGGGTAACCGTCGATATCTCCGCGCAGGTGCCGCGCCAACAGCTGCGCCTGCACCTGTGGTATCAAACCGAGAGCCATGCGTTCGCCCACCCAGGCGTGGCGCAGTTCGACCCGCTTGCGTTCGTGATACGCCTGCAGGACGGTTCGGCGCCCATCCTCGGTCAACAGGACCGCACCTGTTTCC
The DNA here is from genome assembly GCA_965207105.1 of Roseovarius sp. Lineage (GTDB taxonomy): Bacteria > Pseudomonadota > Alphaproteobacteria > Rhodobacterales > Rhodobacteraceae > Roseovarius. Next base: position 55,498 of record CBDBLS010000073.1, on the reverse strand, counting down.
TGCGCGTCAAAATCTCCCGCCGTCAATTGCCGCCGATTGACCAGAGACAGCGCAACACGGTCAGCCAACGGAGCACGCAATTCTTCCATGAGGTCCAGCGCAAGTGACATGCGGCCGGGTCGATCACGGTGCAGGAAGCCCATCTGCGGATCCAGACCATGCGCCTCGCAGGCGGCGCGTGCGTCCAAAGCGACCAAAGCGTAAAGGAAAGACAGAACTGCGTTCACAGGGTCGCGTGGTGGGCGGCGATTGCGCCCCGGGAAGGCGAATAACGCGTCCTTTGAACGGATCAGACGGCCAAAGACCGCCCAATAGGCCTGACCTGCCTCGCCCTCCTGCCCTCTTGTGGAATCGAGGTCGGGGGCTGTCAGTGCAAGACGTGCCGCGTCGGCCAGTCGGCGTTGTGCAGCCTCCACCGCTTCAGCGCCCGGTGCATCGGGATAGTCGCGCAGGTGGCGCCGCAACACGGCACGCTGGTTGGCAACCTTGGCCGCAACGATAGCACGCGCCACTGGCAATGCCGCCACAAGGTCGGTTGTAATGCGATGCTGCGCCCGACGCAGAAGAACATTGCCCGATTGCGGCCCTTCAACCCGCGCCATCAGCTTACCCGAGTAACCCAGCCAGACCATCGAGATGCCAGAGGCCGCCGCGAAATGCATCACATCCGGCGAGGCTGACGTCTCGCCGAACAGAACGATCTGTCCCAGCAGGTGGGCGGGGCTCCGCTTTGCCACGCGACCGTCGATTTCTACTGCGATGGTTTCGCCATCCTTACGCAGGCGAGCGCCCTCGGTCGCGACATAGAGCGTGTTAAGCAGCCGTTTCATTCGGGTACCCCCGCACGGGTCAATCGCCGGACCAGCCAGCCTGCGGTGCTTCGCGATGCCTGCGGTCGGCATAACCCTTTCAGCGAACAGCTTTCGCAACGACCGGAATCATAGGTCGGCGGGGGCAGAATACCCTTCGCCATCATCTCGCGCCCCTGTGCCGCCACCCGCGACGTGAGTGCCCGCAAATCTTCGTCGAAGGTCACTAACAGTCGTCGCCGTCGCTGCCCGTAGAACATCGCGCCTTCGGGCACATCGCGCCCGGTCATTTCCTCAAGACACATAGCCTCCGCACAAAGCTGCACCTCGTCGGCACGATGGGCCTTGGGACGGCCGCGCTTGTATTCGATCGGAAACGGGACATTGCTGTGAATCTCGACGACGTCCGCTACCCCATGCACGCCCAGACGCTCCGACGCGATTTGAACCGAGCGCAGCACCCGGATCCCATCACGGCTTTCGGCCACACCTTCGTCGGCGCGTTCGTGTAAGACACGCCCCTCGGCGGTCAGGCGGTTTTCCTCCCACAACCTCTCAACATGGATCAGCGCGCATTGACGCGGGCAGAAAAGCATGTGTTGCAAAGCCGAAAGCGGGAAGCTGTCCACCCTACCAGGGCTGGAACAGCGCCACGCCCTGGGGCAAGTCGGTGTCGTCCACCTCGATCCGATAGTCCGCAAACGCCCGTGCCGGGGGCAAATTGTGGCTACGCGCGTCGCCTACGGGCAATGCTTTGTCACCATGCACGCGACTGACTGTGATCCGTTCGAACAACCGGTGCGCCTGTGCGTTGCCCAGGTCGCTGTCATGACGGAACACCACGAGCTTGCGTGCGGCCATTATCCCGCGCGCAGCGGAGCGATCAAGGTCCAGCATGTCGCGCAGTGCGGTCCAAAGTAGATTGAGATCGGACCGGGAAAATCCCGTTCTCTGCGCCAGCTTGGCATTGATGAAGCCCTGCACGCGGTAAAGCCCATAGGGCACGATTGTCTTGCGGCCCATCGTGCGCTCCTTGTCGCGATCCTTCTCGTTGGTGACGGAGGAGCGTGTGATCGACACCTCTAGCGGCATGATCGGTTCTTCCGAACGCGCAAAGGACAGTTGCACCGGTCCGCGCACCTGGCCCGCGTTCACGCCCGTCGACATCACGGCGCCAAAGGTGCGGATGTCCCAAAAACTGGCGCACATCCAGTCGGGGAGCTTCCTGGCTTCGGCATCGTCCTTCGGAAGATGGCTGTACTTGTCGTTGCCCTTGCCGGTCGGTTCGACCCCCGTGGCCACCCACGCCTCCGCGTGCGCCTCGTTCAGCACCGCACGTTCGGAGAAGTAGATGCGATACGGCGCCACGTTGCCATGTGCCTCGCTCACGTAGTTGCGCAATTTGCGCTTGATCGAGACGTCGGACATCATGGCCCTGGTTTGTCTCGGGGTCCATGCGCGGCATGTTGCCCGCATCCGGGTCGCCGTTGGGATTGCCGTTCTCGACATCAAGAAACAACACGAAGTCGTGGCGGTTGACAGGCCCGTCCTTTTTGGCCGGAACTGAATCCGTTGTCGCCTGCCTGGTCATGTTGCATCCTCCTCGTTGTCCATTTCGATCAATGCGTCAGCCGCTTCCCCGGGTTTGGCGTAGAAAGCCGAGGTCTGGTGGTAGAAACCGACGAAGAACCGCCCCTGCGCCTCCAGCGGCAGGTTGGTCGGCATCTTGCCCTCAAGCCCATCAATGATGGCGGCGACCGCCCGATCAGCCCTAACCCCTGCACCTGCCTTCCTTCCACCCGCCTTTCGCAGCGCGGCGCGGTTGTGCTCGTAGCCGCGCATGAGCACCGGCAACACGCGCGCTGGCGTGGCCGAGGCCGCTCCCATATATTTCTGCCGCAGTCCGGCGCTACGTTTCTGATAGCTGCGCTCGGCATAGACATATGCCCCGAAAAGCCGCCCGAGCAAATACGCGGGATCGCGTTCGTCTTCATCCAGCGCCATCGGCACCTCCTGTTCGTAATTCCGCCGCAATACTGCGGCGATCATTGCGGCCCTGCGGCCATCAACTTTGCCAGCCTTGGCGTCCGGCTCTCCTTCGACCCGCAGGCGCCCCATCACCGCGCTGAGCAGCGTCGCCGGGTAATGTCCACCCGTCAGGATCGCCCGCATGAGGCCACCGCCCAGACCGGCAGGGATGTTGCCCGCCTTCCTTTGCGCCGATACATCGTAGAGCAGCATCCGGGGCTTTGGTGGCTGCTCGGCCCCGTCCCTTGCAAAGGGCGACGGCGAAATGGCCAGTTCCGCCCAGAACCGCGTCACCGCCTTTGCGAAATCGCCAAGCGTGCCGGGATACCAATAGCGCACCGCCAATCGCGCCGCGTTCGGCGCCAGGCCCAGCACGAAAAGGCGCGCATCCGGATCAAGATCGCTTTCGCCACGTTTCCTGCCATCTGCCACAGCCCGCAACCGATCCCGCAATTCGCTCTCGGCATCCGGATCGGCACCCTCGAACATCGCCCGAAAGGCATCTTCCGAGGCGCCATCTTCAGCCCAGAAAGCTACGGTGTCCCCGCCAATCCGCAGATGATTGCCTGATCCCTCCGCCAGAAGCGCGTTCAACGCCGTTCCATAGGCAAAGGCTGCAGCCTGCGAGACAGGGGCGTTGTCGCCCTGTTTCTTGTTATGTGATGTCTCGGCGTCATTGTTGAACGAGACAAGCGATGCACCCGAAGGTTGCGCGCCCTTCCCCTTCACGCCCTTGATCGACGGGTGCAGCCGGGCCACGGGCCCCTTCCGGCCAGTGACAAGGCACATCACTTCACCTTCACCTTCACCTGCCCCGGACAGCAACGCCCTTGCGGCAGGCAGGTCATGCAGGAAAGGCCCGTCGCCTATCCTAAAAACCACGTTCTGATCCACGAGGTTCGACGCATTCGGATATTCGGCGAAACGCCTGGGGTGCCACGTTTCACAGAAGTGCCGAAGTACCGTTAGAGAACAGGCCGGTAATGCCACCCACTTCTACGCTGTCAAGCGCCTCGGGACCATATGCTTCCCACAAGCGTTGGAAATAGGACGCCACCGCCTCTTGCCCGATTGGATCGTTGTGCTTCTCACCCAGTACTGCGCGGCCAATTGCGGCGAACTGTTCGACCGCCGGAGGTGCCGGATGCCCGGACCGGAACACCTCGACCAACCCGAGATCCAGCTTGCCTTCCCGGTTGCATCGCCCCGCTGCCTGCGCCAGCGAGTCAATCCCGGCTGCTGCGCGCAGAACCAAAGGGAAGTCTACGTCCACACCTGCCTCAATCAGCGACGTGGACACAAGCCGCACAGGCAGTTTTTCTTTCAGCCGCGCCCGGACGTCCTTCAACACTTTGCGCCGATGCTCTGGCACCATCAGCGTCGACAGGTGCACTGAACCCTCTTCCATGCATATCTCATCGAACAGGCTGCGCGCTTGCATGCGGTTGTCCACGATTGCCAGGACCTGGTCTGCCCCGCGCAACCTCTCCGCCAGCGCCGTATCGTCCATCTGGCCGATATCGCGCACCTCGACCCGCTTGAGCGTAGCGAACAGCCTGGTCGGGTCGGGCGCGATTTCCCGAACACCTTCCAGCGCTTCATCGGCTAAAAAACCACCTGCTTTCGTCAGGGCGGGCTGCGTCGCCGTCGATAGAACCACGCTTGCGCTATAGCCGCCCATCAATTCCCGCAGGGACGCAAGGCATGGGCGCAAAAGCGACAATGGCAGCGTCTGTGCTTCGTCCAGAATGATGACGGATCGCGCAAGGCTGGGCAGTTTGCGGCACCGCTTCTTGCGCGCAGCATGCAAGCTTTCAAAGAACTGCACCGCCGTGGTCACGACCACCGGCACGTCCCAGGATGCGGCCGAGACACGGCGCTGTTCTAACTCGGTTTCGTCTTCGCCATCCCAGTCGGCGTTGGAGTGGTGTTCCAGCACTGCATCAGAACCAAGTACCTGCCGGAACACATCGACCGTTTGTTCGATGATTGACGTGTAGGGGATTACGTAGATCAGACGCCGCAATCCGTAGGCCAGGGCATGATCCAGTCCGAAGCCCAATGATGTCAGTGTTTTTCCGCCCCCTGTCGGCACAGTCAGCGTGAACAGACCCCGCGCTTCAATTGCCATCCTGCGTGCATGTGCAAGAACCTGACGCCTCAGGTCGTTCACCATTCCGTCGCCGCCTATCCTGGCCATGTGAGCTTCGAACGCGTCGCGCATCCCAGGTGTCAGGCTTGTCGGATGTTTGGGGATAGACCGCCCCTCGGCCTCGGCATAAAATGCAGCCGTTTCCCGGTCGTCTGCATCGCAGAGCGCGCCATAGAGCATCCTGACCAGAAACTGCAGTCGATATGATGTCAGTTTTGGGCATTCTCCCAGCCTTTCCGGTAGTTCGAATGCCTGTGCCGGACACCAGCCAGGCAGTACGATATCCTCGGCAGCGTCAACGCGGGACTTAAGTCGATCCGGGTCGGGCAGATGTCCATGATGACCTGCGATGATGCCTGCAAGCGTAGCAGTAAAATCCCCGGTTTTATGCAGTACCCGTGCTCCCTCCCCTGAATGACTGACAGTGTTGCGCTCACCATTTAGTTTGCGTTGAAATGCCGGCTTCTCCTTACCGAGATCGTGCAATAGCCCCAGAAAACGGGCGTATTCACCACCCCCAAATGTTTCTGCGCGTGCCGCAGCAGCTTGAGCGACACGGAGCGAATGGGATTCCAGGGTCTCCCAGCTACTTTCAGGCCGATTCTCAAGAGAATGTGCGAAAATCATATTTTCTCCGGGCATTGTCAGGTTGTTTTGTCTGGTGTGTGGTCATCGGCGGGGTGCTTATTTCCGGCTCAGGCGGCCAGTTCTGCGGCAGAGCCGATCCACAGATCGAACGCGTCTGATCCGGCGTGTCGGCAGGAGTGAGCGGAAAGGCGGTGGCGTTTGGGGCGAAACAGGGCCGCGGTTTGATCATGGACGGAAAGAAAGCGTTGCGCCTGCCGGGGTGACTTGAAACATCCCATGATTTTCTCTCGTCGTCGCGTATGGCGATGCGACGCTTCGGCGGTGTTGTTGAACTCCTTGTGCTGGCGGTGTTCAATTCCGGGGGCAATGTCCGCTTTGGCGACCCCACAGGACCGCAGCTTGTCGGTCACCATCACGCGCGGCTTTCCCCACCGCTTGAGGAGTTTGTGCAGGAACCGCGTGGCAGCCTTCCTGTTCCGCCGGGACTGGACCAGAATATCAAACACATCCCCCCGTGCATCAATGGCGCGCCAGAGTCGATATTGTTGACCTCCTGTCTGGATGGCCACCTCATCAAGATACCGCTTGTCCGCAGGTCGTGGCCGACCCCGCCGTATCTTTGCCGCGAATTTCGGGCCAAATCGGTCCACCCGGACCCAAATGGTCTCACAGGACACGCTCACCCCGCGCTCGGCCATGAGATCCTCGGCATCCCGCAGGCTGAGCGCGAAGCCATGACAGGCCCGGACCGCGTAGGCGATAACCGTCGTGGGGTGGCGAAAGCCCTTGATGGGCGGCTGGTCATGGATATTAATCATGGGGTTTTGATTTTCCAACTACTGGATTTAAACCACCGGCTTCCAGCCGGTCTGCTTCAACATTCAGGAGAAAAGATTATGCGTTATTCCTCATCCGCCCGCACCCGATTTTACCACAGGTTCCATATCGTCTGAATCACAAAATATCGCTATCGAAACAGTGCAGGATAATCGCCAAACGGCTTGTCTTCGTATCAGATAAAACAGAAAATCGCCTTTCTCCGGATCGCCCTGCCGATGTACCTAATGACTTGTAGGACAGTTTGTCTTACACTATGTATATTGAGGCGATGATGGATTTTGAATGGGACGCCGGGAAGGCCCAAAAGAATTGGCTCAATTAGCATTTATTATGCGTGGCGACCTGTGATAGAACACACCATGAACAAAATTATGGGTGCGGCACATGGATCATCAGGCTTTTTTGGTGTGGCTTAACGAGATCGACAACCTTTCATCGAAACAACGGGCTGAAACCGGACGGCTCGTTGCCGGGGTTTCGTCGCTGGAAAGCGTGATCGATCTCCTTGAGGCGACTGTTCGCGAGGGGCGTATCTGTCCGCACTGTGCTTCGGGCGGTGCGATCATCAGGGGCCATGCAAGTGGCCTGACGAGGTTCTTTTGCAAAGGCTGTCGCAAAACCTTCAACGCGCTGACCGGGACGCCGCCTGCCCGCTTGCGCCACAGGGACAGATGGGCAGGGTTCGCAGCTTCCCTGCGCGACGGCGAAACGGTAAAGGCGTCCGACGGGCGTTGTATGGTGGCCGACACCACAGCTTTTCGTTGGCGTCATCGCTTTCCCGAGGCCGTAACGGTCGGTGCGGTCAAGCTGTGCGGAATCGTCGAAGCCGACGGGACGTTCTTTCCGCGCAGCCGGAAAGGGGACCGTAATCTCTCTCGAAAAGCCCGCAAACGCGGGGGAAAGGCCTCAAAACGCGGATTGTCGAAGGAGCAGGTTCCGGTCCCCGTTGCGGTCGACCGATCAGGCACCGCCATCAGTGCTGTCTTGCCTGCGGTGACAGCCGAACATCTCAAAACGGTTCTGCAGCCACGTCTTGATGGGGACGCTCTCCCGGTGACCGATGGCTGCACCGGCTACCCGCCCTGCGCCGCAGAAACGGGCGTCAGCCATGAAAGTCTCGACCGGACCGCCGGAGAACGTGTCCGTGGTGAATTGCACATTCAAACCGTGAACAGTCGGCATGAGCGGTTAAAGACCTTCCCGCGCCGCCATCGGGGCATCGCGACCAGATACCTGGACAGCTGCCTTCGGTGGTTCCACCTTGCCGTCCTTCCGAGCCACCAAACGCCGCGCGCGATACTTGCCGCCGCCGCAGGCATCCTGCCTGTAACACGCCACGCATAATCAATGCTAATTGAGCCATGAATTTGGAAAAGCACGGTGTGCGGTTCGAGATCGCATCCGCAGTTTTTGTAGATCCAGATCGTATCACGATCATAGATGATCGCTTTGACTATGGCGAAGAACGCCTTGTGACCCTGGGTCGGGCACATGATGGAATTTTGGTCGTTGTAACGACCGAACGGGATGAAGGGCAGACTATCCGCATTATTTCAGCCCGTAAGCCCAACAAACGAGAAAGGAGAGCCTATGTCGACAGTTAAACACACCCTTGACCCGAACAATCCACCCAGGATGAGCAAAGCTGAGCGGGCGCGGTTCTCTGCAATCCGCGATGAAGATATCGACTACAGCGATATTCCTGAGCTGGATGCAGAGGTTTGGGCGAATGCCACGATTGAAAAACCCAACCGGAAATCGTCTGTGACCATGCGTATGGACGAGGAAATCGTTGCTTATTTCAAAGGCAGTGATCCAAAAGGCTACACAGGCAGGATGGCAGCGGTTTTGAAAGCGTATGTGCAAGCGCACCAGCCTAAATAGGGTCTGCCACGTATCACGGGAGGATGTGCCATGTTCAAACGGGCCGGGATGCGCAGGAATCCCGACTTTTCCCCACCGCTGTAAATCAAAGTGTCGACGACGATGCGGGGCGGGTTTCATGGAACACCCACAGGGACTGGATTCACTTTTCAGGTGCGACACCGGGTTTCCAGGCGAAGGCTCGACTGGCGTCCGGAAGCCGGGACATTTTCGTGGGGTTGACCTGAACTTCCAGACGGTGTCATTGGTGTCGGTGTCCCAAGGCTCCCGAAAGACGCTGCGGCGCGCCGCCGGGAGCGAATGGAACGCCTTGCCAACGGCAGGTTGGCTGCCACCGGGTGCCGCTCCCGGTGTTCGGAAACCACGGGTCCTTCCCGGCGGGGACGGCGAGTGGGTGTTATGTGCCGCACCTTCCTACTTCTGCGTGGCGATTTTTTTGCATTTCGTTTCGTTTCAGATTTTCGTGCCCGGCAACACATTGACTCCATTGATCAATTTTTTCCCGACTGAAATCTGAAACGAAACGGGTATTTTTCCGAAACGAAATGCCCCCCGGAACGCGCGGGGAAACCGCCGAAGGGCAACACCGGCTCCGGCGTCCGGGCGGACGCGGCCTGTCGCTCGGAAGAAATGGAGGCCAGGCTGCGGGATCGGAAACCGAAGAGCCACATCCACCGCAAGGGCAAGCGCGGCAAACCGCTGACCGCGCAGGCGAAGCGCAGCAACCGGACCAAATCCAACGTAAGGGCCTAGGTGGAACACGTCTTTGGCGCACAGACCAAAGACGTGGGCGGGACGATGGTACGCACGATCGGCATCGCACGCGCCAAAGCCAGGATCGGGATGAAGAACATCGCCTGCAACATGCGCCGCCCCGTTGTGTTGCGCCGCATAAATCCCTGCCCGGCGTGAACACCCGGCAAGCCGAACAGGACGCCCGGCTGAATAATCAAATCACGAAAGGCGTGGAACAACGGGTTTCGGGATCAACGGGATCACCCGCCCCTCAAACCACAGCACAAAAAACACAAAACAGGTCAAAAATCGAGGTGCCCTAAAGTCAGAGGGTTCAGTGGGTCTTGAGCGCCTTCGGCGCACGGTTGAATATTTTTTCGACTAAAGGTCGGAGGCTTTAGACCAGATTGTGGAAAGTAAATCCTGTGTAGACCTACCCCATCGACTGAGTTCCGAAACCAGTACTACATCAATCTTTCGCGCCTGAGCTAAGGCAATGATCTTACTGCGCTCAGCACGGTTTGCTTTGATACCTGATGCGGTTTCCTTGAAGATGCTGACCACATCATACCCACCGCGTTCCGCAAAAGCTGTCAGTTCTGCAACCTGTCGTTCACAGGATTGGTCCGAGGTGGAAACGCGGGCGTAGATGGCGGCACGTTGTCCCAATCGAACCCCCTCCGATTATAACCTTGTAAGTTGTTGATTTCATTGGTGCAGATATTGTCCCACTCAGACAACTGTTTGAATGGGACAGGAGGTGGTGAGCAAACGTTCGTTGCCCGCCATGCGAACTCACACATCGCGGAAGTTGCTGCCATTCGATCTTCGTTCTTATGCTGCCTCAGGCAACAAAAACATGCTCCGCGCGTTGTCGGAATGTAGACGGTCGTCTGCGTACCAACGAGCCAAAACGCTCTTAGACATCAGGTCGGGGTTTTCTGATACAAATTCCTTGAAATCACCATGCGGTTTAGTCGCCAACCGTTCAGCGATCAGGCTCATGAATGCGTAAGTGATTGTCAGATTAAATTTCTGTGGCGCACCCGCCTTCGTCGCCAATGCTCGAATTCCCTTCGCATAGGTCGCGGCAGCGTCAATGAAGTCGTATTTTCCTAAGAGATCATAAGCAACCTGAACATGCTCCGCGTGGCGAAACATAGTGTTATCAATAGCGTGAGCTTCGAATGCTTGGGTAATTTCGGAAACTTGTTTTACGTCAGTCAATCGTTGATCTCCCTGAATTTGTGGCTGTCGTCAGCAGTCCAATCCAATTCGTAGACGTTCTTGAGTTGGGCGATTTTCGTAATGGTATCCGTCGAGAAAGGCGGTTTGTTTTCAAAGCTATGCAAAGCAATGCCTTCGATGAGATCACCGACAGAAATGTCCAAATGCTCAGCAAGCCCCTTGAGGACTTTCAAGAGGCGTTTTTCAATTCGGATACCTGTTTGGGCGCGTTCAATCTTGTTGCTCATAATGTACTAATGTACCTAGATAACGCTCTGGTCAATAGGAAACTTTGGGCTCAATGGACGAAGCCGCTCGCGCGGCACTGGCGCTTGTGGCAAGTGTATTGAACCATCCCACATGTTGGTGGATTTTGCGATTTGACTGACCAGCCTGACGATTGAGCTTTCTCAATCGGACAGGAGGTTCCCATGACACAAGAGAAGATGAGCCCGCTCCGTGCTCGGATGATCGAGGACATGCGTATTCGCGGGATGGCGGAGACGTCACAGAAGGCCCATATCCGGGCGCTCAAGGATTTCACCGGATTTTTGGGGCCCGCACCGGATACGGCAACACGGGATGAGTTGCGCGCATATCAGCTTCACATGACAGACACCGAGGTCACGCCCTCAGTCTACAACGCCCGCATCGGTATTGCCATGTGTGGACGGTTCCTGTTTTGCAAGGTTTTTTTTGACGCCGTGATCATAGCGGGTTGCGGTCATGTGTCCGGCCTGTTTTTGCGGCAATAAGGCCGCTGGCCCTGATGAAGTCCGCGTGCCAGTTCCCTATCAAGTTGCCGGACTACTTGTATCCTGGCAATACCTCGGGGTGTTCTGACTGCGGCTTGCTTTGATCATCATCACGTCTATTGCCCTTGCATCCTGAAGCGCAGTTTTGGTGCTCGGTCTTCCGAGCGCGCTTATGTGGCTTGGTACGTTCCTCCTCTTGCCAGGAGCGCCCATACGATCCGCGCAGTTTTGTTGGCCATTGCGACACTAACCAATCGCGGTGCCTTGCGTTCCAGCAGGCTGCGGATCCAGGCAGCGGTGCGGGTTTGTGTATCAGCAACATGCCTGAGAATGGCCGTTGCCCCAACCACCAGGAGTTTGCGCAAATAACCATCACCCATCTTGGTAATCCGCCCCAACCGCTCTTTTCCGCCCGAAGAGTTTTGCCGGGGGACCAGCCCGAGAAAGGCTGCGAACTGGCGTCCGGACCGGAATTGCGAAGGGTCCGTGACAGAAGCTGCCAGGGCTGTCGCTGTCAGCACGCCAACTCCTGGAATGGTTGCCAGGCGCTGACTGGTATCGTTCTGGCGGTGCCACACAAGGATCTCACTATCAAGTGCGCGGATCTGCTGGTTCAGGTTTGCGCGCTGATCGGCCAGGCTCAGCAAAGCGGTTCTCGCTATTTGTGGGATGTCTTCATTGGCACCCTCTTCAAGCTGTAGCAGCAATCGGGAAATATTTTCTGGCCTTTGAGGCGCAATGATCCCCAGCTCAGCCATGTGGGCGCGCAGCGCATTTATCAGCATCGTGCGTTGCCGTACCAGAAGATCGCGCGCCCGATGCAGCATCATAACTGCCTGCTGATCCACGCTCTTTATGGCCACAAAATGCATGTTCGGGCGCGTAACAGCTTCACAGATCGCCTCAGCATCCGCCGCATCATTCTTTTGTCGCTTCACGTATGGTTTTACATAGGCGGGAGGGATGAGCTTCACCTCGTGGCCGAGTGCTGTGATCTCACGCGACCAATGGTGGGACGTCGCACAGGCTTCAATGCCGATCAGGCAAGGTGGCAATTTAGCCAGAGTATCTAGGACTGCGTTCCGGCGAAGCTTCTTCTGTAGAACGGTTTGTCCTGTCGCATCGATCCCGTGAAACTGGAAAACTGACTTTGCAATGTCGATCCCTATCGTTGTAATTTCCATCTGGGCGGTTCCTTTCAAAGCTGGTTCATACCCCAGCACTTTGGCACATTGCGATGCCGGTGGGTGGAACCGTCCAACTCATCAAGTTGTTCGGTGGTTATGATCAGGTTAGAGTGATCCTATGAGCATCCCAACCATTATGCCGCGCCTAAAAGACTTCCGCTATCCGCGTGAGATCATTGCGTACGCTGTTTGGGCGTACCACCGGTTCGCGCCGAGCACGGCTGATGTTGAGGACTTGTTGGCTGCGCGGGGTATTATTGTCAGCCGGGAAACGGTCCGACTGTGGGTCAATCGCTTTGGTCAACACTTTGCAGATTGCATCCGCCGGGATCGACCGCGACCGAACGACAAGTGGCACATGGATGAAGTCGTAATCACGATCCGTGGCAAGAGGCACTGGCTGTGGCGCGCAATCGACGCAAATGGAGATGTTCTTGATATTCTTGTACAAACGCGTCGGAATTCCAAAGCGGCGAAGCGGTTTTTTCAACGATTGGTTGCCCGGTTCGGCGAACCGGGGGGCGTCATCACCGACAAATTGCGCAGCTACATCAAGCCGATCAAAACACTGGCCCCGGACGCTGACCATCGCGCCCACAAAGGCCTCGACAACGCGATCGAAGTATCGCACCGGCCGACCCGCAAACGGGAGAAGATATTCGGGCGGTTCAAATCCCACCGACAAGCTCAGAGGTTTCTGTCTGCGCATGACCGGATCAACCTGATTTTCCGTCCCCGCCGCTATCAACTCACCGCAACCTCATACCGCCACGCCCGCAGCGATGCGTTCAGCCTCTGGGCCGATTACACCGCCGAAATGGCGGCATAACCCTGCCTTTTCTAATGCCTCACAAGCGACCGCCAACAACTTGATGAGTTGGACGGTTCCACCCACCGGCATCGCAATGTGCCAAAGTGCTGGGGTATGAACCAGCTTTGAAAGGAACCGCCCAGATGGAAATTACAACGATAGGGATCGACATTGCAAAGTCAGTTTTCCAGTTTCACGGGATCGATGCGACAGGACAAACCGTTCTACAGAAGAAGCTTCGCCGGAACGCAGTCCTAGATACTCTGGCTAAATTGCCACCTTGCCTGATCGGCATTGAAGCCTGTGCGACGTCCCACCATTGGTCGCGTGAGATCACAGCACTCGGCCACGAGGTGAAGCTCATCCCTCCCGCCTATGTAAAACCATACGTGAAGCGACAAAAGAATGATGCGGCGGATGCTGAGGCGATCTGTGAAGCTGTTACGCGCCCGAACATGCATTTTGTGGCCATAAAGAGCGTGGATCAGCAGGCAGTTATGATGCTGCATCGGGCGCGCGATCTTCTGGTACGGCAACGCACGATGCTGATAAATGCGCTGCGCGCCCACATGGCTGAGCTGGGGATCATTGCGCCTCAAAGGCCAGAAAATATTTCCCGATTGCTGCTACAGCTTGAAGAGGGTGCCAATGAAGACATCCCACAAATAGCGAGAACCGCTTTGCTGAGCCTGGCCGATCAGCGCGCAAACCTGAACCAGCAGATCCGCGCACTTGATAGTGAGATCCTTGTGTGGCACCGCCAGAACGATACCAGTCAGCGCCTGGCAACCATTCCAGGAGTTGGCGTGCTGACAGCGACAGCCCTGGCAGCTTCTGTCACGGACCCTTCGCAATTCCGGTCCGGACGCCAGTTCGCAGCCTTTCTCGGGCTGGTCCCCCGGCAAAACTCTTCGGGCGGAAAAGAGCGGTTGGGGCGGATTACCAAGATGGGTGATGGTTATTTGCGCAAACTCCTGGTGGTTGGGGCAACGGCCATTCTCAGGCATGTTGCTGATACACAAACCCGCACCGCTGCCTGGATCCGCAGCCTGCTGGAACGCAAGGCACCGCGATTGGTTAGTGTCGCAATGGCCAACAAAACTGCGCGGATCGTATGGGCGCTCCTGGCAAGAGGAGGAACGTACCAAGCCACATAAGCGCGCTCGGAAGACCGAGCACCAAAACTGCGCTTCAGGATGCAAGGGCAATAGACGTGATGATGATCAAAGCAAGCCGCAGTCAGAACACCCCGAGGTATTGCCAGGATACAAGTAGTCCGGCAACTTGATAGGGAACTGGCACGCGGACTTCATCAGGGCCAGCGGCCTTATTGCCGCAAAAACAGGCCGGACACATGACCGCAACCCGCTATGATCACGGCGTCAAAAAAAACCTTGCAAAACAGGAACCGTCCACACATGGCAATACCGACTGGCCATATCCCCATAAGTGCGATTGATGGCTGGATCATAAAAACAGGCCTTGGTGACGCCTGCCTTAAGATTGTCCGGGACCAACTGCGCAGGTACGCCGCCGAAGAACGCAAAGGCACGCACATGGCTGGACATCCAGTCCGGCAGGCTCTGCGTCCACGTGGCTTCGACGTAGGTGTAATTGGACGCGCCCAATGTCGCGACAAAGATCTGCGCTGTGCGCACCTCGCCCGTTTGGGGGCAGACAACATCCACCGTGTGGCCCGCATAGTCGACTGTCAATCGCAGAGTAAAATGGGTCCATGTCGCGGCGTAAAAATGGGCCACTTCGGTTGATGTTTTGTGGCGCTTTTGCACGCGTGCTCGTCACAAAGCTGAAGCGTGCCAAAGCGCATGCTGGCCATAAGGCCAGCATTATTCTGACTGTGATTGCGGGCTGGTTATTTTCGGTTGTTGCGACTGTGTTTGAGCCGATAGCTTTCGCCATTCATCTCGAGGATGTGGACGTGATGGGTTAAACGATCGAGTAGCGCACCGGTCAGCCGCTCAGAGCCAAAGACTTCAGTCCATTCATCGAAGGGCAGGTTCGAGGTTATGATGATGGAGCCGCGTTCATAGCATTGGGATATGACCTCGAAGAGCAGCTCTGCGCCAGATTTGCTGAGCGGTACGAAGCCCAGTTCATCAATGATCAACAGGTTCTGGCTGGTCAGTTGCTTTTGAAGGCGCTGCAATCTCCGCTCATCTTGAGCCTCGATCAGATCATGGACTAATGCCGCAGCCGTTGTGAAGCGCACCTTCAGTCCTCTTTGACATGCAGCCAGCCCAAGTCCCAGGGCGATGTGTGTCTTGCCCGTGCCTGACGGGCCGAGCGCGATGATGTTCTCCCTGCGATTAACGTAATCGCATCGTGCCAGATCCATCGTCAGGGGCTTGTTCAAGCTTGGCATGATCTTGAAGTCAAAGCTATCCAAGCTCTTGGTGCTGGGGAACTTCGCCGCTTTGATGCGCCGTTCAATCATCCGGCGTTCGCGGTCGATCAATTCCATCTCACACAGCCGCGCCAGATAGTGGATGTGATCTTTGTTCTCTGCAGCACAGAGCTGCGCCTGTTTGGCATACTCGCCTTGGAACGTTGGCAGTCGCAGTTGTTTAAGATGATGCCGTAGAAGAATCCGAGGGGCTTCGGTCATGCCGCGGTCCTTCCCATCAAGCTCATGTAACTGGATGGGCGTGTTGTGCCGACATTGGCCTTGGGCAAGTATGGATAGAAGTCCAAATCCAATCGTGGTGGCCGCTTCTCAACCCGACACAGTACAAGGTGTTTTACGGCGTCATAGCCAATTGCACCCATATCTATTGCCTGCTGGATTGCGCCTTGCACAACATCCATTTCGAAGGTCTCCAAAAGGCGCAAGACTTGAACGTATTCTCGCTTGCCCGGCTTACCCATTCTGGCTTCAAGCAGTCGGTGCAGCGTGGCAAATACATCTGGCAAATGCCAACCCTGCAAAGGCGCGGCCTGATCCAGGGCACCCACCTTTTGTTCAAGCAGGGGCAAAAAGTGCAATGGGTCAAAGACCATATCCGCTGATGTGTAGGATCGTTTGTGCCGCGCAATAATCTCATTGCCGCAGCCGATGATAACCTCATGCACAAACCCACGCACATGAACATCGTGGTGCGCATAGGCTACTGGCACCGAGTAATCATTGCTGCGATAGCGCACCATTGAGATCGACGTTGCACGCGTGCTGACGTGATCGCAGGCTTCATATTCTGCGACGGGCAATCCCATCAGAGCATCCAAATCCGACATCAGGCGTGCGCCTATGGTTTGGGTGTGACCCCGCAACGTATCGGCCTGACGTGCTAAACACTTCTCTTCCAAATGTGCGTTCAGATCATCAAAGCTGTCATAGCGAGGTGCGGGAACCATGAAGTTGCGGCGGGTGTATCCAACCATGCCCTCAACGTTGCCTTTATCGTTCCCTCGCGCGGGTCTGCCAAACTTGTCATCAAACAAGTAATGCGACTGCAGTTCCGTAAACCGACGTGTGCGGATGCGCGTCTTATCCCCGAGTATCCGAGCCACGGCGATCTTGGTATTGTCGTAGAGAATGGATTGCGGAATGCCGCCAAAGAATGCAAAGGCGGACACATGGCCATCGCAAAACGCCTCGGTTGTCTCAGCTGGATATCCCTTCACAAACACCGCATCAGAATGTGGCAAGCTCATCACGAAGAAGTGGATCTTGCATTCCACGCCACCGATCACGCCCAGCGTCTCACCAAAATCAACCTGCGCATGGCCCGGCCGATGCGACAACGGCACAAACACCTCTTTGGTGCGCCGTTTTTGCTCGCGCACGTAATAGGTCACCGTGGTCAGGCTGCCGGCATATCCATGCTCATCGCGCAGCCGTTCAAAGATGCGCTTGGCCGTGTGTCGCTGCTTTTTGATCAGGGCTTTGTCTGTGCGCAGTATCTCATCGACCACACCAACATAACCATCAAGCGTTGGCCGCCGAGGCGCTTCCGACCGACGATACCCAGGCGGAAGTTCATGGCGCAGCATCTTCGCGATCGTCTTACGATCTTTGTTCTCTAATCTGTCAATGCGTGTTTCCTGAGTTTCCTGCTTTTGATGTCAGAGGTTGCCTTTGTTCTCTTCGAACTCTGAGGTTCATGATGGGGTTGGCTGGGTGTGGGTCGGCAATGTTGAAACCGCAATCATACCGTTGGTCTTGGCTGTTGCTACAGAATCGGCGCCGTGTCTCACGCCCTCCCTCGGGCATCGTCCCAGATGGGAACTTTGATTTAGGAATCCTCGTTGTCGCCTCGTAAGCCTTACGCGGACTGGAAGTCAGTTTTGTCTCGCATAATGGCATGAAGTATGATTGCCAGACGACGCGCCAGAGCCACTCGGGCCTTTCTCATCGTTGAGCGCGCACCGATTGCGAGGGCCCATGTCTTCAATTTGAGCGGAGCGGCATACCGCGTCAGCATCACATTGGCGGCCTCATAGAGAAGCGTTCTGACGCGCACGTCGCCCCGCTTTGAGATGCTGCCCGTGTAGTCGATTTCACCAGATTGATGCCGTCGCGGCACCAGTCCAAGATACGCCCCCACATCACGCGATTTCCTGAAACGCGACGGATCATCAATTGCTGCGGCAAAGGCCAATGCTGTGATCGGACCGACCCCTGGTACCGTCATAAGGCGCTGGCAGACTTCGGATTTGCGGGTCATCTTTTTGATGTCGCCATCAATGGCTGCAACCGCCGCGAGGATTGCTTCGCGTGCTGCGAACAGTCCGCAAATTGCGGCATGGAGGCCAGGCACTCCATCGCTAACTTTTAGCGCCGCGTTTTTGAATGCCGGAGACAAAGCTCGTGGCAGCCGCACGCCGAAGACGACGACCAGACCGCGGATCTGATTGTCGAGCGTCACACGCTGTCCGACCAGCTTCTTGCGGGCTGCGATCAGCGACCGGATTGCGTGCGCTGACAGTGATTTGACATGGGTCGGCTTGTAGAATCCCGTCCGCGCCAGGTGTGCCAAACCGCGGGCATCATTGCGGTCCGTCTTGTGGCCGGCCAGAGATTTAAGGGCCTGATATGCTTGCCTGCTCTCGATGCAAACAACCGGGACACCAAGCTCCGTCAGCCCATGGTAAAGCATTGGTGCCATCCGTCCCGTTTCAAATACAACTTTGGCACATGGTGGTCCAGAAGCGAGGAAGTCAGCGATCGCTTTTGGTGTTGAGCTCGCTTTTCCTTCACGAATAAGGGCCCCTTCACGATCCAGAATGCAGATATGCGTCTCTTCCATGGACACATCCAAACCAGCAAAATATTCCATTGGTCAGTCTCCTTTTCAATTGCATGTGCATCCAGAATAACAGGGGTAACTGAGTGCTGATCCTGATTACGCCATGTTGAAAAACCGCGCCGCTTCTCGGCCAGACATACCGTCCTTCAAACAAGCACGGCGCACACGACTATAAATATCCACAGAATACATCTCCCGCCCTCCGAATAAACGAAGGGCACAAACTGGCGGACTTTTACTCCGCTACAACTGCGATATGCAGCCGCTTCTGTGGCCCAATATTGCTCCGCGTTTTACAGCCCATCAAAGCGATCCAGATTGAACCATCTTGGATGGCTTGGTGGTGTCGCATCAGGATCAATGGCAATGAGTTCCAGAAAAGCTGTTTCGCCCAAAGACAATAGCCTATTGTGCGTTCCCATCGCAGGATGCGCTCCGCCCTTGGGCATGTCGATCCCTAACTGTCTTTTGATATGTGCAGCACCTTCTTCCAGAGTCCGCGCCACAACAGTTATATGATCGAGCTTCAACTTCGCTTTGTTGGTCATTGATAATTTTTCCTATCGCAAGGTTTCAAAGTTGCCGCAGATGCCAAGGGATTGGCCCGAAATCGAACGTGCGGCGGGTGATGCTAGGAACCAGGCCAATTCCGATATTTCCTGAGGGTCGATCATGCGCCGCATTGAAGCGTTCAGCACTTCCGCGTCACGGGCTTGATCAAACAAGATACCCTGAGCGTCCGCCTTTGCAGACAAAACGGCATCCATGCGAGGGCCAGTGACCGATCCTGGCAGGATCGCATTCACCGAAATACCATGCGGCCCAAGCTCCATAGCAAGGGTCTCTTTTAGTCCAATCACACCCCATTTTGCCGCCACGTAAGGGCTTCGCATGGGTAGCCCTAACCGGCCAGCAGCAGACGACATTAGAATGACAGAGCCATGACCTTGCGCTTTTAGATGAGGAATTGCCGCTTTCATCAAAGTGTATTGTCCGGTCAGGTTCACCGAGATTGTTTGTGACCACTCCAGCGGGGTAATGTCTTCAAGATCGGCGGTTGGACCAGCCGTGCCTGCATTAGCGATTACGGTTGAGACACCGCCCATATTTTCCACCGCCAAAGCGACAAATTCGTCTACTGCTGCTGCATCTGCCACGTCGCAAACTTGAGCCAGATTAAACTCAGCGGCGACAGCAGCGATAGCCTTTGCATCGACATCGCCGACCGCAACAGAAGCTCCCTGCTTGGCAAAGTGGCGAGCAATCGCAAGGCCTATGCCGCTTGCGCCAGCCGTTATAACCAACCGGACAGTCATTCTGAACGGACCAGTCCGAGCAGATCGTGGGTTTCTGCCGCTGACATGACCTCATTGCCAAGAGTTTCGATGATGCCAGAAGCTTTTGAGACCAGCTGTTCGTTTTGCCCGAGAACACCGCGTTTGAGGTAAAGGTTATCTTCCAAGCCGACACGGACATGCCCGCCCAACAAAACCGCTTGTGCCGCCATTCGCATTTGATCGCGTCCAACTCCAAAGGCAGACCAAATCACTTCATGGCCCTGCACCATGTCAGCCATAGCTTTCATGGTATTTGTGTCAGCGGGTGCGCCATATGGCACACCAAGACAGAATTGGATCATCGCAGATGCATCAAATACCCCGTCTTCCAACAGTTTAAGAGAATACCGCAAATGGCCTAGATCAAAGACTTCAAGTTCGGGTCTGACGCCTAACTGTCTGATTTTCTCTGCGCCCGCGCGAATATACTCAGACGTGCTGATATATACGAGATTACCGTCGCCCACGTTATATGAGCCACAATCAAGGGTGCAGATATCAGGCCGTAGCGTGGCAACATGGGTCAGCCGTTCGGCGGGACCAACGAGATCCGATCCTTCTAGCAACGGCAATGGGTCGTCATTGCCGAAAACAGCATCCCCACCCATTCCGGCTGTCAGGTTAACAATGACATCCCGGTTTTTATCTCTGATCCTATCCACCACCTGCGCATACAGGTCGTCATTGCGTGACCCTTCGCCTGTTGCGGGGTCACGCACATGCAGATGTACGATTGCGGCCCCAGCATCGGCAGCGGCCAATGCAGATGTTGCGATTTCATCGGGGGAAACAGGAACATGCGGGCTACGCTTAGGTCCGTCTCCGGCTCCTGTGACCGCGCAAGTGATAAATGTTTTTGACATCTGATACCTTGTTATTCGGATACTGTTAGAAAGGAGTTCAAAGCCGAGAGAGCCGCATCGGGCGCTTCTTCGGGAATGAAATGTCCCGACGGCATCGGTGCAAAATTGGGCTCGTCGCACCATGCGGTCCAAATGCGCTCAACATCGAAGTGCTTACCAACAACACCGCGTTCGCCCCACATCACCAGAGTCGGACATCTGATCGTTGTTCCACTCGCACGGTCAGATTCATCATGTTGGCGGTCGATGTGAAAACCAGCACGGAAACATTCACACATGGCCGAAATTGCGTCCGGCGTCGTATTGGCGGTCAGGTAAGCCTTTAGTGCAAGTGCATCATAATGAACCGGCTTGTCAGACAGCCCCAACAGGATGAGCCGCAGGAAGGCGTCGGGGTCTCCGGCAATTAAAGTTTCCGGCACGGGATAGTCCTGTGTCAGGAACGAGAAATAGAAATAATCCTGAGCAATCTGGGCATTGGAATGTTCATAGAAATCCAGTGCAGGGATAATGTCCATAACGACAAGTTGAGTAACTGCTGCCGGATGATCGAGGGCAAGTCGTCGCGCTACCCGCGCACCTCTGTCATGGGCAACCAATGAGAATGTATCAAAGTCGAGTTGTTGCATGACGGCTAACTGTTCTGCCGCCATTTCTCGTTTCGTGTAGGCGTTCGCACTGGCGCTATGATCGGGCTTGTGCGTTTCACCGCGTCCACGAATATCAGTCAGAACAACCGTAAACCGGTCAGCCAGTTTTGGAGCAATGTGGTGCCAACACAAATGGGTTTGCGGATCACCATGAAGCATCAACAAAGCAGGTCCAGTGCCACCAACAAGGGCCAGTACCCTGCCATCGGCTACATCGACCCATTGCCGCTTGAAATCGGGGAGTAGCTTTGCATCAGCATCTTCAAAGATGGTCATTGATCCACCTTTTAAATTCCGAAACGGCAGCTTCGTCGCGATGGAAGAAAGACCAGCGGCCAATTCTGTTGACGTTTACAAACCCAGCACGCCGCAGCAGTTCAAGATGACGACTTACAGTCGGCTGTGCCATTTCCAGTTTTTCGGTTAGAAGCGTGACACACACTCCAATCTCGGACGGCTTGCCGGTCACTTGATGAGAAAAGTATGCGTCAGGTTCAGCCAGCCATTTCAAAATGGACAGTCGCGCTTCGCTTGCAAGGGCTTTTGATTGTTCTAGGCGTTCAGTCATATAGCTCAATACATAGTTATTTAGCTATGAGTCAATGCGATTTTCTGTCGATTAATTTTTACTATACACAGAGTCCTCGAGCACCCGACTTTTGACGGGTTGACGTCTGACCGTAGAACGATTCAGCTAGCCGCATGATCCGTCCCAACTTTCTTTCTCCCACGGAGCGCCTTGAGCTTGAGTCCTGTGTGCGCAGTCAACGCGAAGATCATGGGATTGCACGGCGTGCAAATGCGCTCCTTTTGCTGGATGACGGGAAGTCCTGTCAAGTAATCGCGGAATTTCTATATTTGGACGACGACACCATTCGTGGCTGGCACAAAACCTACCGTGAAAGCGGCTGGGACGCGCTTGCCGCCGATGGCTGGAAAGGGGGTCAATCTCGTATGGCCCCAGATCAAGAGGCTGCATTATGCGATTGGCTGAACGGTCGCTTCTGCCGTTCGACAGTTGAGATAAGAGCCCATATTTCAACAGAATTTGGCCTGCGCTACTCGCATTCTGGCTGCATCAAGCTTCTTGCCCGGCTCGGGTTTGAGTATCGCAAACCCAAGGCCCTGCCACGGGGTGTATCTGTCGAGAAACAGGCCAGCTTCATTACGATGTACGAGCGGTTGATGACCCAGCTTGGCGCTGATGAAGCCGTTTATTTCGCTGATGCCGTCCACCCAGAATATCAGACAAAGCCTGCATATGGCTGGGTGAAGGCAGGCTCAAACCCCGCAGTCCCGACCACTGCTGGGCGAGGCCGTGTGAATATCCATGGCGGGCTCAACCTTGAAACCTTCGACGCGCCCTTTGTCGAGCCAACCACCGTCGACGGTGTCAGTGCCACGCAGCTTCTAGCCAAGATTGAAACGCGCAACCCCGACAAGCGATTAATCCACGTCATCTGGGACAACGCGCCCTATCACAAAGGGCCGGATGTCAGGGCGTTTCTCGCAAGGCCAGATTGCCGCATCCACCTTATCCAGTTGCCGCCATACTGCCCGCACCTGAACCCCATTGAACGATTATGGGCTGTCATGCACCAGTTCGTGACGCACAATCATCATTACCCAACCCAAAAACAGTTTGCGAATGCAATCCTGAAGTTCTTCCGCGTAACCATACCAAACGAGTGGAAAACATTCCGAAGCCAAGTCTCAGACAATTTTCGCGTCATAACTCATGAGAAGTTTCGGGTTTTGGCGTAGCTCCGGTATAACTGCCAAAGCAGACATACATGCGGTGCGCAGCATCGGTCAAAGTGGGCTCTCCTGACACCTTCGCCGCGCGATCTACGAACGAATGGTCCGAGAACGGGTGCCGTTCGCTGCGTAGCGCTTGAACTGGTAAAACGCGGGAGATTGTGTTGAAAAACTATTCCTTGATCGTAGCACAGGCTGCTGATTCAATCTGTTTATTGGACAGGGGGATTTGCGATGTTGGGACCAATGTAAAACGCGGAGCAATATTGGGCCACAGAAGCGGCTGCATATCGCAGTTGTAGCGGAGTAAAAGTCCGCCAGTTTGTGCCCTTCGTTTATTCGGAGGGCGGGAGATGTATTCTGTGGATATTTATAGTCGTGTGCGCCGTGCTTGTTTGAAGGACGGTATGTCTGGCCGAGAAGCGGCGCGGTTTTTCAACATGGCGTAATCAGGATCAGCACTCAGTTACCCCTGTTATTCTGGATGCACATGCAATTGAAAAGGAGACTGACCAATGGAATATTTTGCTGGTTTGGATGTGTCCATGGAAGAGACGCATATCTGCATTCTGGATCGTGAAGGGGCCCTTATTCGTGAAGGAAAAGCGAGCTCAACACCAAAAGCGATCGCTGACTTCCTCGCTTCTGGACCACCATGTGCCAAAGTTGTATTTGAAACGGGACGGATGGCACCAATGCTTTACCATGGGCTGACGGAGCTTGGTGTCCCGGTTGTTTGCATCGAGAGCAGGCAAGCATATCAGGCCCTTAAATCTCTGGCCGGCCACAAGACGGACCGCAATGATGCCCGCGGTTTGGCACACCTGGCGCGGACGGGATTCTACAAGCCGACCCATGTCAAATCACTGTCAGCGCACGCAATCCGGTCGCTGATCGCAGCCCGCAAGAAGCTGGTCGGACAGCGTGTGACGCTCGACAATCAGATCCGCGGTCTGGTCGTCGTCTTCGGCGTGCGGCTGCCACGAGCTTTGTCTCCGGCATTCAAAAACGCGGCGCTAAAAGTTAGCGATGGAGTGCCTGGCCTCCATGCCGCAATTTGCGGACTGTTCGCAGCACGCGAAGCAATCCTCGCGGCGGTTGCAGCCATTGATGGCGACATCAAAAAGATGACCCGCAAATCCGAAGTCTGCCAGCGCCTTATGACGGTACCAGGGGTCGGTCCGATCACAGCATTGGCCTTTGCCGCAGCAATTGATGATCCGTCGCGTTTCAGGAAATCGCGTGATGTGGGGGCGTATCTTGGACTGGTGCCGCGACGGCATCAATCTGGTGAAATCGACTACACGGGCAGCATCTCAAAGCGGGGCGACGTGCGCGTCAGAACGCTTCTCTATGAGGCCGCCAATGTGATGCTGACGCGGTATGCCGCTCCGCTCAAATTGAAGACATGGGCCCTCGCAATCGGTGCGCGCTCAACGATGAGAAAGGCCCGAGTGGCTCTGGCGCGTCGTCTGGCAATCATACTTCATGCCATTATGCGAGACAAAACTGACTTCCAGTCCGCGTAAGGCTTACGAGGCGACAACGAGGATTCCTAAATCAAAGTTCCCATCTGGGACGATGCCCGAGGGAGGGCGTGAGCCACGGCGCCGATTCTGTAGCAACAGCCAAGACCAACGGTATGATTGCGGTTTCAACATTGCCGACCCACACCCAGCCAACCCCATCATGAACCTCAGAGTTCGAAGAGAACAAAGGCAACCTCTGACATCAAAAGCAGGAAACTCAGGAAACACGCATTGACAGATTAGAGAACAAAGATCGTAAGACGATCGCGAAGATGCTGCGCCATGAACTTCCGCCTGGGTATCGTCGGTCGGAAGCGCCTCGGCGGCCAACGCTTGATGGTTATGTTGGTGTGGTCGATGAGATACTGCGCACAGACAAAGCCCTGATCAAAAAGCAGCGACACACGGCCAAGCGCATCTTTGAACGGCTGCGCGATGAGCATGGATATGCTGGCAGCCTGACCACGGTGACCTATTACGTGCGCGAGCAAAAACGGCGCACCAAAGAGGTGTTTGTGCCGTTGTCGCATCGGCCGGGCCATGCGCAGGTTGATTTTGGTGAGACGCTGGGCGTGATCGGTGGCGTGGAATGCAAGATCCACTTCTTCGTGATGAGCTTGCCACATTCTGATGCGGTGTTTGTGAAGGGATATCCAGCTGAGACAACCGAGGCGTTTTGCGATGGCCATGTGTCCGCCTTTGCATTCTTTGGCGGCATTCCGCAATCCATTCTCTACGACAATACCAAGATCGCCGTGGCTCGGATACTCGGGGATAAGACGCGCATCCGCACACGTCGGTTTACGGAACTGCAGTCGCATTACTTGTTTGATGACAAGTTTGGCAGACCCGCGCGAGGGAACGATAAAGGCAACGTTGAGGGCATGGTTGGATACACCCGCCGCAACTTCATGGTTCCCGCACCTCGCTATGACAGCTTTGATGATCTGAACGCACATTTGGAAGAGAAGTGTTTAGCACGTCAGGCCGATACGTTGCGGGGTCACACCCAAACCATAGGCGCACGCCTGATGTCGGATTTGGATGCTCTGATGGGATTGCCCGTCGCAGAATATGAAGCCTGCGATCACGTCAGCACGCGTGCAACGTCGATCTCAATGGTGCGCTATCGCAGCAATGATTACTCGGTGCCAGTAGCCTATGCGCACCACGATGTTCATGTGCGTGGGTTTGTGCATGAGGTTATCATCGGCTGCGGCAATGAGATTATTGCGCGGCACAAACGATCCTACACATCAGCGGATATGGTCTTTGACCCATTGCACTTTTTGCCCCTGCTTGAACAAAAGGTGGGTGCCCTGGATCAGGCCGCGCCTTTGCAGGGTTGGCATTTGCCAGATGTATTTGCCACGCTGCACCGACTGCTTGAAGCCAGAATGGGTAAGCCGGGCAAGCGAGAATACGTTCAAGTCTTGCGCCTTTTGGAGACCTTCGAAATGGATGTTGTGCAAGGCGCAATCCAGCAGGCAATAGATATGGGTGCAATTGGCTATGACGCCGTAAAACACCTTGTACTGTGTCGGGTTGAGAAGCGGCCACCACGATTGGATTTGGACTTCTATCCATACTTGCCCAAGGCCAATGTCGGCACAACACGCCCATCCAGTTACATGAGCTTGATGGGAAGGACCGCGGCATGACCGAAGCCCCTCGGATTCTTCTACGGCATCATCTTAAACAACTGCGACTGCCAACGTTCCAAGGCGAGTATGCCAAACAGGCGCAGCTCTGTGCTGCAGAGAACAAAGATCACATCCACTATCTGGCGCGGCTGTGTGAGATGGAATTGATCGACCGCGAACGCCGGATGATTGAACGGCGCATCAAAGCGGCGAAGTTCCCCAGCACCAAGAGCTTGGATAGCTTTGACTTCAAGATCATGCCAAGCTTGAACAAGCCCCTGACGATGGATCTGGCACGATGCGATTACGTTAATCGCAGGGAGAACATCATCGCGCTCGGCCCGTCAGGCACGGGCAAGACACACATCGCCCTGGGACTTGGGCTGGCTGCATGTCAAAGAGGACTGAAGGTGCGCTTCACAACGGCTGCGGCATTAGTCCATGATCTGATCGAGGCTCAAGATGAGCGGAGATTGCAGCGCCTTCAAAAGCAACTGACCAGCCAGAACCTGTTGATCATTGATGAACTGGGCTTCGTACCGCTCAGCAAATCTGGCGCAGAGCTGCTCTTCGAGGTCATATCCCAATGCTATGAACGCGGCTCCATCATCATAACCTCGAACCTGCCCTTCGATGAATGGACTGAAGTCTTTGGCTCTGAGCGGCTGACCGGTGCGCTACTCGATCGTTTAACCCATCACGTCCACATCCTCGAGATGAATGGCGAAAGCTATCGGCTCAAACACAGTCGCAACAACCGAAAATAACCAGCCCGCAATCACAGTCAGAATAATGCTGGCCTTATGGCCAGCATGCGCTTTGGCACGCTTCAGCTTTGTGACGAGCACGCGTGCAAAAGCGCCACAAAACATCAACCGAAGTGGCCCATTTTTACGCCGCGACATGGACCCATTTTACTCTGCGATTGACAGACCAAGGCAGGAGGCACAGGCAGCACTGTTTTATGAGTTTTCACTGGAAGATCACGTTCCCCAAAACCACCTGTTGCGTTCGATTGATCGGTTCGTTGACCTGAGTAGTATTCGTGCGCATCTTGCCGAGTTTTACAGCCACACTGGTCGCCCATCCATTGATCCTGAATTGATGATCCGGATGTTGCTTGTGGGCTATTGCTCCGGCATCCGGTCCGAACGCCGCTTGTGCGAAGAGGTTCATCTGAACCTGGCCTATCGCTGGTTCTGCCGCCTGGACCTTAGTGACCGCATCCCGGATCATTCGACGTTTTCCAAGAACCGCCATGGTAGGTTCCGGGAGAGTGACCTTCTGCGCCACGTATTTGAGACGACTGTTGCGCGTTGTATGGAAGAAGGGCTGGTGGGTGGCCAAGGATTTGCAATCGATGCCAGCTTGATCAGTGCAGATGTCCAGAAACAGAACTCCAGCAACCCTGATGACTGGGCAGCCCGTGTGGCTGACGCGAATGATGCACCGCGCGCGGTGCGGGAATATCTCGACACGCTGGATGACGAGGCGTTCGGTGCGGCTACCACGACCAAGCCCAAGTTCACTGCCCATGCTGATCCCGCCAGTCAGTGGACTGCGGCACGCAAAGGCCCCGCTTTCTTTGCGTATTCTACCAATTATCTGATCGATACAGATCACAGTATCATCGTTGATGTGGATGCCAGCCGCTCGAACAGAACCGCCGAGGTAGGCGCAATGCGCAAGATGCTCGACCGCACCGAAGAGCGCTTTGGCATAAAGCCTGATTGGATTGCAGCTGATACCGCGTATGGTGCCGCCGACAATCTGGTTTGGTTGACACTGAAGCGGAAAATCCTGCCGTTCATCCCAGTCTTTGACAAAGGTGAACGCAAGGACGGCACCTTCTCGCGGGCCGACTTCACTTGGGACGACGAGAACGACCGCTACATCTGCCCAGGGGGCAAGGAGATGTTGCACACGAGGCGAAACTATTCGGATCCGGCCCGAAATGCACCCGTTTGGAAAGCCAGAAATTATCGCACGCTGAAGTCAGACTGCACAGGATGTGAATTAAAGGCAAAGTGCTGCCCTAACGCTGAAAGGCGTTCGGTTCATCGAGAAAAATATGAAGTTGTCAGAGACTTTGCCCGAGTATGCACAGCCTCGGAGTTCAATCCGAAGGCTCAGGCCCGACGCAAGAAGGTCGAGATGCTCTTTGCGCACCTCAAACGCATCCTTGGGCTGGGACGACTACGATTACGAGGGCCATGCGGCGTCCAGGACGAATTTACCCTCGCCGCCACCGCCCAAAACCTCCGTAAATTGGCCAAACTTAAGCCAATGGTAGCCGCCACCGGATAAAAGCTGGTCGACCTAGGGACGTTCAAGATAAATCAACGCGATAGCCGACTTCGACAGGCTGAAACCAAAGAGTTTTTCAACATGGCGTAATCAGGATCAGCACTCAGTTACCCCTGTTATTCTGGATGCACATGCAATTGAAAAGGAGACTGACCAATGGAATATTTTGCTGGTTTGGATGTGTCCATGGAAGAGACGCATATCTGCATTCTGGATCGTGAAGGGGCCCTTATTCGTGAAGGAAAAGCGAGCTCAACACCAAAAGCGATCGCTGACTTCCTCGCTTCTGGACCACCATGTGCCAAAGTTGTATTTGAAACGGGACGGATGGCACCAATGCTTTACCATGGGCTGACGGAGCTTGGTGTCCCGGTTGTTTGCATCGAGAGCAGGCAAGCATATCAGGCCCTTAAATCTCTGGCCGGCCACAAGACGGACCGCAATGATGCCCGCGGTTTGGCACACCTGGCGCGGACGGGATTCTACAAGCCGACCCATGTCAAATCACTGTCAGCGCACGCAATCCGGTCGCTGATCGCAGCCCGCAAGAAGCTGGTCGGACAGCGTGTGACGCTCGACAATCAGATCCGCGGTCTGGTCGTCGTCTTCGGCGTGCGGCTGCCACGAGCTTTGTCTCCGGCATTCAAAAACGCGGCGCTAAAAGTTAGCGATGGAGTGCCTGGCCTCCATGCCGCAATTTGCGGACTGTTCGCAGCACGCGAAGCAATCCTCGCGGCGGTTGCAGCCATTGATGGCGACATCAAAAAGATGACCCGCAAATCCGAAGTCTGCCAGCGCCTTATGACGGTACCAGGGGTCGGTCCGATCACAGCATTGGCCTTTGCCGCAGCAATTGATGATCCGTCGCGTTTCAGGAAATCGCGTGATGTGGGGGCGTATCTTGGACTGGTGCCGCGACGGCATCAATCTGGTGAAATCGACTACACGGGCAGCATCTCAAAGCGGGGCGACGTGCGCGTCAGAACGCTTCTCTATGAGGCCGCCAATGTGATGCTGACGCGGTATGCCGCTCCGCTCAAATTGAAGACATGGGCCCTCGCAATCGGTGCGCGCTCAACGATGAGAAAGGCCCGAGTGGCTCTGGCGCGTCGTCTGGCAATCATACTTCATGCCATTATGCGAGACAAAACTGACTTCCAGTCCGCGTAAGGCTTACGAGGCGACAACGAGGATTCCTAAATCAAAGTTCCCATCTGGGACGATGCCCGAGGGAGGGCGTGAGACACGGCGCCGATTCTGTAGCAACAGCCAAGACCAACGGTATGATTGCGGTTTCAACATTGCCGACCCACACCCAGCCAACCCCATCATGAACCTCAGAGTTCGAAGAGAACAAAGGCAACCTCTGACATCAAAAGCAGGAAACTCAGGAAACACGCATTGACAGATTAGAGAACACAATCGGGACAGAGCGCTCATTCGCTGCGTCGGCCCCAAAAGGCTGCTTTCGAATTACGACTAACCATCGCCACCGATAAATCCTGTCAAGACTTTGCACGCGTGCTTAAGATGCGTTTCGATCACTGATGTGGCATCATCCGACGAACCGTTCTGACAGGCGCGTAACAGCTCCCAATGATGGCCTGATGACTCCGCATCATATTCAGCTGCATGGTCTGGCTGTTCGCGAATAAACCGCATCCAAGAGGGCGTTATGCTGCCAAAACAGCGGTTAATAAGATCCGCCGTCAGCGAAGGTTTTTCCACCGCATAAAAGACAGCGTGAAAATCCCTGTTCGATGAACCAATGAAAGAAAACCCCTCTTCGCGCTCCGAAGTTTCGAGTAACTTGCGCGCGCGCTGAAGGTCAGTGTTTTTAAGATGTAAAAAATTCCGACGCAGTGCATGTGTTTCTAGCGCAGTTCGAAGATCATATACTTCGACAACGTCTTCGACGGTTACTTGAGCAACAAACATGCCCCTATTGGGAATGCTCTTCAAAAGCCGTTCAGCTTCTAGGGAGCGAAACGCCTCTCTGACTGTGGCCTGGCTTACGCCATAGGTTTTTGCCATTTCATCCTGCCTGAGCTGAACGCCTGAGCTTAAATCGCCTTCTAAAATTTGCGCGCGAATTGCGTTTGCCGTCAACACATGGGCCGCAGGTCTTGATATGATCTTGCTTTCTACCACCTATTCTTTCCCCGGTTCAGCGTCAGTTCTTGCTTGACGATATTTAGTTTTAACGATTAACGTTAATATAAAGACTCTAGGTGTCTGGATCAACTCTTTTTGGGGTATAGCAATGCTTACCAAACAAATGATTTTAACAATTGAACAGCAACGTCTTGGATTTGTTGCGACAGTGGATGAAACCGGCGCGCCAAGGGTTTCCCCGAAGGGCACGTTTATTGTGATTGATGAACGCACTATCGCCTATGGGGACATCAGCTCCCCAGGGTCGACCAAGCGAATGGAACATGATCCACGCGTTGAGGTGAATTTTGTCGATCCTCTCAGACGGTCCGGGCTTCGCGCGCGCGGCAAAGCTCGGTTTCTGGAAGCAGGTGGGGCAAGTTTCGATTCCGAGATTGCTCGATTTGGACAATGGGGCGATTTGGCTGACCGCATCAAGCGCATCGTTGTCATTGATATTGACTGGGCCAAGCCAGTCCGGACGCCCGCCTATGATGATGGGGTCACTGAGGCTGAACTAATCAAATCATGGTCGGAAACACTGATCGGTTAGAGCCTTTAGGTTCAAGGAGCCATTGCAGCATGCCTGACTACGACACATTGGTTTTGTTCACCCTAGCTGCGGTCGCCCTAGTTGTCGTTCCGGGGTCCAATATGGTACTCATTGCCGCTCGTAGTGCTACGCATGGCGCATTGGCAGGATTGGCAACATATGCTGGTATTGCGGCAGGATCGTATCTTCACGCGTTAGCTTTGGCCTTGGGGCTGTCCCAGATTTTCCTCGCCATTCCGATGGCTTATGATGCTGTTAGGATCGTTGGGGCGATTTATCTTCTATATTTGGCATGGCAAGCGTTTACAGCAATACCAACAGCGCACACTCAAAATCGAGAGGGATTGAGGGCAAGTACATGGATGGTGTTTCGTCAGGGGTTGCTTACGAACTTTCTGAATCCGAAGGTTGCACTATTTTTCCTGGCCCTTTTCCCACAATTCATTGATCCCGACCAAGGCTCTGTCGCCTTTCAGATAATGGTCCTCGCCATGATTCTGAATTTTGCTGGTTTGATAATTTATGGCGGCATGATCATGATTATCACCAAGTCGGGTCGTGCGATATCTCAAAGCTCGACCGCACGACGTATTGGTCAGCAGCTCACGGGGATAATATTTGTCGGAATGGCAATACGGCTCGCGTTTGAGAAAGCAGACTGACGCAATGGGTCATCGAATAACTATTGGAAATGGATGGATGAGATGCAACTAACAGACGCTTTGAACAATCGTCGATCAGTGAGAACTTTTGAGACGACAGTGGTTGACCGCACGACAGTTGATAAACTGCTTTGTACCGTTACCAAGCCAACCAACAGCGAAGGCCACAGAGCGGCTCCATCTGCACACGCTCTCTATCCACTATCATTTCTTGTAACTTCAGGTGACGTAGATGGCCTTAATGCTGGTATTTACGGCTTTGAAACAGATACATCCGAACTTCTTTGCAAAGAAATGGGAGACAGGCGCGGTGATCTGAGAGCTGCGGCAGTTGATGATCAACATTGGATCG
This sequence comes from Roseovarius sp., assembly GCA_965207105.1. Lineage (GTDB taxonomy): Bacteria > Pseudomonadota > Alphaproteobacteria > Rhodobacterales > Rhodobacteraceae > Roseovarius. The sequence goes on along the minus strand of CBDBLS010000073.1, from coordinate 23,407 downwards.
AGGCTGCGCCGTTCATCATTACCATTTGTGGAAACGCAGGGCTCGTGGCTCAACATTTTTCGGATCAATTTCCTTTTGGGGACCGGGGTGAGCGGTATATGTATCTTGAAGCAGGAGCCGTAGCCCAAACGCTACTATTGGCAGCTCTTATACCAGCGGCCTTAATGTCTGACTCACTTTTGTGGTTTCAAATTTACTGCATTTCTGAATCAATGGCCTCCAGAAGCAAGGAGGTGCTCATGGGTGGGGCAGTCAAGATTACGCGCACAGATATGTCCGCGCAAGATTTGCGTTGTGCTGCAAAGCGAACCAGGGATGGTCGTGTTGTCCGTCGAATACTCGCCATAGCGCTGGTGCTTGACGATGTGGACCGCGCAACAGCGGCCCGTAGCAGCGGTATGGATCGCCAAACTCCCAGAGACCGGGTGCATCGCTACAATGCAGAGGGCCTTGGTGGGCTTTCTGATCGGTGTGGCAAGGGTGCAAAACCACGCCTGTCCCTGGAGCAACAGGCGCTGTTTGTGGCTTGGGTTGAGGCTGGGCCTGACCCGGCAAAAGATGGCGTAGTGCGGTGGCGCTGTGCCGATTTGCAGGTCCGCGTTGAAGAAGAATTCGACGTAAAGCTACATGAACGTACGATTGGCAAGTATCCAGCCAGGCATGGTTTTCGTCGCCTTTCCGTGCGCCCGGAGCATCCCGGAACTGATCCCGCTGCACAGCAGGCTTTTAAAAAAACTTTGCCAGCCTCATAGCCGATACCCTGCCAAAACATGCAAAGGGGAAGCCGCTTGAGGTATGGTTCCAGGATGAAGCCCGCGTCGGGCAGCAAGGAACCCTCACCCGCAAATGGGCCAGGCGTGGAACCCGCCCGCGCGCACCACGTGATACGCGCTGCAAATGGAGCTGTATCTTCGGCGCAGCCTGTCCTGCCTGTGGCACGGCGGCTGGGCTGGTCCTGCCTTACGTCAACGCCGAAGCAATGGGGCTGCATCTCGATGAGATCGCAAAGACAATCGCACCCGGCGCACATGCCTTGCTCATCATCGACGGGGCTGGTTGGCACGGAGCAAAATGCTTGCAGGTGCCAGATAATACTACACTCGTAAAACTGCCCCCATACTCACCGGAATTGAACCCAATGGAAAACGTTTGGGCCTATCTGCGGTCGAACAAACCCGCTGTCTCTGTCTTCGACACATATGAAGACATCCTCGAAAAATGCGCCCGGGCCTGGAACTTCTTTGCGAACGACCCTGAACGCATAACTTCAATCACAGATCGAGAATGGATAAAGGTCAATTAATTGGGCCGTTGGTATCACACATCTTTTTCAATACGAAGACCCGGATGGGTTGGTTCGGTTTCTGGAATCGCGTCTTGATATGCGCATCGAGACAGAATGAACTTCGTCCCTGTTTCCGGACACTGGGGTACTTTACCCCTGTCCATGAAAGGGGCACGAAATGGGACACCATCGACGGAACTATACAGACGAGTATAGGGCAGCGGCGGTTGAGCGGCTTTATGAACCGGGCGCGACACAGGGCAGCGTTGCCAGGGAGCCTGGTATCACCGGCACACAGTTGAAGACCTGGCGGCTTGAGGTCGAAGCGTTCGGCTCAGCTGAAGCCAGGCGGCGGCGGAAGGCGGATGCAGCGGAACCGGCCCGTCTTCGCAAGGAAAACAGGCGCCTGACAGAGGAAGTGGAGATTTTGCACAAAGCATCCGCTTTTTTCGCGACACGGGCGGTGAAACCATGACGAACAAGCGCAGATTCGTCACTGCCCATAAAGCTCGATACGCGGTTTCCACGCTTTGCAGGGTTCCGGCGATTTCCCGGGGCCGGTTTTATGGTTTCCCGGCCGACCAACCGGCGAGGGATCAGCGTAAAGCAGATCGAGACGCTCGAGATCCGGAACTGCCGCCCAGGATCAAGACCTTCTTCAAAGTCGGCAGGAAATTGTAGCGCGCCAATCAAAATGCGCAATTACGCCAATCAAGTGCGCAATCGACGTGATTTTCCCGGGTATTTACATGGGTATTTACCGTTGATTTTCCCGGCGCTTTTCTTCTTGATTGCGCACTTGATTGGCGCACGGTACGTTCACCCTTCCAAATCGGTGCAGGGGGTTCACTTCCTGTCGTGTCTCGATCTGTAGGGCGCGGTGGCGGTTGGGATGATGACGGTTGATGTGGCGGGCGCACCTGCCCCACCCGGACCGGGCAATGGGGTTATGGTGACGGTGAGCCTCGCTCCGGCGGCAAGTTCAGTGGCCCATTCTGCATTCAGTTTTCCGTTGGGGATATTCTCCGGGGCTGCGGGATCGTTTGAAACAAGGGATGCGCCTGCCCATTGGCCTGCGACGGCAAGGGACAGGGACACCCGGGTGGATCCCTCCATGATGCGGGCTTGCAGTGTGACGGCCCGAATACTGCTTTGCGCCTGAACGCGCGGCGTTGCATCCGGGGTGGTGAGATCGGAGGTCTCGGCGGCATAGTATTCCGCCATGTGATCGATGGCGGTGAGGCGCACGCTCTCTTCGTCTATTGGTTCAATAACGGTGATGCGCAAGGGGTCTGGCGGGGCGCTGTTGGAATATATCCGATAGAGGATATCGGCGGGGCCGCGGCCATCGGCGTCGGGTGCGTCAGGGAGCGGGCTTGCGAGGTCGCGCAATGGGCTGTCTGCGTCGGCATGGAGAGGCGGTGTGGCAGCAGACCGATGCAACGTCCCGTTCGCAAGGCGCAGTATGATATGATCTCCATCACTTGCAGGCCGGGCTCGATCAAGTGTGATCTGTGCGGCACTGCCGCCATTGAGCCGCCCTGCGGCCCCTCCGGCCAGCATGTCATGGGTCATCCATACCACATCGCCGCGCCGGATCAGGTAGCCTTCCGGCCCCATTTCCCAGGTGATGCGTCGCCGATGATATCGCTGGCGCGCCGCGAGCAGATTTGCCTCCCTGGCTGCCTGCCCGGAGGAGGTGACCCCGCGCAGGGTCACTGTTGATGTGTTCACAACCGGGCCTGTGGCACCCGGCACGCGCCGGCGGATGGTTTGGTATTGCCAATCGGAATCGGGGTCGATGTAGCGCAGGGCAATCTCATCGGGGGCCGGACTGGCGGCCCACTCGACACCCATAGAGCCAAGAACGACATTTTCGGGAGTGATGAGGGTTGTGACGGTGGTGTCCGGGTCATCGAACACGACGCCGAGCTTTCCACTCCGCCATGTGGGGCTGGCGCGCCCGCAGCGCGCAACGAGTGTGAGCATGTCGGCGCAGGACATGCGGCGGTCGATGACAGCGGAGCATGTCAGGGCATTGGCATCGCACCATGCCGCCCACTCTGTGATTGCAGCCTTGTCGATGCGGTTCCCTGGCAGTCCGGCTCCGGCGATCAACCGACCGTCTGCGGCTGTGATGCCGAGCGCAAGCCAGCGGAATATCCACGCCGGATTTGTGCTTTCGGCAGTCGTCCATGTGCCGTCGGAGGCCCGAACGCGTACGGGCTGTGACGCGGTGGCGGACAGGCTGTCAACCTGTCCGTTGAGCTGGCCGCTGGCCTTTATCCGGACGGCAGCGGTGGTTTGGTCCGCAAAGACGGCCGTGCCGGCCCGGAAGGCCCGTAGCCCGGTCCATATGATGCGGTCAATATGGCTGGACTCCGTTGAGGGCTCGCCTGTGCGGCGGATTTCCACATCCACCGCCCGCCCGGGTCGCCCAAGGTCATATGTCAATGTTCGGCGAAACGGATTTTGCGCATTGTGTTCCGGTATTCCGGGCAGGTCCACAATGCGCACAACAGACCATGATCTGGCGGGTGTGTCTCCATCCTGCGCCCGTCGCCACCTGATCTCGACGGACCGGGCTAAAGGTTCAGGCCGGGACCCCCCCCAGCCCTGTAAGCTGGCCATCCAGATCAATGGCAATCCTGTGTACCCCGCCTGCGGTTGTCCGCCGCACCCATTCTGTGCTTTCAAGCGCACCGCCGCCCGGCTCTGTCTGCACGTCGAGATCGAAGGGCAGGATGCCGCCCGGAGGCAGGACAGTGAGCGTGGCTTCATCATATTGACCGACCGGAGTTTCTCCGATGCGCCAGTCGGAGAGTACAGGTGCCCCTATTCCGGCGCCGAATACCTGGTGCAGGTACTGCTCCCCATCCTCATAGGAGGCCCATGGGGTCGCGACCAGATCGGGCCAGATGCGGTGTTGGCCCAGCACCAGCAAGGCCGGTTCATAGGGTCGTGCCAGATTTCGACCCCCCGCGAGGCTGTGGAGGGGATCGGGCGCTCCCGTGTTGTTCCGGTCGGGAAGTGATGGTGAATAGAGCCCCTGAACAATGAGGCCTCCGACAATCTGCAGGCCTGCGGTGGCCACGGCCAGCGCCGTGGTGCCGGCTGTCACACCGAGTGCACCCAGTACATGGGGTGCCAGAACGGGCGCGGCGACAACAATCGCGATAGAGAGCACGGCGGCGACGGGATCACTGTCGCCGCCGTGCAAGGCCGGGCGCAGGGCGAGTTTCGCGCCTGCCGGTAGAGACTGCTCCCAACGGGCGTGCGGCACAGGCTCCCCGTTGACAGCGGCGGCGATCCTCCCGGGCGGTATATCGGGCAGGCAAATGCGACACGCCCGGGTAAGGGAGATGCCCGCCGGCAAGGTGACAGTCCGCACCCCGTCGCGGGTGAGCGGGTGCGGCAGGACATCCGCCACATATCCCGGTTGCGGGCGGTTTGCAAACGGCGCGCAACCGGGGTTTCCGATACGGTCAACCATGATTTATGTCCAGCGATACAGCCCGGTCAGTGTCAGGCCCCGGTGTTTGAGACCGGCCAGCGGATCAAGGCGCGGGCGCTGGCCTTCCATGCGATGCAGCACATATGCCTGTCCTCCTGTCCGCGTCCACAGCCCGATGTGATGTCCGATACAGGCCCTGCGACCGGCGGCGCACATCAGGACGGCATCCCCTTCGGACGGCGATGTTCCTTCAAGAGAGACGGCGAGGTGCTCCGCAATGGCGGCACCGATCGCCCGATCCCTGCCGCGCAGGCTCCCGGGGCTTCGGGGAAGAGAGATGGTGCGCGCGAACATGCACTCCAGGATGGCCATAACATAAGCCGCGCAATCTCCCGGCGGGTTCCTGTGCAGCGCAGCCACCGCCCAGAATGGATCGGGCGGCGGGGCCAGGGGCGCAGGTGTCATTGTGCTTCATATGCGGCTGTGATGGCCGCTGCGCGCCCGGCCCCCTTACTCAATACTGTTTGCACGTCACTTGCGGCATCGAGGGGCACCTGCACTGTTTTGTCCCGCCAATCCTCAAGCAGGCTGGAGACGGGTACAGCGGCGGCACGGATCTCTGCGATTGTACTGGCGGTGGAAATCGCCTGTGCGAGGCGCGCCAGCCCGGACAGCGCGACAGTGGTCAGATCGAGGCTATCAACCAGCCCTGCCTCGACACCGCCTGCGGCGGAGAGTGCGGCCTTGACCTTCTTCTGCCGGCTTTCCTGCCCGACCATCGTTGCCTGCGCCGCAGAGATGGCTTCTTGAGGAACTCCGGCCTCCGCCAGCTCGCCGGGTGTATAGCTGATATAGTCCAGGCCTTCGTGGGTGAGTGTGAGTTTCATTTTATGCTCCTTTTAAAGGGTGGCCACGGTTGACCACAGCAGATTGGCTGCATCGACTTTTGGTGTTCCGGGTGCCACACCGCTGATCCAGTGCCCCGCCATGTCGGAGACCGAGGAGCTTTCGATGGCGAGCGCATAGACCACAGCCCCCGACATTAAAGCGATGCCGCCCCCGTTTTCCCGGCCTCGCAGACGGCTGTTAAAGGCGCGCAGCGTCAACTGCCCCACGCCGGTCATAAAGGCGGGTTCCTGCAGCCCGGCCGCTGACAGCGCGATGTCGACCTCGATATTGTTGAAGAAGAAGACCGCGTCCGGATCGATCATCTGGATCCAATATGCGCCCGCGCGCACCGGGGCGTCCGGAAGGGGGTTCGGGGCCTGAACGGTCAGAGTGCGTCCGTCATCGCCATCCGAGAGCAGCTGAACCATCCGTGCATAACAAACAGCGCGCAAACGCGTCCACTGTGATGTCGCTCTTGAGATGTATAGTGAGCGTTCCGCCTGGCGGTGACTTTCTCAGGGCGGCGGTGAGCGTTTGCAGCGGCGCGGCGTCGGTGCCTGCCGCGTTGTCGTCGCCACCGGCATCAACATACAATTCTACTTCCCCCGCCCGGTGCAGATTGGCTTCCAGTGCCTTGTAGCGCCTTTCCGCGGCGGCGGCGGAGGTCGCGGCGGCGGCGGCACGATCTGCCTGCGCGGACAGATCCGATGAGACAGGGGCTGCGGGATTGATCGTGACCCCGCCGCCTGCGGGGTTGAGAGTGACGGACATCAGATTGCCTCCTTGAGAATGATTGTGAAAGTCTCTGTCGACGCTTTGACACCATTCCCATCCGTGAATGTGATATCTCCACGCCACTTGCCCGGTGGCCATGCGGCGGTCTGGCGCGCGGTGGCCGAGAGGGTGAACAGCCCGTCACCGGCATCGGTCACGCGGCAGGTCAACAGGGCCCGTGTTCCGCTCCGGTCATGATACAGGGCCGCGTCAGGGGTCCAGTCAGCAAGGTTGCGCGCAACCCCCCCGTCCCGTCCGGGGCGGGGGGGTGTGTGATGCGCCTGGGCGGGCAGGCTCAGCGTGTCCCCCTGTTTCAGTGCGATTATGTCAGTCATTTGCGCTCCATCCTTTCAAAACAGCGCGGGAGATGTTTCCGGGTCGTGGCGCAGACCCACAGCGGGCCTGTCAAGCAACGGGTCATAGCCGATGATCGCCGTTACGCTTTGCTGATCGGCTCTGATCTGGAGCACATCCAATTGAGCCTCCCAGTCGGGATCCCGTGCGGCGCTGTCTCCGTCCGCCAGACAGCGCAGGACCCGGATACCTGCACCCTGCCCACCGCCTGCGCGATCCAGCCAGATCATGATGTCGCGTCCTGCATTATCGATGCGCAGTTCCGCACGCGGGGCCCGGCGCTCTTCATCCCTGGCCAGACGCACCGAGAACGCCAGCGCCATATAGGTCTGGCCTTCGATCTCGCGCGCGCGGCCATCCGCCACCACCCGCACGGCATCCGCCAGGTCGGGATGCGTGATTTCCAGCGCATAAAGGATCAGATCGTCCGGAGACAGGCCAACAAGAGCTTCACGACCGGCGGAGGTTAATGTCACAGGACCTCCTCCAGCACCATGTCGGCGGTCCAGTGGCGACGACCTCCCTTGACGGTACCGCGACAGCTCACGGACCCCGATCCCCCGCGCAGCCGCAGGTGGACCGCATCACCGGCAACCGGATCGGAGCCGTCGAAGGCCCCGTGTCCATGGGTCTCGGCCCAGGTCCGGAAATCTCCCATATGCGTATCGCTTTCAAGATGTACGGACACCTGCCAGAAGCGCAGGGCCGCACTGCGCGCGCGGGCCTGCCGGACCGCACCACTCTCAAACGCCGTGCGTCGGGTATTTTCATCCTGACCGGCCACAATGCCGTCCGCGATGATACGCGCATATGCAGGCCAGCTTGCCATCAGAACCCATCACCACCGCTTGATTGGCGGCGCAGCGTCTGGGTGACCTGTTGTGCAATCGCCCCGCCGCTTTGCACATCTTCGGCCACAATCGCGACAATGAGACCGCGCAGCCCGTCTGACCGGGCTGTTGCAGTGGCTGTCCTGGGCGCACCTTTGTTCTCGACATTCACGGTGACATTGGCGGGGCGCACGTCGGGACCCGCCTCCATGTCTGCGGCACCCGGTGCCTGCGTTTTATAGACGGCCGGAATGCGCGCGGGGTCGATCCCCGCTGCCCCGCCCCGATGATATCGGGGGCGGTCTCTCCGGCGCAGCATTTCGCTCAATGCGGCGGACTGATCAGCGGTCAGCACCGCCTCACCCTCCAGCAGGATGGCGGGCACTTCGCGTGCCGTGCGCCCCGCTGTGGCGGCGGAGGCCGCAATGATGGCTTGCGCCCGACCAGCCACATCCCCGGCCACACCCCCGGCCACGCCCCCTGTGTGAAACGGTCTGCCCCGGGGCCGCACCGCCGTCGTCGGTGCCGGTGCCGTGCCCCCGCCAAAACCCCCGCCCAAAACCCCGGCCAAAGCATCGGCCAACGGGCCGGTGATATTTTGGCGAATGGCGATGCGGGCAAAATCGGCGATGATGCTGTCGACCAGATCCCCGACCTCCAGCTTGCCCGTAGAGACAAACTGCACGAGAGCATCTTCCAGGCCATTGAATGCCCCGCCGACGGCGCTTTCGATCTCATTGCCCGCAAAGCTCGCCTCCTCGGCATAGCCCCGCAGTCCAGCGCGGATGGCGTCTACGCCCTGCGGTCCCCGGCTCAGCGCGCGCTCTATTGCGATAGCCTCTTCGGCTGCCGCATTGACAGCGGCTTCCAGTTCACGCACCTGTGCAGCCGCTGCAGGGTTATCGCCGATTTTCGCAATCGCTGTCTCCGCCAGCCGCGCGGCCTCTGCGGTGGCGATAAACCCCGCCTCTTCCCCGCCCCCCAACCCTTGCAGGCGGATAGAGGCGATCTCTGCACGGCTCCGATATTGCTCCAACGTCTTGATCAGGGCTGTGGCGGGATCATTTTTACCACCGCCGCCACCGCTGCCGGAGATTGATTCGCGCAGTGCGGCCTCGGCCTCGCGCGTGCGCGCGTTGATACGGGCCAGGGTTACCGCGTTATCTCCGGCCGCCCGGATCGCTTCGGCATCGAAGCGCTGCGCGGGGTCCAGATCCGACCGGCCCGCCGTGGACTTCTCCCGCAATCTCATGACACCACGCTCCGCCAGCTGACGTGCCCGGGCCTCCGGATCGCCAACCGTGGCCTCGCGAATACGCGCCACCGCCAGAGCGGCCGCCTGCACCCCCGGTAAAGCGGCCAGCTCATCGCGGGCGCGCGCGGCCTCATCCGCCAGCGCCTTTGCGGCCTTGATGGCAACGCCAAGGCCCAGATCACCCGTCTTGAGCGTCCCGAGCCGGCGTGCCTGGTCTTCGGCTGCGATCAACCGGTCGATCAGTACGTCCAGCGCCTTTCGTTGATCTGTGGTGAGGTCTTCACCCCCCAGGGCATTCTCCAGGACTTTGCGCATGTTTGCGACGGCGTCGGAAACTTCATTGATATCATCGCCGTCAAGAGCGTTGCGCAGATCAAGTGATGCCGATGACAGTGCCTCTGTCTGTTCACCGGCAAGCTGTTCACCGGCAAGTCCGAGTTCATCTGCGTACCGGCGCAGGGCGGCGGACATGGATTCGGAGGCCTCCATAACGGCGAAGCTGGTCCGGACCGCGCCCTCGTTGAACAAGCGCAGCCTGATGATTATCGTGTTCAGAAGGGTATCGACATCTTCGATGTTGTCCAGATCGGCATCCTTGACGAACCCTGTCGGGGTCTCTCCAAAGGTGTCTCGCAGATGGGCTTTCACGCTGTCGTTGTCCGAGACGTCGAATACATCCAGACCAGCTTCGCGAAGCACGTCACCGGAGCGGTGCACGGTCCCTTGCAAAATATCCTCGAAATCCGCCGCCACCCGGTCCTGTCCGGCGGCCAGCGCCTCGGGCAGACTGTCCAGCAGGCCCTTTCCTGTCGCGCGCAGTGCATCCCGCGCTTCACGCTCCGCCAGCTGACGCTGCGCGGCCAGAAGGTCCCGAACCCGCGCTGTGACAACCCCGTAACGCTCGGCCAGATCCTCAAGATCACCGCCAAGGTCTTTCAGTCCCCGCAGCCTCTCCGTGGCATCCGCGAGCCGCGATGTGGCGTCGGACGCACTCTCCGCTTCCTCGCCTGTGCGCAAAAATGCGGCACCGAGAGGCACGGCAATGGCCGCGACAGCACCCAGAACCGCGCCAAGAACGCCAAACCCACCGAGCAATTGCGGAAGCTGCTGGGCCATCGCCTGGCTCGCGGATGTGCCTGCACCCACCTGGACGGCGAAGTCACCCACCTGCCACGCCGTGTTCTGGATCTGTGGGCGCAGGTGTCTCATGCGCTCACCCAGGGCGCGCGATGCAGTGCTCGCCTGCCCGGCGGCGGCCCCTGCCCGTGTGGTCCGTCCTCCCAGCCCCTGCGCCGCATCGCCCGTCGCATCCAGCTCGGCCCTGGTCTTGCGCAGGACGGCCAGCGCGTCGCCTATATCGCCACTGACGCGCAGGGCGAGGTCGATATCCTGCGTCATTGCATCAGGCCCCGCACCAGACTATGGCCCGGCATCTCGATACGGCGCGACTGTCCTGCCTGCCAGATCAGCATGATCTGTCTCCATGTCAGTGTGGCGGGGAGGCTTCGGATATCTCCGTGCCCGTCGGCTGCAAGCTGCTCGAGGACGCGAGAGAGCGCGATACGGTCTCCACCACCCCCTGGCCCAGTGCCTGGGCCACCAGGCGGCGGATAAAAAAACCCGTGTTGACTTGCCAGACCGCCGATTGCAGCGCATGGGCCTCGGTGTCCGCAAGCGATCCAATCCATTCCACCGATTGCCCGCTGGCCATAGCGCAGATGCGCAGCCAGATATCCGCATGCGCCCCCAGCACAGCGCCGGTGCGCACGGCATCGGGCTCTTGCGCCGTGTCGCCCACCTGAACCGCAAGATCACGGATCAGGGGAGCCCCGATCACCTGAACATCGAGGCCCTCGCGCATCCGGAACTCGCGCACTGTTATCTCCACCGCCGCGCCGGTGTCCGGATCGCGCAGTGTGATTGTTACATCCGGATCAAGGATGGCGAGGGTCTCCGCATCGTCGCTCATCGCAGGTCCTCCCCGTCGATCATCATCGCGGCGGAGCCGTCCTCGGGCTGCCATATATTGGCGCTGAGCGGGATCCGCTGCTCCGACCGCCCGGTGAGCGTCCAGTCACCGTTTGGGCGCAGCTTGACGTCCGGGCAGTAGATGTTACGGCCCTTTGATGCCGGATTGATCGTCGGAGCGTGCTCGACGTAGCGCAGTGCGCCCGTGACGACCCGGGCCTGCCCCACAGAGATGCGGGTCGCGGCGTCGATCGTATAGGACGCGAGGATTGTGGTGTTGGCGGCGATACCATCCGCCCCGGCATCCAGAATGCGAATTGTGCCGGATCCCGGATCGGCGCGGTAATGGGTATTGAGCGTGTAGGCTGTTCCGCCGCGCAAAGGGCGCAGGATGAGGTCCGAGATCCGACGGCCCCTGGCGGACGGGAGCCCATACCATGGGCCGCCATCCAACAGGCCGACGGCAATCCGCTCGCCTGTCACCGTTGTCGCGGGCACCGGGATCGTATCCGAGGCGAACAACAGGGCGATATTGCCCAGGGACATATCCCGCAGCACCATGTCGATCATGCGCTCGGTGGAGCGTACCGCGTCGACCAGCACGCGCGGCACCCCCGAGCCTGACTGCACCGTCACGCGCTCCTCGTTGATCCGGAGCGTTGTGCTCTCGGCGTCCCCGAGACAGCGCTCCGCTCCGGGCGCGCCGTCCTGTGTGGCCCGGGCAAAATAAAGTTTGCCGGCACCGATGATGAAATTCTGCGCCATCAGTTACACTCCCTTGATGTTCTGTATTGGCAGGTCCATTCGTCCTGCCAGATGATACGACCATTCTCGATCTCGGTGAGACGTCCGGCCACAAATGCCAGCGGCCCGGTCACCCCATGGTTTTCCGGTTCCGGGGCCGGTACCCAGCCCAACAGCTTTTGACGGGTCTGCCCCAGTACGTCAGCCAGCGTTTTTTTCGCACGGGTCCTGCGTCCGGACGGGTCATTGGCAGCGTCAACGACAAGCACCACGCCGATCCGCATCTCCACCGCGAGGGGAAGAAGGGTCTGACCGGGGACGGACTGAGCGGACAAGGCGCGTTCCGTCAACGGCGCAACGACAGCGGACGGCAGCTTTGGGGCATCCGCCCGCGCCACGTCGTAGACGTTCAGCACGTCAACCAGCGTCTCAAGCGTGCGAAGGCGTTCGGCAACCGCATCCACGGCGGCAAAGCCGGGCCATGCCGATGCGGAAACAATCATCGCAGCGTCTCCGCCAGCATGCGCGTCGCAATATCAAGAACGGCTGTCCGGTCATCGCCGGAAACGCCCAGATATGGCCGGGCGGGCATCGTGACGCTGTGCGCCCCGATTTGGGCATTCACGATCCGGATCAGCCCGGTCTTGCGTCGCGCCGCGTTCCTGCGGGATATGAACCGACCTGTGTCATCGTCAAATTCAAGGGTCTGTTTCCGGGCTTTCTTCCTGATGGTGCCGCCAAACTGGTGGATCGCGGCGTAAACGACATTTGTGCCCACCTCGACGCCGGCGGCATCGGCGCGGTGTGTGATCGACTGACGCAGGCGCGCGGAATCTGTCAGGGTCTGGCCCCCTTTTTTGCGCGCGCGCCGCGAGGGTGCCCATTTTGTGCCGTCCGGACCCGTTTCCGTCTCGAAGCGCCGCAGGACCGCGGAGGCCAGCATCTGGCCGATTTCGTCATACATCTCGTATGGGTTGTCCAGGGCCGTGACCGCACGCCCCAGAGCCGCCCGGGCCCCGGCATCGTCCCATTCGACATCGATCCGGACACCTGCCCCGGCCATCACGAATACCCTCCACGACGATTGATCCTGTCAATCGTCTCGCGGATCCGCGCAGGCGGGGCCTTGATTGCAGGGCAAAAGTTGCGCCGTGGCGGTTCCGCACCATCGCCACTGCGCAGATAGCCCTGCGCCGGACGGGAGAGCTGATCGCGCGCGGCCTTCGCCGCGTCTGTCACCGCCTCTTTCGGCGCGTCGTCGTAAAGGGCCAGCCGCGCCAGGGCACAGGCAATGGCCTTGAGGGATGGATAATCACCCTGTGCAAGAGGCAGGATATATTCCCGGGCAAGGGCTGCATCGATTTCGCCCGCCGCGTCCGACAGCACCGCCGCCAGACGTGCAGCGGCATCCTCTGCATCATCCTCTGCATCATCACACAACAGACGCGCAATCTCTTCCGAACCATAGCGGGCTTCAAGATCATCGCGGGTCGCATAGGCCATGGCTCAGGCGACCCCGTCCGGGGTGTCTTCAGTATCCGGACCCGCAGCCACAGGACCGGCGTACGGAACCTTTGCGTCCCCCGACGCAACCAGCGCGGCCAGTACGTCCTGCGGAAGATCCAGCGGATCGCCCGGCATATAGCGCTTGCGCGCATATTGAACCGGATTGATCGCGACACATGCAGGGGCCGGTTCGGCCGCTTTGGCTGCAGGAGCCGGTTCGGCTGCCTTGACTGTTTCGACCATTACGCCCTCCCTACGCCACTGCGTTTTTGAACAGGTATCCCGCCCTGGCGGCAATGATCCGCTCATCGCAGGTGTCAACAACCCGCAGGCGATGCCCGCCGCGCGCGCCGCGCGCAGGGTCAAAGACGGAATACACCTCGCGCCCACGATAAGAGGCTGTGATCCCCAATGTGGGCGGGCCATTGGGCGCTGCATTGGGATCGGCACGGTAAAGGAGTGCGTTCTTGCCCCACACGCGTTTCAGGCTTGCCTCCCGACCGGGGCGGGCCGCATTGATCCAGGCCTGGCCAACAACAATTTTCACCTCCAGCAGATCCTCGACCATCATCCGCGAGGCGATGCCGCGATCCCCTTCATTGCGGTTGACCGATTTCAGGATCGCCGGGTGCGTGCGCAGATCCTTCCAGACCTCCGAACCCATGCAGAAATGTGTTGGCTTGACGATCATGCTCTCGACCGCATCGACAATATCGGCCACGGGATCACTGTCGTCATGACTGGCGGACCACTGATCATTGCCCGCCAGTGTGACTTTGTTGTCCGCGCCGTATTTTGCGGCGTCGAACACCAGATCCGCCACGCGCTTTTCACGATCGATCATCAGCAGATCGGTCAGCATCATTGTGGAGCGATCTATCGGATCAACCGTTGTGGGCGGCGCGTTGCGCACATCATCGTCGGGGATCAGATCCTCAAGCGAGTAATCCTGACAGGCGCCTGATTTCTCCTCCGCCGAAAAATGCACCATAACGGGCGTCCCGCGCCGACCGACACGCGTTTCGGGAACGCTGAAGCTCTCGGCCAGCGGGTATTCGGTATAGCGGTATTCCTTGCGCCCCACATCGACCCGGGGCTGGACCATATCGGCGATACAGCTGTCATTGCCATAGCCCACCGCGGTCGCGGTGCGCTCGAAGTCCACAGGGTACGTGGAAATAATGTTGTCTGCCATCTGTCAGGCCTTCCTTACATGCGATGCTGCGACAGCAGCACGGGAATGATGTCACCGGCAGCCGTGGCGGCCTCCAGAGCAATGCCCACCACACAATCACCGGTGGTGTCGGTGGCTGTCGCCTTGCCCTCGGCATCGGGTTTCAGCGCCGTGCCGCGCATGACAGCGCCCCCGGCCTCAAGGTCGGCGATGCCCGCAATATGCACATCCAGGATCTGCCCGGACCCGGTGGCCACCTCACCGGAAATGCCTATGGGCCGCTCTCCCGCTGTTCTGGCGGAGTCCGCGTCCGCCTGGACCGCTTCCCCGCCCTTCGAGGTTCTCAGCCGCACGATGCGGCGCGCGGCCACATCACCGAACGCCTTGAAAGAGACCGTTGCAACAGGTGAATGTCCGGCCATTTCAGCGACCTCCCTCTGTCACCTGACGCACCGCATCCGCGATGGTCATTGTGCCTGTGGGATCGCTCCCCATCAGCGCCTTCGCCGCCAGCGCGACATGCTGCGCGGTTTGCCCGTCCCGCATCACAGGAGCCTGTGCGCCACTCATGGCGATCTGGCCGGGACCGGCATATTCCGCCGTGTCCGGTCCGCGCACGGGCAAGCCGGACAGGAAGGCCTGCAGCGCCTCCCCGGGGGTTTGGGGGGTGGCTGACCCTGCCAGCCGGATCGAAGCGGCCTGTCCGGAGAGCGCCGCGAACAGCGCTTCCAGCGATGCGGCCTCTGCGGGCAATACCCGACCTGCGCTCACATGGGTTCCGACACGCTCATGCGCCTCGGACAGACACCGCTGCGCCGCCGGTTGCAGACGTTCGGTTGCCAGTTGCGCACGCTCTGCCGCCAGTGCGGCCTGCTCCCGCGCAAGACCCGGGTCAGCCGGAGGGTTCGGGGCGGCGGCAGGGTCGGGAATGGGCGGGATGTCGTTCATGATAGATGTCTCCTGTGTAAATCGCGAGGCGAGGGACGCGAGAAAGTCACCGTCCTCCGGCTCCCCGAGGGCCTGGATTTCGGTCAACGCCCAGTCGGGCAAAATGCGATCCGCCTGTTCAATCGTCGAGCGCTCGATAACCCACTCGCGCAGGCCGCGCAGCGCCCGTGCCGTGGTGTCCCGGGCGGATCGCTCTTCAGTGCCGCCCAGCGGAACCGCGAGTTCCAGTGTCGCGGCGGGAGCCGTCGCGGGAGCCCTGAACATGGCCGGGCTGAGACCCTGCACCGCCGGAGCAACGCCCCCCAGAAACCCGATATGACGCAAGCTCCAGCCACCGGTGTCGTCCCGGTCAATCGCCACCGAGCGGCCCGCATAGCGTCCGGCCTCGACAGCCGCCCGGAAGGCATCGTCGAGACGTGTCAGCTTTGCCTGGAGCGTATCGCCGACCACGCGCAGGCCATCCACCCGGCCCCAGGCAGGGGCATCTGTCTCCGGATGTCCGACGACAACAGGTGCCGGATCAGAGGTCGCGTAAGCGGCTGCAATACGCGCAAGGTCCCCTTCGGAGAGGGTGAAGGTGGTGTTGTGCATGTCCGTATGCGTGCCCGTGCGGCAGACATCGAACCAGCTGTCGAGCGCTGACAGCGCGGCAGCGGCGGGCTGTGCGGCAGGGAGTGTTTTCTTTGTCATGCCCGCCAGTCTAGCCGATGCCAGAGACCCCCGCGACGGACCATGGTCCGTCGCGGGGGCCTGCCCGATCAGGTAATCTGAACGCTTGATCCGACACGCAACCGGTCAGCACACGGAGATTCCCATGATACAGACACTGTCAAAAACAGTTCATTCCGCCGCCTGGGCTCACAAGGGCACCGCCGAATGGCCCGGAGCCGCGCATAATCCGCAAGTGCTGGATTACTTTCGCAAAGCCGGACAACCCATGCCCGATGATGAAACCCCCTGGTGCGCCGCCTTTGTAGGGACCATGCTCGCCGAATGCGGCTTGCAGGGCACCGGCTCCCTTGCCGCCCGCAGCTATCTCAAATGGGGACAAAAGGTGGCTCCGGACGATGCAGGGCCCGGCGATGTGGTGGTGTTCTGGCGTGGAGGCAAGAGCGGCTGGCAGGGCCATGTGGCGTTTTTCCACCGCCGCGCAGAGGGAAGAATATACGTCCTTGGCGGCAATCAGGGCAATAAGGTCAGCGTCGCGGGATACGCGCCCAACCGCCTCCTTGGTATTCGCCGGGCCACGCCCCCCCCCCCCGCGCGTCCGCAATGGCCTCCACCACGGTGCAGGCCGGCGCCGTGCAGCTCGCCACCGTCGCGAGGGTCGCGGCACCTGTCGCGGTCACGGGGGCGCTGCCCTCGACATATGCGCTCATCGCGGGCGCAGGGGTGATTGCGCTGGCCGCCGCGTGGATCATGCGTGAGCGGATAAAAAAATGGGCGCAGGGCATAGGCTGATGGATCCCGCACAGCATGTCCCCCTCATACGCATCCTGCTGCGCTATGGCACGGCGGCGCTTGTGACACGCGGCATCGTCGGTGCGGAGACGGGCGCGCTCCTGTCCTCGCCCGATCTGCTCACCGCGCTGGCGGGTGCCATCGTCGCACTCGCCACCGAGGTCTGGTACCGGCGCGATAAAAAACGCGGCGGGCCAACCTGACCGAAACCAGACAACGAGGAACAATCATGCACGTTGTCACCAAATCACGCCTGAACAACGCTGTGCAGACGGCTGTCAGCACAACATCCGCCGACCTTGTTCGCGCAGGCTTCGACCCCTCCGAACACCCCACCGTAGACCGCATCAAAATGCTCGCCGCAGCGCTGATCTCGGAATGCGAGAGGATCGGGGAGGACAACTTATCCGCCTGCCGTCACGCCCTCATCGCAATCCAAGCCGTCGAGGAGGCCGCCATGTGGGCCGTCAAGGCCGCCCCTGCATAATCATGGCCGCCCCCGCGATCATATGGCGCTGGCTCGCCGGCAGCAAAGCCGGGCGCATGGTCGCACTGGCGGGCGGCTTTGTCCTGTCAGTGGCCCTTCTGTACCAAAGGGGCCGCAGAGACGCGGAGAGGGCCGCAGAGCGCGACGCGCTGCAAGGCTGCGTCGATACCCGCAAAACAGCGGATGACGCCCTGCGGGCCTCTGATGGCGACACAAGGCCCGTTGACGAGCGGCTGGACGAACACGGGAGACTTAGATGAACAGGCTCATGGTCATGGCGGCGGTACTGCTCACCAGAGACGCGGAGAGGGCCGCAGAGCGCGACGCGCTGCAAGGCTACGTCGATACCCGCAAAACAGCGGATGACGCCCTGCGGGCCTCTGATGGCGACGCAAGGCCCGTTGACGAGCGGCTGGACGAACACGGGAGGCTCAGATGAACAGGCTCATGGTCATGGCGGCGGTACTGCTCACCCTCACCGCCTGCACACCCCCCGTTCATACCCCCGCCGACGCAATCTGTGACGGGCTGCGCCCCGCGCTGCCCACGTGGAGCCGCCAGGATACGGAGCGAAGCAAGATAGAAGGCGCGCGGTTTCTCGATGTCTGGCACGCCGTGTGCCCCGGCATTTGAACAAAGTTTGATTTGGTACGCGCGACTGTTATATAGTCGCCAGAGTCGATAATGTACGCTTGGCGTCGAAGATCCATCCCCAACCAAGGAGAGAACCAAAATGCAGGTAGATATGCACTATTGGGGCACCTATGCACTGGCACGAATGGCTGGAATTCCCTGGGCTGACGCAACAACCATTGCATATGCCGCACAGTATGTTGACGACGCCAGGGTGAGCGAGATTGACGGACACGATGATGGCGGATATTTATCCACCTGCGCCACCGTGAAAACTTTGGGGGGTGCCGTCATGGACTCCGCTCTTTCCCCGGATGAACATCGGTTAAGTTGGGTGCCTTTTCACTTTTTGCCTGGTGCGAAGGGGGAAACGTTGGAGCAGCGTCTTCTGTGTGTGAAGAATAGTGATGTTGCCAGGGAATCGCTTGACCACAACCTGAACAAGGCACTATCAGACTGCCCTTATGCTCTGGAGCTCATGGGTGTTACGGCACATGTGTACATGGACACATTCAGCCATTACGGGTTTTCAGGCTGCTGCTCCAGGTTGAATGATGTTGATGGGAGCAGCATTGGACTTACCATTCACGACAAGGCGACAAGGAAGCATGTTGCAGATCGTGCCGCCGCTTTTGTGAAGAAATACCTGGATATCGCCAGGAGTTTTGCTGGCGAAAAAGGAGCCGTTTCCCTTGGCCATGGCGCTGTAGCGACTTATCCGGACAGGCCATTTCTGGCTTGGGAGTTCAAGTTTGAACACAGCCGCCCTGATAACGGGAAGGTGTCAAAGCGCAGCAATGTTTGCGATTACCTTGAGGCATGCGCCCTGACGCACGGCTTCTTTCTGGGGTTTGCCCAAAATCACTACGCTGCATCGAAGCCCGTAGCGTTCGAGGATGGCAAAGGCAAGATAAAGGAAATTCTTTCTGCAGAGGGCGAAAAAGCGTCAAGGATTGAATCCTGGAAAAAAGCCATTGAAAGCGGCGGCCTCTATGAGAGGTCTCCTGACGAACCGGAGCTACCAAGCCATGACCCTGCCCTGTGGGATGATAACGTGGACAGGTTCCGCAACCTTCCCCAATCAAGCGCCGTGATCGACACGCCAGGATTTCGCTTTCACCAGGCCGCTACCTTCCATAGAGACCATGTGTTGAGAGACTTGCTTCCAAAGCATCAGATTGTGTTCTGCTGAGTGCCCCGGCATTTGAACAAAGTTTGATTTGGTAGGTCTGGTTGAGTGGGCCACTTTGAAATTACGGAGCGGGTCCCGCGCCGAAGAGAGCCTGCAAGAGTTCCACGGTGACCCAACCTGCAGCGGAAACACCGGCGACACCCAGAATCCACCCAATGACCTTCAGCCACGGTTTCGCATCATCCACAATTCGACGGATCCCGTGGACATCAGAGGTGAGGGTTTTCAGATTATCGGCAAGATCGGCTTCATCAAACGGCGCGATTATGATTTCGCCACCTGCGATTTTTTTCCTGATTTCATTGCGCCCGGGGATCGACATCTCTCTACCTCTACCTCTACCTGGTCTGATCCGATGTTGGCATGCATGGGTGCGAAGGGGAACCCCCCGGGGGAATCGGATAGCGGCCCACTTTGAAATTACGGGCCCGGCCCCGCGCTGCCCACGTGGAGCCGCCAGGATACGGAGCGAAGCAAGCTGGCCGGGGCGCGGTTTCTCGATGTCTGGCACGCCGTGTGTGAACCCCCCTGAGCTGTCTTCAGGCTGCCCCGGCATTTGAGCAAATATAGTCGCCGGAGTGAGCGACATCGGGGAGCACAATGATGGCGGGTATTTATCCACCTGCGCCACCGTGGTATGAAAGGGCCGGTGCGTCCGCCTAAGTAGATCAGGCCGCACGATATTGCGGTTTGTTTACCTGTCTGTCTCTGACCTGCACGGGCATTCGAAGCCCTTTTGAGGCAATCAGAAGTTCGGTGCCTTTCCGCTTTTCCTGAACAGAATAGTTAATATCGAATTCATATTGCCGACGGGAGCGATACAAATGCCCAATCGTATCAACATTGTCATATGTAACGATCCACGGCTTCTCCGAGCGAAGTATAGCACTGGCCAGAACAGCGTGATCTTTTGGGTCATAGAAGCTCGTATAAAGCCCTTGGCCCTTGTGAAAATAGGGCGGATCAACACACAGAAATGTTGAAGGCGGGAGGTGGGTATCGACCTCTTTAATGAAGTCCACTGCGTCTCGCCGTGTAAGATGGATCAGGTTGCGATACTTCGCCACTCTGCGGACGCGCTTCTCCAAATCATCTCGATTGAACCGACAATCCATTTTGTAGTGGCCCGATTGATCTTGCCCCCCGATCACCCCGGCGGCTTCAATGATGCCGGATCTGTTTGTTCGGTTAAGAAAGAATGTAGAGAAGCCAAGCTCCACTGGATCAGATATGTCTTGGGCAAGGTGAATTTTTCGTTGCCGTTGCCATTCCTCAATGGTGATTGGTGTCTTTCCAATCTTGTATGTAAGGTCCTCTGTGTGATCCAGAACGCTGTGCCAAAACGCCCAGATCGACGCATCAACGTCGTTGATATGAATGTCGCTGACATGCCCCTCATACAACAAAGACAGGGCAAGGCCGCAGCCACCCGCAAACGGTTCGGCATAGCGTTTCCTCTCCAGTCTGTTGGCCTTGAGAATTTGAGAAACCAAAGGATAGAGACAACTCTTACCCCCGGGGTATCTGAGTGGTGAGGCCGTTCGTGCCATAGCTGATCCGTCCAGAACGATTGAATTGCAAGAACATAGTAGCGACGAACAATCTGCTCGGCCAGTTTGAAATTACGGGCCCGGCCCCGGACGATTCGACGGACCACGGCAATTCGACGGACCATGGTCCGGTGACGCCGTGTCACCACCCGTGATATGACATCGCAATGCCGCCGGTGCGGGCCTCCAGCGGCCTGGACGGGGGCCGGGGTGCGTGGAACACCCCGAACCGGGAGAAAAAGGCCTCCCACGACCATAACCGGCCAGTCATGGCCGTCCCGTCACCGCGCACGCGGCGGGAACAGGATCGTGGGATCGCCCTCCTTTGTCCACCTCCCAATCATCCGGCGGATCTATTTCCGCCGCCCGTCATCTGACCCCTGTGGATCCGGTCAGCCCCGTGGCCCCCTATCCGGGCGGCAAACACAATCTCGCAAGGCGCATCTGCGCCCGCACCGATGCCGACCGGCATCTGACCTATGCCGAGCCCTTTGTCGGCATGGGCGGGATATTCCTGCGCCGCTCCATGCGGCCCAAAGCCGAGGTCATCAATGATCTTGGCCGTGACGTCAGCAATCTTTTCCGGATATTGCAGCGTCACTATCCCCAGTTCCTCGAAGTGCTGCGATTTCAGCTGACCACACGCGCCGAGTTCATCCGCCTGACCGATACCGACCCGGGCACCCTCACCGATCTCGAACGGGCCGCGCGGTTCCTCTACCTTCAGCGCACCGCCTTCGGGGGCAAGCCGTCGGGGCGCAATTTCGGTGTGACAAAAGACAGACCCGCCCGCTTCAACCTCACCTCGCTTGAGCCGATGCTCGAGGATCTGCATGGGCGTCTGGCGGGGGTTGTCATTGAATGCCTTGATTATGCGCCCTTCATAGCCCGTTATGACAGCGATAATACGCTGTTTTATCTCGACCCGCCCTACCGGGGGAATGAGGCCGACTACGGCAAGGGCAGGTTTGTGCGCGCGGACTTCACCCGCATGGCAGAGCAGCTGCACGGAATCAAGGGGCGCTTTATCCTCTCGATCAATGATCATCCCGAAATCCGCGCCCTATTCGACTGGGCCGACGTCGAGGAGGTGCAGACCTCCTGTACGATCGGCAAAAAAGCGGGCAGCCGGGGAAAGCGGCCCGAACTGCTGATCTCGGGCGGCGGGTGAAGACGGCACAGGATTATCTGCTTTTGGCTTCCATTCCATTCCATTTCACTCACCCTCCCGCCACGGCGGCCTTCTCCGGGCCAAACCACAGGACGCGGCCAAGAATGCGGTCCTCCCCGGCCATGGGGCGTGGCGGAAAGTCCGGATTGTCGCTGGCCATGATCCAGGCACCGGCCTCCTGCCGCAGCCGCTTGATGATCAGCCCCGGGGCGCTGCGCACCACATAGGTCCGGCCCTCAAGAGGATCCCGGGCGCTGTGGTCAATCACCAGAATATCGCCCGAGTGGATGGTCGGCTCCATCGAATCGCCCTCGACCCGCAACGCTATGCATGTGTCGGGGTCCAGCCCCGTCGGCAGCGCCTCGCTCGGGATTGTGATCGACATTTCCGTCTCTTCAAACACCTCCTCGCCCGCGCCGGCCGCCGCACGCACATCGCCCGCAAACCGCAGCCGGGTGACGGACGCCTCAGGGGTTTTCGGATCGGACAGGCCGGATTCGGCGGGCACAGGTTTGGACTGCGGCCGGGCCGGTGGCTGGAGTGGCGGCAGACGCGCGTCCAGCGTGGCCGCCAGCTTCTCTTCCAGCGTGGCCGCCAGCTTCTCTTCCAGTGCTTTGTTCTGCGCCTTGAGCGTGCGCTCCAGCGTGCGCCTGTCCAGTGCCGCTGCGGGTGTGGCATGTGCCGTGCCACGGCTCGCAAGCTGCGCCTGTATCGCCGCAAGAACCGTCTCCGCCGCCGCCCCCTCCGGCAGGCCCAGCAGATCGGTGATGGCCCCGGGGATTCGCTCCGGTGCGGGGGGCACCGCATGGGCGGGTGGCCCGGGATCGGGAATATAGCTGCAGGTCTCCGATCCGGGCTTGCCCCTGAAAACCGCAATCACCGGATAGACCTCACGGAGGCCCGCCGCAAGGCGCTCTTCCACAAAGTCTTTCTGCTGCCCGTCCCTGATCGGCATCCAGCCGCGCAGCCTGAGATCGCCGTTCTCCCGCTTTTCCACCAGTCGCTTGATCGCAGCCTTGCCCTCGTGATCGAGCACCCAGACCCGGTCCCCCTCCCGCGCCTGCGTGTCCGGGGCAACAAGGCAAAAGGCCGAAGAGGCTATCCCCTCGGGGATCATCGACTGGCCGATTGTCGAGACCCAGAACATATCCTGATCCATGGCTGTCTCCGGTTTTGGCAAAGGGTCACGCTCGGGCTGCGGCTTGCCCCAGCCCTGAATGGAGCATTTCGCAAGACCACGGTGCGGGACCGTCGTCTTCGCAAAGCTGGTCCAGGAGGGGGGTGCGGATTCGGCGGGCGCGGGGCCCCGTGGCGGGCCAATGTAGAACTCTAGGCCGAGTTCTACACAAAGAGCTTCCAAGGTCGATGCTCGTGCATCTAATCCACGCTTCAGGCTACGGATGGCGCTTCCATGTCCAACTGCTGAAATTGACACGTCCCGCTCTGAACGCCCTGAACGGATTATAGAGTCTAGAATTTGTTCAATATAGGGCACCTATTCCCTATACACGAAAATTTTCCTTGCGGTGGGGAATTTATGCTTTATAGATGAAGCATGAATTCCCTAGATGCATCTATCGTAATACTTGCTGACGTCTATGCGCTGTCGCGTGGAGTAGGACTATTTCGCGTTGGTCATCTGGCGGCGAATCGTGGGGCTTTCTTTAAAGACCTGAAGTCAGGTCGAAGAAATTGCACAACCAACACGCATATTCGCGTCACCCAATGGTTCT